>DKYJ01000010.1:0-17733 GCA_002493305.1 Clostridiales bacterium UBA7103 | reverse complement strand
AATCAGCTGCTCTACCGACTGAGCTATACCAGCGTCAAGCAGAGCTTATTTTAGCATAAGCGGTGGAAATAGTCAACTATAATCGCACCATATCAGGTGAGAGGATCGGCTAAATTACAAAATCAAAGTTATCGTTTTCCCTCTTCATCAAATCCGCGATAGAGAACTTATCAAGGTAATCGTTTATGACAGTATTGAGCCCTCGCCACATGGGAAGCGTCCGGCATTCTGCCATATGTTGACAGGGCTGTGCGCCATCCTCAAGGCAGGCAACCGGGGCAAGGCCGTTCTCCATAAGGCGAAGGATGTCGCCAACTTTATACTCGTCCGGTGCTTTTACGAGCCTATAACCGCCGCCCTTGCCGCGCAGACCCACAAGCACCCCATCCGCCACAAGTGCTTTGACGATGCTCTCCAGATATTTTTCAGAAATTTCCTGACGCGCCGCAATCTCCTTAAGCGGTACGTATCCCGCCGCCTGATGCTCAGCCATATCCGTCAGAACACGCAGAGCGTATCTGCCGCGAGTAGAAATCAGCATAGGCAACCCTCCATTTCAGTATGATTATAACCCACGAATAGATCAAAAACAATATTTTTTTATTGACAAAGCAAAGTTTCAATGTTAATATTCCTACATACCTATTGAAGAGGTTGGTTTTATTATGAGGTATCAAGTTTTTAATTTAAGACGATGTTGACCTTTGTTTTCTCGTTTGGAAAAAAATAATTTATTTATCTGGAGGAATCAAAAAATGAGTAAGATATATAAATCCGTTGACCATCTTATTGGCAGGACTCCCCTGCTTGAGCTGACTAACATAGAAAAAGCAGAAAAGCTTGAAGCGCGTATCCTTGTAAAGCTTGAATATTTTAACCCTGCCGGCAGCGCGAAGGATCGCATTGCAAAGGCTATGATAGACGATGCCGAGGCTCGGGGGCTTCTTAAGTCCGATTCCGTTATCATTGAGCCCACCTCGGGCAACACCGGCATAGGCCTTGCAAGCGTTGCCGCCGCGAGGGGCTACCGTATCATTATCGTTATGCCGGAGACTATGAGCGTTGAGCGCCGCCAGCTCATGAAGGCCTATGGCGCCGAGCTTGTGCTTACGGACGGCTCCAAGGGCATGAAGGGAGCCATTGCAAAGGCAGATGAGCTTTCCAAGGAAATTCCAAACAGCTTCATTCCCGGTCAATTTGTCAATCCAGCAAATCCTGCCGCGCACAAGGCGACGACCGGCCCCGAGATTTGGGAGGATACGGACGGAGAGCTTGATTTCTTTGTGGCAGGCGTCGGTACCGGCGGTACTATTACCGGCGTGGGACAGTTTCTCAAGGAGAAAAAGCCGGAGATAAAGGTTGTTGCTGTTGAGCCTGCCTCCTCCCCCGTGCTGAGTCGCGGTATTGCCGGCTCCCATAAAATTCAGGGCATAGGGGCAGGCTTTGTCCCCGATGTATTGGACACCAAGCTCTATGACGAAGTCATTGCCGTTGAAAATGATGACGCATTTGCAGCCGGAAAGCTGATAGGGCGCAAAGAGGGCGTGCTGGTGGGAATATCCTCTGGTGCTGCGCTCCACGCGGCCTTAGAGCTTGCAAAACGGCCTGAGAACAAGGGCAAAACCATCGTCGCTCTCTTGCCTGATACCGGCGAGCGCTACCTTTCCTCTCCCCTGTTTGCGGACTGAATCATTAAATAGAGAAAAATCTCCCCGGACTTTTTCCGGGGAGATTTGCATTTATGGAATTTTACCTGAAAGCGACCATGGTGTTTGCAACCGCCATTGTGGTCATGAGAATTGCGTTGAGGAAAGCGGGCGTCCAGATGTTGCCGGTCTTTTTATAGAGGCTGCGGGAGATGACAGCCGCGATCGCGAGCGTCGGCACCATTGCAACCAGCTCTATGCCGGACAGGGCGCTGCCGGGGAAGGCCGCCACGCCGCCAGCGAACAGAGCGATATACTGCACCGCAAGCCAGAGCGCCGCGCCGCCAGCGTTTAGGGCGATGGCGAGCAGATAACCCTTGACGCCCTGGAGCTTCTCGGTGTTGGTGTTCACGGTGATGCCCGCTGTGGAAATTATGTAGAACAGCAGGAAAGTGGGCAGATAGCGGAGGATCGCGGGAAGAATGTTCGCGTCAAAGGTCTTGAACGCAAATGTCCAGATACGGAAGTCCGCCTTAAAGAGCGCGTCCATCAGGAACAGAACCGCATAGCCCAGCACTACGGTGACGAGAGCGGTGCAGAGGCCGGCCACAATGACCATGGGCTTGAAGCTCACGCCATAATCGGCAAAGCGGAAGCCGTCCTTGGCCTTCATGCAGATATAAACAGTGCTGAGGATGCAGAGACTTATAAGCGCGCAGCCGATAGTCCAGTAGGCAATGCTGTTAAGGCCGGGAGCCGTCCAGAAGCCGTAATTCTGGTACATGGGCAGCTTGCACACAAGGGCCAGCAGACCGCCCGCGAGGATCATCACGACGCTGCCAACTGTCATTGCCTTTTCTTTGGCCTTGGTGAGGTTGATTATAAGGGCTACTACGCCTCCGACCACGACAAGCAGACCGGCGTAGAACAGGATCTGAACGATGACGCTCTGCGCGCCGCCGTCCATAAGCGGCTCAAATACAACCGCAGGCAGCAGCACCGCGACAATGAGTACAATGGCGGTGACAGCCTTCTTTCCGCCAGTGACGGAGGGCTTGACGGCAAGCTCGCCGCTCTTCGCCTTGCTGAAGAAGGGCAGCTCTATGAGAATAGAAGCCACGGCGATGAGCAGCATGATGAAGCCTACCAGAGCCACGCACTCAAAGGCCTCCTTCCACTGCCACATCTGGCTGGAGGGAGCAATGTCCTTAAGGCCGTCCGCATAATCGGCAAAGGCGGTCATATAGAAGGACACGGCATAGCCGGTGGTTTCGGCTGAGAAGTGGTTCCAAGGGTGAGTTTGGGCAGGCTGATAGATGATGCGGCGGCCGCCGTCGGCTGTGTCGTACCAAGTGTTTGCCTGCGCAGGCTCGCTCTGCTGGAGGAAGGTCATGCCGTCGGGAGTGGAGACATAGTCCTTGTGGCGCACGGTGCCGCCCTCAACGGTGGGATCATTGAAGAAGAACTCATCATACTGGGCGCAGACCTTACCCATGATGCGTCCGCCGCCCAAAGCGTCAGCCGTGGCCGCGTCAAAGCCAACAATGCTGGTGTAAGAGAAGTCAGAGCCCTCGGTAAGGCCGGCGTAAATCTTTCTGACACCGGTCTCGGCAGCCTGCGCCTCGTCCATGCACAGGGCCATGGTGCTCGAAAAGCCGCCCATAGAGTGGCCGGTAACGCCGATAATGCCGTTACCGTTTTCGTCCTTGAGGACATATGGCTGCTCGTACATATACTGCACGGCGTCATTCATGGAGTTGACCCAGAAGGGCAGCCAAACGCCGAAGAAGCTGACATCGGAGTAGTTCTCGTGGCTGAGCTTGGAGTGACCGTGGTCGTACTGGTCGAGAGCCAGCACTACGAATCCGCGGCGGGAAAGCTCCACGGCGTTTGCGTCCTGCATCTCAGCAGAGTTGAGATAGCCGTGAGTGACAATAATAGTGGGCTTGGGGTTCTCCGCCGAAGCGTCCTTGGGCATATAGAGAAGCCCGCTGAGCTCGCCATGCCCGCCGTCAAAGCGGATGCGGCTGACCCTAGTTGCCCCCGCGCCGGAGTTGAACACTCCTGCCAGCACACTGCCCAGCAGGATAAGCGCCAAAGCGACGCATAGCAAAGTCAATGTTTTTTTCTTGAGTTTCACTGTTTTTCCTCCCATAATTTTGTACGTTTGTTTCCACTGGAAACATTGACTGTATTTTACAATACTACGTAAAAAAATGCAATAGTTTTTTGTGTCCTGTGGCAACAAAAAAACTATTGCTTGTATTTTTGGTGTATATTTGGTACAATATGCTGTAAACAGTTTTACCTTGAAAGCACTTCTTTTTACGGAGAGTAAGAAACGATGAAGAAAAAAGTCATTTTGATATGTGTTCTTCCGGTTTTGTTTCTTATGATCTCCGCGGCTGTGATCCTGCATATCCCTGAATCCGGAGAGGCGACTGAGTTCACAAAGAACCTCTATAAAAATATTGCCATATCGCAGCTTGATAAGGAAATTGATTTCGCCGGGCAAGATATTGTGACATTCGAAGATGGGATCCTCCGCACCTTTGAGATCAGGAGCCATGAGTCCGCTGAAGTTCTGTATAGCTATATTCGCAATTCATCGTGCATAATGGACTTAACACATTCATGCCTTGCGCCGGAAGAAATACCGCTTTTGGTGGGTGATTCCTGTTCCGGTGGATTCACGCACATATATTTCACGCTCCCGGTAACACACAGATTTATTTCTTTTTATTTTACCGAAGAAGATTCTGAGCTGTTTTATGAGTATGTTATATCCGTTGCAGACGCGCAAAAACAAAATTAAAGGAGAAGCACTTTGAAGCTTGAATGGATGGGTGAATACCGCGATGTTATCGACGGGTTGATTCACTACTGTAATATTTACGCCGCGGCATACAAAGCGGAGAAAATGGAGTACAAAGGCGTGTTCTACTCCTTCGCCCAGATTCAGGTCGTTGAATATATTCTTGAGGCGGAGGGTAAAACGGAGAGCTTGAGCGCGATTGCCTCCCGTCTCGGTGTAAGCCGCAGTAATTTCACAAAAATCGTCAATCGCCTGATCTCCAAAGGCCTGCTTGAGAAAAGTCACCTTCCCGGCAACCGCAAAAATTACAGTCTCAGTGTCACTTCTCTGGGGCGGGAGCTATACGACCAGTATTCAAAAAAAATTCTGCTCTACCACTTCTCCCCCATGTTCAAAAAGCTGTCCGAGATTCCAAGTGAGTATTACCCCTGCATTCATGACGCGCTGTATGACGCCATGGGCGGTGATGACTGCGATGAGCTTGAAAAATAGGATAAAAAAACGCGAGGATACGGAACCGTATCCTCGCGTTTTCTTAATTCCGGCGAAGCCTTTCGGCCAAAGCCTCGTCACAGCTCGCGATAAGGGTATGGTGGTTTGTGTAGATCACTTTCCCCGGCAGGGCGCCAGAAGGCTTGCGAACAAAACGCACCATGGTGTAATCTACCGGAGCGCTGCCGGCCTCTCGAGCCTGCGAGTAGTACACCGCCAGAGCCGCCGCCTGTGTGATGGCAAGCTCGCTCGGCTCCTCTCCCTCACAGCAGAGGATAACATGGCTGCCGTGGATATTTTTTGTGTGCAGCCAATAATCGGTGCGCCGGGCGGTTCTGGTCGTTAGCTCGTCATTCTGCACATTGCTGCGTCCGACTATCACCGTAAATCCGTCGTCGGTCATAAAATGCAGCGGAGCCTGCTCCTTCACACGGTGGGGTCTTTCCCCTTTTGAAGGGCGGATATAGCCCTGAGCAGTCAGCTCCCGGCGGATGCTTTCGATGTCGGCGCTGCTCTCGGCCCTTTCAAGCTCGTCCATCACGCTGCTGAGGTATTCAAGCTCCCTCTCCCCTTTTTCGATAAGCACCGTCAAATGCTCCTCGGCGCCCTTGAGCTTGTTATACTGTTTATAAAGGGAGGATGCGTTTTTCTGGGGTGTTTTCAGCGGGTCAAGCTCAATTTCTATCTCCGGGCAGCCCTCACTGTAATAATCCTGACAGACAAGGCGGCGCTCCCCTTTTTTTAGCCGGTAGATATTGGCGGTGATAAGCTCCGCTTTTTTGCGGATATCCTCCTTATCCTCGGTGCGCTTGAGCTCCCGGCGCTGTTCATTCAACTTGCGCTGGAGCCTGTCGTGCATATTACGTACGCTGCGGCTAAGCTCCTTTGAACGGCGGCGCTGCTGCTGCTGTTTTTCCCGGCGGGAATAGAAGCTGTCGAGCAGGCTTGAAAAATCCGGGTAAAGCTCCGTCTGCCCGGCGGCGCCGTACTGGCTTATCGGCATAAAGCTGAAATCCGCGGGCGTGCCGTCTCTTATAAGCATAGCGGGCACGAGCTCGCGGTTTGTGACTGTCTCCCACAGCGCGTCCATGGCGGCGGGAAGGCGGTCATAACTCTCTGCGCAGCGGAAGGCAAGCTCCCTGCAAACAAGCGGAGAAAGGCCGGAAAAGCTGTCGAGAAGCCACTTATCAATGCTCTGCCCATGGTCAGCGTTTTGCATCATATTAAGCCTCTGCTCCGGTGTTGTGCCCATAAACGGTGCTTTGTCCTGTCTCGGCGGCAGGCGGTAGATCATGCCCGGGAGCATGCGGCGCAGTGCGTCCCCGCCGAAATCCGCCCGGCGCATACAGTCAATTATGCGCCCGTCCTCCCCCACCAGGACCACATTGGAGCTGCGGCCTATCATCTCAATGACAAGCTTTTTGTCCTCGCTGATGCCAAGCTCGTCCCGGGAGCTGAAATCAATGACCAGCATACGCTCCATATCCGGCTGGGTGACGGCGTTTATCCGCCCGCCCACAAGGTGCTTTCTCATGAGCATACAGAACATGGGCGGCTCAGCGGGATTTTCAAAATCGCTGTGGGTAAAATGTGCCCGGGCGCTGCCTGTCCCAGCGGAAATAAGCAGACGAAGATTCTCCCCCTGCGAGCGCAGGGAGAGAATCAACATATCTTTTTCAGGTTGCTGAACCTTGTCGATCCTGCCGCCGATGAGCTTCTGCGACAGCTCATCGCACACGGCAGATAAAGTTATTGCGTCAAGCGGCATAGTTATTCTTCCGTTATCGCGGCATAAAGCCGGTTTATTCTCTCTGTCTCACCCTGGAGGTACAGCCAGCCAAACAGCGCCTCAAGCCCCGTTGCGGCGTGGTACTGCGCAAGCTCCGCGTGCTGGGGAACAGAGTTTACATGGGCGTTGCGCCCGCGCTTGTAAATTGCCGTCTCCTCCTGCGTAAGCATCGGCAGCAGCTTTTCAGCCGCAGCGGCCTGCGCGGGGGCTTTCACCATGGCGACGGTCTTCCTGTGCATATCCTGCACCGCCGTCACCCCTTTAGCGCACAGATATGTGCGTGTCAGCAGCTCATACACTCCGTCGCCTATGTGGGCAAGACCCAAAATACTGATGCGGTTGATCTGCTGCAATGTCATTTTAGGGCTTAATCCGTTCATAAGCACGCTCACCAGTCGCTGTTATTCTCATCAAAATCATAGGGCTCAAGGGCTTCATCGTCCTCGGCGCTCATCTCGGCGGCGAGAGCCATTCCCTCGTCCTCAATAAGCCCAAGGCGCACCTGGAGCGCCTGCCAGCCGGCTCTGTCAATGACCACCTGCCGTGGCTTTGCGCCCTCATAGGGGCCGACAATGCCCAGCTCCTCCATTTGGTCAACGATGCGCGCCGCACGAGAGTAGCCCAGCTTTATGCGCCGCTGGAGCATGGATACCGAGCAGGAGCCTATCTCCAAAACGGCCTCCACCGCCTGCGGCAGCATATCGTCTATACTCTCCGCGCCGCCCTCGTCTTTTGCGGCCTTGCCGCCGTCCCCGGAGGGCTTTTCCTCGGCGGCCTTGTTCATAAACTCCTCTATCTCGCCGTTGCGCTGAGTACTGCCTGAGTGCTGCTTTATAAAGTTGACCACCGCCTCGCGCTCCTCATCGGAGACGAACGCGCCCTGAATACGTTTGGGCTTTCCTCCGCCCAGCGGGGCAAAGAGCATATCGCCGTGGCCAATGAGCTTCTCTGCGCCGGTCTGGTCAAGGATTATCCGGCTTTCAAGGGAAGATGACACCGCGAAAGCTATGCGGGAGGGTATATTGGCCTTCATAAGGCCGGTTATAACATCGGAGGAGGGGCGCTGAGTGGCAATGACAAGATGCATACCGGCGGCGCGACCCATCTGAGCCACGCGGCAGATGCTCTCCTCCACTTCCTTTGAGGCCACAAGCATAAGGTCTGCCAGCTCGTCTATCACAATGACCACGTGCGGCATTGTCGGCTCTCCCGCCGCGATCTGCGCCTCATTATATCCCTCCAGATTGCGAACGCCCAGCTCCGCGAAGCGGCTGTAACGCTTCATCATCTCGACAACCGACCACTGCAGAGCGCCAGCCGCTTTCTTCGGGTCGGTCACAACCGGGACATAGAGATGCGGAATGCTGTTGTATATTCCCAGCTCCACCATCTTAGGATCGACCATGATAAGGCGCACCTCGTCAGGCCGGGATTTATAAAGAAGGCTCAGGATCAGAGAATTCATACACACGGATTTACCGGAGCCGGTAGTACCCGCGATGAGCATATGGGGGAGCTTTGAGATATTGCCCACAATGCACTCGCCGCCGATGTCCTTGCCCAGTGCAAAGCTGAGCTTGGACTTGGCTGAAATAAAACGGGGCGATTCAAGAATATCCCTCAGCAGCACAGGGCTGACAACACGGTTAGGCACTTCGATGCCAACGGTTGATATCTTATCCGGCGTCGGTGCGATGCGCACGCTCTGTACGCCCAGCGCAAGAGCGATATCGTCGGAAAGATTGGTCACTCTCGCGAGCTTCACGCCCTGCTCAAGCTCAAGATCGTATCTTGTGACCGTCGGCCCGCGGGTAACACCCACTATGGCGGCGCTTATACCAAAGCTGTGTATGGCGCTTTCAAGGCGCTCCCTATTGAGGTTCATCTCCTCCCGGGCGTCAACCGCTGCGCTGCCTCCGCTCTGCAAAAGCGAAGTGGGCGGGAACACATAGTCCCCTTCCTCTCCTTCGACCGCGGCCACTGTGGCAGCAACCTCCTCCGCCTGCTTCTTCACCTGGGTGCGGACTTCTCTGCGGCTTTTCGGCGGATCGCTTATTTCGGCTGTCGCGGTGACAGTCTTGGGTGCGGGAGCTGTTCGGGACTTCATGGAGTACTCCTTAAAGCCGTCCCCCACATCGACACCCTCCTTGTCCACAATGTTACCGAGAGCAGGCGGTGTCAGGCCGTCGATGCTCTCCTGCTTGCTTTTCACCGTGCGGCGAGGCCTGGGTTGAACGCTGTAAGGCTCACCGCTGCCGCTGCCGGTGTTGAGCAGCGTCAGCGCGTCCTCGTCCTCCCCGAGTGGTATATCAACAAATGACCCTGCGGGCATATACTCAATTTTGGGCTCCTTTTTTGTCCGGGCAGGAACGCTCTTTTGAGTCTCCTCCTTTTTGGGCTTCACGGAGGCTAAAAAGTCATCGTCCAGCGGCTCCGCGTCCTTATACATTTCAGGGTCATATTCCTTGGCTCTGACAGTTTTCATTCTTTTCATAAGCTCAAGGGGGTTGAGCTTGAACACCGCAACGATCAGTGCAATGAAAATCACCAGCAAAATAGGTATGGCACCATATACGCTGAATGCAGCCTCAAGCCCTGTGGCGATAAGGCCGCCCAATACGCCGCCGCAGTCCATAGCCTGCCCAAGCAAAAAGAGGCTGCCCACTGCGGCTTTGAGTTCAAAGTCCTCCACCATGGACGGGCACATGCAGAGATTTGCAAGCGCCGCGAAAATGACCGGCAGAAGCATGGCGCAGCTTATCCGCAGAGACACCGGCTTTCCCTTGTGAGTAAAAAGTATGTAAGACATCACGAAAAATGCGGGTACAGCCATCCAGAAGCCCCAGCCGATCAGTCCTTTGATCAGATTGGCAAAAAAGGCGATAAATGCCCCGTCGGTGTTAAAATAGCTGATGAGCATGAATATCGCCAGAAAAGCGCATACCACGCCCCAGACCTCCCGCCGTATCGGAGGCGGTGGAGGTGGAGGCGGGGTCTGCTGCCCCGCCTTGGCTGGCTTTTTAGCCTTAGTTTCGCCTTTTTTTGCAGTCTGTTTAGTTTTTGAAGCAGTTTTTTTGCTCTGAGCCATGAATATTCCCTTTCCTCAGAAAATCATCGTAAGTATTATGGACAGCACACCCATTACCCAGCAGTAATAAGCAAAGCCGCCAAATTTGCCCTTTCGGGCGATGTACTTCAAAAGGCTTATGGCCGCGATGCCCGAGACCAAAGCCACGACCATGCCAACAAGATACGCCGGAACGCAGGCCCAGTTGATGCCCTCCCGGGCGGCGTCAACAAAGCTAAGAATATTCGCCCCAAGCACGGCGGGCAGGCTCATCAAAAACGCGAACTTCACCGCGAAATCCCGGCGCAGCCCAGTAGCTATCCCGGCGGTAATTGTCGTCCCCGAACGGGAGAGACCCGGAACCACCGCCACGCACTGGCACAGGCCGATGATCAGCGCGTCCAGCACTGTGATGCCGCCCTCGGTCTTTTTCCCGGCTTTCATCTTATCGGATACATATAGCATGCAGCCTGTGAGCACCAGCGCGACGCCGATGAAGATGTTGTTATAATAAAGTGTCTCTGTCATGTCCTTCACCGGCAGGATAAGCAACAGGGGGAGCGTTGCCATGATTATCATGAAAAACATTCTCGCCGCCGGGTAACGCTCCTGCCTGTGCCCGGCAAGCGGGCCGAGGTTTACAAATCCGATGGTCTCAAAAAACATCTGCTTGATATCCTTCCAATAGACAATGCAGATGGAGCCAAGCGTCCCCAAATGGAGCAGCACATCAAAGAACAGATGCCCGTCATCGGTCAAGGTCATGCTGAAAAGGTTATTCAAAATGGACAGATGCCCGGAGCTTGACACCGGCAAAAATTCCGTCAAGCCCTGCACAAGTCCCAATATGACCGCGTTCCAAATGCTCATTGGCGCACCCCCGTTGAGATTATATTTATACCGCTTCTTTGAGTAACCGCTGAACAAACCGTCAAGGCGCTTTGCGGACAATTTGCGCCCTGATTTTGTCAGTTTTTCTTGCAATACACAAAGTATGGCTGCAAAAAACCGCCTTCATCAGAACACAAATTCTCTCGCAGTTCGCTATTGTCGATTTAATCATCGTTTACTTGAGAGGCGTCTCATTGGCACAATTATAATGATTTTACCATAAATATACGATAAAAACAAGGGCGGCAGAACAGCAAGTTACAGGTTTATATCTCTGCCCTGCCTGTGCAGCCAGTCCAGCGCGTCGGACAGAGTACCCAAACAGTCGATAAGCCCTAAAGCCACAGCTTCCCTGCCATAGATAACGCTGCCCACGTCGTTTGCAAGCTCGTCGGTGTTTGTCATAAGGCGCAGATAGTCCTCCCGGCTTATATTGGAATGCTCCGTAACAAAGCTGACTATGCGTTCCTGTATGCGGGAGAAATAGTTATAGGTCTGCGGCACGCCGATGACGACCCCGTTTACACGCACGGGGTGTATGGTCATGGCGGCGGAGGGGGCAATAAGGCTTCGCTTTGCCGCCACCGCCAGCGGTACGCCGATTGAGTGTCCGCCGCCCAGCACGAGGGAGACTGTGGGCTTTTTCATTCCGGCGATAAGCTCCGCCATGGCAAGCCCGGCCTCCACATCGCCGCCCATTGTATTCAAAAGTATAAGCAGCCCCTCTATCTCCGGCGACTCCTCCACCGCCGCGATAAGCGGCAGGATATGCTCATATTTCGTGGTTTTCGCGTCCTCCGGAAGAAGCTGGTGCCCCTCTATCTGACCCACGATTGTCAGGCAGTGTATGCTCCCCTGACTGCTGCTGCCAAGCTCTTTTATCTCGTCCAAAATATCACCTCGCGGATATTTTGCCCATTTGAGCCATAATTAAAAAAAATCATCTGTGGCTTTCGCCTCAGATGATTCATCTTGCAAAAGAAACCTATCGGCAGTGTACAGATTTGCATGGGGAGAGCGCAGATAGGGGACGGGAATCCCCTATCTGCATTCAATCCATTCAGGGTGTCGATCTATGTAGACGCCTTGAATCAGCCGGAGCAAAAACTCCGGCTGAAAGCTTTTCCTGTTTTTATTTCTCTTTGTATGCCGCCAGCACGCCCTTATAGGTCATGTAGCAGTCAAACTTGGAGACTACCTCGAAGGGCGCGTGCATACTCAGCACCGGTACGCCCGCGTCGATGGTGTCGATATTGCGGTTGCCCATGAATTTCGCAATGGTGCCGCCGCCGCCCTGATCGACCTTACCAAGCTCCGCCATCTGCCACACAACGCCGTCCTCGGCAAAGATGCGACGCAGATGAGCCACCAGCTCGGCAGAAGCATCGTTGGTGTCGGACTTACCGCGGGCACCGGTGAACTTGCAGATGCCCATGCCGTAGTTTATCTTGGCGGCGCTGCGCTTCTCGCAGACCTCAGGGTACAGGGGGTCATATGCGTTGCATACATCGGCGGAGAGGCAGAAGCTGTTCTCCATGCAGCGGCGAAGCTCCACGCCCTCTGCGGCGCAGAGATCCTCCATGAAGCAGTCAAAGGCGGCGCTCTGCATACCGCTGACGCCAACGGAGCCGATCTCCTCCTTATCCGCCAGAATACACACGCAGGTTCTCTCAGGGTTATCAACGTCCATTATGGCCTTCAGCTCAGCATAGGCACAGACCCTGTCATCATGGCCGTAGCCGCCGATGAGAGAACGGTCAAGCCCGATCTCGCACACATCAAAAGCGGGCACGGCGGTAAGCTCCGCGGAGAGGAAGTCCTCCTCGGTTATGCCATACATATCGTAGAGAATACTCATGACCGCAAGCTTCACCCTGTCGCTGCCCTCGTCGGCATAGGGTGTGCTGCCGATGAGTATATTCAGCCCCTCGCCGGTAATACCCTCAGCCATGGTCTTTTTCATCTGATCCTGCGCAAGATGCGGCAGCAGGTCGGTAATAACAAACTTCGGCTCGTCCTTCTCGCGGCCGATAGAGACCTGAACGGTCTCCCCGGTCTTGAGCGCCACAACGCCATGCAGCTCCAGCGGGATAGTCACCCACTGGTATTTCTTTATGCCGCCGTAGTAATGGGTCTTGAAAAAGCACAGCTCGTCAGACTCATAAGCGCTTATCTGCTTGAGGTCAAGGCGCGGAGCGTCCACATGGGCGCCCGCGATGACCGCGCCCTCGCTCAGGGACTTTTTGCCCATGACAGCCAGCATCAGGGCCTTGCCCCGGTTGTTCTTATAAATCTTCATACCTGCGGAGAGCGCCATGCCGGGCTTATACTCCACAAAGCCCTCGCTTTCGGCAAGCTCAATGGCCAGATCAACGGCCTCCCGCTCGGTACGGGCGTCGTTGAGATAGCTCATGTAGCCCCTGGAGTAGTCCTCCACGGCGAGGCGTTCATCGGTGTCGATAAGGTCGTAGCCGTTTTTCTGCTGATAGAACAGCTTGTTTCTCAGTTCATCCATTTTCCAATACCTCCTGAATTATACGGTCAAAACCGTTTATAAACTCCACATGGTCGGAGTTGTTTTTGATGACATAGTCGCAGTTTTCGGCAAAATAGCTGTCGGGCTTCTGCGCGTCCACCCGGAGCTCGGCGTATTCCCGGCTGATGCCGTCCCTCGCCATGATGCGCTGTATACGCAGCGCTCTGTCGGCAGTGACGGCGATGGTCGCGGTGCATTTTTTGCTCACCCCGCTGCTTATAAGCTCTATCGCGTCGATTGCGGCGAGGCTGCCCCCCGCCATGGCATGCTGCCGCAAACGCTCTGTAAGAGCCATGTCAACATATCTGTGGGTTATGGCGTTGAGCTTTAAGAGCGCGTCACTGTCACTGAATACTATCCTGCCCAGAGCCTTTCTGTCCAATACCCCGTCGACAACAGCGCCGGGAAAATTGGCCTTAAGCTCCGCTATCATTGGCTCATCGCTCTCAAGCAGCTCGTGATACAGCGCGTCGCAGTCGATTATCAGCGCGCCGCGCTTTTCAAGCTCCTTGAGCGCCGTTGTCTTGCCGCAGCCCGTGCCGCCGGTGATGCCGATAACTGTCAATTCCTCCGTCAGCGCGTCAACTATTGCTTCCTCGGAAAGCGCCCCCTGCCGCAGGATCTTATACGGCGCAGCGCTCATGTCAATGATGGTGGATTCCCGGCCTATGCCGCACTCGCCCCCGTCGATTACGGCGGAGATCTTCCCGTCAAAATATGCCATGACATCTTCTGCGCATTTGGGGCTGGGCGCTCCGGAGGGATTTGCCGAGGGCGCTGCAAACGGCAGCTTTGCAAGGCGCAGCGCCTCAAGGGTCATCGGATGATCCGGGCAGCGCAGACCGAGGGTGTCTCCCCCGGCGCGGACGATTTGGGGAATGCTCTCCCTTGATTTTAAAATAATCGTCAGCGGCCCGGGCCAAAAGCGCCTTGCAAGCGTCGTAGCCTGCGGTGGAATGTCCCTGCAGTACAGCTCCATAGCCTCCGGCCCCGGAACCATAAGGGACAGGGGCTTTACCTCCGGCCTGCCCTTGACCTCGTATATCTCTTTGACCGACGTCTCATCGAGACCGTTGCCCGCAAGGCCGTATACCGTCTCTGTCGGCACGGCCACAAGCCGCCCCTGCCGTATAAGCTCGGCTGCACGGGAAATATCGCGGCTGATAAGCTCTGTTTTCATCTATGCCTCCGTGTGCGCGCTCAGCATCTCTGCCCGTTGGGCGGTGGTCAGCGCGTCTATCAGCGGGTCAAGCTCGCCGTTTATCACAGCGTCGATGTTAAAATTCTTGCTATCCCCGCTCAGGCGGTGATCCGTCACGCGATTCTGTGGGAAGTTATAGGTGCGCACCCTGTCGCTCCTGTCGCCGGTGCCGATCTGGCTCTTGCGCTCTGCGGCAACGGCGGCGTTCTGCTTGGCCTGCTCCGCCTCATAGAGCTTGGAGCGGAGGATCTGCATAGCTCTGTCCTTGTTTTTATACTGGCTGCGCTCGTCCTGACACTCCACCACCGTGCCAGTGGGCAGATGGGTGATGCGGATGGCGCTCTCGGTCTTGTTGACATGCTGCCCGCCAGCGCCGGAGGAGCGGTAGGTGTCGATCTTAAGGTCGTTCATATCAAGCTTGAAGTCAAGCTCTTCTATCTCCGGCAGGACAGCGACAGTGGCGGCGGAGGTGTGTATCCTCCCGCCCGACTCCGTCACCGGCACGCGCTGGACGCGGTGTCCCCCAGCCTCGAATTTGAGCCTTGAGTACGCCCCCTCGCCCTCGATGACAAAGCTTATCTCCTTTATGCCGCCAAGCTCCGTCTCGCTCACATTGGCGACCTCTATCTTCCAGCCCTTCGACTCAGCATACAGGGAGTACATTCTGAAAAGATCAGCCGCGAAGAGCATCCCCTCCTCGCCGCCAACGCCGCCGCGTATCTCCATGATGACATTTTTTGAGTCATTCGGGTCTTTGGGAATGAGCAGGAGCTTTATCTGCTCCTCAAGCTGCTCACGCCGTACCTTTGCCGCGCGGTATTCCTCCTGCGCAAGCTCGCGCAGCTCCTCGTCCTCCATAAGCTCCTGCGCGGCTTTCATGTCCGCCTCGACCTGCTCATAGGCGGTATAGGCCTCCACAATAGGCGCAAGCTCCCTGCTCTGCCGCTCGCAGCGCGCGAAAGCCCCGGGGTCGGAATAAGTCTCCGGCTCCTCCATGCGGCGGCACAGCTCAAGATATTGATTTCTCAGCAGCTTCAGCTTCTCAAACATAGTTTTCTCCGTTTTCATACTGCCAATTGGCTGTGCTATAATACCACATTTTTCCCCGCCTGTAAACATGAAGAAAGCGGAGAAACACTCCGCTTTCGTTTACCATTTTATCTCCGTCTGCCGCTTTATCAAAAGGCCCTTATCCGCGCCGGAAAATGTCTCCAGATACTCGTCAGTTTGCTGATAAAGCTCCCGCTGTATGCTCTCCCCGGCGAGAAGGCTCTCGACAATGATATATGCCGTCTCCCTATCTGGGTTTATGCTCCCGGGCACGTCGTCAGTATCAAAACTCTGCTCAGAGATAAGCGCGTTTTCGCTGTCAAACTCCAAAATCCTAACGCTCTCCGGGCCGTCAATGACCTTGACGTTAACCTTAACACTGCTGCCGGCGGTTTTGGTCTCCCTGCCGTCGGTGATGCTGCTGTCCTCGGACAAACTGGTGCTGGCGGTCTCCCCCGCGGTATCTGTGGGGCAGCTCATGCCCTGCCCGGTTTGGACGTAGATAGCCCCGTCGCCGCTCTGGTGCACAGGGTTCATAAACAGCGTCCAGGTCCCCGGGCGGCGCTGCATATACAGGGTCAGCTCCTGCTCAATCCTCTCGCCGCTGTCGCTGCTTATATAATTCACTCTGCGGTCTGACGCGCTGACGTCGGCTGTGGTGGCGAAATAGCTGCCCTCACTGTCCTCTTGCAGGGTGAAAAAGCAGCGTATGCCCTCAAGGCCATTAAACTCCGTGCCGTCTGCGTAAATTCTGTCCTCCCCGGCAGGCATATCCAAGTGCTCGCTCGTGAGGAAAACGCCCACCAGCTTGTCCTCCGTCCGGTTCTCCGCCGCGCTGTCGATTTTCAGCACTCCCGCCGCACCAAGCGCGAAGCAAAGTGCCAAAACAGGAATAAATATAAGCAGAATTGTCTTAGTTTTCATCATCGGCCTCCAATTCCCCGTCAAATTTCAAAATGTCCCCCACATCGCACTCAAGGTAATAGCAGATTTTATTTATCGTCCCGAAGCGGACGCCCTTGGCCTTGCCACTGCGCAGAATGGAGAGGTTCGCCTCCGTTATGCCTATCCTGGCGCAAAGCTCCTTTGAGGTCATCCCCCGCTGGCGCAGCAGTTCGTCAAGGCAGACTTTTATCGCCATAGCGCCTCACCTCATACGAACATGTCGTTCTCATCGCGCAGCTGCCTGTTCTCCGTGATAAGTCTGCTCAAAAGCAGCGCCGCCAGAGTAAAGGCAAGGCTGCCGACCATGATGACAACATGGGCATCCACAGAGCCTGTATACCCTGCAAAGGCCACGCGGCAGATATTATAGGCCGGGATAACCGCGGCGGAGACATAGAGCGCCATTTTTGCCCTTGCCGCCAACTTCTCCGAAGCCTGTACCGCCTCCGTGCTCTTGTCCGGGGCGAGCTTATCAAGCAGCGATATTCCTGCGGAGGCAACAGACAAATCAAACGCATAGGGCACGACACATATAATAAAGGAGATCACCTCGGCAAAAACAGCCGCTCCACCCTGAGCAGAAGCAATACCGGCGTAAAGCCCGCCTACCTCGGAAAAAGCAAGTACAAACTCAAAGGCCACGCACAGGGCATACACTGCCCCTTTCATGCAGCGCAGAAGACGCTTCTCTCCACCCCCGGCGATATAACGCAGCAGCCGGAAAACCGCCCACATGACAATGATAGACCACAGCACTCCGCCTATAACTGCTCTTTTCACCGACAGCATTACAGCCCCGCCATTTGGCATAAGGCGGTCAACAAGCGCCCCGTCCGCCATCGCCCAAAGCCCGATAAACAGGCACAGCGACATAAGCCATAGAGCACCGTTTTCCGCCCGTCTCCCCTCTTTGCCAGTATTTTTCAATGCCAAAAACGCGGGCATAAGAGACACGGCGCCCCAAATCAGCGCCGCAAAAGCGCCGCCCACTCTTCCGTTTTGAAAAAGCAGGCGCAAAAGCGCGCCAAGCTGAGCAAAGGGAAAGCCAAACGCCGCCACATAAAACTGTGGATACACACTGCCGGCAACCGCCATCGTGATGAGCAGGATTTGAATTACTGCGAGCGCCACAATTCCGCGCTTACTCATATCTCCACCTCCAATTATTGTTTTACGATAATCATTATAGCAAAAAATTATTGTTTGTCAATAATTAAAGCCGGGATTTTTAAAATCCCGGCTTTATACCGTAAGCAAATCTATCGGCTGTGTATAAATATACATGGGGAGAGTGCAGAGAG
>DKYJ01000045.1:501-3868 GCA_002493305.1 Clostridiales bacterium UBA7103 | reverse complement strand
GTGCAGATACCGACGGAGGCGTTCTTGGCAGTGCTGAAGCTGGACGAGTGATTTTTGCCCTCTTGCGAGCGGGAGCGAGCCGCCGCTGTGCGGCGTGAAATACAATCGAATCGTGAGCGAAGCGAACGACAGGCCATGCCGGAGGCATGAGCCGGGCAAAAAGAAGATGCGCCAGCTCGGCACGGTGCAGATACCCACCGAGGCGTTCCTAGCCGTCCTCAAGCTGGACGAGTGAGCGGCGTTATAATGTATCGAGCGGGGGAAAGGCGACTTTCCCCCGTTGGCGTATATACAAATCCGCACCGTAAATACCTTGCTTCCTCTGAGGGGGGGACGTCCTGCTCCGGGGTAAGATAGAAGCAGAGAGGCGTGTCAACTTTCTTGATGTCAAGAAAGTTGCAAAGAACCACTTAGGAGGGGAAGATTTCGTTTTCTTCCCCTCCTAAGAACCGCCCTAATTGAAACGAGTAAAGGGGAGTACCCATTTACATTCCCCCCCGTGCAGAAGTGGAGATTCAGCGCTGAGTTAATGCTTGTGCAGGTAAAAAAATAGAACTGTTATAAATTTGTACCATTCCAAGGTGTCTCCGCGTAAGGAAAACCACGAGCGGGGGCAGAGTATATTTCGTGCTTATGCCTACCCCTCTCGACGAGGGGACGGGGCAGGTACAAAGTCTGCCAAGCGCCTTACCAAATTTCCGCGGTCTATTAAACAAGTCTTAAATATTTAAACCCTTGGTTTTTAATCAGGGGGCAGATATACTATTCAACGAGGTGAAAAGAGAGTGTACAACATTTTGGTTTGTGACGATGAAAGGGATATAGTCTCTGCGCTGAAAATCTATCTCGAGGCCGAGGGCTACAACACTTTTTCAGCCTTCAACGGCAGAGAGGCGCTCAAAGTTCTTGACGAGCGGGATATTCACCTTGTGCTGATGGACATTATGATGCCCGAGATGGACGGGATAAGCGCCATGGTGAAGATACGCGAGAGCAGCAATGTCCCCGTTATCCTGCTCACCGCCAAGGGTGAGGACACCGACAAGGTGCTGGGGCTGAATGTTGGCGCGGACGATTACATCACAAAGCCCTTTAACCCCGTGGAGATGCTCGCGCGTGTGCGCTCACAGCTGCGGCGGTATATGCAGCTCGGCGGCGGCGCGGTGAGGGACGATGTGCTGCGGATAGGCGGGATAAGCCTTGACGACAGAAGCAAGGAGGTCACCGTGGACGGTGAGGCGGTCAGCCTGACCCCCACGGAGTATGATATCCTCAAGTTTTTGATGCAGCACCCGGGCGAGGTGTTCCAGCCAAAGGTCATCTATCGCCGGGTGTGGGACGACGAGCCCTACGGCGCGGAGAGCACGGTGGCGGTGCATATCCGGCATCTGCGTGAAAAAATAGAAATAAACCCTGCCGAGCCGCGATATATCAAGGCCATATGGGGGCAGGGCTATAAGATGGAGAAGGAGCATGCGTGATAAATCACACATGTTGATATAAATGGCGTGCCGCTCGCCGCAGAAGCGGCAACCGCGGCACATGCCGAAAATCTCCCTTCCGCCGCAGGGGGGATTTTCATTAAATATTTGCGCTGACAGTTATGCGGCAGAATGGAGATCAAGATGAAAAAACTCAGAGGCAGCCTTCTTGCAAAAATAGTTGCCATTTTCCTGCTGACGGTGCTTGCGGTGGGGCTTGTGCTGTCGGCCGCGGGCATTGTCTGGATGGTGGACACCAACGCCTACTACACGGACTATCAGACGGCGCGCAGCAACGCCCTTGACAATCTGGGGCGTAACCTCTGCTACAACGCAGGGCGTATGTTCGCCGAGAACCGGGATATGGAATATCCGATATATTACTTTTCTGACACAAACTTCCTTTTCAGCATCTGCGATCAAAGCGGCAATCTCCTTTTTAAGGGCTATTCCGGGGAGGAGACCGTATGGTCGGACAGCGTGCTTGTTCAGGCCAGTGTCATCAATAATGAAAACGGCAGCTATGAGTATGAGTATCTCACCGTGAAGGGCTATATCCTCAAGGATATGGTCTATGACGACGAGCTGAAGATATGCGTAAGTCTCTTTGATTTTGTATATGCCATGCGCACGGGAATGATAGTTTTCGCAGTGGTTTCGCTGCTGCTATGCGTCTTTCTGTTCGTCTTTCTCATGTGCGCCGCCGGACACAGGGATGGGAGCGCCACCGTCACCATGAACGCCCTTGACCGAATACCCTTCGACCTGTTTTTGGCCATCGCGGCCACGCTGTTCTTCTGCCTGACAGTGCCCGTGTTTGACGGCTTTTTGACTAATAATGTTTTCGTCTGGATACTGGCGGCGGCAATGCTCATCGGCGCGTTTTTGACAGCGCTGGCGTTTTTCATGAGCTTTGCAACGCGCATGAAGGTCGGCAGCTTCACCGGGCTTGTAAAAAGCTGCATTATTTATAAGCTCCTGCGCTGGTGCTGGAAGATATTCAAAATGTTCTGGCGCGGCTTTGTTAAGCTGCTGCGCGGCATCCCCCTCCTGGGGCGCTGGGGCTTCGCGGTGCTTACGCTGCTGTTTGTGGAGTTTATAGTCATCGTGGCCACGGAATATGCGGTCGGCGCGGAGCTGTTCTGGTGGTTCCTGGAACGGGCGGTGCTGGTGGCGCTGCTGCTGTACGCCCTGCTCTGCACAAACAGCCTGCGCAAGGGCGCGAAGGAGCTTGCCTCCGGCAACGACGGATATAAGGTTGACAGCACAAAAATGCGCGGCGTGTTCAAGGAGCATGCGGAGGATCTCAACAACATCGGCACGGGCATCAGCCGCGCGGTGAACGAGCGCATGAAGAGCGAGCGTTTCCGCACGGAGCTTATCACCAATGTCTCCCACGACATTAAAACGCCGCTGACCTCCATCATCAACTATGTAGACCTCATCGGCAAGGAAGAGCCGGAGAGCGAAAAAATGCGCGAGTATATCGATGTCCTCTCCCGCCAGTCGGCGCGGCTTAAGAAGCTCATCGACGACCTTATCGAGGCGTCGAAAGCATCAACCGGCAACCTGAACGTGAATCTCCAGCGCTGCGAGCTGGGCGTCCTGCTCGATCAGACGGCGGGGGAGTACGGCGAGCGGCTTTCCAAGGCGGGGCTTGAGCTGGTGCTGACAAAGCCCGAAGAGCCGGTGAGCATCATGGCCGACGGGCGGCATATGTGGCGCATATTTGATAACCTGATGAATAACGCCTGCAAATACGCCCTGCCGGGCACAAGGATCTACCTCACGCTCAACCGCGTGGGCAGCCGGGCAAATGTCATCTTCCGCAACATCTCCCGCTCGATGCTCAACATCACCGGCGACGAGCTGATGGAGCGCTTTGT
>DKYJ01000045.1:0-170 GCA_002493305.1 Clostridiales bacterium UBA7103 | reverse complement strand
CCGCAATACCGAGGGCAGCGGCCTTGGGCTTAACATAGCCAAGAGCCTTGCCCAGCTTCAGGGCGGCGAGCTGGAGCTTACCCTTGACGGCGACCTGTTCAAGGTAACGCTCAGCTTCCCGACAGTGGAGTGATATAAGGTAAAAAAGGCCCCGCCCTCCGGCATTTGCC
>DKYJ01000032.1:117058-119364 GCA_002493305.1 Clostridiales bacterium UBA7103 | reverse complement strand
GGTCTCAAACTTGGCATAGCCCGCGCTGACGCCCCGTTTATGCTCGTGATAAAGCTGGCTGAGACAGGTGGCCATTTTGCCGGAGCCAGGGCCGGGCGCGGTAACGACCACGAGGCTGCGCTCCGTCTCGATATATTCGTTCCTGCCGAAGCCCTCCTCCGACACAATGAGCGGCACATTGGAGGGATAATCGGGAATTATATAATGGATATAGACCTTGACGCCCAGCATCTCCAGCCGCTTTTTGAACTGATCGGCCACGGGCTGACCGCGGTAGTGGGTGATGACCACGCTGCCAATATAAAGGCCGATGCCGCGGAAAGCGTCGATAAGGCGGAGCGTGTCCTCGTCATAAGTGATGCCCAGATCGCCCCGGCGCTTGTTGCGCTCTATATCGTCCGCCGAGATGGCGATGACTATCTCGGCCTCCTCCTTCATCTCCAGAAGCATACGCACCTTACTGTCCGGCGCGAAACCCGGCAGAACCCGGGAGGCGTGAAAATCATCAAAAAGCTTGCCGCCGAACTCCAGATACAGCTTGCCGCCGAACTGGGATATCCTGTCCCGAATATTCTGGGACTGAAGCTTCACATATTTATCGTTATCAAAGCCCTGTCTGTTCATATCTCTCTTCCCCACTGATCTGCTGAAATTTATTAAAACCGACAGGTATTTTATCACATTCCGCCGAGGATATAAAGAGGCATTTCTTCACCGATAAGACTTTTTTTCTTCATATTTTTGTGGTATAGTAAATAAGAAGTAGTATGTGTTCAGATGAAAGGTTTTATTGCTATGGGACTTTTTGATAAAATATTCGGCAGCTATTCGGACAGGGAGCTTAAAAGGATATACCCTATCGCGGACAAGATTGAGAAGCTGGACGGGGAATATTCCGCGCTGACCGACGAGGCTTTGCAGTCAAAAACCGGTCAGTTCAAAGCCCGCCTTGCCGAGGGCGAGACGCTGGACGACATTCTGCCGGAGGCCTTTGCCGCCGTGCGCGAGGCGGCGTGGCGCGTGCTGGGGATGAAGCCCTTCCGCGTGCAGCTTATCGGCGGCATCGTCCTGCATCAGGGACGCATCGCCGAGATGAAAACCGGCGAGGGCAAGACCCTTGTGGCCGTCCTGCCCGCCTATCTCAACGCGCTGACCGGTGAGGGCGTACACATAGTCACTGTCAACGACTATCTTGCCCGCCGCGACAGCGAGTGGATGGGCAAGGTGCACCGTTTCATGGGGCTGAGCGTGGGGCTTATCGTCCACGGGCTGACTCCGGAGCAGCGCCGCACCGCTTATGCCTGCGACATTACCTACGGCACCAATAACGAGATGGGCTTTGACTATCTGAGGGACAACATGGCTCTCTATAAGGAGAGCATGGTTCAGCGCGGGCACCGCTTTGCCATTGTGGACGAGGTGGACTCCATCCTGATAGACGAGGCGAGGACGCCTCTCATCATCTCCGGTCAGGGCGACGAGAGCACCGACCTCTACCGGCAGGCGGATGATTTTGTCAGCCGCCTCAAGAAGGTGGTCTACGCGACGGTCGACGACAAGGAAGAGGAGAGCGACGATCTGGACGCAGATTACGTGGTGGACGAGAAGGCCAAGACCGCCACGCTCACCGCCCGCGGCATCGCCAAGGCGGAGCGCGCCTTCAACCTTGAAAATCTGGCCGATATCGAAAACGCCACGCTCAGCCACCATATAAATCAGGCTCTGAAGGCTCACGGCATCATGAAGCGGGATATCGACTACATTGTCAAGGACGGGGAGATCATCATCGTCGATGAGTTCACCGGCCGCCTCATGCTGGGCCGCCGCTATTCCGAGGGTCTGCATCAGGCCATAGAGGCCAAGGAGCATGTGGACGTTCAGAAGGAGAACAAAACACTTGCCACCATCACCTTCCAGAACTATTTCCGCCTGTATGACAAGCTCTCCGGCATGACCGGCACCGCCGCCACCGAGGCGGAGGAGTTTGAGGCCATATACAAGCTGGATATTATCGAGATCCCCACCAACAAGCCCGTTATCCGTCTTGACGATCCCGATATCGTCTACAAGACCGACGTGGGCAAGAACCGGGCCATTATAGAGCAAATAGTCCGCTGCCATGAGAAGGGTCAGCCCGTGCTGGTGGGTACGGTTTCCATCGAAAAGAGCGAATATATCTCCTCCCTGCTCAAAAAGCGCGGCGTGCCGCACACTGTCCTGAACGCCAAGTACCACGAGAAAGAGGCGGAGATCGTGGCTCAGGCCGGTAAGCTGGGCGCCGTCACCATCGCCACCAACATGGCGGG
>DKYJ01000032.1:80861-116758 GCA_002493305.1 Clostridiales bacterium UBA7103 | reverse complement strand
CACCAACATGGCGGGCCGCGGCACGGATATCATGCTGGGCGGCAACCCCGAGTTTCTTGCCAAAACTGACCTGCGCAAGGCCGGCTATGACGAGACTGTGATAGCCGAGGCCACCGGGCACGCGGATACGGACAATGAGGACATCCTCAAGGCGAGGGCGCTTTTCAATGAGCGCTACGCTCTGCACAAGACTCAAACCGACGCCGAGGCCGAAAAGGTGCGCGCCGCGGGCGGCCTGTTCATTCTGGGCACCGAGCGGCACGAGTCCCGCCGTATCGACAACCAGCTTCGCGGCCGTGCAGGCCGTCAGGGCGACCCCGGCGAGAGCTGCTTCTATCTGGCGATGACCGACGACACCATGCGGCTTTTCGGCTCCGAGCGCATCATGAACATGATGGAAACTCTCAAGCTCGACGAGGACACCCCCCTTGACGCGAAAATGCTCTCCGGCGCCATCGAGCAGGCTCAAAAGACCGTCGAGAGCCGCAACTTCCAGACCCGTAAAAGCGTGCTGGAATACGACGATGTAATGAACCAGCAGCGCAGCATAATCTACGGTGAGCGCCGCAAGGTGCTCGACGGGGAGGATCTCACTGTCCAGATACAGAACATGATCCGGGAGTTTGTCAGCTCCACGGTGCTGGACGGTCTGGGCGGAGCACCCGCCGCCGATCAGGCCCAGCTTGACAAGGCTCTCCAGCCCTTTGAAAAGCTCTTCATGAGAAAGGGTGCCCTGTCCATTGACGATTTCGACAGGAGGGCAGACGCACAGGCCGTCACCGAGAGGGTGCAGGAGCTGGCGGAGAAGGTCTACGCTCAGCGTGAAAAGGCTTTCGGCCTTGCACCCAACGGCGTGCCGCTCATGCGCGAGCTGGAGCGGGTCGTCATGCTGCGCGTGGTGGACGAATACTGGATGGATCATATTGACGCCATGAGCGAGCTCAAGCGCGGCATCGGTCTGCGCGGCTACGGCGCGGTCAAGCCCATCGACGCGTACAAGCAGGAGGGCTTTGATATGTTCGAGGCCATGGTTCACGGCATCCGTGAGGAGACCGTGCGCAGGCTATACACCGTGCAGGTGCGGCGGGAGCAGCCCATAGAACGCAAGGCCGTGGCAAAGAACGCCGCCGCCAATGTGGGCGGCGCTCTGATGAAAAAGCAGCCGGTGAAGAAAGCGCCCAAGCCCGGCAGAAACGACCCCTGCCCCTGCGGTAAAATGAAGGCGGACGGCAGCCGCAGGCTTAAATATAAAGAGTGCTGCGGCAGAAATGAGTAAACATGGCATTTATTGAAGAAAACTCCGGTGGGCTCATATACATGCGCTCAACCCTTATCCCCGTGCGGCACGCCTTTACCACCCGCTTCGGCGGCGTGAGCAGGGGCAGCTTCAGCTCTCTGAATCTCGGCTCCAACCGGGGCGACGATCCGGAGGCTGTCCGGGAGAACTATCGCCGGGTCTGTGCCCTTATGGGGGCTGATATTGACGGCTGCGCCGTCACAAAGCAGGTTCACGGCAATGCCGTGCGCATTGTCACGGCGGCAGATAAGCACCGGTGCATGAGCCCCGTGCCCTATGAGGCGGACGGGATAGTGACAAACGAGAAAGGTCTTCCTATCATGTGCTTCGTGGCGGACTGTGTGCCAGTTCTGCTGTATGAGGACGGGAGCGCCGTAGCGGCGGCTGTCCACTGCGGCTGGCGGCCCACGGTGGCGGATATTCTCGGTGAGGCCGTGAAAAAAATGTGCTCCCTCGGCGCGAAAGTGGAGAATATCCGGGCAGCTATCGGCCCCTCCATTGGCCGCTGCTGCTTTGAGACAGGGGAGGACGTGCCCCAGGCGGTGGAGAATTTTCTCCGCGGCGACACGGCGGGGCTTATAGAGCGCCGGGCAGACGGGAAATATCTTGTCGATCTGCGCGGCGTCAATGCCCGCCGTCTTATCCGGCTGGGTCTGCCGGAGGCAAATATTGACATATCCGTCGAATGTACAATGTGCAGCCATGAAAAATACTGGTCGCACAGATACACAAAAGGGCAGCGCGGCAGTCAAGCCGCAGTCATTGTTCTGGAGTGAGAATAGTATGAAAATTCACACTTTCTGAATAAAATCGAGGGGCCGAAAATCTCCATTGCGCCGCATGCGGAGATTTTCACTTCTTTTTCCTGACAGTCATGCGGCAGGATGGAGATTTCTATGAAAAGAAATATAAAAACGCTCAGTGCTCTGCTGCTGTGTCTGGCAATGGTGCTTTCCGTCAGCGGCTGCGGCAGGAAAAACAAGGACGATTCCCAGAGCTTTATGGACTCCACCCCCGGCAAGGAGATAAGCCGCACCGTGGGTGCTGACGAGGTGTTTTCCCTTAACAGCAACAGCAATTACAGCCTTAATCCCCTTATTGCTACAAACCATGCAAACCAGCTCATCTGCTGCCTTGTGTATGAAAATCTGGTGGAGCTGAATAACACTTTTACGGTTACCCCAAATGTGATAGAGACTTGGGAGAGTGAGGACGGCATATCGTGGAAGCTGCACCTTGCCGAAGGGCATGTTTTCCACGACGGCAGCCCCGTGACCTGCAAGGACGTGCGCAACACTCTTGAACGCGCCATCGTTTCCGACAGATATTCAGGGCGCTTTTCTTCGATCTTAGGTGTGTCGCACGATGAAAACACCGTATATGTGACCCTTGGCAAGGCGGATATGCAGTTTATCAAGCTGCTGAACATTCCCCTGATAAAAAGCGGCACCTATCAGGACGCGCACCCTATCGGCAGCGGGCCCTATACATATAACGAGGACGGCAGCGCCATTGTGGCCTATTCCGGATACCCCGGGTATGACAGCCTTCCGGTGGACACGGTTTATATAAAAGAGTACCAGACGGCGGACAGCATTATCAGCGCCTTTGAGGACTCATATATCGACATTATTCTCAACGACCCCTCCGGCACGACGAATCTGGGCTTTGCAAGCACCAACGAGGTGCACAGCTTCGCAACGACCAATATGCACTATGTGGCCTTTAATGAGGAGTCCGTTCTCGGCCGGTACCCTCAGTTTCGCATTGCGATGCAATTTGCCTTTGACCGGGAATACCTGCCGGAGCTGTTAAATGGCAACGCCGTTGCAAGCGCCCTGCCCATGTACCCCACCTGCGCCGAATATCCGAAGCAGACGGCGGATTATCTTGAATACGATCTCGAGACCTGCAAGCGGGCGCTGGAGAACGCGGGCGTGCAGGATTATGATGAGGACGGGCGGCTGGAATTCATGTCCGGCTCACCGCAGGAGATAGCGCTCAGCTTCATCGTCAACAGCGACAGCAGCGCCAAGGCCGGTATGGCAAGACGCTTTGCCGAGGACATGGACTCCATAGGGCTCACCGTCAATGTGAGCGAGCTGCCTTGGGATGACTATATCAAGGCGCTTAAGGAGGGCGATTTTGACATGTATTACAGCGAGGTGAGGCTGCGCAACAATTTTGACCTTACGGAGCTGCTTCAGGTTCGTGACGAGGACGATGACGAGGAGGGCAGCGTCACGACGAACATCAACTTTACCCGTTCCAAGGACGCGAATTTTGAGACTTATATCAACGATTATCTTGCCGCGGGCGACGCCAGCCGGAGCCACGCCTTCCAGACTCTTTGCGAATATGTTTTCAGTACCACCGGTTCTCTGATCATAATCGGCTTTGAGCAGCAGGAGCTCATCAGCCACCGCGGCGTCATAAGAGGCATTGACGCGAACCTTGGCAATCCCCTGTACGGCTTTGAAAATTGGGAGATCGAGCTGTCATAAGCTTGTTTTAAGTTTTTACTTAATATTTTAAGATATTTTTGAGAGGATGAGAGAAAAAATGACTGACAGAGAGCTTTTGACCATGGCTAAAAAGGCGTCCCTGAACGCCTACGCGCCCTACTCCAAATTTTCCGTCGGTGCGGCGCTGGAATGTGACGACGGAACGGTTTTCACCGGCTGCAATGTGGAAAACGCGGCCCTCGGCAGCACCATCTGCGCCGAGCGTACAGCCTGCTGCAAAGCCATCAGCGAGGGGCACAGGACTTTTCGCCGTCTGGCCATCTATGCCGACAGCACAAACTGGGCTACTCCCTGCGGCGCCTGCCGTCAATTCCTTTCTGAGTTTACCCGGGACACGGATCTTGAGATCCTCTGCTCCAAGGCTGACGGACGATATGTGAGCTACAAGCTCAGTGAGCTGCTGCCCAACACCTTTAACTACTGATCATGGAGCTGGAGCAGCTGAGGATATTCTCTGCCGTTGCCCGATACGGCGGCTTCTCTGCCGCAGCCCGCAAGCTCTATATCAGCCACTCTACCACCTCCAGAGCCGTTGCCGCATTGGAAGCGGAGCTGGGGGTCAGGCTTTTTGAACGCAGCAGCCACGAGGTCAGCCTCACAGTGGCAGGCAAAGTCCTGCTCGATGAGGCCGGAGCCCTGCTCAGGGCGGCGGAGGACGCGGCTGAACGGGTACGCGCTGCTGAGAAGTAAAGGAGATGGACACGGTGGAATATTTTAAACCCTACGAAGGGGATAAGCCCTATATTTTCATAAGCTATGCCCATGCGGACAGTCCCGCCGTAATGGAGGTCGTTACCCGACTCCATGACCGGGGCTACCGTATCTGGTACGATGAGGGCATAGAGGTGGGCAGCGAGTGGCCCGAGTGTATCGCCAGCCACCTCAGCGGCGCCCATCTGGTGATGGCTTTCATATCCAATTCCTATATACGCTCGGATAACTGCCGCCGGGAGATGCACTATGCCCTTACCAAGCGCATCAAAACCATCAACATCTTCCTTGAGGATACGCAGATGACCCCCGGCATGGAAATGCAGATCGGCAGTATCTTCGCCCTTATGAAGCAGTACATGAGCGAGGAGAGCTTCTATGAAAAGCTCTATAGCGCTCCTCTGCTAAACTCCGAGCCGTTTTCCGATGTGATAAAGCCCGCGAGCGCACCGCAGCCCCCCGCGAAAACGGAGGTCACGCCGCAGACCCCTGCGAAAAGGGAGGTCACGCCGCAAGCGCCCGCCAAAAAGGAAAAGCGCCGCGGGAAATCGCCGAAAGAGCCTAAAGAGCCGAAGCCCTCCGGAGGAAAAAAGCTCAAGCGCTGGGTAATCGGCGGTATCTGCCTGCTTCTGCTGGCGGCGGTGATAACGCTCTTGATCGTCGGGCATTTTACGGGGCTTAGCCAGCGGCTAATATCCGCCATGCACGCGGAAAAGGTTCGCCCCCTGCCAATGAGCACCGCAGCGGAGTTTAAAGAGCCGGTTTTTGAGTCCGCTGCCCGGGAATTTTCCGGGATAGACCGCGGCGAATTGCTTGTTTCTGACCTTGCGGGGCTAAGAGAGCTGTACATAATCGGCGGTGAGGTGTATCTTGACCTGCCCGAGGCCGCGTCAAGCGGTCAGGGAAGCATAGAGAGCCTTGATGACCTGGCATACTTCACGGGGCTTAGGACGCTGTGGCTCGTCGATCAGCCGCTGAGGAGCCTTTCAAGTCTCCCTGCAAGCAATATCGAATATCTGAACATATCGGGCTGCCGCCTTTCAAGCCTCGAGGGCATCGGCCGCCTGCCGAAGCTGCGCGAGCTTACCACCGATGGCTGTCCAATAGGGGATCTGGGTGATATCGAGCGCTGCCTTAAGCTGCGCAGCATAAGGCTTGTCGACTCAAATGTTCTCGACTACGCTCCTCTGAAATCCCTGATAAAATTGACGGAGTTTGCCACCTCCAACAGTGCTTTGGACGATCTCCGGCCTGTTTTCTCCATCAGTGCGCTGAGCCATGTGGAGCTTTATGACTGCGACCTGCGGGGCAGATTCTTCTACGCCTTCGACAGGGAGCGGGCTATTGCAAGCCTGGCATTGGTAAACTGCGAGCTCAGCTCCACCACCAATGTTGAGGACTTCACCGGTCTAACAAATCTGACGCTTATCTCCACCGGCGCCGAGCTTGACTGGGTGCGTCTGCGCCTAATTCCCGATCTGCGTGATGTGACAGTGGACGAGAGCTGCTATGAGGCGGTGTCGGTGGCTCTTGAGGGCTGCGGCGCCAAAATCGCCGTGAGCCAGTTCTCCGCCCCCAGGAGCGCATAATAAAACAAGCCATGGCCCACCCTTTCTGGCGGGTCATGGTTTGTTTTGCGCGAAGTCAGCTGCTGCATGAAAAAAGAGCCGGGCTTTTTGCCTGGCTCTTTTTTCTATCATTACTTAATGCCGTACTTCCTGTTGAACTTATCAACACGGCCGCTGGTATCGACCAGCTTCTGCTTGCCGGTGTAGAAGGGGTGGCACTTGGAGCAGATCTCAACGGTGATGTTCTGCTTGGTGGAGCCGGTCTCGATGACGGCACCGCAGGCGCATCTGATAGTGGTCTGCTGATAATTGGGATGGATTCCTTCCTTCATTGGTATGTCTCCTCATCATATGCTGTCTTGATTGTGCCAAAGGGCATAGTTACAAGACGCAAGTTGTATTCTATCACAGGCTTTTTATTATTGCAAGTGCTTTTCCCTCAATTTTGCCCCAAAAAAGGGGAAATATTCTGCCCTGCCGGATTTTTATTGACGCGCGGCCCCCGCCGTGATATAAAGATATTATAACAAATTACAAGGAGGCTTTGTCATGACAGAGCTTGAAAAATTGATCGAGAAGGAAGCTATCCGCGACCAGATCTACACCTACTGCCGTGCGCTTGACAGAATAGACAACGACCTGGGATATTCCGTTTTTGCCGAGGACGCTAAGGTTGACTACGGCCCCACCTATAAGGGCACCGGCAAGGGCTTTATCGACATGATGCTCAACATGCACCGGAAGATGGTTGCCACCCATCACATGATGACCAATATCCTGATAAAGTTCAACGAGGACGGCACCAGGGCCGCCAGCGAAACTTATATGTACGCCGCCTGCAAGTACAAAAACAAGGCCGGCAAGGCCACCTTCACCGTGGAAGCCCGCTGCCGCGATATCGACAAATGGGAAAAGCAGGACGGCAAGTGGGTCATCGTTGAGCGCATAGTTGCCGGTGACAACACCTTCATCGTCCCCGCCCCTCAGTACACCGATGACTACAATAACGGCAGAGACAAGACTGAAGATCCCTCCGACCGTTTCTTTGCTGAGATATAAGCTCACCCCTCCAAATCTGCGCCCCCTGCCACGCAGGGGGCGTCTTTTCGCTTGAGGTATGCAATGATAAACCTGCTTCTGGCAATTATATATCTTGCTTTTATCAGCCTTGGTCTGCCGGATTCTCTGCTGGGCGCGGCATGGCCCTCCATGTACCCGCAGTTCAATGTGCCGGTGTCCTACGCGGGGATCGTATCAATGATAATCGCCGCGGGGACTATCGTTTCCAGCCTGCAAAGCGACAGGCTGACCCGCAAATTGGGTGCGGGCAAAGTCACGGCCATAAGCGTCGCCATGACGGCGGCTGCACTGTTGGGCTTTTCGGTGACGGGCTCCTTCCGGCTCCTCTGCCTCTGGGCCATCCCCTACGGCCTCGGCGCGGGAAGCGTGGACGCGGCGCTGAACAATTATGTGGCTCTGCACTATAAGAGCAGGCACATGAGCTGGCTGCACTGCATGTGGGGCCTTGGAGCAAGCGTTGGGCCGTATATCATGGGCGGTGCACTCACCGCGGGCAGCGGCTGGGGCGCGGGCTACCGATACATAGGCTTTATCCAGATCGCGCTGACAGCGTTTTTGTTCATAAGCCTGCCCCTGTGGAAAAAAGCCGCCGACAGTTCGCCCCAGAGCGTGAACGAGGGCGGGGAGGCGCTGGCTTTAGGGCAGGTCATTGCCATCCCCGGGGCAAAAGAGGTCATGGTCTGCTTCTTCTGCTATTGTGCTCTGGAGCAAACCGCCATACTCTGGGCAGGCAGCTATCTCCACCTCTATAAGGGCATGACGGCGGATGCAGCGGCCAGCCACGCCGGGCTGTTTTTTATCGGCATCACAGCCGGACGCGCCATCAGCGGTTTTATCACCATAAAGCTCAGCGACAGCCAGATGATCCGGCTTGGTCTTGGCATCATCGCGGCAGGTATTGCCGCCCTGCTCCTTCCTGCGGGAAACCTGCTCTCCCTCGCAGGTCTGAGCCTTATAGGGCTGGGCTGCGCGCCAATCTACCCCTGCATTATCCATTCCACGCCGGGGCACTTCGGCGCGGACAGATCTCAGGCGCTTATCGGCGTGCAAATGGCCAGCGCCTATGTAGGCTCCTGTCTGGCGCCGCCCCTGTTCGGGCTGATAGCGAATCATATCACTATAAGTCTCATGCCCTTCTATCTGCTGGCTTATCTGGTTGTGATGACAGCAATGCACGAGCGGCTGAACAAAAAAGCTCCGATATTTTAATGAATGCGGGCAGAGTATGGCTCTGCCCGCATTCATTATATTTTTATACTTACTGCCTTGCCTGCTGACAAAAAGTACAGCACGCACTCTTTGACTCTTTTTCCTTCTATGCGCTCCAGCGCTTTGGCATAGGCCCACACCTGTCCGGCGTAAAAGGCCGCCCGCTCCCGAAGCTGCTGTGCTGTTTTCACATAGTCGGTCTTGTAATCGACTATCACAAGGCCGTCCGGCTCCGCCATGTAGCAGTCCACCACGCCCTGAAGCAGCAGGCTCTCCCCCGCAGCGTCCGGGTACAGCTCCTCCGCCGGGCACAGCAGCGAGAATTTAAACTCCCGGTGCAGCTCTTTTGCGCTCAAGAGGCGCTCGCCCAGCGGCGAGGCGAAAAGCTCCGCTATCGCCTTCGCGTCCACGGCGGAAGCGTCCCTGTCGCTGATAAAGCGCTGAGAGCGCAGGCGCTCGATCTCCTGCTCAACGCCCTCAACGTCTGCGGCGCGGGAAAAATCCATGTATTGCAAAACAAGGTGTGTGGCGGTGCCCCGCTCTGCGCCGCTGGGCTTCTTGTCCCGGCGGGCAAAGTCCGGCAGGGCGAAGGGGCGGCGCTCCCTGGGTGCAATGCTCACGGCTTCATTGTCCTCTTCCGCGGCGCCTTTGAGCTCCGTAGCCGTTATCTTGGAGGGCAGGCTCTCCGCATGGCTGTGGGGGTAAACAAAGCTCAACCGGCGCGCAAGCTCGGCCTCCACAGCCGGATCCGCCGGGGCGGTAACGAGCGTTTTCTCCTCGCTCCCCTCCTGTCCGGCGGTAGGAACAATACTGCATCCCAGCTTGTCCGGGCTTGCAAGATGGGCATAGATAAGCCAGTCAAAGGGCGTGGACACATTGGACAGCAGCTTTGCCGGCATGGGCAGGGACAGGCGGGAGGACAGCTCCGAGAGCTTTTTCTCCGGATCATTCAGGGCAGCGGTCACATACAGCCGCTCCCTGGCCCTCGTCAAAGCCACATACATCACGCGCAGCTCCTCGGAATACATCTCCCGGGTCAGCCGCTGCTTTATGGCATTGTAGGCAAGGCTGGGGTACTTGACCCCAAGGCGGGTATCCGTCACCTTTGAGCCGCAGCCCAGCTCCGGGTGGACAAGTACGGCCTTCATCGTATCGCGGTTATTAAAGCGGCGGGAATAGTCGCACAGGAACACTACGGGGAACTCAAGCCCCTTCGACTTGTGAATGGTCATTATACTGACGCCGGAGCCAGTGCCGGAACTGAGGTTCGGCTCATCTCCCTTTTCGGCCATGCGCCTGAACCACAAGATAAAGCTGTGCAATCCCTTATAGCCCTCGCTCTCAAAGCTGCCCGCAAGCTGGCACAGATACATCAGCCTTGCCCGGCGCATGGGCCCGTCGCTCATAGCGCTGCACAGGGCCAGCAGATCAAGCTGATCCGTGACCTGCCATATAAGCCTGCTCACCGGTGTATCCGGGGCCAGCTCGCGCAGTTCATTGAGCGTCGCCAAAAACCGGCGGCAGCGCTCGTCCTCCTCCGCGCGTTTGCACAGGGCTGTGTAGAGGTCTGATTTTTTATCGGCTGTGCGAATGGCGCCCAGCTCGTCGGGGCTGAAATTAAAGGCCGGGGAGCGCAGAACCGCGATAAGCGGGATATCCTGATGAGGATTATCTATCACCGCCAGCATGGACATCAGCGCAGAAGTCTCCGCCGCAGTGTAAAAGCCGCCGCTCTGTCCAGCCTCTACCGGTATCCCCGCCATGGTCAGCTCCCGGCGGAAAACGGCGGCGTTGGTTTTGGAGCGCATCAAAATGGCAATATCGCCATACTCCACGGGACGCTGCCTCCCACCGTCCGTGATAAGCACGCCGGAGCCCACCAGCTCCCGTATCTTTCTCGCGGTCAAGGCGGCCTCCACAGTGGCAGAATCCGGGCTGTCGTCCCCCTTCACGGCAGTGGTTATGAGAAGCTCCGGTACAGGGCCGCTGCCCTCATAATCCGCCCCACAGCGCAGCTTCTCGTCCTCGCCATAGTCGATATCGCCCAGAGTCCTGGACATACACAGGGAGAACACGGCGTTTGCACCGTCAAGGATCTCCCGGCGGGAGCGAAAGTTCTCCTGAAGCAGGATCTTTCTCGGTTCTCCGGGGGAAGCGCGGCGGTGATCGGCGTAATTTTCGTATTTTTCGGTGAATATCAGAGGGTCTGCCAGCCGGAAACGGTAGATGGACTGCTTCACATCGCCCACCATGAAAAGCTTCCTGCCGCCGTCGGATATGGCAGTGAAAATAAGCTCCTGTACGCGGCTGACATCCTGATACTCGTCTACCATTATCTCGGTATAGCGCTGGGAGACCTGCCGGGCAAGCTCCGTGGGCGCGCCCTGCTCATCGGTGAGCAGGCGTGCGCTGAGATGCTCAAGGTCGGCATAGTCCACAAGGGCATTGCGGCGCTTGGCCTTTGTGTACTCTGCTTCAAACTCCAGCGTCAGCCCCAAAAGGGCCTCCATGGCGGGCTCAGTCCCGGCCATGTCCTCAAGCTGCTTTGCAGAGCTGGATATGAAGCTTTTTTCCAGCTTTTTTATGTCCTTTTTACATTCCTCCCGGCGGTCTTTCAGTCGCTGGGCAAGCTCCGGATCCTCCGGCTTTCTCAGGGTGCCGAGCCGAGGAAACTCTATCGGCAGGACTTCCCGGGTCTTGTCCCAGCCAATGCGCAGGCAGCGGCACAGCTCCCTCAGCTGCTCCGCCGTCCGGCTGAAGCTGTCCATATAGGCGTCGGTGAGCTTCCCGTCCGGGCGCATCTGCTCCATAAGCCGGTCAAACTCCGCCGCCCAATATTCCGCGCTCTCAAGAGCGCCGTTGAGCAGCTCCCTGCCCCAGGGAGTGTTGCCCGCATCGTCGGCGGGGGCGCGCAGCTTCTCCACCACGCTCTGTGCCCAGAGATCAGGCCGGGCGTGGCTCTGCATTTTATCGTATAACTCCTGAGTCAGCTCTTCAAGCACTCTGTCGTCCCGGCCCGCGCCAACAGAATCGGCAAGCCGGGCAAAGCCGGGGTCTTTGCCTATGTTCTCATACCGCCGTTCCAGCACCCGCTCAAGGGCGGAGGCTCGCATGGCGGCGGCGCGGCTGTCGTCAATTATCTTAAAATCCGGCGACAGACCCAGCAGATGGCAATTTTCCCTGAGCAGTGCCGCGCAGAAGCCGTGTATAGTGCCTATCTCCGCCCGGCGGCAGAGGTTTACCTGCCTGCGGAGCCGGCGCTTATCCGGCTCCGCGGCGGCCGCCTTCGAAAGCGCCTCGCTTATCCTGCTGCGAAGCTCCGCCGCGGCGGCTCTTGTAAAGGTGATGACAAGGAAGCTGTCAATATCCACGCTCTCGGAGCATACATAGCCCATGAGCCGCTGGGTCAGCACCCGTGTCTTGCCGCTGCCCGCCCCGGCGGATACCAGCACCGCGCTGTTTCGCGTCTCGATGGCGGCGCGCTGGGCTTCAGTAGCCCTGAATTCAGCCATTGTCCTTCACCTCCTCAAGCAGTTCCCAGACCTGTTTATCCTGCAGCTTTGGCAAAATGCGGTAATGCTCGCCGTTCTCTCCGTCGGAGAAATAGCAGGCCTCGTAATAGTCGCATCTGAGGCAGGCTGTCTCCTTTTGGCTGCCATAAAACGGATCTGCGGCGATGCTGCCGCCGTGTATCTGCCTTGCCATCTGACCAAGGCAGTCTTTTATATGTTGGGAGAGCCTGCCCATGCGCTCAAGGCTTGCCACCGAATCCGGTGAGACGCTGCCCCCGGCGGAGAATCTCGCAGGGATATAGCGCTTGTCCTTACCGGCGGCCCAGGCCTCCATCAGCGCCTCATCATTCAGCATCAGGCCGCTGCGGTGCAGGCTCTTGTCCCGCTCCTTCTGTACGTCCTCCTCGCTAGGTTCGCTGTCCATACTGACTATCACCTTGCGGGCGGGGGTATACATCACCCCTGCGGGGACTACCTCCCGGGCTCCGTAGTGCTCCGCGCCGTTTTCCTCCAGCGTGAACAGGTACAGCAGCATTTGCAGTCCCATACCGTACCACACATCGGATAGAGAGAAGGCCTTGCTCCCGGTTTTGTAGTCCACAACGCGCAAAAACAGTTTCCCGTCGTGCACCCATCCGTCCACCCTGTCAGCGATACCGGTGAGACTAATTGCTCCACCCTCGCCGCCCAGCTCCATGGGGGCGATGTCCCGCGCCTTTGAGAAGTCCAGCTCCAGCTCCAGCGGCTCAAAATCTGAGCGGCGCAGTTCCGCGGCGGTGTCCGCCACGATCTGCTTCGCGTCCTCACAGATGCGCTTAAAGAGATACACAAAGCGCTGGCTTTTTTCCCCGAAATCAAACAGCTCCTCGTGGATATATTTTTCAATAAAGCTCTGGCAGATCTCCTCAACGGTTCCGTCATCAACACGCTTGAAGCCGCCCAGCTCCTTCACACGGCGGACGGTATTCTCCATCACATAGTGGATAAACGTGCCTATCTCCGGGGGCGTGAAAGCCGCGGGCTTATAGGGCTTGGCCTTCAGCGCATATTGGCAGAAGTATGAAAAACGGCAGCTTAAAAATTTGTCGATCCTTGAGGCGCTCATTCTGGGCTTCGCCCCGTACAGCGCCTCTACCGTCGCCGGCGACAGCCGCCCCCGGTTCATTCCCGCCGCCGCTTCAAGCCGCGAGTAGCGCTGAGTGTCCTCCCGGCGGAAATACTCCGCCGCCGCTGCCGCAGCACCGCTGCCTCCGTGAAAGGCGTTAGCCGCGAGGCTTATGGCCGGGGCCGGGGCCGAAAGACGGCAATCGTCAATATCCACCGGCTCCGGGCACAGGGAGAATATTTCCGCCGCCCGGTTATAGACCGAGGCCGGGCGCAAAAGCTCTCCATCGCCGTCGGTCTGGCTCATGCACAGATCCAGTCCCTCCGAGGGCAGGCTCAGGCAGTTGTATATGAGGCTGAACTCCCGCCAAAGCTCGCCGGAGCCCGCGCCCAGTTCAATGCCCTCCCCGGCAAGGCGCTCCCGCTCATCATCGGAGAAAACGCCGGCGTTCTCCTGTGTCATTGGCAGACGCTCGTCGCTGCAGCCGAGCACTATCAGGTGCTTTATACTGCGCCGGCGCATACGGTCAAAGTCACCGGCGGAAACCCTGTCAAGGGACACGGGGATCGTGCCCACATCGTATTTTGAGAGGCTGAGCATGAATAATTTGGAATACTCCGCCCCGTCCATCTCCATATCGCCCAGAATGGCGGCGCTCTGCTCAAGAGCGGTGACTATGACGCCCCAGAGCTGGCGGTACTCCTGGGAAAGCTCCTCCCGGCCGCTCTCCTCCAGCTCCTGAGCGCGCTCCGTCAGGCGCTGCGGCAGCTCCAGCTCCTCTAAAAACCGCGAGAGCGCCACTGCCTGTTCGTGGGCAGTCTGAGCCTGTGCACTGCGCCGCTGCAGGCCGATAAGTGGCGCGGCTATCCGTCGGCGAAGGGTGTTTATCCGCTGTAAACGCTCCTCAGTCTGCCCGTCATAGTCCCCGCCATAGCCGTCGGGGTGCTGTCGCCAGTCGCTCTCCCTTAACCATGCCCCGCTCCGGAGCTGCCACATGAAAATATAACTTGACAGCTCGTCGCACTCGTCAAAGTTAAGCCCGGTAAGCCCCGTGCCCATGTAGCTTATAAGCTCGTCAGGCTCCCAGCCGTTTTGAATTATCTCATACGCGCCTGATATGAGCGCCGTGAGCGGCTTTGCCATTATTTCGCTGCGCCTCGCGGTATACAGCGGCACACCGTAGAGACGGAAAGCGTTTTCCAGCGCCTCCCGGTAGTCCTCAAAGCCGCGCACGGCAACGGCGATATCCCGCCAGCGGCAGCCCTGCTCCCGCACAAGCTCCAGCGCCCGGGCGGCGGCAAACTCGCACTCCGCGCCAATACTCTCCGCCGTGCGCAGAGCGATGGGTGCGTGGCCGGGGAAGGCCGCCGCCCCGTAGTTGAACATATTGTCGGCAAAATAGCCCAGTGCGCCGGTCTGCCGCCCGGCGGCTGTCTCTATCCTGTACTCTATGCCCCGCTCCTTTGCCGCCGCGATCAGCTTGCGGCAGGCGCGGCGCGAAAGCTCGTACACCTCATTTATGCCGTCAAGGCTGTCAACGGTCATGCAGACCGTAAGCTCCGCGCCGGTGAGCAGCAACGCCTCAAGCAGCAGCTGCTCCTGCCGGGTAAAGTCGATAAAGCCGTCCACATATATCCTTTTCCCAGCGCCGAGCTGCGCGTCATATATGCTCTGCGCCACGGCGCTGAGTCTGTCCACCGGGTCTGCCGCGCTGTTCGAGACGGCGGCATCATAGGCTTCGCTGATAAGCGCCATGTCGCCGAGCTTATCCCCAAGGCCGCCGCCTATCTTCTCCGCGGCGGCGAGGAGCATATCCGGTGTTATGCAGGCGGTTTTAAGCTCGTCCAGCGCCGAGAGCAGCAGCTCCTGCGTCTCAGCCTTGCGGCATGAGCTGCCGTAGACTCGGAGCTCCGTCCGCACCCGATCCGCCGCCAGCGCCATGCACAGAAGTCTGCCGCCCTTGTCCATGTATTTTGCCGCGCCCCCGCCGCAGACGCTCATCACCCGGCGGGCAAGACCGGTGAAGCTGAAAACCTCCGCATAGAGGCTCATGCTGTCCCCGCAGGCGGCGCAAAGCTCCCGCTCGGCCTCGTGGCTGTATTGCTCAGGCACTATGACGATGCGCCCGCCCTGCTTTTCTTCGACAGCGGCGGCGATCTCTTTTATCATGGTTGCGGTCTTGCCCGTGCGGGCTTTGCCGACAAGAAGTCTCAGCATCAAGGCGCACCCCTTTCTTTTTTACATTATAACATATCAGCCGCATTTTGCGCAGACAATAAAAAATTTCTGAAAATATTGAACTGCCGGGGCATTTGTGGTATAAATTATCTATTACACGAGCCGACCCTCGCGGGGAAATGTCCCCGCAACCGACCGCTCAACATTTGAATTGGGGGTTAACAACATGAAATTTTCATCCAAAATGGAAAAATGCGGCCTTTCGCCCATGCGCAAATTCAACGGCGAGGCGGACGCCGCCGTCAGCCGCGGGATCAAGATATACCACCTCAACATCGGCCAGCCCGATATAAAGACCCCTGAGGTGTACTATGACGCGCTGAAAAGCTTTGATCAGCCCGTTCTGGCCTATGCTCCCTCCGCCGGTGTGCCGGAGCTGCTGGACGCGGTGTGCCGCTACTATGACAGGATAGGCGTAAAGCTCGAGCGGAGCAATGTACTGGCCACTAACGGCGGCAGCGAGGCTCTGCAGATGACCATGGCCTGCCTGCTGGACGACGGGGACGAGATCATCATTCCCGAGCCTTATTATCCCAACTACCACACCTCCGTCACCCTCGCCGGGGCAACTATCCACCCGCTGACCACCCGCCCGGAGGAGGGCTACCGCTACGCCGTGCGCGAGCGCGTGGAGTCCTGCATCAACGAGCGCACCCGCGCCATCATGATAACCAACCCCGGCAACCCCACCGGCGCTGTGCTCTCCCCCGAGGAGCTTAAGCTCATGCTGGACATCGCCAAGGAGCACGACCTGTGCATAGTCTGCGACGAGGTTTACAGGGAGTTTGTCTACGGCGGCGAGCCGCTGATGAGCGCGCTCCAGTTCGAGGGCTATGAAGAAAATGTGATAGTTATCGACTCCGTATCCAAGCGCTTCTCCGCCTGCGGCTCCAGAACCGGTATGCTCATCTCCAAGAACAAGGACTTCATGTCTCAGGCGATGAAATGGTGTCAGTGCCGCCTCTGCTCCCCCACGGTGGATCAGGTGGCCTCCGCCGCGCTGTATACCCTTCCGTCGGACTATTTTGCCGAGTCCCGCGAGGAATACAAGCGCCGCCGCGACGCTCTTATGGCAAAGCTCCGCCAAATCCCCGGCGTTGTCTGCGCCGAGCCTAAGGGCGCCTTCTATGTGATGGCCGCCCTGCCCGTTGACGATGCGGACACTTTCCAGCACTGGCTGCTCAATGAGTTTAACGACAAGGGCGAAACGGTGATGTTCGCCTGCGGAGAGCCGTTTTACGGCACGCCCAACACGGGTAAGAACGAGGTTCGCATGGCCTACGTTCTCAAGCAGGAGGATCTTGAGCGGGCTATGGATATTCTGAAAATCGCCATTGAGAAGTATAACGGCAAATAAAACGCAAACAAGTTGGCAGGGTCCGCGCGCCCTGTCAGCTTTTTACGGTCAAATAGAACTACAAAGGAGGAAATACTTATGGACAGACTGAAAGACAAGATCGCCATAATCACAGGCTCTACCAGCGGCATAGGCTTGGGCATTGCGAGGCTCTTTGCCGCAGAGGGAGCAACCGTCGTGGTCTGCGGCCGCCGGGAGCGCAAGGGGAAATTTGTCGCTGATGATATCCGCAAAAGCGGCGGTAGGGCCGTTTTCCACTACATGGATGTGACCAAACCCGAGACTGTTGCCTCCCTCTTCACCGATATCGGGGAGAAATACGGCAGGATAGACGTGCTGGTCAATAACGCCGCCAATGTTGGCCTGCCCGATGGCAGCGTGGAGCAGGTCACGAGCGAGATGTGGGACGATATTTTCAACAGCGACCTGAAGGGCGCTTTCCTCGCCATAAAGGCCGTGCTGCCCTATATGCGTGCAAACGGCGGCTCAATCGTGAATATCGGCTCGATGGCCTCCGTCGGTGGTGATCTGGGCGCGACAGCGTATAGCTGCGCCAAGGCCGGGGTGGATATGCTCACAAAATCCGTCGCCCTGCAATACGGCAAGGAAGATATCCGCTGCAACTGCGTGCGCCCCGGGCTCATCGTCACACCCCAGAATGACGCCTATGTTCCCCAGCTCCAGAAGGATATCTTCCTTGATAATATTGAGGTCAACCGCTACGGCAGACCCGAGGATATCGCCTACATGTGCCTGTACCTTGCCTCTGACGAAAGCTCCTATGTGACCGGGCAGGTGCTTGATGTTGACGGCGGCCTGCACTCACATGTGGCCACCTCTACTCAGTTCAGGAAAGCCGCCGAGGGCAAATGAGCTTTAAAAACAATGCCAAAAAGCCTATGCTGCCCATGAACGACAATAGAGCAGCGGGGAGGACGAGGGGTAGCGAAGCGGCGGTGCGGTAGTGAATGATATGCCGGTGGCATATCAGAGCCGCACCGTGACCGAGCCGCAGCGAGACAGGCCCGCCTCGTGTTCAATAAGCCGCCGCCGAAAAGGTAGGTATCCCGGGCTTTTCGGGCAAAGCTGCGTTTTGAACTCTTTCAAAACGCACGGCGGGAGAAGCGGTCAAAAAAGTCCCGAAGAGACTTTTTTGACAAACTGCAGACCCCGGAAAACCATCGTTTTCCGGGGTCTTTTTGCGCAATTAGCCTTGATTTTGCAGGCTGCGCCCTCGCGCGCTTAGCCTTTCTCACGCTAAGGGCGCACAGGAGTTCCTGACGACGAGCTTCGTGTGCAGCAGGATCTGCTGCCGGCAGATGATGGGGTTTTTTATCATTTCCAGCAGGGCTTCCGCGGCGACAGAGCCGATATCCCTGCTGTTTTGGGAGATGGTGGTGAGCGCGGGGGTGACATATTCGCAGGCGTCAATATCGCCGAAGCCGATGACGGACAAGTCCTGAGGCAGCTTCAGCCCCTGCTGGCTTAGATAGCGCATAAAGCCTATGGCGATAGGGTCGCTGCCGACGCAGGCGGCGGTAGGGCGCTTTTTCAGGCTGAGCAGCCTGCGTCCCAGCTCCTCGCCGGAGCGCTCGGAATACTCGCCGTACAGGACAAACTCCGGATCCGGCTCTATGCCCGCCTGACGCAGAGTGTTCACATAGCTGAGATAGCGCAGCTTTGTGTTCCGGTAATCCGGGTTGCCGCCGATAAAGGCGATTTTTGTATGGCCCAGCTTCAAAAGATAGTTGACGGCGATCTCAATTGCCTGTTCCTCGTCAAAATTAATGCAGCTGGCGTGTTTGTCTCCCATAAAGCGGTTAATAAAGATGAAGGGCTTGCCGATTTCCGTCAGCAGAGGAAGCAGCTTATCCTCCTGCTCCTCACTTGTGCCGAGGATAAGAAACCCGTCGATTTTCAGCGCGGTAATGCCGGACATATTATCCTCCAAAGGGATTGTCGTGTTCCCTATCCCGTTGCTGCTCAAAACGCTTATAAAGCTCAAAACTATCGTATACAGCGAAGGGTGCTCCGCAAGCTTCACGGCCGAAGCGGTGGGCATAATAATACCGACTGTGCCGCCTGTCCACTTCGCCGGGCCAGAGCGCTCCAAGCTGTCAAGCCGCTGTATCGCGGAGAGCACCTTATTGCGCAAAGAATCCTTTACCGGCACATTGCCGTTTATAACTCGGGAGACCGTACTCGGAGAAACCCCGGCCAGAGCGGCTATTTCCCTGACAGTTGCCATCGATCCTACCACCTTAATTTTTTCTTGTACTATATTTATACGATATACAGACGACAAAATCAATTGACAAAATACACAATCTTGAAACAGCTGAAACTACATGTTTCACAAATATTATTTTTTCTATTGCTAAAGGAGAAAAAACATGGTATTTATATATTGACGAGGCTGTATAAAACGAATGCAGCCGCATTACAGAGATGATTCAGGAGCTTTTCTGAAACACACTGAAACAAACGAGGAGGAACCCACATGAAAAAAATGTTAGCACTTCTGCTTGCCCTGTGCATGGTATTCGCGCTCTGCGCCTGCGGGAACAGCGCGCAGCCGGCACCCACTCAGGCTCCGTCGGAGGATCCGGCCCCCGAAACCGATGCCCCGGAGGATATAGCTTGGCCCGAGGAAGCAATTGAGTTTGTTATTCCGGCGAACCCCGGCGGTGATACTGACCTGACCTCCCGCGGCCTTGCAGCCTCCCTGACAGAGACCCTCGGTCAGACTGTCAGCGTGCTGAACATGGCCGGCGGTTCCGGTACAGTCGCGATCAATGAGCTGCTTGGCAGAGAGGCCGACGGATACAGTGCCCTCTACTGGCACGTTGACTTGCTGCTCGGCAGCCTGCTTGACCGTTTTGACAAGCCCTGGGACGAGATGTTTGACATCTGCGCTGTCACCGGCGGCGGCAGCTCCACCGCAATTTTTGTCAACAGCAATTCTCCCTGGAACACCATCGAGGAGCTGTTCGACTACGTAAAGGAGCATCCGGGCGAGGTGTCCATCGCCACTGAGACCGGCGCCTCTACCCATATGCTCATTGTCGATATGGAGGAAAAGGGCGGGCTTGAATTCAACATCTGCTCTATCGGCGGCGGCGCAGACCGCGCAACCGCGCTGCTGGGCGGCGATGTCGATGTAAACGTCTCCGTGTACGGCAGCTGCGCACCCTATGTTGAGAGCGGAGATATGCGCTGTCTGGCAGTTCTGGCAGATGAGCCGGTAGAAGGTCTTGATGTGCCTACGCTGAAGGAGGCCACCGGCATCGATACTGTGTGGACTCATTTCTACATCGTGGCCTTCCCCAAGGGAACCGACCCTGCCATAGTCAGCAAAATGGCCGAGGCCATTGAGAAAGACGCCTATACCGACAATTATGTCAGCGTCCTCTCCAACTACTTCTTCACGCCCGATGTAAAAACCGGACAGGAAGCGCAGGATTATGTCTATGAGATGCAGGACTATTTCCAGCAGCTTGTAGATCAGTATAATGCGCGCTACAACTGAGCAAGTGATTTCTGAAAGGGAGCGCACTGCGGTGTGCGCTCCCTTTTTAGAGACCGGTTCCTTAACAGGGAGGAATAAAACATGACCGAAAAAATCAAAGGCTTTGTATCTTCCGCGGTCGCCTGGGCCGTGGCAGCATGGATATTTATATTTACCCGAAATCTGTCCAGCGGGACAAACAATCTCATAAAGCCTGAGTTTATCCCGCGAGTAGTTGCAATAGGGCTGATCCTTCTGGGCATTGGGATGTTTATCCAAGCTCTGAGAATGAAGGTGAGCGAGGAAGAGAAGAAAGCGTTGGCGGAAAAGAAGGCCGCCCGAAAAGAGCTGCCGCTCATCGAGCGGCTCACTCCGCTTTTGACGCTTGCGCTTATATTTCTGTTTTTGCTGTTGCTCAGGAAATTGGGCTTTACAGTTTGCGCCACGCTTTATCTCACCTTGCAGATGACCCTTCTCTCCGGCGATTTCTCGCTTAAAAGCTGGCTGAAATATTTCGCTGTTGCGCTTATCGCATCTGTGGCGATACTCCTCATCTTCCGGTACGGCTTCAAGCTGAAGCTGCCGGTCAACGCGTGGAAATTCTAAGGAGGAGAAAAATATGGAAATATTTGCGATCGGCTTTTCACAGATATTAAATCCGGCAAGCCTTCTATGGATATTGGCCGGTGTGCTTCTTGGGATCATATTCGGCTGTATTCCCGGGCTGACAGGCTCCATAGCGCTTGCATTGTGCCTGCCCCTCATCTATACGCTGGATGTTGTACAGTCCATGTGCCTTATCATGGGCATTTATATTGGCGGCTGTTCCGGCGGCCTGATTTCCGCAATACTCATAAATGTGCCGGGAACCCCCTCAAATATAGCCACTTCCTTTGACGGTCATCCGATGGCCGCCAGAGGCGAAGCGGGAAAAGCTCTTGGCACCGGTATTTTTTACAGCTTTCTCGGCGGCACCTTTTCCCTCATCATTCTTTTCTGCATTGCAGGCCCTCTCGGCAGGATCGCCGTAAAGCTGGGCAAAGGCAACCTGTTTGCGTTGACATTTTTCGCGTTGACCTTGGTTTCCGGCCTCTGCGGGAAGAATATCCTCAAGGGGCTTGCCATGGCGCTTATCGGCATGGCTCTTTCCATGATAGGGATTTCCGCCGTCGATGGGACGCCCCGCCTGACAATGGGCATAAGCGAGCTCAACGCCGGACTTCAGATCATCCCCGCGCTTATTGGCCTGTACGCCATTTCCGAGCTGATAAAAAGCACAGCAAAGGCGCAGCGCCTGCAGAAGGTAAACACAAACTTCAAAATCAAAGGCTTCGGATTCAGCTGGAAGGAGTTTAAGGAACAGATAGGCAACTTCTTCCGCTCAGCCCTTATCGGAACAGGCATAGGTATTTTACCCGGTATCGGAGGCATGACCTCCAATCTTCTGGCCTACATGGCGGCGAAAAACACCTCCAAGCACCCGGAAAAGTTTGGCACCGGCTATATGGGCGGGATAGTTGCCCCCGAGACAGCCAATAACGCCTCTGTCGGCGGAGCCATGGTACCGCTGCTGGCGCTGGGCATACCGGGAGACGGCTTTACCGCCGTGATCCTCGGCGCGCTGATGCTCCAGGGGCTGACCCCGGGCCCTCTGTTTATGATAAAATCCGCAAATGTTGCCTACGCGATTTTTGCCGCGCTTATCGTGGCAAATCTGCTGACGGTTTTCGTAGAGTATTTTTTCATCAGGGGCTTTGTCCGTCTGCTCAGTGTGCCAAAGCACGTGCTCATGAGCATAGTTATCGTGCTCGCCATGGTGGGCGCCATCGGCATAAACAACCGTATATTTGACGCGTGGACTGTCTTGTTCTTCGGTATTCTGGGCTTTTTGCTCACAAAGCTTGACTTCCCGCTGACCCCGCTGATCCTCGGCCTTATCCTCGGCGCAGACTGTGAGGAATACCTGAGAATTGGCCTGCAGATATCAAAGGGTAGCTTTATTGATATGTGCAAAGACCCCGTCACAATAGTATTCCTGCTGCTGTCGGTTCTGTCCATCGCCATTGCTCCGCGCATGGTTCGCAGGGCGAACAGAGGGCCCCAGGGCAAAGAAATGAAGGAGGACGATTGACGGTGGAGAATAAAAAAAGAGTGCTCATTCCCATTCCGGTGAAGTCCCCGGCGGAGGAATATCTGACTGAGCGCGGCTATGAGGTCGTGTCCGGTACGCCCACGGACGAAGCCTGGCTCATAGAGCATATCGGGGAGTTCGACGCCGCGATCATCAGGGGGACGCCGATCACAGAGAGCATCCTCGCCGCCGGAAAGCCCCGGTTAAAGCTGATATGCCGTCACGGCATAGGCTGCGACAATGTGGACATCGCCGCCGCGACAAGGCTCGGTATTCAGGTGACATTTACGCCGGCAGCCAGCATAAACGCCGTTGCCGAGCACACCATGGCGCTTATCCTTGCGCTGGCCAAGGAGATCATTCCCGGCAGCCGCATGACAAAAGCCGGACAGTGGAAGGATTTCCGCCGGGATCATGAGGGCGTTGAGCTGATGAACGCGACCCTCGGCCTGATCGGCGTGGGCCGTATAGGCAGCAATGTGGCAAAGGCGGCGGCCTATGGCTTTGGCATGAAGGTGTTGGCCTTTGACCCCTATGCAAACCCCGACGCTACCGACCCTTGTATTGAGCTTGTCGGCAGCCGGGAAGCGGTGCTGGAGCAGGCGGATTTCGTGTCCGTGCATATGCCGCTCACCCCGGAGACCAGGGGCAGCATTGACCGTGAGTTCTTCAAACATATGAAAAGCGGCGCCTTCTTTATAAACAGCGCCAGAGGAGAGATCGTGAATGAGCAGGATCTGGCGGAGGCTCTTGGAAACGGGGTCATTCGCGGCGCGGCTTTGGACGTATTCTGTTCTGAGCCTCTGCCGGCGGACAATCTCTTCAAAGACCTCGACAATGTGATCTGTTCTGCTCACTTTGCCACCATGACCGGCGCCACACAGGACAGGCTGGCGCTCCACTCTGCAATAAGCGTGGACGAAGTGCTTTCCGGCGGGAAGATAAGCTGGCCTGTCAACCATCTTTTATGATTTAGGAGCGATATGAAAAACAATAATTCTCAGGAATGGAAGCATCCCGGCAACAGGCAGGAGCTGCTGCGAGCGGCGCTTCTGCAGGCCATGGGCTACACGAATATTGACATTGAAAAGCCGATAATCGGCATAGTTAACACCTGGGCTGAGACAAACCCCGGTCATCTGCACTTTCGCCAACTCAGCGAGGCTGTCAAGCGCGGTGTCTGGGCAGCCGGCGGTTTTCCGCTGGAGGTCAACACCCTGTCCATATGCGAGGTGTTTTTTGACCTCTCAAGCCTGATTTACAGAAACCTTCTGTCCATTGAGACAGAGGAGCTGATGGCTCGCCACCCCTTTGACGGCATAGTTCTCATAGGCGGCTGCGACAAGAATATCCCCGCGCAGCTCATGGCCGCGGCCACGGTGGATAAGCCGACGATTTTCCTTCCGGGAGGCGCTATGCTCCCCGGAAACTACAAGGGAGAGACCCTGTGCTGCGGCACTGATACCTTCAAGCTCTATAACCGCTACATCAACGGGGAACTGACATGGGAGCAGATGATGGACAGAGCCGGCTGCCTTTACGGCTCGGCAGGCGCCTGCCCCATAATGGGCACGGCAAACACCTGCCAGACTGTGGCCGAGGCCATAGGCATGGCCCTGCCCGGAACGGCGGCCTCCCTTGGTGTGTCGGCGGAAAAATCCAGACAGGCGGAGATGACCGGGCGGCGAATCGTGGAAATGGTTGAAGAAAACCTCTGCGTCCACGATATTATCACGCCAGCCTCCATGCGCAACGCCATACGGGTTCTGATGGCCTGCGGCGGCTCCACGAACCTGCTTATCCATCTCAAGGCGATAATGCACCGGGCCGGTTTTGACATTGACCTGATGGAGTTTGACGCGATCAGCAATGACACTCCCCTGCTCGTAAATGTTAAGCCCCACGGCACGAATCCCGTGGGCGCAGAGTTTCATAACGCGGGCGGCGTGCCTGCTGTGATGAAGGAGCTCTCCGCCAAACTTGATTTGAGCTGCATGACCGTGACCGGGAAAACTGTGGGAGAGAACCTTGAAAATGTGGACTACGCATACAACAGGGACGTGATACGCCCCATTGACGACCCCATTTCCCCAGTGGGCGGAATGTGTATCCTCAAGGGCAACCTTGCCCCCAACGGCGCGGTCATAAAGCGCAGCGCGGCCACTGAGCGGCTTTTGCATCACAGAGGCAGGGCGAAGGTTTTTGACGACCTTGCCCTTGCGGAAAAGTGGCTTGCCGATCCCGAGTCGGAGGTCGATGAGGACACGGTCATCGTTCTGCGGGGCTACGGGCCAAAGGGTGCGCCGGGTATGCCGGAGTTCGGCAACTATCTGCCCGTCCCGCCCGCGCTCCAGAAGAAAGGGATATATGACTACCTCCGCGTGACGGATTCCCGAATGTCCGGCGGCTGCTTTGGTTCCATAATCCTCCATGTTTCACCGGAAGCAGAGCTGGGCGGCCCTCTGGCGGCGGTCAGAGACGGGGATATCATCCATGTGGAGGCCGATGAAAACCTCATCGAGCTTGAAGTGAGCGATGATGAGATCGCCCGCCGTCTGGAGCAGTTCAAGCCCAAAGGGCACCCGGATATAAAGCGCGGTTTTGTACGCAATTTTATTGACCATGTGAATCAGGCGGATCAGGGCTGCGATCTTGATTACATGTGCTATGTCGAGGAGGAATAAAATGCAGGTCGAACTCAAAGGCATTTGCCCGATCATTGCCACCCCGTTTACCAGGACGGGGCTGGTGGACTATGAAAGCCTCGAGCGGGAAGTGAGCTTCATGGCGGATAACGGCTGCCATGGCGTGACGCTTTTTGGAATAGCCGGGGAGTATTACAAGCTCTCCGACGAGGAGAGCGAGCGCATGGTGCGCGTGGTGGTGGACACCTGCAAAAAGAAGGGCATACCATCCATCATCTCCGTGACCCAGCACTCCACCGAGCTTGCCGCACAGAGGGCAAAGCATTATCAGGACTGCGGCGCAGACAGCCTCATGCTTCTCCCGCCCTTCTTTCTCAAGCCCGGCGCGGCAGCCATATACGAGCATATGAAGCAGGTGTGCGGCGCTGTGGATATCCCTGTCGTGGTGCAGTACGCCCCAGAGCAGACGGGCGTCGCCATCGCGCCGGAGGTTATGGCCAACCTGAGAAACGACGTCAACACAAAGCTGTATTACAAAATCGAGTGCAAGCCCGCGGGCGGGTACATATCAAATCTGCTGAAGATAACCGATAACGGAGTGGATGTCTTTATAGGCAACGCCGGATATCAGTTTATCGAATGTTTTGACCGGGGCGCGACAGGCGCCATGCCGGGCGGCTCCATGTTCGATCTGTATCTGCAGATATATGACAAATATATATCCGGGGACAGAGAGGGCGCGATAGAGCTCCACGGCTCGGTGCTGCTGCCGTTTTTGAACCACATCCGCCAGAATGTCGAGATGATCATTGCCTACGAAAAGCGGATAATGATGCGCCGCGGAATGATCGCCACCGACTACTGCCGAAAGCCCGATTTTGCCACCGACCCGGTCTTTGACAAGCTGTTTGACGAGTTTTATGAAAAAACGCTGCCTTACCTGAAAGGAAATTAAAATGCGCGATACTGTTATTGAGTGGATAGAGCGGGAAAAGCTGATCGCCATTGTGCGCGGTATGCAGCCGCGGCAAAGCAGCGCTGTGGCGAAGGCGCTGTATGAAGGCGGTATCCGCCTGATGGAGATCACATATGACCAGAAAAAGCCGGAGCTCTGGCAGGACACAGCCGATGCGATAGGGGCTTTGACCCGGGAGTATGAGGGGCGAATGTTCATCGGCGCCGGTACGGTGACCTGCCCGGAGCTGGTGGAGCTTACCGCCAGAGCCGGGGGCAGGTTCATCATCTCTCCGGACACGGACGAGGCCGTCATCAAAAAGGCCCGGGAGCTGGGGCTTGTCTCCATGCCCGGAGCAATGAGCCCCAGCGAAATAAAGGCCGCCCACAACGCGGGCGCGGATTTTGTCAAGCTCTTTCCGGCGGGCAGCCTGGGAAGCGCCTACTTAAAGGCCGTCAAAGCCCCGCTGAGCCACATAAAGCTGCTGGCTGTGGGCGGAGTAAATGAGGATAACGCCGCCGAGTTTTTAAGAGCCGGAGCCATCGGCCTTGGCGTAGGCGGGAATCTTGCGAACCGGGCATGGATAGAGGCCGGGGAATATCAAAAGCTCACCGATGCCGCGAAAGCAATGACGGCGGCGGTCAGAGCGGCCGGATAAGAGCCGGGAAAGGAGAAAAATGGCAAAATTCATCAGCTTCGGCGAGATCATGCTCCGCCTGAACCCGGAGGGATATCAACGCTTCGTGCAGGCGGACAGATTTGAGGTGAGCTATGCCGGGGGCGAGTGCAATGTGGCGGTCTCTCTGGCAAACTACGGCGTGGACTCGGCCTTCGTGACTAAGGTTCCCGACCACGAGATAGGCCAGAGCGCCATAAACGCCCTGCGCCGCTACGGCGTGGACACGAAATATATGCTGCGCGGCGGCGAGCGGCTGGGCGTGTATTACTGTGAAAAGGGGGCGTCTCAGAGAGCCTCCAAGGTCATATACGACAGGAAAAATTCCGCCATCGCTCAGGCTCAGCCCGACGACTTCGACTGGGACGGGATCTTCGAGGGGGCGGATTGGTTCCATTGGACAGGTATCACGCCGGCGCTGGGCGGCAGGCTGCCTGAGATCTGTCTGGAGGCCTGCAAAGCCGCTAAAGCCAAAGGGCTCACAGTCTCCTGTGATTTGAACTTCCGCAAAAAGCTGTGGAGCAGCTCACTGGCAAACGAGGTGATGAGTACCCTGATGCCCTATGTAGATGTGTGCATCGCCAACGAGGAGGACGCCAAGGACGTATTTGGCATAGCGGCGGAAAATACCGACATCGACGCCGGGAAGCTGGATCATCAGGGCTATATCTCCGTGGCAGAGCAGCTGTGCCGCCGCTTCGGCTTCAAAAAGGTGGCCATCACCCTGCGCGGCAGCCTCTCCGCCAACGACAACGACTGGGCGGCCATGCTGTACGAAAACGGCGAAGCAGTGTTTTCCCCCACCTACCGCATACACATCGTAGACAGAGTGGGCGGCGGCGACAGCTTTGGCGGCGGACTGATTTATGCCCTTTTGTCCGGCAAAAACAATCAGGCCGCAATAAATTTCGCGGTTGCGGCGTCCTGCCTCAAGCACAGCATAGAGCATGACTTTAATCTGGTAAGCGCAGCGGAGGTGGAGGCCCTTGCCGCCGGCAATGCCTCCGGGCGGGTGCAGCGCTGAGAGAACATATTTTATAATTTTTCTTTGGGCAGAGCCGCAAAATTGGCGGTTCTGCCCATTTTAGAACAAATAACTTGCTTAACAGGCCGAGTGGATTTATAATAAGCTAAAGAAGGAATCAACAATGAAAAATATTTTTATTCCCTATGGAAGAACCCGTATTCCGTGCAGCGCCCCCGTTAATGCCCTGCTTTGCAGCCGTGTTGGGGAACTGGTGAGTGAAAAATCCGGTATTGATCTGGTGCGGGAGGCTATGGACAGGCCCATCGGCGCTCCAAGGCTTTCCGAGCTTGCCAGAGGAAAGAAAAGCTGCACTATTATCATATCCGACCATACCCGGCCCGTACCCAGCAGGGATATTCTCCCTCCAATGCTCCGACAATTGAGGGAGGAGAACCCGAATATCCGCATAAAGCTCCTCGTGGCCACCGGCTTTCATCGGCCGACCACTTCGGACGAGCTGTTAAAAAAGCTCGGCGAGGAGATCGCCGGCCGGGAGGAGATCATAGTCCACAACGCTTTTGACCCAGCCAGTAATGTTAATATCGGCACGCTGCCCTCCGGCGCTCCGCTGGTGATCGACAGAGCGGCGGTGGAAACAGAGCTGCTGATAGCGGAAGGCTTTATCGAGCCCCATTTTTTTGCAGGCTTTTCCGGGGGCCGCAAAAGCGTTTTGCCGGGCATCTGCGACAAGGCGACAGTTCTTGGCAACCACTGCGGCGCTTTTATTGCCTCCCCCTTTGCCCGCGCCGGTGTGCTGGACGCAAACCCGCTTCACCGGGACATGCTGGCCGCGGCTGAAATGGCAAGGCTTGCGTTTATCGTCAATGTGGTCATAGACGAGCAAAAGAAAACCGTGGCGGCCTTTGCCGGAGATTTCCGGCAGGCGCACGAGGCGGGAGTGGCTTTCCTGCGGCAGTATTGCGAAGTAAAGGCCGTGCCGGGGGACATCGTGATAAGCTCCAACGGCGGCGCGCCTCTTGACCAGAATATCTACCAGTGCGTCAAGGGTCTGACTGCGGCTGAGGCCAGCGCCGCGCCGGGGGCAGTGCTTATCATGTGCGCGGAGCTTGCCGACGGCACCGGCGGTGACAGCTTTTATCGCTCCCTTCGGGATTGTGAAAGCCCCCGTGCACACTTTGAGCGGTGCGCGGCGACGCCGCAGGCGGAGACTATCCCTGATCAGTGGGAAAGCCAGATTTTGGCGCGGATACTTATGAAGCACCGCGTGATATTTGTTTCGCGCCCGGAAATGGAACAGACGATCCGGGAGATGAAGATGGACTTTGCGCCGAGTCTGGAGCAGGCTGTCGCCATGGCCAGAAAAGAAAAAGGCGGGAATCCCCGAATTACGGTTATTCCTGACGGAGTGTCCGTAATCGTTAGACAATAAAAGGAGGTAATAGTGTTTGAGCTACAACAAAGTAAGCCCCGAAATGGCTGAACAGCTTAAAGAGCTGCTTGGGGAAAAGCGCTTCCAGTATGGGGAGGCGGTAAGAGAGGCGTACACTCACGATGAAATGCCTATCTACGGCAAGTATGCGCCGGAAGCCGTGTGCCTGGTGGAGACGACAGAGGAAGTTTCGGCCATCATGAAGCTTTGCAGCCGGAACAAGGTTCCGGTGACTGTCCGCGGCGCGGGCACGGGTCTGGTGGGCGGCTGCGTGCCTATCCACGGCGGAATCGTGCTGTGCACCGAGCGCATGAACAGGATCTTGTCCTTTGACATGAAAAATCTTGTCGCCCATATTCAGCCCGGCGTGCTGCTGTGCGATCTGGCGGCGGAGGCGCTGAGCCGGGGGCTGATGTATCCCCCCGATCCCGGCGAGAAGACGGCCACTGTCGGCGGCAATGTGAGCACCAATGCGGGCGGTATGCGCGCGGTCAAATACGGCGTGACCAGAGACTATGTGCTGGCCATGACCGTGGTGCTCCCCAACGGCGAGGTGATGAAGCTCGGCAGGACGGTGTGCAAAACCAGCTCAGGATATAGCCTGCTGCATTTGATGATAGGCTCCGAGGGTACTCTGGGCGTTATCACCGAGCTTACGGTGAAGCTTATCCCCAAGCCCCTGATGAACGTGAGCCTGATCCTGCCCTTTAAGGACATCGCTGCGGGTATAAGCGCCATTCCCGAGATAAAGCTTGCAAATCTGGATCCCCAGTCTATTGAGTTTATGGAGAGGGACATTGTTGATTCCTCTGCCGCCTTTACCAATACCCCCGTGTTCCCCACGGTGGTCAACGGCCAGCAGGCCGAGGCGTATATTTTGGTGACTCTTGTGGGTGACAGCGAAGCAGAGCTCACGGCCAAGATGGAGCGTCTGGGCGAGGTCGCGGAGAGATGCGGCGCTTATGACACACTTGTTGTCTGGACAGACGGACTTAAAAAAGATGTTTGGGCCGCCCGCAGCGCGTTTCTCACCGCTATCGAGGCCGACACCAAATTCCTTGACGAGATGGACGTGGTCGTCCCCGTTGACCGCATCGCGGAGTTCCTTGCTTATGCGCGCAAGACGGCGACCGAGGGCGGGCTTACCCTCCGCGCTTTCGGCCACGCCGGCGACGGTAATCTCCATATCTATTGCTGCACCAACGAGCTGGAGGAAGACGAGTTCAAAAAGCGCTCTAAGGCCGTTATGGACAAGTGCTACGATATGTGCAGCCGCATAGACGGTCAGGTCTCCGGTGAGCACGCTATCGGCCACGCCAAGAAGGAATACCTGCGCGCTTCCGTGGGCGAGACGGCCTACGGCCTGATGGGCGCTATAAAGAAGGTATTTGACCCTGACGGGATCCTCAATCCCGGCAAGGTCTGCAATTGAGGAGGTGGGGACATGCTGAATATTCTGGTATGTGTAAAGCAGGTACCCGATGTGAATCTGGTCAAGATAGACCCCGTGACCGGCAGCCTTATACGCAAGGGCGTGCCCGCGATTTTGAACCCGCTGGACGCAAACGCCCTCGAGGCGGCGGTTCAGATGAAGGAGCGCTGCGGCGGCAGCGTGACGTGCATCACCATGGGGCCGGATCAGGCCGAGGAGGCTCTGCGCGAGTGTCTTGCCGCCGGAGCGGACAGAGCCGTGCTGCTCTCTGACCGGGCCTTTGCCAACGCCGACACGCTGGCAACCAGCTATGTTATTGCCGCTGCCGCAAAAGAGCTTGGCAGCTTTGATCTGATTTTCTGCGGCAAAGAGTCTCTGGACGGCGCTACCGGTCAGATGGCCTCCCAGCTTGCCGAGCGCTTCGGCGCCTCCCAGCTCAGCTGCACCAATGAGATCCTCGCTCTTGAGGACAGAAGCATCACCGTCAAGCGTGAGCTTGAAAACGGCGAGGAGACGGCGCAGGCTCAGCTTCCCTGCCTGCTGACCGTGGAGAAGACCAACTATCACCCCCGTATCCCCAATCTTAAGCGCTGGAAGGCCAGCCGCGTGGCGGAGATAGTGCGCTTCAATTCCCAGACTATTCCCGGCCTTGACCCACAGCAGATTGGCGATCCCGGCTCACCCACAAAGGTGCCCCGCACCTATCCGCCCGCTGCCGGCAGCAAGGGGCAGATGATTGACGAGGGCAGCGTGGAGAAGAGCGCCGCCCGGCTTTCCGGTATCATTAAGGAGGTGCTGCAATGAAAAACAAGGCTGAATACAAGGACATGTGGGTTTTCATTCAGCATGACGGCAAAACCGTGGAGCCCGTCTCGCTGGAGCTCTGCTGCGAGACGCGCAAGCTCTGCGACGCAGCCGGAGAGAGCCTTGCCGCCGTTGTAGTGGGAAAGCTTCCCGATGCCGAGCTTGACAAGGTGCTCGATTGCGGCGTGGATAAGCTTATCCGCGTCTCCGGCACCGGCTATGATTTTCTGAATGTGGACGCTTATACAAGTCTGTTCACCGTGCTCTGCCGCAAGTATGAGCCCTCCGCCGTGATGGTGGGCGGAACTATCTTCGGCCGGGACTTTGCCCCTCGCTTTGCCTGCCGCCTGCCTACCGGCTGCACCTCCGACGCTACCGAGCTGGTGTTCGACCCCAAGACCGGGGATATAGAGTTTGTCGAGCCCGCCGTCGGCGGCAAGATGATGGCCGTTATCACTGTTCCCGTGATGCGCCCCCAGGTGGGCACTATCCGCCCGGGCACCTTCAAGTACGCCCCTACTGGCCGCAGAGAGCTGAGCGTCATTGACGAGACAGTGGATTTCCCTGTGGAAAATATCCGCACCCGTATTCTGGATTTTGAGCCTGCCTGCGAGGACGACAGCCTGAACATTGCCGACGCGGAGGTCATCGTCTGCGTAGGCAATGGCCTTAAGGGCGCTGACGCTCTGCCCAGATACCGCGCGCTGGCGGAGAAGCTGGGTGGAAAGCTCGCCTGCTCAAGGCCGGTGTTCGACAGGGGTATCCTGCCCTATAAGCTGGTCGTGGGCCAGTCCGGCGCGGTGGTCAAGCCCAAGGTGTATATCGCCTTCGGCGTCTCCGGCGCGATAAACCATGTCACCGGCTTTTCCGATTCCGATATGGTCATCGCCGTCAACTCCGACCCCGACGCGCCTATCTTCAACTACTGCGACTACGGTTTTGTAGGCGATATGGATGAGGTCTGCGATAATCTTCTCAAAAATCTCGAGTGAAAAGGTAACGGGGCCGGATAAAACCGGCCCCGTCTGTTTACTTCCGGAGGAACAGACATGGAAAAAACCGCTCTTATAATGATAGACATGCAGCGGGGCTTTCTGGACGAGAGCTCACCCTGCTACATCGCCGGGGCGAGGGCCACGGTGCCCGCCTGCGCGAAGGTGGCGGAGTTTTGCCGGGAACAGGGCGTGCCCGTCTTTTTTGTGACCCGCCTTTACCGCGCGGACGGCAGCGACGTGGAGCACACCCGCTTTGCCTCGTGGCTCGCCGGCGGCAAGCCCATATCTCCGGGCTGCGAAGAAAATATTTCCTCCGCGCCACCGGAGGAGCTTGAGCCAAAGGCCGGAGACTATCAGCTCCTTAAGCCCCGCTTCTCCGCCTTTTTCGGCACAGAGCTGGATCTCATTCTGCGCCGGCTGGGCATACGCACCCTGCTTTTGGCAGGGACGACAACACCCAACTGCATCCGCACCACCTGCTATGACGGCATATCCCTTGACTATAACATCGCCGTGCTCAGCGACTGCACCTCCTCCGCGACGGAGGAGATACAGCGGGCAAACCTTAAGGATATGGAGAACATCGGCGCGCAGGTGCTCACAAGCGCGGAGCTTATGAGCGGCGTACCGCTCAGGGACAGCCTGACGGCTGCGGAGCAATACGCAAGAGAATAAAACATAAACCCTCCGGAAAACCATGTTTTTCCGGAGGGTTCGATTTTGCTGTAAAAATCCAGTCGATTAACGCTTGCTGAACTGGGGAGCGCGACGGGCGGCTTTGAGGCCGTACTTCTTACGCTCTTTCATTCTCGGGTCGCGGGTCAGGAGACCGGCAGCCTTCAGAGGAGCGCGGAAGCTCTCGTCAACGAGGAGCAGAGCGCGGGCGATGCCATGACGGATGGCGCCGGCCTGGCCGGAAACGCCGCCGCCAGAGACGGTAGCCTCGATGTCAACCTTGCCGACAGTGGCGGTGGCGACCAGGGGCTGACGGACGATGAGCTTCAGAGTCTCGAGACCGAAGTAATCGTCAATGTCTCTGCCGTTGATGGTGATAGCACCGGTGCCGTTGGGGATGAGGTGAACGCGGGCGACAGAGGACTTTCTCCTGCCCGTGCCGTACATATAGGGGCGCTTGCACTTATAAGTTGCCATATTTCTTTACCTCCTCTTAGCGAGCCCAGACTTCGGGCTTCTGTGCGGCATGGTTATGCTCAGCACCGGCAAAGACTCTCAGGCGCTTGAGCTGCCACTGAGCGATGGTGTTCTTCTGAAGCATACCGCGGACTGCCAGACGCATTGCAAGCTCAGGCTTGTTCGCCATGAGGTGCTTATACTGGGTCTCCTTCAGGCCGCCGGGATAACCGGAGTGAGTGCGATAGTACTTCTGCTCCAGCTTCTTGCCGGTGAGGACAGCGTCCTTGGCGTTGATGATGATAACATAGTCGCCGCAGTCAACATGCGGGGTGTAGTCGGTCTTGAGCTTGCCGCGGAGAAGGTCCGCCGCGAGAGCGGCAGTCTTGCCCAGGGGCTTACCGGCAGCATCAAGGACGTACCACTTGCGGGTAACGGTTTCCTTGGTTACCATAGTAGTAGACATATTTTGTGCCTCCATATAGAATTAAATATTTTGACAATTCGGGCGCGCATTGTTACAATACCCTTACACGCGCTCCACTTTTATACCACATAGAAGCGCCCGTGTCAACGGCTTTTTTAATTCTCGCGCCGCAATCTCTTTAAATCTCTTGTATTCTCTCAAAATCTCTTAAATTCTCGAAACGATTTTTAAGTATTAAACGAGGTCTGGCAATGGATAAAGCACTCAATGAATTTACCGGCACCGTGCGCCGCGCGGTGGACGATTATGACATGATTTCCGCCGGGGATAAAATCGCCGTGGGCGTATCCGGCGGGAAGGACAGCATGCTTTTGCTGCTGGCGCTGCGGCACCTGAAAAGCTTTTACGACAAGCCCTTTGAGCTCGAGGCAATCAGCATTGAGCTGGGCTTTGAGGGCATGGATTACACGCCGGTAAAGCAGCTCTGCGAGGAGCTGGAGGTGCCCTACACCTGCGTGAAAACCGACATAAAGGAGATAGTTTTTGACGTGCGGCAGGAGGGCAACCCCTGCTCCCTCTGCGCAAAGATGCGCCGCGGCGCACTCAATGACGCCATCCGTGAGCGCGGCATAAGCAAGCTCGCGCTGGGGCACCACTTTGACGACGCGGTGGAGACGTTTATGATGTCGCTGCTGTTCGAGGGGCGCCTGAGCTGCTTTCGCCCGGTGACATATCTTGACCGCTCCGGAGTGACACAGATCCGCCCGCTTATATACGCCGGGGAGCAGAAGATAAGCAATCTGGCAGCGGCGCTGAATGTGCCGATAGTCGAAAACCCCTGCCCGCAGGACAAGACCAGCAAGCGGCATGAGATAAAAGCCCTGCTCGCCGCAATGAGCGCCGATTACCCGGACATGAAGTCCAAGATTTTCGGCGCGATGCAGCGCCTCCCCCTCCCCGGCTGGCAGCCGAGGGAGAACTGGCGGCTGGGCAGGTGACGGGCCGTGAAAGAGATAAGGAGCATTGAGCTCATGCCCGGCAGCGAGGAAAGGCTTCCGGGTTACTTCCCCGACCTGCCGTACATTGCTACCCGGGTGAGCTTTGAAAGCTTCGCCGGACGGGCTGTGCCGTGGCATTGGCACAACCCGGTCGAGCTGTTTTATATGGAGCGGGGCGCTATTGAGTATTCCTGTCTCGGCGGGAACGTAGTCTTCCCCGAGGGGACGGCCGGCTTTGTCAACTCCAATGTGCTGCACGCATCGAGAGCCGTTGGCGAGGCGGGAGCCGCCGTATCCCGCCTTCACATTTTTGACCCGGGGCTGATATCCGGAGGACGCGGTAGCAGGATAGACAAGAGCTATGTAACGCCTATAACCTCCGCCCCGCACATTGAGATCGTCTCTTTCCGCCCAGATGATCCTATCGAGAATGAGATTTTAACGGCAATAAAGGCAGCTTTCAGCATTTCAGACACCGAAGTCGCCTATGAGCTCATAATCCGCGAGGCAATGTCGGATATATGGCTCAAGCTGTTCAGGCTTTTGAGCGGCAGGCTCGACCATCAAACGGATAGTGACCGGGACAGCGGCAGGCTCAAGGCGCTGCTGCTCTGTGTGCACGAGTGCTACGCCGAAAAATTGACCGTTGCCGATTTGGCGGCGGCAGCATATATAAGCGAGCGGGAGTGCTACCGCCTTTTTCAGAGCCGGCTTCATACCACACCAACGGAGTATATCTCCAGCTTCAGGCTTCGGGAGGCTGCGGACAGACTTGTCAATTCCCAAGACTCGACAAGCAGCATCGCCTATTCCTGCGGCTTTGGCAGCAGCAGTTATTTCGGCAAGCTCTTTAAGGAGCGCTTTGGCCTTTCCCCCTCGGAATACCGGCTTAAGCAGAAATCCTCTCGATTGGCAGAATAATTATATATTTTGGCTCGGATTTGATATACCATGCCGCAAAATTGCGCTATAATCATATTGGTAATATGATTATAGCGCAATTTTTAGAGACTGTTAAAAGACCTATGCTGCCATGGAAAGAAAACAGAGTAGCGGGGGAGGACGAGGGGGCAAGGCCCGCCTCGTGTACAATAACCCGCCGCAGAAAAGGCCGGTATGCCGGGCTTTTCGGGCGAAGCTGCGTTTTGAATCCTTTCAAAACGCTCGGCGGGAGAA
>DKYJ01000032.1:14935-80682 GCA_002493305.1 Clostridiales bacterium UBA7103 | reverse complement strand
ATAGAGCAGCGGGGGAGGACGAGGGGGCAAGGCCCTCCTCGTATACAAGGAGCCGCCGACGAAAAGGCCGGTATTCCGGACTTTTCGGGCGAAGCTGCGTTTTGAAATCTTTCAAAACGCTCGGCGGGAGAAGCGGTCAAAAAAGTCCCAACGGGACTTTTTGACAAGCTGGCGCTATAATCATATTGTTGATATGATTATAGCGCCAGCTTTTCAATCAGAAGGAGGCCGAAAAAATGGATCGTCCACAGCCCATAGAGACCGCCACGGCGGAGATGATGCGCACGATATATCGGGCGCGGGAGCTTACGCGGGCATATTCCTCTGCCGCACCTGACGACGCCGCTGGCCAGCGCCGTATCCTTGAGGAGCTTCTCGGCGGCATCGGGGAAAATGTCAGCATAGATGTGCCATTCCACTGTGACCGCGGGAAAAACATCTTCATCGGCAGCAATGTTTTTATAAATATGAACTGTGTGTTCGTGGATAATATGCCGATCCGCATTGGTAACGGGGTGCTTATCGCGCCCAGCGTTCAGATCTATACCGCCACCCACCCTGTGAGGGCTGAGGACAGGCTGCCTCCTGCCGCCCTGTCGGCTGGAAATACCTTCTATATCACCTGTGCCGCCCCTGTGACAATAGAGGACAATGTGTGGATCGGCGGCGGTAGCATTATCCTGCCCGGAGTCACCATAGGCCAGGGCAGCGTTATCGGCGCGGGCAGCGTGGTGACGCGCGACGTTCCCGCTGACTGCATCGCTGTTGGGAACCCCTGCCGGGTGCTGCGGCGGATCAATGAGAATTGATCCGGGGAACCGGGCAAGCAGAACGCCCCGGCCTGAATGGCCGGGGCGGTGTCCATATTGAATTATCATCCCTTCACGCCGCCGGAGGTAAGCCCGGCAACAAGGTGCTTTTCTATGCACAGGAAGAGAATTACCACGGGGATGGTGGCGAAAAGGGAGGTCGCGAACAGGTATTGCCACTGGATCATATTATATCCGTAGAACACATTGATACCCACAGTGATCGGGTTATATATGCTGTCGGATATAAGGGTGAGGGCGATGGTATACTCATTCCACGCGTTTATGAAAACAAAGATAAGCGCAGTGACTATACCGGGAGCAGCCATTGGCAGCAGCACCTTCGTAAGCGCACCAAAAGTGCCGCAGCCGTCGATTTTTGCGGCCTGCTCCATCTCGGAGGAAATGGACATAAATGTGCCTCGAAGAAGCCAGATCGCAAACGCCTGATTAAACGCGGCGTTGAGCAAAACCAAGCCCAAAAGGCTGTTGTTAAGGCCAATATTCACCATCAGTCTGTAAATGCCGACCAGCAGGACCACGGGGGAGAACATCTGGCTCATTATGACCGCTCCCATAAACACTCCCTTGCCCTTAAAGCGCATACGGCTGAGCGCGTAGGCGGCGGGAATACCGCAGATAATGGCGATGGCGGTAGCTCCGCCGGCAACGACCAGTGAATTGATGAAGTAACGAAATACCGGGGCGGCTGACCAAATATCAATGAAATTCGACAACTGCCACACATGGGGGAGCAGAGACGGAGCAGAAGAATACATCTCAGCATCGGTCTTTGCGGCTGTTGTCAGCATGACAAAGTACGGATAGAGAATGATTATGCTGACCACAAACACAAACAAATAAAGAAGTGTCCGCTTCCATGCGCTCTGTTTCATTACTCATCCCCCTCTCTCTTCAGGCTGGAAATCATATATATGCTCGCGCATATGGCCAAGATCACAAAGCCGATAACCGAAACCGCCGCCGCATGGCCGCCCTTGCCCTCAAGGAAGGACAGCTTATAAAGATACGTCACCAGCGTATGGGTCTGGTCTGCCGGAGCGCCCTTGGAGATTGTCCACACAATGGGGAAAGAATTGAAAACATATATAATATTCAGCACAGTTGACACCGTAAGGCTCGGCATGACAAGCGGTATGGTTATTTTAAAAAGTCTGCTCCAGAAGCTCACGCCATCGACCTCCGCAGCCTCATAGAGCGAGCCGTCAATGCTTTGGAGCCCTGACAACACACAGAAGGTCACGAATGGCACCGTGACAAAAATCCCTATCCAACATTCCCACGCAAAAGTCGCGTTTGGCGTGGCTGTCCAGTTGACATACTGGTTGATGAGGCCAAGCTTTGACAGCAGCACATTCAGCGCGCCGTAATCGGCATTGATTATGTATTTCCACACGACCGACTGGATGATAAGCGCGGTCGCCCACGGGAAAATGACCAGAGCGCGCACAAATTTTCTGCCCCGAAACTCCTGATTGAGAACCATTGCAAGAATGAAGCCGATAATCGTGGACAGACCGACCACGACCACCGTCCAGACGAGGGTGTTGCCCAGCGTGCGCCAGAAAACCGGCTCATGAAACATATCAATGTAGTTTGCAAGGCCATTGAATCCCTTTATCTTGCCGGTACGCCCCACCTCAGAAAACGAAATCTGAAATACTGTGAAAATAGGCACCAGTATCATGAAAACCATGAGCACGGTGCTGGGCAAAAGCCAAGCATACGGAGCGGCGGCCTTCAGCGCACCGCCCTTTTTCTTTTCTCTCATTTCGCGCCTCCTTAAATCCTGACACGCTATAAAGCATATCAAAGCCGCCCGTCTCGCGCGGCTTTGATATGCTCAGGGAGGCCGGACCAAGTCCGGCCCCCCTGATAAGTTCTTTTTTTAGTTTCTCAGTAAAATCAACCGGCGACCTTCGCCTGAAGAGCATCAAGAGCGTCCTGAGCGCTACTCAGACCCTCGCTGACCTGCTGCTCAACATCAATAACGCCGTTGCGGACATCCATCCACTCAGCCTTCTGCATGGGGTAGAACTGGCAGTTGGGGAGCTGGGCGCAGAAGGTGGCAAAGAACTCGCTGCGGCCGGCAGCGCCGTTGCAGTCGGTGAAGTCCTCAGCAGACTTGGCCAGCAGCTCGGAAGCGTCCAGAGTGGCGGGCAGGAAGCCTTCGTAAACCATGTAACCGGCATAAGTCTCCAGCTCATAGAAAGCATCGAAGAAAGCGGTTATTGCGGCGGTACGAGCATCCTGGTCGGCAGCCTCTTCATCCTTGAATACCATGAGCTGGTCGCAAACGCCAAGGGAAGTAGCAGTTCCGGTCTGAGTGGGCAGATCGGCAACAGCATAGTTGACGGTGCTGTCAGCCTTGATCATGTTGAAGGGGCCTATCATCATTGCCAGAGAACCGGCATTGAAGGAATCCTGGAGAGGATAACGGGTGTCGGTGGCGGGGTTTGCATTGCAGTAACCGCTGTTGTAAAGCTCGGCAATGAACTCAACAGCCGCAACGTTCTCGGGGGAGTTGATTGCCCAGTCGCCGTTTGCATCGACAAAGCCGCCGCCGTTATTGAAGGTGTAGTAAGAGAAAGCGGCCTGGCCTTCATCGGTGGAGATATCCAGACCCCAGGGAACGATGCTGGCATCGTAAGCCTTGACTGCTTCGCAGGCTGCCATGACCTCGTCCCAGTTGGCGGGAGGATTCTCAATACCGGCAGCATTGAGGATATCCATATTGCAGAACATGGCGCGGCAGGAAGCCAGAATGGGAAGCGCCCAGACAGTGCCGTCAATGGCGTTGGACTCCCAGAAGGAGGGGATCAGGTTTGCCTTGACAGTGTCGGAGACATAGTCCTCGGCAGGCATGAGCAGATCATCGGCAACATAATCGGCAAAGCCGCTGATGTTGAGGATGTCGGGCTGGGAGTTAGTGGAAATGCGGGTGTTGACGACCTGATAAATATCGTTCCAGGAAACAATCTCGATGTTCAGGTCGATGCCCTGATTGGCTTCCTCAAAGTCCTTCTCGAACTGAGTCCACCAATCCTGGGTCTTGTTGCCGTACTGAGAGATGATGACATCAAGAACGACGGCATCACCGGCAGGGGCTTCGCCTTCGCCCTCAGCGGGGGCCTGGCTCTCGGCAGGGGCCTTCTGGCCGCAGGCGCAGAGCGCGAAAACCATGACCAGCGCCAGGAGCAGTGCAAGAATCTTTTTCATTTTCGTTTCTCCTTGTTCTTAAATTTTCGAAGGGCATATCTGCCCTTCCTTAAAGAATCGGCGCTTTCGTATATATGTACAAATTTATACAAAAGCACCATATACGTACGAATTATACTTGTTACTGTTTGTATAATATAGGTAATTTCATTCGGTTTTTAGTAAAATCTTCCAAGGCTCACAAAAAAACCGCTCTTTACACAAAATATAAAGAGCGGTTTTGTGCAACATCAACAAGTTTTTGCTGGCCGGTTCAGCGCCCCAGCCGTGCTTCCATGCGATATCTCCTAGGTGGAACCCCTGTGATATTTTTGAATATTTTCGTAAAATAATTATAGTCCGTAAAACCCACTTTTTCGGCCACGGCGGAGATGGATTCGTCGCTTTTTATCAGCAGCCGCTTTGCCTCCTCCACCCGCCTTCGGGCGATGATGTGCATAAGCGTGCTGCCGCCGGACATCTTCTTGGCGATGGCACAGAGCTTGGTAGTGCCTATGCAGAGATCGGCAGAAATTTTCTTCAGGGTCAGCTTCTCGGTATAATGCCTGTCAAGATACTCCTCAAGCCGCTGGATATCGGTGCGTTCGGTGGCAACGATTATGCCCTCCCGGCCTATGTAGCTGGCAACGGCCTCCAGTATCTCGGTATAGGCCTCCATGTCCCGGCGGGACATCTGGCGCATGGTAAAATATGCCTTCTTCAGCTCCTCCATATCGCCCTTGTACCAGTCAAGGGTCTTTACAGTTTTTTCCCACTGGAGCTTTATGGGGGTATCGTCCAAAAGCTGGCCGAACACCAGAGAAGCTACCGGCTCCCCGCTGTCAAACACAGGGATCACCGTCTCGCAAACACCGGCGTGGCAGCGATAGCTGTACGGCCCCCGGCAGGAGAAGCTCTCTTCCGAGGCTTTCATATCGCAGCCCTCGCAGCGGGCGTGACCCTCGGCAGAGGCATTGATAAGCCGGCAAAATTCGCTGTGCCCGCCGCTGAGCTGAATATCCCTGCCGTTTGCGTCAAAGGTGTTAGTGCGTATACCGGTAAAGCTCTGGAGGCTCGTTATGAGCTGCACCAGCTTCTCTGTATTATATAGTATATTCATTTCGTATCTGTCCTGCTCAGTTCAGCTCCGGCAGGCTTGCCGCAGCCACGCTCTGTCCTACACGGCGGGCTTTCTCATCGGGCACGATGGGCTTGATCTTACCGGCGTACTCCGGGTACTCGTCGGCGAGAACCTCCTTAGCACGGCTGAGAATAATGTCGCCGCCCTGTCCGGACATGACCCTGCCCAGCAGCAGCACGCTCTCGCAGCCATAAAACTCATGGTACAGCGCGAGGCTGTGCCCCAGATACACGCCGATAGAGCGATAGATAGCGGCGGCACGCTCGTCGCCCTGCTCCATAAGCGCCTGCACGGCCTTGAGCTTCTGCGCCGGGGCGAGGCTCTCCTCAAGCTCTATTCCCGCGGCGGCAGCAAGCTTGATGACACCGTCCTGCGAAAAATACTTCACGCCGCAGCCGATGTCCCCCGACCACTCGTCGCGCATAGCCTCGGGGGAAACATCCATCGGCGCGAAGGCAAGCTCGTTGAGCCAGCCGGTCACATTGCTGCTTGCGTCCACATAGCCCACGGCCTCGCTTGTGCCCATGGCAATGCCGAGGATGTTGCCCTGCTCAAGGCTCATCGCTCCGGCCAGCGCCGTCACGTCGCCGTCATTGCAGACCGATACCGGCACATCACCTATTTCCTTCGCCGCACGCAGGTAGATATCCTTTACCTTTTTCTCAAAAAGCTCCGGCGAGACCTTCAAAAACAGAGAGGCCACCATGCAGCGGTTATCCACGAAGATGCCGGCGGAGGAAATGCCGATAGCGTCCACCCGCGGCATATGCTCGGCCGCGCTCTTGAAAGCAGAGACTATGCCCTCATAGTGGTAGTCCGGATTCTCATTGATCTTCGGATACCACACAACCTCCTCGCTGTACACGGGCACGCCGTCTATCACGGCGGAAACCTTCCTATCGCTGCCGCCGGCGTCAAATCCGATGCGGCAGCCGCTCAGATGCCGGCCTATGGCCTGCGGTGCCGAACGCTCCTCCGGCAGCTTCTCGCAAAAGCGCACTTCAAAGGGCCGCTCATACACGCCGGACATCAGATCCCGGTCAAAATCCCTCGCGCCGCCCACGGCGTAGGTATCGCGCAGGTACTCGAAAATGCTCTCGTCTCCGCTGACCCAGATCCTAAAGCCGCCCTTCATCCACAGGAGGAACTTCACCAGTCTGTCGATGTAATACCTGTCGGCATCTCTGTTTTCCTCCCCGCCGCGGATAAAGGTGTTCACCGTGGCGACCTGGCCGCCGGAACGCTCCACGGCGATGCCAACGCTTTTTCGCGCCGTCGCCCGGTACGCGCGCATGAACAGCCCCAGCGGCATGAAGCTCTCATCAAGCTCAGGCTTGTTTTTGACGGAAAACTCCACATTAAAAAGTTTCATTGATTGCCCTCCCTTGCCATAATGTCCTGCATCTGCTGCCATTTCTTTTCCATATCACGAACCAGCTTGAACTGGGTGCGTGCTCTGTCGAGATTGTGCTCAGGTCTGGCGGTGGCAAAGTATTTGTCGCCCTCCAGATAGTCCGTCAGGAAGCGGACGCCGCATTCAAGCGTCATGAGCTTTGCGCCCATGGGCAGGGTCTGCTTCTCCAGCGCCGTCAGGCTGCGGCAGGCGCCCAGAAAGCCCCGTGTATAGGTCTTAAACAGCTCAAGGCTCATCTCCACCTTGCTCAGATCCTTTTCATCCTCCGCCGCAGTGGACGCTCCGAAGCGTATGGAGTCGCCAAAATCATAGGCGGCAAGGCCGGGCATAACGGTGTCAAGATCGATTATGCACAGGGCCTTGCGGGTCTTGGCGTCCAGCATGACATTGTTGAGCTTTGTGTCGTTATGCGTCACGCGCAGGGGAAGCTGCCCGCTCTCGCGGAGCTTCTGCAAGAAGCCCGCCTCCTCCTCGCGGCTGAGGACAAAAGCTATCTCGTCCTTAACTCCGGCTGCTCTGCCCATGCTGTCCTCCGCCAGCGCGAGCTTAAACTTGCGGTAGCGGTCGGGGGTGTTGTGAAAGTCTGCGATCGTCTCGTGCAGAGTTTCTGCCGGAAAATCGGCCAGCTGGCTCTGGAAGGTGCCGAAAGCGACAGCGCTTTCGTAGAAATCCATTTCATTCTCCGGGTGCTGAAGGCAAATGCTGTCCTCCACAAAGTCATAGGCGCGCCAGAACTCCCCGTCTCCGTCCTGCCATGTGACCTGCCCATCAAAACTTTTCACCAGATGCAGGCACTCTCTGGATGAAGAAACTCTGGCGGATATAAAATCCGTCACAGAGGAGATGTTCTCCATCAGACCCTCAACATCAGGGAACACCCGTTTATTGATTTTTTGAAGTATGTATCGCTTGCCACTGTCGGTGACGACAAGATAAGTGCGGTTTATATGCCCGCAGCCGTACATCTCACAACTGACAGGCTTTCCCTCAAACTTAAACTGCAAAGCGGCGTTTTCCATTGCTCTATCCTCTACTCTTATAGATTTTAGTCATATTTTACTTTAATTTTACAGGAATAATAGAGTTAATGCAACATAAAATAGAAAAATATTTCATGCTCTGCGGCAGATTGTCATATTTTTTGCCGGGGAGCAATTTTTGTTGGGAAAGTCCTTTTTGGACTTTCCCAACCGTCCGCATACCTCATGCCGCTTCACTAAGCCCCGCGCTGCTGAGCATATCCTGAATACATATGCCGTAGCCCTTCTGAGGATCGTTAATGAAAACATGGGTCACGGCGCCCACCAGCTTCCCGTTTTGCAAAATGGGGCTGCCGCTCATTCCCTGCACAATACCGCCGGTCAGGGCGCAGAGCTCCGGGTCGGTGACACATATCATGGCGTGGCGGCCGTCAGCATCGTTATACACTCTGGATATCTGCACACTGTATTCGGCGGTCTGCCGCCCGGCTACAGTGCAGAGTATGCTGGCGGGGCCTGTGCACATCTCGCCGGTCTCAAGCCGCCGCCCGGCAAGTGAGGTGTACAGTCTGCCGTAGATGCCGTGGCCGTCGTTTGATTCGACACTCCCCAGCACCCTGCCTACATCGGCGCAGCCATTGAGCTCGCCCGGGCTGCCCGCCGTGCCCTTTTCGATGCTTATTATTTCCGCATCGGTTATCTTGCCCTGGCTTATGGGCAGCTCCTTGTTGTTGCTTGTGTCGCTGCTGATACTGTGCCCCAGCGCGCCGTAGATTCCGGTCTCCGGGTCGCAGAAGGTCAGCGTGCCAATACCGGAAACGCTGTCACGCAGCCACATACCGAGCCGCCACTGCTCCTCCTCGGCCTTCACCGGCGTGACAGAGAGCTTCAGTGTCTTGCTCTGGCGCTGCACCGTCAGCTCTACCGGCGCGCCTTGACCCTGATTGACAATGTCTATCAGCTCCGTGGCGGTCATAACGGTTTTGCCCTGGGCTTCTATTATAATATCGCCCTCGCAAAGCCCCGCCTCTTCCGCCGGAGAACAGCTGCCTTCCGCCGTCTCCACCGGTGAAACTCCCGCCACAATAACGCCCTGCGTGCTTATCTGTATACCGACGACCTGTCCCCCAACCGTGAGCTCCTGGGCGAAAGCTCCCGTGGTCAGCGCCGCCGCAAGGGAAAAGCACAAAAGCGTTGAAACAAGCGCTTTTTTCATAGTAATCTCCCTCCTGCGCATTATCATCTCACAAAAATGCCGCATGATAATTATGCGCCGACGACCAGCAATTAAAGTAGGATATTTCTCTCAAAGCCGACAAGCGCCGCCGCGCGGGACTTGTTAATTTTTGTCTGTGATCAAAGCCGTGGATTGCGTAAAAGGCGCTGTATGTGCTATAATATAAAAAAGAATTTTTTGATTTTTTTATTTTCCCTCTCAGGGGGTGTTTTTATGAAAAAAATAATGTCTTTTGTTCTCTGCACGGCGATGCTTTTGTGCCTGTGCGCCTGCGGCAAGGACGATGAGTCCACCCCCGCCGAGCCGGAAGAGAGCGCCACTGTGGATTACGACAGGATATATGAGGTGGATATAACGCCGGAAAACCTGCTGGATTATTTCGAGTTCAAGGCTTTTCGCGCCGACTCCAAGCTCACCGATGGGGACAACGCCGGGGAGATAAGCTCCGTACAGATGTCCTACGGCTTTGCCCTGCGGCAGGGCTACACCGCCGCCAATGACTCTAAGCATAAGGACACGCTGAAAATTGATTTTACCGCCACAGGAGTTGTAAAAACCGGTAATTTCACCGTGGATTTTAATACCCTTGAATACACTGGCGAGGTCACAAGCTCCGAGACGGTGCCCATTGAGGATTCCCTGACCTTCTGGCCCAAGGGTGACAGGACTACCACCTATCCTTACGGCAATTACAGCGACACATATATTATTTATCTTGAAAACTTCAACCTCAGCTCCGTCTCCGGCAAGGTGTATATAAAGCTCGCCAAGCCCGATTTGGAGGGGTGAGATGATAAAAAAGCACTGAAACTCACGGATTTTCAGTGCTTTTTTCTATCAATTTCAATTTTTCTCTCCTGCTGAGCTTTTTTATCTCGCATTCGCGGCGCAGGGCGGCGGAGGGGCTGTCCAGCGCCTCGCTGTACACAAGCTCCACCGGCAGGCGGGAGCGGGTATACTTTGCGCCCTTGCCGGAGTTGTGGGTCTTGAGCCGGTGGTCAAGGTCATTTGTCCAGCCGCAATAGAGCGTATCATCGGAGCAGCGGAGAATATACACCCAATTCATCGGCGTATATCTTTCACGTTTTTTTCAAATTTCGAGCGCGCGCCCATGACCTCATGGCCGCAGCCCATGCACCGGAGCTTAAAATCCGCCCCGATGCGCAGAACGAGCCATTCCCTGCTGCCGCAGGGGTGGGGCTTTTTCATTGTGAGCACATCTCCGACCTGAATATCCATACAAATCTCCATTACTTTTTTATCTCGTCCCAATAGCGCTTGGCGGCCTGCTCGGTCTTGTTGTCGCCGTACTCGTAATAGACGGCGTTCTTGATTGGGTCGGGCAAATACTGCTGCTTTACCCAGTGGCCGGGGTAATTGTGGGGATATTTATAGCCCTGCTCCCGCTCAAAGCCCGTGCCGTCGGCGTGGACATTCTGAAGCTCGCGCGGTATGCTGCCCGTCCTGCCGGCGCGCACATCGGCTAAAGCTTTATCTATCGCTATGCAGGCGGTGTTCGACTTGGGCGCGGTGGCCAGCAGCAGGCAGGCTTCTGCCAGCGGCAGGCGCGCCTCCGGCAGGCCGAGCTGCAAGGCAGAATCCACGCAGGCTTTCACGATGGGCACGGCCTGCGGATAGGCAAGGCCGATATCCTCGCTCGCCGAGCAGAGGATGCGGCGGCAGGCGCCCACAAGGTCGCCCACCTCCAAAAGCCGCGCCAGATAGTGCATCGCCGCGTCGGGGTCAGAGCCGCGCAGGGACTTCATCAAGGAGGATAGAATGTCAAAATGCTCGTCCCCCTCCCGGTCATAGCGCATGGCGCTGCGCTGGGAGATGGCCTTCGCGTCCTCGAGGCTTATCTTATCGCGCGTCCCGGCGGCGGAGAAAAGCAGCTCGACCGAGTTTATCGCCTTGCGCACATCGCCCCCGCAGGCGCTCGCCATATGGCGGATAACCTCCGGCTCAAACTCAAGGGGGCGCTCCCGACGGCCGTTCATGATGTCAATAGCCCTCCGCACCGCGCCCTGCGCGTCCTCAGCGGAGATGGGCTTGAATTCAAAGACGGTGCTGCGGCTCAAAATGGCGTTAAACACGCAGAAATACGGATTTTCCGTGGTGGAGGCGATGAGCGTAATGCGCCCGTCCTCGATAAATTCCAGCAGAGATTGCTGCTGCTTTTTGTTGAAATACTGGATCTCGTCCAGATACAGCAGCACGCCGCCGGGGGCAAGGAAGGTGTCCAGCTCGTCGATAATTTTCTTTATATCGGCAATGCCCGCGGTGGTAGCGTTGAGCTTGCGCAGGCTGCGGTGCGTGCGCTGGGCGATAATGCGGGCGACGGTGGTTTTTCCCGTGCCGGACGGGCCGTAGAAGATCATGTTCGGTATCTGCCCGCTCTCCACGATACGGCGGAGCATGCCGTCCCGCCCCAAAATATGCTTCTGCCCGACAACATCGTCCAGACTGTCGGGGCGGATTTCATCCGCAAGAGGCTTGTACATCACCCTCACCTCGCAAAAAAATAATTACCCTGAGCGTACGTCATTGAGACTGCCAAAAACCTCATGCCTCCTCACCGTAAAAGCCCTTGGCTCCCCCTGAGGGGGAGCTGTCAGCGCAAGCTGACTGAAGGGGGGAGTCTTGCTCCTATCTCACCTTGGTGCAGGGCAGCCCCCCTATCGGCGCTTCGCGCCACTTCCCCCTCAGGGGGAAGCAGGTTGGGCTGGGTATACACTTTGACAACAATAATGACCCTGAGCATATTGCTCAAGGTCATTATACCATGCTCTTTCCTATTTGTCACGCCGCGCGCTTTTCGATGCGCCGGCTTTTTATCATGTATATGACGATGGCGGCGACAAGCTCCGCGATATACAGGGCGGCAAAAACCTTATCCAATATGTCCACTGTGGCATGAGCACCGTTCAGCGCATCCTGCGTAATGACCGTAATAGGTAGGCAGCTGTCGCTGGCTTCATAGCGGATGATGACGGCGTTGTCGTTTCGGCGGTAATAGCGAAGCACCGTCTCCCCCTCGGTGTTGACTATCTCCTGCATGCGGGATTTTGCCTCCGTGGTGGGGTTTCCGTCCTCATCGTAGTAGGTTATGCTGCTCTCAGGCGCAATGGCCACACCGCCGTACTGCTCGCCCACTTCCTCCTTGCGCATCATATAAGTTGTGAAATCCTCGTAATTGTCAAAAACTATTGCGTCCGCGTACATGGTCACATTCTCCGTCAGCAGGATATCGGCAACGAGGGTCAGCCCCATTACGCCCAGTGTGGTCAGGACGCTTATCACACGCAGACGGCGGCGGGCGCGCTGCTTTGCGTCAAGACTGAACAGCCCGCGTTTGACGGCAATGCCCACACTTAGCCACGCAACAAACATACTCGCCAGCAGCCCATAACAGCCGCAGATTGCGCCGTTAACAAGCCAGCTATCCCCGGTAAGTCCCATATAGGCGCTCCACGGGAAAATAATCAGCGGCAGTGTCGCGGCAAAGAGGACGATAACAAGCCCGAACACCAGCAGCGCCCGGTTCAAAATCTTGTGCCGCGCCCCCCGAATCGCTTCGCTGTCCTCCTCCACATTCAGCGCCGCCATTGCGGCGACGGTGAAGCCCGTCTCGCACAGCGCTGCAGCCAGATAGAACACGAGGGCGATGAAAAAGGCGACCCATGCTTTGTTAAAGCCAACATTGGCAACCATCGCGCCGATAAGCCCCGCCAGCGCGACCCCGGCGGCAATGATGCTGCGGTTATTGAAGCGCAAAAGGCTGCGGCTGACCAGATTCTTAAGCTGCTTTTCGCTCTTTTCCTCGGCGCGGGGCAGGCTCTCCCCCTCCTTCATGCGCTCCCCGCGCAGAAGCTCGTCCGCCGTCACGCCGAAGATCTCCGCAATGGCGGGGATAAGGCTCAGATCGGGCAGGCTCTCCTCCCGCTCCCAGCGGCTCACCGCCTTGTCGGACACATTCAGCTTTTCCGCCAGCTCCCGCTGCGTAAGCCCCTTGGCTTTTCTCAGCGCGGCGATGAAAGAGCCGATAGATTTCTTTTCCATTTTGATGTCACCCTTTGATTTTATTGACCGGTCTGCTTGGATCCTACCAAAGCGGCAGATAATTTACCAGCCCGCAGACCGTAAATCTCTCTCGCGGAGCGAGAATATGGGCAAAAATAAGGGGCTGTCAAAAAAGCCTATACTGCCAGTGAACGACAATAGAACAGCGGGGGTGCTCGAGGGGGCAAGGCCCGCCTCGTGTAAAATAACCCGCCGCAGAAAAGCCCGTAAATACGGGATTTTCGGGCGAAGCAGCGTTTTGAACTTATTCAAAACACTCGGCGGCTGAAGCGGTCAAAAAAGTCCTGCAAGGACTTTTTTGACAAGCTGAAGGGGCTGTCAACAGACAGCCCCCTGTTTATTGTGATTTATTCCTCGCCGTCAGCGTCGCTGAGGTCGAACTCAAGCAGCTCCCCGCAGTTGGGGCACTTGATGGAGCCCTCGTCCAGCGTGTCCTGATCAAAGGTTATCTCCTCGCCGCAGCCGGGGCAGGTCGCGTCATACAAAACGCCATCATACTCCAGCTCCTCATCGTCCTCATCTGCTTGGTCACAGGGATCAAGGCATGAGGCACAATCGCCAAAACATTCTTCGTCCTCATCCTCCGGCATATCCAGATCGCAGGTCAGCTCCTCCAGATAGGTAAGATCCTCGCTGATCTCGTCCAGAGCCTCGGCAAAGTCAAGGTCGCTGGCCTGAAGATCCTCCACCTCGTGAGCCATATCGGACAAGAGATCCGTCAATGCGCCCCAGAGCTTCCCGTCTCTGGAATCGGGCTCAACGCCCAGCCCCTCGACAAGACCCTTCAGGTATGCCGCTTTTTCAACAACTGTTATGATGAAAACCTCCTTTTCGCTGGCTTAAATCGGACAACTATGGCAAGGCCGCCAATCGGGCTCTTACGCTCTGGACAGATACTCGCCGGTACGGGTATCGACCTTGATCTTCTCGCCGCGCTCTATAAAGAGAGGAACCTTTATCTCGGCGCCAGTCTCAAGGGTGGCGGGCTTGGTGGCATTGGTGGCGGTGTTGCCGGCAAAACCCGGATCGGTCTCAGTGACCTCAAGCTCCACGAAGAAGGGCGGCTCAACATTAAAGACCTTGCCCTTGTAGGAGTAGATGGTGCACTCCATATTTTCCTTGACGAACTTGAAGTTGTCGCCCAGGACGGACTCGTCCACCGGCTCAAGCTCATAAGTCTCGGGGTTCATGAAGTAATAAAGGTTACCGTCGGCATAGCTGTACTCCATGGTCATGCGGTCAACGGTCGCGTTTTCAAACTTCGCGGTGGGGTTAAAGGAAGTTTCGGTGACGGCACCGGTGATGACATTTTTCATCTTGGTGCGGACAAAGGCCGCGCCCTTACCGGGCTTGACATGCTGGAACTCAACGACCTGCATGACCTGACCGTCCATCTCAAAGGTAACGCCGTTTCTGAAATCGCCTGCTGTAATCATAAATGGGCCCTCCCGAACAAATATTATCTATAATAAATTTTTAGCCCTTACATATTACAGTATAAACGCTGTTTTTGCAAGCCTTTTCTTGCATATCTCCCGGACTCTGTGGTAAAATTCAGGCATACCATGCAGGAGAGGATACTGAGATGTTTAAGGGCTTTACCAAAGATACCGCCGAATTTTTTTGGGGTATCAGTTTTAATAATGAGCGGGAGTGGTTTCTCCCTCGAAAGGCGCTGTTTGAGGAGTGTGTCCACCGACCCATGAAGGAGTTGGGGGCGGACTGTCTTGAAATAATGAACGCGCGCTTCCCCGGGGAGGATTTTCAACTCCATGTCTCCCGCATCTACCGGGACGCGCGGCGGCTTTTCGGCAGAGGGCCGTTTAAGGATCATATGTGGTTTTCCATATGGAGCAAGCGGCGCTCCGGGCTCGCGCCGGATTTCTGGTTTGAGATTGGCGCTGCGCGGTATGAGTACGGCATGGGCTTTTCAGAGCCGACTCCCGCGCTGATGGCGGCCTTTCGCAAGGCTGTCGACGCAAACCCCGCGCGCTTTGAGCGCATAGCGGCCAAAATTGAGGACAGCGGGCGCTGGTTTGTCGGCGGTCAGGAGTATAAGCGGCCCAAGGGCAAGGCCGAGGGGCACACGGCAAACTGGTATAACCGGCGCACGCTGTATGTGACCCACAGGGTCGACTGCGGCGGTGAGGAGCTGACCGAAATGCTGCCGCAGACCGTATGCGCGGCGTATCTTGAGCTTATGGAGCTGTACGATTTTCTGTCTGAGGCGGCTCTCGCCGCGGAAACGGAGGCCAAATGAGCAAGGTATCTGTCATTATGCCGGCTTACAACGCAGAGAAGTTCATCGAAGGCTCGGTGAAAAGCGTTCTTTCCCAGAGCCACAGGGAGCTGGAGCTTATAGTCATTGACGACGGCTCCCATGACGGCACGGCGGAGCTCCTGCGCCGGATGGCGGCGGAGGACGGGCGCCTGCGCCCGGTGAGCGTTCAAAACGGCGGCCCCGCCATGGCGCGCAACCGCGCGCTGGAGCTTGTCTCCCCGGAGGCGGAATATGTGATGTTTATCGACGCGGATGACGCGCTCGCGCCCGATGCGGTGGAATACGCCCTCAGGGGCGCCGTAGATGCGGATATGGTCGTTTTTGGCTACGCGATAGACAATGTTGACGGCTCTCACAGGGAATATAACGAGCCGGAGCAGAGCATTGACCGCGCGGAGCTGGGGCACAGTCTCGCGCGGCTTTATAAGGCCAATCTTTTGAATCAAGTCTGGGGCAAGCTATATTCGGCGGAGCTTATTCGCCGGAACAACATACGCTTTCCTGATTACCGTTGGGGCGAGGACAGGCTCTTTATCTTCTCCTGTCTTGAAAAGGTCGGGCGTGTAACTGTGCTGCCGGAGTGCAAGTATCATTACATCATGCACGAGGGCGAGAGCCTTATAACCCGCTATTACGACAGGAAATTTGCCGTCTGCCTCGAGATAGACCGGCGCGTTCAGGCTCTCTGCCGGGAGCTTGGTGCGGAGAATGAAGCGGATTTCCGGTATATGTTCGCAAAGAGCGTTTTCTCCTGCCTTACCAATCTCTTCTCCCGCTCCTGCACGCTGACGCGGGCGGAAAAGCGCCGCGTCGCCGAAGAGATCATCACAAACGAGCAGGTTCTCGCCCGCTGCCGGGACACCTCCGGCGGCCTGCCCACGGAGACGCTCTGCCGCGTCCTGCGCAGCGGCAACCCCGACCTGACCCTCACCGCATTCCACGCAGTGGCCAAAACCGGCGAGCTTGCCCCCGCCCTGTTTACAAAGCTGAAGCACAGGAAATGAAAAATGTCAAATAAAGCTTTCCGCGTCAAGAGAGTGTTTTTGTCAACTTTCTTGGTTTCAAGAAAGTTGCAAAGAAAAATTTAGGAGGGGAAGATTCCGTTTTCTTCCCCTCCTAAAAACCACCCTAATTGAAACGGCCAACAGGGGACACCGCGGCGGCGGTTTCCCCTATTGGGTGACCCTTTCCAAAGGCTTAGTACAGTGTTCTTCCATCCTGCGCCGCGCAAGACTTACTTCATCCCATACTCCCAGCCCGTCAAAGGCCGTCCGTAATTTCGAATTGCACCAAAATATCATTTTCATCATAAACCGGGAATATCCATATGCCCTCCCATGAGATTTCGTTTCTGTGCTTTAAGTAATATGCATCGCCTTCCGTTGATTTCGGCGCATCAAAATATGCAAGCTCGACAGCATAACGCGGCGACCCTATATCAATTCTGTAACGCAGAGGCAGTAAACCGGGCTTGTCTATCGCGATCTTACAGATGTGTCTCGTTTCATCGCTTCCTAAAATGCCAAAAGAGAAGCCGTCATAATATAATGTTATATATGAGATGTAGCTTTTGCCCTGCAGGTCACTGCTATAACTATATTCAGTTCCCTTCGGCGTACCGTATACTCTGATGGCATCCTCACCTGTTTTCACATAGTGAAAATGCCGTGTATACCACTCGAACTCCCGCTGATCGTGGAAATTGCTCTTGATGATCAGCGTTGCCGCTATCACAAGGGCTAAAATTGCGAAAATTCTGATTCGTTTTCTCATCAGCGCATCACCTCTCAACGGTCTGACCGCACTGTTTTGACCGCTCATATTCTATTATATCCGTTTATCCTCGTCAAGTTTTATGGCCAATATTAAGCAAAATTAAGGGTTTGCGCACAAAAACCAGCACAGCCGCCGAAAATTCGGCGGCTGTGTCATTACTTCATTTTACAGTATTGCGTTGATGGCTTCCTCGACTTTTTTGGCCACATCCTCGGGGACGATTTTCTTGCTGACTACGAGGTCAAAAACCTCGCCGCAGCTTTTCTTGTTGAAGAGCTTGATGGGGTACTTCATGATGTTGGGCGCGTACTCCTTGATGATGGCAACGCACTTGGGGTTGTCAAAGCACTCTTTGACGGTCATGGTTCTGAAGCTCATGTTGTTTCCTCCATTAAAAATTTTTGTTGTTTAGTCTGTTTTCATTTTAACATTTTTCCGGTGTTTCGTCAACGGCGTTTACCACTGCCAGCGCGCAGCGGATACCGTCCAGCGCGGCGGAGGATATGCCCCCGGCGTAGCCCGCGCCCTCGCCGCAGGGATACAGCCCCGCGATATCGGACTGCAAATCCTTGCCGCGCAGGATGCGCACGGGGCTTGAGGAGCGGGTCTCCGGCGCGGTCATGACCGCATCGGGCGCGTCAAAGCCGCGCAGCTTCCTGCCCAGCTCAGGGAGAGCTTTTTCTATGACGGAGCATATCTTCTCCGGCAAGACCTCGCGCAGCTCGCCCCAGACCACGCCCGGCTTATAGCTAGGTGTGACAGCGCCTGCCCCGGCGCTGGGTCTATGGGCAAGGAAATCCACTACCAGCTGGGCGGGCGCGCGGTAGTTCCCGCCGCCGTAGGCGTAGGCCGCCCGCTCTATCTCCCGCTGCCAGTACATACCGGCGAGAACCCCCTCGCCGGGAAAGTCCTCTGTGTGCAGCGTCACAAGCAGGGCGGAGTTTGCGTTCTCCCCGTCGCGCTTTGAATAGCTCATGCCGTTGGTGACAACTCCCCCGGCCTCGGACGCGGCGGCAAAGACCTCCCCGCCGGGGCACATGCAGAAGGTATAGGCGCTGCTGCCGTCGGGCAGATGGACATTGAGCGAATAGTCCGCCGGGGGCAGCTCCCCGCGCTCTCTGCCGTACTGTGAAAAGTCTATGTCCGTCTGCCGGTGTTCTATGCGCACGCCCATGGAAAAAGGCTTTTGTTCCATGGGGACGCCCTGCGTATTGAGCACCTCAAAGGTGTCGCGCGCCGAGTGTCCGATGGCGAGGATCAGTGCCGAGCAGGGGATCGCCCGCTCTCCGTCCTTATCCCTCACCCGCGCGCCGCAGACAGCGCCGTTTTGAATTTCAAGCGCGGTGAGCTTGGTTTCAAAAAGCACCTGCCCGCCGCGGGCGATTATGTCCTTTCTGATGTTCTGCACAACATCAATGAGTATGTCCGTGCCGATGTGGGGCTTCGCGTCGTAAATTATGCTCTCCGGCGCGCCGTGCAGCACAAATTGCCGCAGCATCCAGCCCATGCGGGCGTCCTTAACGCCGGTGTTGAGCTTACCGTCGGAAAATGTGCCCGCGCCGCCCTCGCCGAACTGCACATTGCACTCGCTATCAAGCGCGCACCCGGCGCGGAAGGCGTCCACCAGCGCCTTGCGGCTCAGCGCGTCCCGACCGCGCTCGATGACGATGGGCTTTGCCCCCGCCATCGCCAGCACCAGCGCCGCGAACATCCCGCCCGGCCCGAAGCCGACCACCACGGGCGGCAGCTTCGGGGTGAACGCGGGAATATTCAGCTTCGGCTCGGTATATGGCGCGGCGTCCCGGCTGCTCAGCCGCTTTAAAATCTTATCCTCTCCGCTGATACTGACTGCCACGGAGCAGACATAGTGAATATCGTCCTTCTTCCGGGCGTCGAGGGAGCGCTTTACAAGGCGAAGCTCCCCTATTTTATCCTCGGATACGCGCAGCTTTTTGGCGGCTCTCTGCCGCAGCGCCTCCACCGGCTCACCCGGCATAAGGCGCAGGTCACGCACAAGTATCATCTTCCGAGCCTCCCCGCCAGACGGCCGCTGGCCCAAGCCCACTGGAGGTTGTAGCCGCCGCAGTCCCCGTCAATATCCAGCAGCTCTCCGCAGGCAAAAAGGCCGGGGCAAATGCGGCTTTCAAGGGTCTGGGGGTCAAAATCTTTGGTCATCAGCCCGCCGGCAGTGACCTGCGCCGCGTCAAAGCCCTCCGTGCCCCGGAGCTTGAGCGTGAAGTCCTTGCAGCTTTCGGCGGCGGTGCGAAGCTCCTTATCCGACAGCCTACCCAGCGCGGCGGCGCGGTCAAGCCCCGCGTATTTGACTATCATGCGGCCAAGGCGGTTGTGGAGCATACCGGTAAACAGCTCCTCGGCCAAGAGCTCCGGCAGCTGCTCCCTGCGGCGGCTCAGCAGCTCAAAGACCTCTGTGGCTGAGTAAGCGCGTATGAAGTCCATATGCACCTGCCCGCCCTCCGCACAGAAAGCGGCGGCGCGGGAGATGTCAAAGGCCGCGATGCCGGACACGCCCTTTTCCGTAAACTGTATCTCCCCGGCGCTTTCCGTTAGAATTTTTCCGCCGGCGGTGAGCCATATCCTGCCGTCGGAGCGCACGCCCTTGAGCGCTCTGGGGTACTCCGGCTCGGTGGTAAGCTGCACCAGCGCCGGGTGCAGCACCGTGCGCTGGTGGCCAAGCGGGGCAAGGAGCTTATACCCGTCCATAACGCCGCCGAGCTTCGCGCCCGCAGCGCCTCCGCAGGCGACAATCAGCTTGTCGGCATAGATCCCGCCCTCATCGGTAATGAGGGTATAGCCTTTTTTCTCCCGGTGTATCTCCCGCACGGGGCAGGCCGTCATCAGCTCCACGCCCTGCTTTTCAAGGGCGAAGCGCAGCACATCCAGCACGCTGTTGGCGGAGTTTGAGAGCGGATACACCCGCCCGCCGTCCTCCGTCACCGTGAGCAGGCCGAGGCTGTGGAAAAACTCCAGCGCCGCCTCCGGGGGAAATTCCTCCAGCGCCAGGATCACAAATTCCGGGTGCTTGCCGTGGTAATTTTCCATGCGCGCCCCGATATTGCTCAGGTTGCAGCGCCCGTTGCCGGTAGCAAGGAGCTTGCGTCCAATGCGCTGCTGCCGCTCTATGAGCAGCACCCTGTTATTTTTATCCTCCGCCGCGGTGAGCGCCGCCATAATGCCCGACGCGCCGCCGCCGATGACCGCGATCGTGTTCATGTATCGACTCCCGTCTTAAGCAGACGGGAACCGAACTATTGCCGCCTGCCTATGTTCTGCCCAGTATTATAACAAGCGACAGACAAATTCGCAATCGTAAAGCTGTACAATGCGCAAAACAAATGCTATAATATTAAGACATCGACAAAGTCGACGCCTTAATATTATATTTGATTGAACGCATAAAGGGGACTCCCGTCCCCTCCAGCTTGTCAAAAAAGTCCCGCTGGGATTTTTTTGACCGCTTCTCCCGCCGAGCGTTTTGAAATTGTTCAAAACGCCGCTTCGCCCGAAAAGCCCGACATACCGGCCTTTTCTGCGGCGGGCTATTGTACACGAGGCGGGCCTTGCCCCCTCGTCCTCCCCCGCTGCTCTATTGTCGTTCATTGGCAGCATAGGTTTTTTGACAGTCTCAAGGGGACTCCCGTCCCTTCTCTGCACTCTCCCCTTGCTTATCTGTTCATCGCCGATAGCTTTGCCTGCAATCTGTATCATTTAATACAGCAATTTTAGTCTGTTCAGGAGAGAAACACGAATGAAGATTATCATAGCCGGTGCCGGGAAGGTCGGCCACACTGTGGCGGAAACGCTCTCCGACGAGGGTCATGACATCACCGTTATCGACCGGGATCCGGAGACTATTCAGATCCTTTCAAACGCCCTGGATGTCATCTGCGTCGAGGGCAGCGCCACCAATCCTGAGACGCTTCAGGAGGCGGGCGCCGAGACAGCGGATCTCCTCCTCGCCGCCACCGAGAAGGACGAGGTGAACATGGTCTGCGGCATATCCGCCCGCAAGCTCGGCACGCGCCATGTGGTCGGGCGTATCCGCGACCCGGAATACCTTAAGCAGACCAATTTCCTGCGGGATGCGCTGGGGCTTGATGTGGTGCTCAACCCCGAATATGAGTGCGCCATGGAGATCTCCCGCGTGCTGCGCTTCCCCAGCGCCGTCCGGGTGGACGCGTTTTCCAAGGGCAATGTGGAGATCATCGAGCACCGCATCCGGGAAAACAGCAAGCTGGACGGGGTACAGCTCAAGCTCCTGCCCAAGATGTTCAACGCCAAAGTTCTCGTGGGCGTTGTGGAGCGCGGGCGGGAAGCCCTTATCCCCAACGGCGATTTTGTCCTGCGCAGCGGGGACAAGCTCAGCGTCACCGGCGCTTTTTCCGAGCTGCGCCGCTTCTTCATCTCCGCCGGGGAGTACCAGAAGCCCGTGCGCAAGGTCATGCTCATGGGCGGCGGCAGAGTCGCGGCGTATCTGGCAAAAACGCTTATCGAGAGCGGTATGAGCGTCACCATTGTCGAGCGCAGCCGCAGCCGCTGCGAGCTGCTGTGCGAGCTTATACCAAAGGCGCACATCGTCTGCGGGGACGCGACGCGCAAGGATGTGCTGCTGGAAAGCGGCATACAAAGCACCGACGGCTTTGTCGCTCTCACCGGGGACGACGGGGACAATGTTATCACCGCGCTCTATGCCCGAAGCTTCAATGTGGGCAAGGTGGTCGTCAAGGTCAACAAAGAGCATTTTACCGCCATTCTGGAGCAGTCCGGACTTGACAGCGTTGTAACGCCGAAGCAGTTGGTCGCTTTAAAGCTGGCCCGCTATGTCCGCGCCATGCAGAACTCCGAAGGCGGCAGCATGGAGACGCTCTACCGTCTGGCTGACGGCAAGGTGGAGGCGCTGGAATTCAAGGTGGACGCGAGCGCCGCCTTTATAAACACGCCGCTGAAGGATCTGCGCCTCAAGCCCAACATCCTGATCTGCGCCATTATCCGGGGCGGGCGGGGCATCGTACCTGACGGCAGCTCCGTCATTCTCCCCGGCGACCACGCCATCATCATCACCGCCGCCGGCCGGCTTAAAGACATAAACGCAATTGTCGAGGATAAATAATGAACTATCGTATGATCTGCCGCGTTCTCGGCGCTATACTCCTGTGTCTTGCGGGGCTGTTGCTGCTGCCCCTTGCCGCAGGGCTGTGCTATGGGGAAAACGTGCTGAATTTTGTGATAAGCATCGCTGTAGCCGCCTCCGCGGGCGCACTGCTGCGCCTGCTGCGCCCGAGGGACAACCGCCTCTTTGCCCGGGACGGGTTTGCCATTGTGGGGCTGGGCTGGATACTGATGAGCCTTATCGGCGCGCTGCCCTTTGTGATAAGCGGCAGTATCCCCAATTATATAGACGCCGTTTTTGAGACTGTCTCCGGCTTGACCACAACCGGCGCGTCGGTTCTGAACAATATTGAGGCCATGCCACGGGGCGATATGTTCTGGCGGCAGTTTACCCACTGGATAGGCGGCATGGGCGTGCTGGTGTTCATTATGGCGGTGCTGCCCAACAGCAATGAGCACTCCATGCACATTATGCGCGCCGAGGTTCCCGGCCCTACCGTGGGCAAGCTCGTGCCCCGGGCAAGGCAGACCGCCACCATACTCTACCTTATTTATATTGCGCTCACCCTTGCCGAGACGGTTTTCCTCCTCTGCGGCGGCATGAGCTTTTATGACGCGCTGCTGCACGCCTTCGCCACCGCCGGTACGGGCGGCTTCTCCACACGGGCCGCCAGCATCGCCGCCTTTGACAGCCTGTATATCGAGCTTGTCACCGCCACATTTATGATCCTCTTCGGCGTGAACTTCAACCTCTATTTCCTGCTGCTCATAAAGCGCGGGAAGGACGTGGTGAAAAATGAGGAGCTGCACTGGTATCTCGGTATCGTCGCTGCGGCGGTGCTTGCCATCGCGCTGGGTATCAGCAAGCTCTACGGGGGCTTCGGGCTCGCCCTGCGGCACAGCTATTTCTATGTGGCTTCCATCATCAGCACCACCGGCTTCTGCACGGTGGATTACACCGTCTGGCCGGAATACTGCAAGTGGATACTGGTGCTGCTTATGTTCACCGGCGCCTGCGCGGGCAGCACCGGCGGCGGGCTGAAGATCTCCCGCGTCGCCATTCTCGTGAAAACCGCTCAGGTGGAGGTCAAGCAGACCGCCCACCCCCAGAGCGTGAGCCTTGTACAGATGGACGGGCGCAGAGTCAGCGACGGAACGATCAAGGCGGTGTCGGTGTATTTTGCGCAGTATATATTTTTCCTGCTGCTGTTCACCTTCATTGTCTCGCTCGACGGCTTTGATATAGCCACGAATTTCACCACGGCGCTCTCCTGCCTGTCCAATATCGGCCCGGGTATGTCGCTCGTGGGCCCGACCGGGAATTTTGACATTTTCTCCCACGGGGTCAAGCTCGCCCTGTCTCTGGCCATGCTCATCGGCAGACTGGAAATCTACCCGATCCTTGTGCTCTTCTCGCGCCACGCCTGGCGGGCGTAGGCTTCCGGCAAAGAAAATTGAATTTAGGGCTTGACGGCCGCGCTTCTTTGTGGTATCCTTACTAAGCTAACAAGATATCGCGGGGTAGAGCAGCTGGTAGCTCGTCGGGCTCATAACCCGGAGGTCGTTGGTTCGAATCCTTCCCCCGCAACCACTGAATAGGCTCCCACTTTTGAACCCGGTAACTCCGGATTCGAAAGTGGGAGCTTTTCGTTTATTTGCAGACAGCAGAAAAGAACTCCGCCTCATACTGAATCGGAGTTTTCATGTTCAACTTTCTGTGGGGCCTGTAGCTATTGTAAAACTCAATATATTCTTTCAAGGTCTCTTCCAATTCTTGTGGCGTTTTGTAAAGATGGTGGTAGAGGGCTTCTTTTTTTAATGTGTGAAAAAAAGACTCGCATACAGAGTTGTCATAAGGGTTACCGGGCGTTGAAAATGATTGCTTTATCTTCAATTCACGCAAGTGTTTACGAAAAGCGTATGCGGTGTATTGTATGCCCTGATCGCTGTGAAACATTAGGTTGTTTGGCCTGCATCGCTGTTGGAACGCAGCATCAAAAGTTGAGAGGCTCAGGCTTGTATCAATGGTGTCTGAAATACGATAAGAAAGCAGCCTTCTGGAAAACAAGTCCAGAATCACGCAAATATAGTAATATTGATCGCCGACCTTTACATAGGTGATATCGCTCACCCAAATAAGGTTTGGCTCTGGCTGGTCAAACTGACGAGAGAGCAGATTTTTAAAGTAGGATCGCGGTAATGGCTTCTGGTGTTCCGCTTTATAGGCTGGCTTTGCGACTTCTAAACCCAGCTCTTTCATAATGCGGGCAATTCTTTTTTCACTTATATGGTACCCTATTTCGGATAGCTTTTGGCGTATAGGTTTCCTGCCAAAGCGGTTTTTACTGTCGCGGAAAATCTGTTCAATCAATGGCTTAAGTTCGATATCGCTTATTTCATACGATGTTAATTGTCCCTCCCGCCGTTTTCGGTTATAATATGTTCCGCGAGGAAGATTCAGCGCTTCACACAGTACATGGACAGAGTATCTCCCCCGCAAGGTATCGATTGCATCCATTTTATCATCCGTTGACGCGTTGACACCATACGGACACTGGCGTATCACTTCCAATTCTAAGGCCAGCTTTTCCAAATGAAGCCGGGCTTTTCTTGCCGCTCTTGCGCTGCTCATGGCAGTTCCGTGCAAAGGGTGCGCCCGATCAAATTGTTTTTTCCATTCAAAAAATGTGCTTTCAGCCATGCCGTATTTTTCGTGTGTTTCTGCAAATGTGTGACCGCGCTCATAAAACAGAACTGCTTCGTCTCTGATTATCTGTGAATAATGCTTTTGTCCCATGATGATTCAACTCCTCTGCTATAATAAGGCTGTACTTATTATAGCAAGAAAGAAAATACTCACCATAATGTCGTGTAACAACTCGTCTTGTTCTACGCCTTAATATATCGCGCTGCCCTCGATGAACCAATTCGTTTTATTGTGCCGCTCTTTACCATAGCGCCGAGTACAGCTTCAACGGTAGTCGGGCTTACATCCGGGAGAATTTTGCATATCTCGGCTCATGTAAATTGAAAAGCCCTCAATATATGGCAAGTACTGCTTTTCGAACAAATTAATCGAAAAGCAGTACTCACTCATTCAAAATTCAGCTCTTCTTGGTTCGCATTGTATAGGTTAAGCTGAGCTTGAACATTGATTTCATTTACAATCCAGCCTCTAAGATTACAGGCTCGAACAAAATCGTTAATCCGGTTAACCCCATTAACTTCCCTGAGGGTTATTACCGCGCCAAAATTTAAGTTTCTTTCTGTACGGGTGGTCAGCCTTTCTTTAGACGTAATTGCAATACCCCATAATCTTTCATCATATGCTTTTAAAGGTTTGTTGTTCCTTACGACACGTGAAATAAACTTCGTATTTTCCCATTTCCTAAATTCTCTGCGGGAAGCCCTTTCATCGACATGTGCACCAATCTCATCCTGGGTGTTGTCGTTAATATCATCAATAACGCCCTTGGCATTTATACGACCAAATTTCAGGGACAGTTCCCGGTTGGTATAATCAACGCCTTGAGATCTTGTACACATAGGAAAGTAACATAAGGTAGCTCTTGCGACATAAGGGTATTTTCCATCCTCATCTCGTGGGACGGGTATTGCGTAATTTGTAGTTTTATATGATTCGGATGTTCCATGCACCATGAATTTGATTTCATCGTTATTCGAAGAGAGGATTTCACCAATGTCTATAGGCACGATTCCATAACCAACGATTTCTTTATTCTTATATGTTGAGCGCTTATAGTCCCAACTTGCTGCTGAATCAATTACAAGCGCTTTCGCTATTTCTCTGGGAAATCCCATGATATCAATTAAATAACACAGTTTTCTACTAATCCATGGAGCAGCAAAAGAAGTTCCATATACAGGTTCTTCACCGCTGAGGGGAGAATAGGCAATTATTCTATCATCATAATCCCCGCCATAATAGGAAACATCGGGCTTGTTGAAAAACGATAGTACATTACCCTTACGGGAATATGATGCCGGTGTTTCGTTTCGTTTTACAGAATTAACAACAATTGCATTTAAAGAATCTGCGGGTGATCCTACCTTTAAAATTCCGTTTTTCTCAGAACGGTTGTCGTTTGTTCCAGAAATTACAAAGATAACATTACGCTGAGATTGCAACTCATCAAGAACTGCAGCATCATATGATATAAAGTTTTTTGATACTTCATCTTCTGTCCCAAGAGACAGATTCCAAACATGTATGTTAGGATTGTTTATAACAATCTCTTTGATTTTGCGAACAAGTCTGGGAATAGATATTTTTTCTGTACACACGCCGAAGTGCTTGACTCTAAATCTTCCGCAGTGATCATCCAGCCAAGGATTAAGCCGTGGGCCATCAACAATAATTGATGTTACTTCTGTTCCGTGTTCTCTCGGATCACTGCGCGCTGCGAGTCGCTCAATTTCGTCAAGGTAATCTACATTTTCCACCCACCTACTAAAGTATACGTTTTCATCAAACAGCGTATCTATGACGCCAATAATTGGTTCATTTTCGGGATTTGGAATCTCGATGTGGGAAAGTTCCTGCTTTTCACTAATTTCTCCCAATGTTATTTTAGATAAGTCTGTGGAAACCATTGAAATAAGATATGGAATTTGAGTACTCAAAATCTGGTACAAATCGTTCGGGATTGAAAGAGTGTCATCTCCATAGAATGAATACCGATAATGAATATTATCGATGTCAAGTTTTTCAAGAATACTCGTCACAGGAAGTTCAGTCTTAAAAAATGTAACTAAAAATGATTCCTGATCAGATGTGGATGTGACCGCTGGTACTGAAAAAGAATCAACTACTGAGCAATCAACAATAATATTCCTGATTTTGTTTTTAGAGAGCTCGTAACCACTATAATTGATATTTGCACCTGGCTCATTGAAGTTTTGGGGAGTTGCTTTTCCGTCTAATTTCTCGCGAAGAAAAGCCTTTACAACTTCCAATTCTGATATCGTTCGTTCTGCTGTGGCAGAGTCAACATAGTAGGTTATTATATGATTTTCCTTGCCTTCATCAGCCCCGGAGAACCGCGCCCCAACAACGATGTCGTTCGTTGACTTTCCGGAAGGCTTCAATATGTCATGAATTCTGTTTGATTTGGCAATAATATCATTATAGTTGACATCGATAAGCATGTTTTCGAGAATCTTAGGAACATCTGAATAATATCGTCTAACTGCTTTAAGTGACTCAATTAGACTGCATATTTTTTCCACAGATGTCTCTGCATGTGTCCTCAAATTTCTTGCAGTTGGTCTTTGATTGTTTCCCTCATTGGAAAAACGAAGCTTGACTTGTAAAAGAGGATTCATTTAGTTTTCCCTCAACTTTCTAGAAACACTGCTCTTAGGAACTCTTGAAAGAATTTCAATTTCTCTTGTTGTAAATCCTTCATTGCTAAGTTTCTGAATATCAATGCTAGCTTGGTTACCATTTAAGGCGAGGTAAATTCTACGCAAGTAATCGTATTCATTAGACTCATCACTGAATGCAATAGCTGTTTTAATCACTTGTTTCAAATCTCCGGGAAATGGAATCTCTTCCAGATTCCGCAATATCTTATTAAAAAGTCTGACATCTTGCTTAGAGTTAGTTGCACGTTTTAAACTAATTGATAATAGGGAATCGGCAATTTCAATAAGATCTTCTCTTGAATAGCGGTTAAATGAAACAATTGCATCAAATCTTCTAATAATAGCTTTGTCGAAATTATCCATCAGATTGGTTGTTGCAATAAGTGGCACCTTTTCGTTAAGTCTATCTAGCTCTTTTAAAAAAACCGAGGTCACACGCCCCATTTCTCGCAGATCATTACTGTTAATTCTGTCTAAAATGAGAGCATCAATTTCATCGAAAAGCACAATCACCTTGCTATAGGTTAAGTGATTAATTTCGTCAAAAAGTGTGGAAACATTTTTTGCAGTTTCACCAAGTCTGCTATCAACAAGTTTTTCAAAAGAGACAGATAAGATATCTCTGTTTAGCAATCTGCCAATTTGACACGCTGATTCTGTTTTACCGCTACCAGGAGCCCCAAAAAACAGAAATTTCGATATGCCTGTCATGTTGTTTATTGCCTTTGTAATTCCGATTACCTCTTCCTCAATAATTGTGGGTAATAATAATGGTTTAGAGGAGTATTCAATTTTTCTGAGAAAACGAAGATTCCGATAATTTGACTGGGGCACATAGAAATTTGCATTTGAGATTAATTCCATAAGATATTGTGCAGCAGCAGAATCTCCAGCTACATCAAATTCCTTTGCTATCTCAGCTACTTCAATAGCAAAGGCTTCATCATTCTTTTCAACATGATATTTCACAAGGTTAATTAAGCTTTGCTTTTTCACAGATTATCACCTCAATATTATATTAAATCATATTGGGACAAAAGTCAATATTTTGGGGCAAAATTGAATAGGTTCCCACTTTTGAACCCGGTAACTCCGGTTTTGAAAATGGGAAAAACATCGATTTGAACAGGTATCTTTTTCGGTTCGCAATTGAAAAGACAAGAAATGCCTCCGACCACAAAGGACGAAGGCCAAAAGAATATTAAAAAGTCCGAAAAAGCCTTGTCACAGGTGGATTTTCCTGAAAAACCCGTGATATCTTTTTTGGTGCTACGAGCCACTGAAAATTAAAGCACCGCAAAAGCGGTGCTTTAATTTTTTGCGCGGATGGAGGAGCATTTGCGGTCAACTCCTGAGGGTTATGAGGCCGACGAGCGTTGCTCGTTGGGAAAAGCGGACACCCGCTGCCGGCGGCAGATGAAGGGCAGCCGCTTTTATCATCCCCTGTCCTGTATGTTGAACCATTCACGAAGTTCATAAAAAATTGACAATTGTCTCCCGTTTATGGCCTTGAAAAATTTTTGCTTCGTGGTATCATACTCAATGCTGATTTTATTTATACTGTACATTTTTATATGTACTTCTATTTTTGATAGTATGGAGGCGTGGCATGAAAGTAGAACGGCTTGAGGGTCTTTTGGACTGCCCCTTTGCGGGCATACAGCCGGTTATCCGCGGCAAGTGGACGGTGATAATCGTCTATTTTCTCAGCACGGGCACACTGCGCTTTGGAGAACTGAGCCGAAAGCTGCCTATGGTCACCCAGGCAAAGCTTACCCGCGAGCTACGGACGCTCGAGGAGTTCGGCCTTGTCCACCGGGAGGTCTACCGGGAGGTTCCGCCCAAGGTGGAGTATTCCCTCACCGACAAGGGCAGCGCCTTTTTGCCGGTGGTGGACGCGCTGATAAATTTCGCGCGGGTCTATCAGCCCGCCTGAGCTCCGATTGGATGAGGAACCGAAATGGATGAGAAAAAGACGAGCTTTCTGTTCAAAATAGTGCGCTGGTTGGTTTGGCTGTTCGCGCCGAAGTTCAAGGTGGTGGGCGCGGAGAACCTTCCCGGTGAGGCCTGCGTTATAGTCGGCAACCACAGCCAGATGTACGGGCCGATCGCCTCGGAGCTGTACACCCCTATAAAGCACGATATATGGTGCACCGGGGAGATGATGTGCCGGGACGAGGTGGCAGCCTACGCATATAAGGACTTCTGGTCGAACAAGCCAAAGGCTGTGCGCTGGTTTTATAAGCTGCTGAGCCATCTCATCGTGCCGCTGTCACTGCTGATTTTTAATAACGCGCACACTATACCCGTCTTTCACGATTCCCGGCTGCGCACCACCTTCCGCCTGTCCATGGAAAGGCTTGATGCTGGCAGCAGCCTTGTGATTTTCCCCGAATGTTACACAGAGCACAATAACATTGTCCATGAGTTTCAGGAGAAGTTTGTGGATCTGGCGCGGCTTTATCATAAGAAAACCGGCGTGGAGCTGAGCTTTGTGCCCATGTACCTCGCGCCCCGACTGGCCACCATATTCTACGGCAAGCCCATCCGCTTCAATGCCGATGCGCCCATCGCCGAGGAGCGGCGGAGGATCTGCAATGAGCTTATGGACGGCATCACCGCTATCGCCGTCGCTCAGCCGGAGCACACGGTCGTGCCCTACCCCAACATATCCAAAAAGCTCTATCCAAAAAATATCCCTCTGGAGGTCTATTGCCATGAAGAAAGCCTTGGTTGATTACAGCGGCTTTTCCCTGCGGCGGCTGAATGAACCGCGCTTTTCACATATCAAGCTGCTGGCCGGCTGGATCGGCTATTTCGCGCTGTATTTTATCACCGAGAACCTGATCCCCCTCGAGCGCTGCCATGTTGTGCACTGTGCGCTGGACGATATGATACCTTTCAACGAGTTTTTCGTTATCTTCTATGTAGGCTGGTACCTGCTGGTATTCGGGAGTCTTGCGTACACCCTGTTTTTCGATGTGGAAAACTTCCGCAATGTGCAGATCTACATCATGATAACTCAGGCAGTAGCCATGCTCTGTTACATAGTCTGGCCCAGCGTGCAGCAGCTCAGGCCCGAGAGCTTCCCCAGGGAAAATGTGCTGACCTGGCTCATGGGCATTATCTACTCCTTTGACACTCCCACGGGGGTCTGCCCCTCGCTGCACGTTGCCTATTCCGTGGGCATACTCTCGGCCGCGCTGAAGGATAAGCGCCTCGCCGCCGGCTGGAAGGCGGCGCTGACCGTCTTTGTTATAATGGTCTGTCTCGCGGTCTGTTTTGTAAAGCAGCACTCCGCCATAGATGTGCTGGCGGCCCTGCCGGTGTGCCTGCTGGCTGAGGCGCTGGTATTCGGGAAGAAATTCTACCTGCCGAAGCTTCGCCGCACCTCTGAGGCTGAGGCTTGAGACGAAAACCTACCCCCGGTTTGATTTATCAAACCGGGGGTTTTTCATCGCTGCCTTTACTATTTTCTGTTTTTTCCGTCGAGTATCGTCCCTGTGGCAACGCCGAGGGCAATGACCGCGCCGCCGATAATGAGCCGGGGTGGGTTTTCAAAGCCACAGGCGGTGTCAATTAGCACACTGGAAGCAAGCTGCCCCACAAAGAGCAGCAGAGAGCCATTGAGCGCGGAGATTTTCGGCACGAACCAGTTTGTCAGTACGACGATGATGATACCGAGCACACCGCCCATATACGCCCACCACGGAAGAGCTCCGATACCGGCCGTAAGCCCCGCCTCGCCGCGGCCGAGCAGAAGCAACGCCAGAACCGCCGCGGGCAGGCCAACAGCATGATTGATGAAAGCGCCGCTGACCGCGCCGGTGGATCTTGCAAGATCTGCGTTTATCATGCGTGAGGTCACCAGTGTGATACCGGAGGCAAAGGCAAGCAGCATCGCCAGAACCTGCAATCCTCCCGCGTCTGAAAGCATCACGGCGCAGCCCAGCACCGACACCAGCAGGCACAGCACTGACGCTTTACCGGCGCGGCGTTTTTCCGCTCCCAAAAGCCCGAGAGTATCTATGACAAAGGAGGTCGCCGTCTGCGCAAGCAGCGCAAGCGCGGTGATCGCCACAACGCTTATTTTGCCGAAGGCAAAGTTTGTGAATACTGTCGAAAACACGCTGATGAGTCCCGCGCTGTACATCCAGACGGGTAGCTTTTTCTTTGGCCGGACGGGCATTCGCCTGAGCAGCAGGATAAGCCCGGAGAATACCACCGACACTATATAAATGACCACCGTGGCGGAGTATATCCCGCTGCCATCGCTGAGCTTACCATTTAATGTCACCATTATGGTGATCAAAACGCCGGTGAAAAGCGCGCTTATCAAATACATACTATCTCTCCTTAAAACAAACAGCCGGTCAGAGCTTCTGACCGGCTGCACGCGTATTACGGAATTCAGGTTTTCCTGCAGATCTTGATAGATACAAAGCCCATTATCACGAGAATGACCGGAGATATGAGCAGAGTGCTGGCAACGCTGATGCCGCAGCTCTCCACGATGGCGATGAAGGGAGTACCGAGGAAGGCGCCAATGTTGATACCGGACTCCGTGATACCGGTGGCGAGGAAGGACTCTGACTCCGGGATCTGATTATTATAGGTGTTGATGCAGGCGGGGATAATGCCGGTGGAGGCAATGCCGCTGACCACAAGCCATGCGCACACCGCCGTGAAACTGGAGGCAAAGTAAAGCCCGACAAGGCTCGCCGCCACGCCGCAGAGGAAAATGCACAGAGTCTTATCCTTGCAGACCTTCTCCACACTGCCGAACACGACGCCGCCAACGATGGTAGCCACGCTGTAAAACACCATGGCATAGCCCACATCGACAGCCTCACCGAAGCCCCTGCCCACAACGATCTGGGCAATCAACAGGAACATGGGATAGTAACAGAGCATATAGACCGCGACCATGACGGTGATGACCCATACAGAGCCGGGCAGCGCCTTGATGCTGCTGATGATGGACTTTTTGCCCGCAGAGACTGCGGCGCCGAGTGCGCCGTTGTCATCGGCGTCAAGCTTGAAGCGCGGGCAGAGGAAGAGCACGACCAGAAACGGAATAAAGCTCCACGCGTAGATGAAGAAAGCATAGTTCCACTGGATGGCGACAAGCTTGCCGACAACGACCTGCGCCACCATGTTCATGGCGTACTGCGCGGCGACCGCCCAGCCCATGGCATGGACTCGCAGCTTGGGATCAGAAACCAGCTTGAAGCTCATGGAGACTCCGATGCCCTGCATAAGGCCGTAGCCTATACCAAAGGCAAAACGCCCGGCAAACATAAGCGTCATGCTGGAGCTGCCCGCCAGTGCGGGCAAGATCCCGCCGAGGAAATGGCAGCCGATACCGATAAGAAGCATATTGCGCAGGCTGATTTTTCGGTTCACCAGCACCCCGGCCACGACAGTGAATACCACGGCGCAGAGATTCGGTATATTATTGACCAGAGTGATGACCCAATATGGCACCGTAGGGAAGGTGTTTGCAATGTCCGCCAGCGCGGAAGAGCACCATTCGGCGCCGCCAGCCGCGGAGTTGGCAAAAATAAGGACAATTATGCCTAACAATGTGGCTCGTTTTGATGATTTTTCCATTTTTACGCCCCATTTAGTTATTGAATTAACGAAACATGCTTTTGTTTTTGCATATTACAGCCCCAAATGGGGCTGTAATATGCAAAGGAGAAGTGTGAGCACGAAGACGACTTTTTATGCGGCTCTCTTCTTTCTCGCGACGCCGACGGCGACGGCGACCAGAACGGTCAGAACCACGCATACGATGGCCGCGAACAGGAAGCGGAAAGAGGTGTCGTTAGGCTTGATAAGGCCGGAGACGGGAGTATAGAACAGGGCGGAGCAGACAGTGCCCAGCTGTCCGGCCATGTGGATGATCGCACAGCCCGCGGTCGAAGCTTCGACAGTGTTGTAATTGGTTGCGTAGAGGAGCGTGCCGGGCATCTCAAAGCCGATAGACGTTCCGACAATGAACGCACCGATGAACACAACAACCAGAGAGGGCGCCATGTAGATGATCAGGAAGCCGATAACAAGGGCGATAAAGCCGCAGCAGAGGACATACTCATGAAGCTTTTTCTCAAAGGGGTTGAATATCAGGCCGCCGAACATACCTCCGACGAGGAAGATGGCCATTGCGGTACCGGTGAGGGCCGCGTCTCCGAAGCCGCGCTCGGTGATGATGAAGGAGATGTTCGCGCCCATAACGCCGTAGGAGTTTATAAACACGAAGATGATAGCGCCAAAGAGCCAGGTGATTGGAGCGACCTTGAGGTGGCTCTTCTCGCCCTTGGCTTCCGCGGGCTTGTCAGCGGGGAAGTAGATGCAGCCAAGCACCAGAGGAATGAGCGCGTAGAGGAAAGCAAGGTAGGTGTAGTTCCAAGCCTTGGCCGCGAGGACGCCGCCGACAAGGGTGAGATACATACCGCCGCCATTGGTGAACAGATCCTGAATACCCATGATCTTGCTGCGGCCGGCCTCATCATAGTTCTCGGCGATGATGCCGTTGGAGGTGGGCATAAGGAAGCCAAAGCCAAGGCCAAGGATAGTCTGCCACATCATCAGCATAATGAAGCTGGTGTGCAGGGCGTAGCCGAGGATGGCATAGGCCACAACAAAGCCAACGCCTATCTGGCACAGGACCTTCTTGGAGACCTTAGTTGCAAGCAGGGTGGAGATGGCGCAGCCGATGAGCATTGCGAAGCCGGGCCAGTTGGACATTTCCTGCATCCACACGGTGGGAATGTTGGGGAATGCGGCGGCAATATCTGCAAGTGCCGGCTGAAGTCCCATTCCGCCCATTTCAAGAGCGGAGACGAACAGAATGGCCAGTGTCATAAGACCTCTGTTCTTAACTTTGGAATTTTCCATTTTCTTTTCTCCTTTTGTTTATTATTTCTTATTTCAAAAAATAATTACAGCTCAAGCGCCATGTTGAAGGCGCTGTGGTTCGCGTGCTTGATGTTCTTGACCATCTCGCAGTCGCCAATGGCGAAAACATCGGGCATGAGGTTGCGCAGCTCGCGCAGCAGCGCGTCGTTCTTTCTCATGCCGAAGGCCGCAACGACATCATCGCAGGGAAGAACAGTGTGCTTCCAGTTGTGATCCTCGATCTCCACGCCCTCATCGGTGACGGCGCAGACCCTGCTGCTGCCGATAAGCTTTACATTGTGTTTTGCCAGCAGCTCAAGGAGCATACCGCGGGGCGCCGGTGAATGGTCGCGGGCAAACTGCTCCACGGGGAGCATATCAACCACGGTGACACTCTTGCCCTCCATGGCAAGCTCCAGCGCGGACTCCATGCCGGACAGACCGCCGCCGCAGACAACGATCTTTTCGCCGACCTTTTCCCTGCCGGTATCCACATCCAGCACATGGTGGACATTGGGGCGGTCAAGGCCGGGTATGGGCAGCTTTAGCCGCTCAGAGCCGGTGGCTACGAACACCGCGTCAGGCTCCATGGCCATGATGCTCTCGGCCGTGGCTTCGGTGTTAAGAAGAATCTTTGCGCCGCATTCCATGGTGCTGCGCATGAGCCAGTCGAGGTGGCGGCGCATATCAAACTTAAAGGACAGGCAGCTTATCTCGTGCAGTCTGCCGCCGAGCTTATCCCCTTTTTCAATGAGCGTTACTTCGTGTCCTCTGTCGACAAGAGTCTTTGCCGCCATGCAGCCGGCAACGCCGCCGCCGACAACAACGACCTTTTGTGGGTGGCGGGAGGGCTGGATCTCGCCCAACTCCGCCTCTCGGCCCAGCATGGGGTTTGTTGCACAGCGCAGGTGGACAATGTCCGCCGGGGCACACTCGTGGCAGCGCAGGCAGGGACGGGTCTTGTCCTCCTGTCCGCGATAGGCGTTATACAGGGTCTTGGGGTCGCACATGAGCTGGCGCGCCATGGCAACCATATCGGCCTTGCCGGAGGCGATGATCTCCTCTGCCTCGTCAATGGTGGTTATGCTGCCGACAACGGTGACGGGAATGTGTATATCGGGGTCATTCTTCACGGCCTGCGACCACTTGGTATTGTGACAGTGGGGCAGGTAGAAGGCGGGCATGGTGTAGGGCATATATCTCGGCTCCACAATAAGCCCCTGAGAGACATGAACGGTGTCGATGTACTGCTGCGCGAGCTTTATAAAGGCGATTGTCTCCTCGATCTGCATACCGCCGGGGATAAGCTCGTCGCCGCTGATGCGCATATCTATGCAGATGCCCCTGCCGACGCGCTCTCTGATGGCCGCCAGAACCTCCAGCGGGTAACGGACGCGGTTTTCAAAGCTGCCACCGTAGTTGTCCACGCGGTGGTTAAAGCGCGGGGAAAGGAACTGCGCCAGGAGGTTTCCGTGCGCGGCGTGGATCATGACCATGTCAAAGCCGGACTTCATCACACGCTCGCTCACATCGCAGTATTCGCGCTTGATAGTATCCATGTCCTCCACGGTCATCTCGCGGATATGGTTGTCACCGCCCTCCACGGGGATAGGTGTGGGCGCGATAGCGTCCTCGCCGGGTCGAAACTGCTTCGGGGCGGAGCGTCCCGCGTGGACAAGCTCAACCGAGAGCTTTGCACCGTAGCGGTGGGCTGCCTCGGACAGGCGCCGCAGGTCGGTCATGTTGTCATCGCTGGTGACATCCAGCGCGCCGAAGAAGTCAACGCCGTTTATGTGGTCTATCGGGGTGGAACCAATGGTGATAACACCAACGCCGGTTCTGGCCTGATTCTTCACATAGCCAAGCAGCTCCGCGGACACGCCGCCGCTGGGGGTGGAAAGGCTGCTGACCATCGGGGAGAACTGGATCCGGTTCTTGACCTCCATATTGCCGATCCTGATCGGCGTGAAAACATATTTATAATGATTAAAGCTGCTCATATATCCCCCTTATATCCTGCCGATGTCTCTTGCTGCATAATAAGCCTGAGAGGTCGCCTGATAGATAGTCGCGGGGACAACGCAGTCGCCAATGACGCTGAAGCAGGGCGCGCAGAAGCGGAACTGCTCCGCCTCGTCCGCAAGCGGGGTCTGACCCACGGCATAGATGACCGTGTCCGCCTCGTAGAGCTTCTCGCCCTCGGCGCTCTTGCCAACAACACCCTTATCGGTTATCTCAACGGGGCTGGTGTTCATGGCAGTGTGTACGCCGCGGATATGGAACTGCTCGCCTATGGCCTGACCGTGCAGGCCGTTCGCGCCGATCTTTATCTCGCTGTGGCGGTGCATGACGGTGACATCGTGGCCGAGTATCGCCAGATGAATGGCAAGCTCCGCGCCCACAAGACCGCCGCCGATAACGACGACCTTCTTGCCGACCTCGTCCGTGTGGGTGTAGGCATAGTCGGCAGCCATAACATTGCTCCTGTCATAGCCCTTGAGATAGGTGGGCACCTTGGGAACGGAGCCGAGCGCCGCGATGACCGCGTCAGGCTCAAGGCTGTCAACCAGCTCCTTGGTGGCAGGGGTGTTGAGCATAACGGTAATATTGGGGTTATTCAGCACACGCTGCGCCTGACGCTGGATGTAGAGGTCGAGCTTTTTCTTGAAGGAGACCTCCTTCTCTATCAGCAGCACGCCGCCAAGCTCTGCCGCCTTCTCAATAAGGGTGACGGTGTGGCCGCGCTTTGCGCAGTCAAGCGCCGCTTCCATGCCGGCGATACCGCCGCCGACGATGACGACCTTCTGCTTATTCGTGGGCGGCACATCGTACTTGTTTTCAAGCTCTCTGCCGATGATGGGATTTATCGCGCAGCCGTACTGGCCGGTGGTTATGAGCTGGCTGAAGCAGGTATAGCAGCGCAGGCACTCGTTAATATCGCAGTCCTTACCAGCTCTGGCCTTGTTGGGCAGGTCGGGATCTGCGATGAGGCCGCGGGCTATCTCGATGACATCGACAACGCCGTCGGCAATAGCCTTTTCCATGAAGGCGGGGTCGCTGAACGAGCCGACAGTGGCGACGGGGGTCTTGACCACCTTTTTGACGGCTGCGGCATACTTCATGTTCACACCCTCAGGCAGGAACATGGAGGGGTGCATCACGACGAAGGACTCGATGACCTCGTGATTGCCGCAGGAGCAGTGAATAATATCGCAGTGGCCGTCTATCTGCTTTGCCATCTCGATGCCGTCCTCAATGCCGTAGCCGACAGAGTTTGCTTCGGAGGCAGACATTCTGAAATCTATCAGGAAATCCTTACCGCAGACCTCCTTTATCCTATCGCATACGGCGATGGGGAAACGCATGCGGTTTTCAACGCTACCGCCCCATTTATCCGTGCGGTGGTTGACCAGCGGGGACATGAACTGGTTGAGCAGCCAGCCGTGGCCGCCGTGGAGCAGAACCATGTTAAAGCCCGCTTTCTTCACGCGCAGCGCTGCCTCGGCGTATTTTTCAATAGTGTCAAGGATAGCTTCTTCGGGCATTTCGGGCAGGGTCGCGCCGTGCAGACGGGCACTGGCTTTGTCGCTGTCGCCGCCGATAACGGTCTCGGACGGCGCCCAGACGGTGTTGCCCTCGATGTAGGACTGGCTGGAGAACATGCCGGCGTGCATAAGCTCAATAGAAGCAACCGCGCCGTGCTTGGAGATAGCGTCCGCGACGGTGGCGAGGTGGGAGACGCACTCATCGGTGTCCAGCGCGAGGAACTTCGGAATATCCACACCGTGAACGGAGTCTACATATGCCTCGCCCACATGGACAACAGCCGCGCCGCCGCGTGCCTTGGCCTCATAGTAGGCCATCAGCGGCTCGGTGGCGATGCGCTGGGGGGTCAGGTCACAATAGCCGGTGGGCGCGGCAAAAATTCTGTTGCGCAGGATAGTCCTGCCGAGCTTTAAGGGCTTAAAAAGATTGGGATACTTGATCTGGTACATAACAGCACTCCTTTTCTTTTTCGTTTATAATGAGTAAGTCGGGCGGGCAAAATTCATACTGGCTCAAGCTTATGTTGACAACATTTTAGCAATAGATTGTTAAAAAAAACACCACCGGTAATTTGTAGTGTCCACAATTTTTAGTTGTGTCGATTTTTTAACAATTTGCTAAAATTTTTAACCTCAAAAGGGCGCGAAAAGCCCGGTATCCCCGGGAGTTTTCTTCCGGAGATACCGGGCTGATACCGGCAAAGGCTCGTCTCATTTATCGCTTCATAAGTTGTGGGCGGGAAGTGAAATCAAACGCCATCTGAACCTCCGCTTCCCACGGGGGGTGAGCTGACGGGTGCGGCGTGATTTGAAATTGCGCTGTTCCAAAGGCTTACCCGTGTAAGCCTGCACCCACAGGCGCGTTTTGGAGTGCAACCGCCGCATCGCGGCGGCTCTTAGCGCGGAGAAAAGCTGTCAGCGTAAGCTGACTGAGGGGGATTAATGCACCTGACTTACCTTGCCGCAGGGCCCCCCTATCGTCAAGCCGCAGAGCGGCTTGAAACTTCCCCCTCAGGTGGAAGCAAGATCAGTGCGGTGGTGTTAGAAGTCACACCCATTCTCACCCACTTTGAGCCGAGCCTTGTAAAGATGATTCGCGTCGTGCAGTAAAAACCCGTAGAAGGATAACAATCGAGGTAAACCAGCAGTAACGACTAAGGGCGAGCTAAGAAGCTACAATGCTAAAACCACCACCGGAGAGAGATTCTTAAGGGAGAAACCTCTCCCCTAAGTAAACGCTGAATAAATCGGCAAGGCATCTTGCGGACAATATGCGCCCTGATTTTGTCAGTTTTTCTTGCAATACACAAAGTATGGCTGCAAAAAACTGCCTTCATCAGAACACAAATTCTCTCGCAATCTGCCTTGCCGATTTAATCATCGTTTACTTAAGCCGCATTTTATTTTCTCTCCACTTTTCTTTTGGCGGGACAAAAGAAAAGTGGAGGCTACGCCCCTTTGCTCACCAGCGGGAGAAATCCTCCAAAAAAGCGCGCTCGGCGGCGCTGAGGCATTTTGAGGAGCTTGTACACAGGCAGATGGTGTGATTCCAATTCGGCACTTTATCGGGCACTATGCTCAGCCCCGGCAGCTTTGTGTTCGCGTCGCCCACAAAGAAGCCGATGCCCAGACCCATGCGGCACATCTGGCGGATAAGCTCCATATCGTTTGAGTGTATGCCGATTTTCGGAGTGAAGCCCGCACGCAGGCAGCGCTCGGCGAGCTGCTTATGACCCTTGTTCCCCTCACCGAAGCCGATGAAGTTTTCATCCTTCAAAAGGCGCAGATCAATGGATTCCTCCCGTGCCAGCGGATGGTTCTCGGCAAGCATGTAGAAGGTTTTATAGGTCTGCGAGGCGTGGACTGTTATCCCCTCACGTAAGACAGGCTCAACACAAAAGCCGATGTCCAGCGTCCCGTTGCGAACCGCCTCGTCCAGCACCTCGTCGTCATACTCTTCCATGCTCAGGCTGATGTCCGGGTGGTTCTCCATGAACTTCAAAAAGCAGCTTCGGGGCATGATATTCACAAGCCCATGAGGTATGCCTATGTTGAGATTGACGCTGCCGCTGGCTTTGATATTGCTTATCTCGTACAGGCTTTGCAGATACAAGTTGTCGATCTGCTCGGCATATTTGAGCAGCACGCGGCCGTATTCCGTGGGCACGAGGGTGTTTGCTGTGCGAATAAAGAGCGGTACACCCAGCTCTGTTTCAAGGCTGCGGATACTCTTGCTCATACCCTGCTGGGTGATGTACATATTGTTCGCCGCCTTGGTTATGCTCATCTGACGGCAGACCTCGATGAAATTCTCCAACTGGCGCAGCTCCATGTCCGCCCTCCTTTTCTCATGTCGCTTCTTAATTATACACAATGAGCGCAAAATAGGCAAGCGCCCCCGATCCTGCCGGATCGGAGGCGCTTGCATACTATCCTTTTATCATTTTAACGCCACAGTGCTGACGCTGCGGTTTTGGTTTGCGGCGGTGTACTCTTCCCCTGCCGCAATATCGGGCGCGGAATAGAGAACCTGCGCATAGTCCGTGCGCGCTTCGGCGGAGGCCAGCAGTACCTCGCCGCTGACGGTTATGCTGTCTCCAAGTCTGCCACTGAGCGGGGCGCAAATATAGCTCTGCCCGCCGCCGGTGGGCGCGGCGTTCTTTTCTGAGCCGATGACGGCCAGCACCTCGCCTCCGGAGAGGATAAAGCTGCCGGTGGCGTTAAAGGCGCGCTTTGCGGCGCTTATGGCGATCTCCCCGCCGGAGACGCAGATATTCCCGTCGCAGGAAGCGGCGGTGCTTGCAAAGGAGAGGAGCGTGACGCTGCCGCCGCTGATGTTCAAATCAGTGACGGCCTTTAGAGCCTTGCTGCTCTTTACTTGCCCGTCGCCCACGGCATCGACCGCGAGCGTGCCGCCGGTGATATTAAGCTCCGTCGCGGCGGAGATCCCGTCGCCCATAGCTATCACCGCGACTTCCCCACCGCTGACGCTGACATAGCCCTTGCCGGGCTTTTCGGTCTCGGTAGCCTTCACGCCGTCGTTATCAGCATGAACGGTCACTGCGCCGCCCTTTATCTCCACGGAGTTTGCCCCGCGAATACCGTTATTCACCGCGCTTACAAAGATAGTTCCGGAGTTAATGTCCAGATCTTTTTTGCTGCCGATGCCGTTGTTGATATAAGCCCTCACCTCGAGCGCGCCGTTGCCCTCGATGTCTATATCGTCCTCGCAGTAGAGCGCGGCGCCGGAGGCGTCCTCTGTCACGGGGCTGCCCTTTATGCCGGAGGTGAGTGTGTTCGCGGAGCCGTCGGCAAGAACAACGCGCAGGTCTTTCGCCTGCTTTATGTGTATGGCCGGGCCGCTCGTGCAGCAGATGTCCGCCCCGTCCAAAATGAGCGTGACCTCGGTCGCGACTTCTCCGGTGTCCACGATGACGCAGCCATCGTCGAGGCTGCCGCTTACACGGTAAGTCCCAGCGGCTTTTATGTTCACGGTGCTGCCGCTGGCGGAGGCTCCGCCGCCCTTGACGGAGGCGGAATCCCCGCTGAGGGTTATGAGCGTCTCGTCCGAAGCGGGGCCGTCTGCCGTCGTCCCTCCCGCAGGGGAACCGCCGCAGGCGCAGAGGCCAAAAGTGAGTGCTGTAAGCAATACAGCGGAGAGAATTTTCTTAAAGTCTTTCATCACATTATATCCCTGTCGTTGTCCCTGCCGCAGATGATGTTCAAATTCCCGTTGCGGCAGCGGATATCGTCAATAAACTGCTTGCTTATCTCGGCGCTTTTGAGATTTACGCTGTAAGTAAGCTCATAGAGCGTGCCCATATTGGTGGTGCGGACACGGATAAGCTCGTGCTTGTTGGTGTATTTCTCAAAAAGGTCGTCAAAAAGCCCGTCATAGTCAAGATTCTCGGGAATGGTGATCTTGAGCTGGCGGCGAAAGCTCCCGCCCTCGCCGAAGTGCAGCGCCGTGAGCGCCGAGGTGAAGATCGCCATGACCACGAAAAACAGCGCCGCGAAGCCGACATAGCCCATGCCGCAGGCAAGGCCTATCGCCACGGTGAAGAACAGCCCTGTTATTTCCCGCGCCGTTCCCGGCACGCTGCGAAAACGCACCAGAGCGAAGGTTCCCGCCACGGCAAGCCCCGCGCCGATATTGCCGTTGACCATCATTATGACAAGGGTCACGATAGGCGGCAGCATAGCAAGCGACTGCGCAAAGGAGCTGCTGTGGAAATTCTTCGCGGAAAACACCAGCGCAGACAGCACGCCCAGCACAATGGACACGCCCATGCAGATGAGAAACGCGGACACGGTCATCTCTGCGCCAATAACACTGTTAAACATCAAAAACCAACCCTTCCACCTGCTCTCTGAGGATATTTTTTGTATAGCAGGTGCCGTATTTTGAAAAGCTCGCCGGAAAGATCTCCAGTTCACTGAGCACCCGGGCAAGCCACATAGGGGCGGCGCCCGGTATTTTTATCTCCATCAGTATGCCGCCGTCCTTGACCAGCGGCTCACCGTGGCTGCCTGCGGTGAGAGACAGCTCCTCCCGCCGCCAGCGGATATTTTCATCAAAGGTTATTCGCAGCTCCTTGTCCTCCCGGCCCCGGTAGCTGCTTCTGTCACAGGCGATGAGCACCTTGGGGCTGGGTCTGTTTTCCTTCAAAAACCAGTCGATCTCATTGATGACCTGACCGCTCCGGTCAGGAGCCGCTTTTCCGGCGAGATAGGCCTCAGCCTCCGCCGCGGGCATAACCGCTCTGCGTTTATACACAACGCCCTTGTATTTCTTCTTCAACTCCAGAAACACCGGGTCATTTTCCCCGGGCACGCCATAGCTGCGCAGGCGGAGCTTCTCCTTATACACGGGTCTGTCTATGGAGTGCCGGATAAGGTGATAATCCCAGCCGTCATAATAAATGCTGCAAACCGTGCTCCGGGGGTACTCGTCCGGCTCTATGTAGTCGCAGATGCGCGCCATAATACTCCGATACTTCTCCGGTGTGAGCATATATTTCTTCTCGTAGCGCCTGAAGGTAAGCTTCGTATCTCCCATGGCGCTACTCCCCAAAATATTCAGCGCGCTGCTGGCCTTTCAGGCTGAAAATATCGCAAAGCGCGTCAATACAGCTGTCTCTCCAGCCGTCCCTGATAAGGCTGCGCAGATACTCGATATCCGCGTGCCACTGCTCCTCAGTCCTTCCATATCGGTCAAAGTTGCGCTCTGCCTCAGGCTGAAGAAGCTCTTCCAGACGGTCGATCTCGGCAAGAACGCTTTCGTCGCTCAGCTCCCCGTCCAAAAGCTCCCCCGCCCGCTCCAGAAAGCGTTGGCAGAACTGCTCATTTGCCATAAGCTCACCAAGCAGAGTGCAGGGCTGGCGGTATGCTGTGCTGTATCCGCCCAGCACATTGTAGAAGCAGGACTGCTTCGAGCGCAGACCCGCGTCCAGGTCGTAGAACATCAGCCGCCATTTGCCGTCGTTCTCCGTGGAATGACAGTAGCGCACATTGCCGCTGGTCAGATCCTCGTTGCCGGAATAGCCCTCGAAAATCGCCCAGTCTATTATGCTGTCCACATCCAGAACAGAACAGAGCTTATCATAATTTTCCGGCAGAGACAGGTCGTTATCATAGCAGAAACGGAACACCTTGTCGTAAAGCTCCGTATCCTGCCGGACATTGCCCTCAAGGCACTCAACGCTGTCCCGGCTGACCCCCTCACGCGAGGCGTATAGCTGCTCGTTGGTCTTTTCGGACAGAGCGTAGATACCGCTGTACCGGCCGCCTATGTATAAAACGCAGTATTTGCTGCGGGTGGATACGGCGGCACTGTCGGCCTGAAGGGCCAGATTTTCAAAAAGCTCGTTTCTGATAATGGAGCCGTACTGATCCTGCCCGGCGCGGACGACAAGATTCGTAAACTCCGTTACTCCGCCGCCGAAGAGGTCATAATTTAACGTCTCCTGCCCGTAAGCACCCCGGAACCGGATGCTCATGTTCTTTTTCATAAGGGTGAGGCTGGTCTCCCCGTGCATCTTTATTCCGCAGGGTATTGTGAAGGAGCCGCCCTGCTCGTAGAGGGAGAGGCTGCCCGGAGTCTCAAAATCCTTGCGGCCCACATCGTACATATGCGTAAAGGCCGTGGCGTCATCGTAAGAAAGGCTCAGCACCGGCAGGCTGTGCCCTTCGTTTATAAAGTAATTGAGCGTCAGCGCGCGGGAGGGCATCGCCCCGTCCTCAACGGCTATCGCGCGAATCGTGCCCGTCTCGCTCACGGTTATGGGGCCGGTATAAAGGCGGCTCTCAGTCGTGGGCAGGCTTCCATCGGTGGTGTAATATATATCGCCCTCGCCCTGAAGCTCCGCCGTCACCGAGGACACATTTTCAAACACGCCGTCTTCGGTCAGGGCTGTGGGCGCCTTGGAAACGCGGCGATACCCGCTGCCGTTTTCCATGGCAGGGCTTTGCTCGTCAAAATAGAACCAGCCGTTTTCCCCCGGCACTCTGCCGTAGCTGCAGGCATAGGGTATATCCCGCAGGGAGACATAGTCGACTATTCCCCCGGCGCTGCTGAGATACAGCTCCTCGGAGACGGAATCCAGATCCATTTTCAGCCAGTCATAGCCGTTTACGAACTGATCCTGCCCGTCGCAGCAGAGCAGGTATACCTGCCCCGGGGCAAGGCTCGTCTGCGGCAGGCGGCACTTATGCAGGTCGTCATCATCGTCGGAGAGAAAGAAATCCCCCAGCTCCACGGTGCTGTCGGAGTTATTTTTAAGCTCCACCCAGTCACAGTCAAGGCTCGTGTCTCCGCTGAAACGGTCATAGCTGGCCACCGCCACCTCGTTTATGCTCAGGCCTGCCGGCGTTTCAAGGGCGCACTGAATCGCCTCATACCCGGCAGGCGTGTTCTCCTGCCCGGGCGTGGGGTAAAGGCTTAGGCTGTATTCCCCGTCCTCGCCAAGGCTCAGGGACACATCGGCCCCCAGTTCTCCGCAGGGGACGCAGCAGGCAAGAAAGCCGTTCTGGTCATAGAGAAACACGCTTTCCCCCTCTGAGAGAGCGAAATTCGCGTGCAGAGCGTCCATGCCGCCCTTTTTGTCGGCATAGACAAGCAGCCGCTCCCCGGGGGCGAGGCTTATATCAGGAAAAACGCTCCCGCGCTCCCCCTCCCTGTCGCTTATAGCCCAGCCCTCAAGGGACACCTTCTCCCCGGAGCGGTTATACAGCTCTATCCAGTCGGGAAAGCTGCCGTCGGCCGCCATAAGACAGGCGCGGTTTTTTATCATCAGCTCGGAGATGACGATTTTCGCCGGCAAAGGCTCGGCGGCGGGGCTTTCCACAGGAGCGGAGCTTTCCGCCGGGACAGGCTCCTGTCGCCGGTCAGGAATTATTAAATTCAGTACCACGAGAACTGCCGCGAACAGAGACAGCAGCAGCATTGTTTTGTTCTGTTTCAAGTCTTTCTCTCTCGCTTAGTCACTTAAATTACAGGATGATAAGCTCCTTGGGCGCTTTGGTGATGACCTCCGCCCCGTCGTTATGCAGCACCATAACATCCTCGATGCGCACGCCGAAGCGGCCTGGCAGGTATATCCCCGGCTCGGCGCTGACCACAGCGCCCTCGGGCATAAGCGCTTCGCCGCGGGGGTTGGCGTTGGGTGCCTCGTGGATATCGAGCCCCAGACTGTGGCCGAAGCCGTGGCCAAAATACTCGCCGTAGCCCGCTTTTTCGATGACCGCTCTCGCCGCGCCGTCAATGACCTTGCCGGGAACGCCGGCTTTGGCAGCGGCTATGCCGGCAAGCTGAGCCTCAAGCACCACGGAGTAAACATTGCGCATTTCCTCGCTTGCGCTGCCAACGGCGACGGTGCGCGTCATGTCGGAGCAGTAGCCGTCCTTAAGGCTGCCGAAGTCCATGGTAATAAAATCGCCGGACTTGATGACCTCGTCTCCGGGCACGCCGTGGGGCATGCTGGTCTTTGCGCCGGTGACAACAATGGGGTCAAAAGAATTGCCCTCGCTGCCGTGGCGCAGCATGCGGTAAACCAGCTCCGCGGCGACCTCGCGTTCGGTCATGCCAGGCTTAATAATGTGCAGCGTCTCTTCAAGCGCGGCCTCGCTTATCCGCTGCGCCTTTATCATGCTGGCGATCTCCTCGGCGCTCTTTGAGGCGCGGAGATCAGCAAGGAGCTGCTGCGCCGGGAGCAGGGGCAGCCCCAGCTCTTTTTCGATGTCCTGATAATCGCCGTGACTTAATTTGCGCTCTTCGCCGCCGAGCCGGGATACTCCCGCCTCGGTAAGCGCAGCCTTGACAAGGCTCAGAGCGCTGTGCTGCCGGTCATACATCTGCACCGTGGCGCAGCCGCCGGCGGCAAGCTCCGCCGCTTCGATGTAGCGGGAGTCGGTAATGAGCCAGGCTTTCTCCCTTGTGACGAGGACATAGCCGTCGGTAAAGGGGAAGCCCGCCGCGTAGCGCTGATTTTTCTCATCGGTGATGAGCAGCGCGTCAAGATCGTTTTCAATAAGTGCTTTCCGGATTTTAGCAATGTTGTTCATATTCCTGTCTCCTCTGAGCTTGGCCGCGGGAAGCTGACGATAAATTTTGAACCCTGCGGCTTATTTTGACCGACTGCGATGCTGCCCCCGTGGGCCTGCACCGCATCGTGCACTATACTAAGGCCAAGTCCGCTGCCGCCCGCCTCTCTTGAGCGGGCTTTATCCACGCGGTAAAATCTTGAGAATATATTGAGCCTGTCCTCCTCCGGGATACCAATACCGGTATCGGACACCGTGAGGCGCACCGTGGCCTCGTCTCCCTTGAGGGAGATATTAACGCTGCCGCCGTCCACATTGTATTTCACCGCGTTTTCCATGAGGTTAAAGACGATGTGGAACATATCGTCCCCTGTGGCCATGACCACGCAGCCGTCGTCAAGGTCGCACCTGACGCGCACATTGCGTTCCGCCGCCAAAGGGCGGAGCATGACCAGCGCGTCAACCGTTATCTGCTTTACGTCCACCGGCTCGGGCACTACCTGCACATCATCGTCAAGCCGGGACAGATCCAGCAGCTTTTCCGTGGTGCGCTGGAGGCGCTGAGCCTCGTTGCCGATATCCGCCACGAACTCCCGCACGGTGGCAGGATCCATGTTCTCCGTCTGGACGATGCTGTCCGACAGGAGCCTTATGGACGCAAGCGGCGTTTTAAGCTCATGGGACGCGTCGGACACAAAGCGCCGGCGCTGCTCCTCCGTGGTCTGCAGGCGCTCGGTCAGCTGATTAAACTCATTTCCAAGCTCGCTTATCTCGTCCTGTCCGCTGACATTATGGCGATAGGCATAATCGCCCCCGGCCACAATGTGCATCGAGCGCACAAGCTCTCGCAGGCGGGTCATCAGCAGAACCATAAATATCCCCGCCAGCACCAGTGCCGCCGCGCCGATGATGACCGACAGCACCCGTATCCTGTTTTGAACAGTGAGAATGATCTCCGCCCGCTCGGTGTCGTGCTCGGAGATGAACACCGCGCCGGACAGCTCCCCCTGATAGCTTATGGGCATGGCACAGGAGCTTGAGAAGGCGGAATCGGCAAACCTTGAGCGGACGACCACTTTCCCCGTCAGGGCGGTGAAAAGATCCTCCACGGCATTCTCACTCCCGGAGCTGCCGCTGGAATTATACAGCACCGAGCCCGATTCGTCTACCACCATGATGCGGGAAAAACCGCTGATATTCAGCACCCGCAGAACCTCGGCCACGCTGTCCCCGTCCAGGCTGTCAAGCCCGGCAAGGGAGGAGCCGATGACCGCCGCCTGACCCGAAAGGGAGCTGCGCTTTTCCTCAAAGACCGCGTCCCTCGCGGATGTCAGGGGGTAGGTGTTCAAAAGCAGCAGAAGGATCAGCAGCAGAGCCGTTATAAAGCCCAGAAACTGAAAGCGTATGCTTCTCATACCGTGCCCTCAATCCGCCAGATAGTAGCCCACGCCCCACTTGGTGATGATATGCACCGGGTGGGCGGGATCCTGCTCCAGCTTTTCGCGCAGGCGGCGGATATGCACATCGACAGTGCGTGTATCCCCCTGATAGTCATAGCCCCAGACAAGATCGAGCAGGCTTTCCCGGCTGTATACCCGGCCGGGATTTTTCATCAGGAAGAGGATCAGATCAAATTCCTTCATCGTCAGCTCCACCGGCTGCTCGCCCTTGAAAGCCTGCCGCCTGCTCTCATCGACGGCGATCTCGCCCTTGCGCAGCACGGCGCCGGCCTCCGCCGCCGGGGCGGTGATGGACGAGCGGCGCAGCAGCGCGCGGACTCGGGCCTTAAGTTCAAGGATATTGAAGGGCTTTGTAACATAATCGTCTGCCCCGGACTCAAAGCCCATGAGCAGATCGGCGCCCTCGCTTCGGGCGGTGAGCATGATGACAGGCACGGTGGAAAAGCCCCGTATCTCCTGACAGGCCTGGAGCCCGTCCTTTTTAGGCATCATCAGGTCGAGGATAATAAGGTCGTAGCCCCCGGTGCGGGCCATGTTCACGGCGCTCTCCCCGTCATAACAGGCGTCCACCGTGTAGCCTTCGTTTTCAAGATTGAATTTTATGCCCTTGACCAGAAGGCGCTCGTCGTCAACAACAAGAATTTTCATGGTAAACCCTCTCCAAGGCAGATTTTGTCTTTTACCGCGTCAAAGCGCCCCACACCTATGCCCGGCACCTCCATCAGCTGTTCAAGGCTCTTAAAGGCCCCGTTTTCCACGCGGTAGGTAACTATCGCGTTGGCAAGCGCCTCGCCTATTCCGGGCAGAAGCGTCAGCTCCTCCGCCGGGGCGGTGTTGATATCGATAAGCGCCCCGGGCAGCAGCTCCAGCGGCGGCTGAGCCGGGTCGTTGCCGCCGGTGAGTATCGCCTCGCTCGCCGCGGGCAGAGCAACGATCTCCCGCTCCGGGCCGGGGCGCTGAGCGGAAGTCCATATAACGAGCCATATAACAAAGGCCAGCGCCGCGGCCCCGGAGAGGAGGGCGGCTTTTCGCGTACTTATCATCGTATAATAAAAACCTTGAGAATTTCGTAAGATTTCAAGAATTAAGTTGCATTTGAGGGAACTTGTCTCTATAATAAATAGAGTATCTGAGATATTATATCACATTTTGCAGAGAACGGGAGAGCAAAATGAAAAAATTCAAACTTTTACCGATAATTCTTATCATCTGTGTCATATTTTCCCTGAGCGCCCCCATGGCGCTGGCGCTGGACGATCCGACGCTTGACGCGCAGGCGGCGATCCTTGTGGATCTTGACAGCGGCAGAGTGCTCTATGAAAAGAACATGAATGAGCAGCGCTCCCCCGCCAGTCTCACCAAGGTCATGACGGCGCTTCTGGTTCTGGAGGCAGTCGAAAACGGTCAGATAAGCATGGACGACATGGTCACCGCGCCGCCCGACTGCTGGGACGGTCTGGAAGAAGACAGCAGCAACGCCGGCATCATGCCCGGGATCCAGACAACTGTCAGGGAGTATCTCTACTGCGCGCTTATCGCCTCGGCGAATGAAGCCTGCAACGTGCTGGCAAGCTATGTCTCCGGCAGCGTCAGCGCCTTTGTGGACTTGATGAACCAGCGGGCGGCAGAGCTCGGCTGTGTCAACACCCATTTTCTTGATCCCAACGGGCTCCACGGCGAGGGTCATTACAGCTCCGCTTATGACATGTACCTCATAACCCGGGAGGCTGCGAAGTACCCGGAGTTCATGGAAATATGCAACACCGTGAGCTATCAGCCCCAGGAGCAGAGCATAAAAGGGGGTCAGGCCCTTACAAATTCCAATGCTCTTTTAACAAGCCAGTCCATTTATTACCGTGATGGCTACCTCTACGAGGGTGCCTCCGGCGTCAAGACCGGGTATACCCGCGCCGCGGGCTACTGCCTTATCTCCACCGCCGATAAATACGGCGTGCGGGTGCTGGCGGTCGTTATGGGCTGCAACGGCTGGCTCAACGCAAACATCGAGGAATACAGGAGCTTTTCCGACAGCGTGACTCTCTACAACTGGGTTTTCAACAACTTTTTCCGGCGGCCGGTGCTCACCACCGCCGACCCCGTGCTTCAGGTCTCGGTCGATCTGGCCGAGGGGGACGGCAATCTTATCCTCTACCCGGAGCATGACATCAGTTATCTTCTGCCAGCAGATCTGGATATAAGTCAGGTGCAGGTAGCCGCCTCCCCCATTGAGGAGCAGCTCACCGCCCCCATCAAGGCCGGCACCGTTCTGGGCAGAGCCACCATCAGCCTAAACGGCGAGGAGCTTGGCTCGGTAAATCTTGTCAACAATGTGTCCGTTGAGCTTGCAAAGGGCCAGTTCTTTATGCAGCGGCTGAAGGCTGTGTTCTCCAACAAGTGGGTCATCATTGTCTTTGCCGTCATTTTGGTGCTGGCTGTGCTGTACATTATGCTGGTCATAAGGTACAGGCGGGCAAGGCGTGAGTATCTGCGCCGCAAGCGCATCGCTGAGCAGCGCCGCCGTGAGCGGGAGAGCTATGGGGACGATTACTGGAATGAAGGAGAATAAGCCATGCGCTACGCGATAGACGAGAAATTTGATCTGGAGCTGGGCGGTTATCCCCAGGCGGTCAGGATCCTCAGCAGTGACGCGGCGCTGCCCGTACTGCTGTTTATCCACGGCGGCCCCGGCGTATGCGACAGGCATTGGGTGCTGGATAAGCAGTCCGCCCTTGCCCGGGTCTGCACCATGGTCTGCTGGGATCAGCGCGGCGCGGGGCTGAGCTGGTCAGGAAAGCTCAGGGAAGAGGATATGTCCGTCGGCCTGATGGTGGAGGACGCGCACGAGCTGCTGTGCTATCTCAAGCGCCGCTTCCAGAAGCGGGCGATCTACATTGTGGGTCATTCTTGGGGCTCCCTGCTGGGGACGCTCCTTGCCCAGAAATACCCGGAGGATGTGGCCTGCTACATCGGCATGGGGCAGTTCGTCAGCGGCCCGGAGAACGAGCGCCTGTCCTATGAATTTGTACTCAATGAGGCCAAGGCCCGGGAGGACAAAAAGGCTCTCGACGCGCTTGCGCGCATCGGCTGGCCCCACGAGGGGCACTATGCCAGCCTCGACGACCTTATGGTACAGCGGGATCTTATGTCCAAGTACGGCGGCGAAGATTACGGCGAGAGCGATGGGATAATCGCGAGCGTCGTCATGCCCATTCTCCGTTCTCCGGAGTATTCGCTGCTGGATATGTACAAGTATTATAAGGGAGCGTTTTTCAGCCTCCGCGCCCTTTGGGACGAGGTCGTGGACTATGATCTGCGCTTCAGTGTGCCGGAGCTTAAAATGCCGGTTTACCTCACCGAGGGGCGGCATGACCAGAACACGCCTATCCCTCTGGCCGAGGAGTGGTTCAATATGCTCAAGGCACCAAGGAAACAGTGGCTATGGTTTGAAAACTCCGCCCATTCGCCCATCAAGAACGAACCAAGAGCCTGGGGCACCGCCGTGCGGGATATCCTGAGACTTGAAGAGCGCGTCGCGCCGACTAATATATGAGCATGACCGGGCGCAAGCCCGGTCAATGATTTATTGCAAAACGGCTTTCGGGCACGATAGACCTCACTGCACTAATTCTTGCTTCCCCATAGAGGGGGAAGTGGCGAGCCGTGCGAGCCGATAGGGGGGCCGGTCTGCACCACGGTAAAGCAGGAGAGCAATACTCCAATCAACCGCGCTGCAAAACATCCCCCCCCTTCAGTCACGGCTACGCCGTGCCAGCTCCCCCTCAGGGGGGCGCCAAGGTTTGGTGTGGTGACCGTCCATACTTAAGCTTCTAATTTGAGCCGCCCTCGTTCGGTGAACTATAACGAATATTCTGTCCTTACTTTATATTTACAGGAGATTTTACTATGTCAACAGCGGAAATTCTAAGCCTTATCCGGTGCGCGGAGCGGGAGGCTGCGGAGCTTATGCTCCACGCCCGCAGTATTCTGGCAGAGACCAAGACCGGCAAGCGCGATGTGGTGACGGAATACGATAGGCGGGTGCAGGAGCTTTTGATGCGTCGGTTGAAAGAGGCTCTGCCGGAGGCAGCCTTCTTCTGCGAGGAGAATATGCAGCGGGACGAGCTTGCGGCGGAGACTCTGTTTATAATCGACCCCATCGACGGCACGATGAACTTTGTCCATGGCTTCCACCACAGCTGCATTTCGGTGGCCTATATGAGCCGGGGCACGGTGCTGGCCGGAGCGGTCTACAACCCTTATCTTGATGAGATGTTCACCGCCGAGAGGGGCGGCGGGGCGTTTTTAAACGGCAAAGCCATACATGTGACTGACACGCCGCTTGCCGATAGCCTTATCTGCTGCGGTACCTCGCCCTACTCCCCGGAGCGGGCGGATCAGAGCTTTGATTTGATGAAAAAAGCCTTCCTCGCCGGTCTTGACCTGCGCAGGGAGGGCGCCGCGGCGTTGGACCTGTGCACGGTGGCGGCGGGGCGCGCCGGAGCGTATTTTGAGCTTCAGGTCAGCCTGTGGGATTTTGCTGCCGGGGTGCTCATTGCCGAGGAGGCGGGCGCGGTCTGCTCAACGCTCGACGGCTCGCCTCTGCCCTATGACGGCAGCCGCCCCACGATTTTGGCGGGCAGCAGGCAGGTTGTGAGCGCCCTGCTGCGGGTTTTTGGCGAATGATGGAGTATAATATCAAAGGGCGGCTTGCCCCTGTTATATTTGAGGAAACCGTGGATTCCACCAACACGGCGCTCAAGGCGCTGGCAAGGGCTGGCGCGGAGAGCGGCACAGTGCTCATTGCCCGGCAGCAGACCGGCGGGCGCGGGCGGCTTGGGCGCTCATTTGAATCGCCCCCGGAGGGGCTGTATCTGTCCATGCTGCTGAAAACCACGCTCCCGGCAGAGCGGACGCTTACAATAACGCCCATGGCGGCAGTGGCAGTCTGCCGCACAGTAGAGGCCGTATGCGGCCTGTCGCCGGAGATAAAATGGCCGAACGATGTGCTCCTCGACGGCAGAAAGCTCTGCGGCATACTCACGGAGCTGAGCGTTCAGGGGGCCGAAGCCTCGCTGGTGCTGGGCGTCGGTGTGAACGTGAACACTCCGCCGGATAGCTTTTCCCCCGCGCTGCGGGATACGGCCTGCTCCATATTCGGCTGCACCGGGCGCAAAACGGATATCTCCGCCGTTGCCCGGCGGCTTATCGCGGAGCTTGACGGGCTTTTCCCGCTGTGGAAGGCCGACAGCCGCGCGTTTTTGGCCGAGTACCGCCGCCGATGCTCCACGCCGGGGCAGGATATCCTCGTCCTGCAAAACGGGGAGAGCCGTCCGGCTCACGCCGTGGGCATCAACGAGGATATGTCCCTGCAAATCATCGGCGACAACGGCACGCAAGCGCTACGCTTTGGGGAGATCTCGATAAGACCCCATGTAAAAGACTTTTGATAGCGTGCCCTGCCCTGTCCGTGGTATAAAAACGGTAGGTCAGGAGAAAAACAAAACCAAAGCGGCGGTGAAGCGTATGGAGATCGGCTCCCAGATAAAAAAATACCGCGGTGCGCAGGGGCTTTCCCAAGAGGCGCTGGCGGAGAAGATTTTCGTGACCCGGCAGACGATCTCAAACTGGGAGACGGGAAAGAGCTATCCCGATGTCCACAGTCTTATGCTGCTGGGCGGAGTATTCAATGTTTCTCTTGATCAATTAGTCAAGGAGGACATTGACATCATGAAAAAAGAGATCAACAAGGCAGATGTGGCAGAGTTTAACAGGCTTGGCAGGATATTTTCGATCATGTTCGTGTTCAGCCTGCTGGCTTTTATCCCGCTCTATGTGTTTTTGAAAACCACGGGGCTTACCATCTGGGCGGGCTTAAACCTGATACCGCTCGGCTTCGGCTTTCGGCTGGAGAAGCTCAAGAAAGCCAACGACCTGCACACCTACCGGGAGATAGTCGCCTTCAGCGAGGGCAAAACCCTCGACGACATTCAGACCCAGCGCGAGATCGGCAAGCGGCCTTATCAGGCCGTTTTAAAGCCCTTAGCCGGCGCCGCGGCCGGACTTGTCGCGGCGGCGATCGCGGGCCTTTTAATAAAGCTGATCAACTGAAAAAAAGGTGGAGCTTACGCTCCACCTTTTTTCAGTTTGACCGTCTCAAGCTCCATATTCATAAGGTCAAAGTAATACAGCGTTCCGCTCTTCACCGGTCGGCCCGCCAGCAGCTTCACGCAGAGGGCCGCCTGCATCGAGGCGCAGAGAGCCGGCGCAAAGCTGAGGGCGCTTTTGTCCCGCGCAACCGCATTCTCCGGATACAGCGCGTCGATCAGTCCGTCACCGGGCATGGAGATTGCCGCCTGAGCCGCCCAGCCGGAGACAGCTCCGTAAACATAGGGCAGACCCGCCTCCGCACAGGCGGCGGCCAGCACCCGTCTGGCGGGGATATTGTCCAGCCCGTCCAAGATTATATCACAGCCGGAGATGAGCTCACCGGCGTTGTTTTCTTTCAGATAAGCCGCCACGGCTTCAACCTCAATGTCCGGAGCGATGCGCCGCACCCGGGCTGCCGCAGCGGAAGCCTTGGAGCAGCCTATAAGCTCCCGCTCACTGAGCAGCTGCCGGTTGAGATTGCTTTCCTCAAACAAGTCCCCGTCCACCGCGCGGATATGACCCACGCCGACGCGGGAGAGCAGCTCGACAAGATAGCCGCCGAGGCCGCCGAGGCCGATAACGGCCACGCGCTTATCTCGCAGCAGCTCACATTCCGCCACCGACAGCGCCGGGATATTTCGCTCGTAACGCTTTTCCGTCTCTGCCACCTCCGGTAAATCGTTTTCTTTTATTTTACTTTCTCACCTGTGCATAAGTCAAGCGTCTTGAAAAAGAGATATTACACTTTTGCCCTTGTGCAGTGACCATGAAAAAGCGTATAATATAGGCATAATCTTTCAAATCCGAGGTGCAGGATGCTCAGTGTCAAAACGCCGGAGGAGGTTCTGGCAATAATAGAGAGCGAATTTGCGCCTCTGCCCGGCCGGGCAGAGGCTGTCCCCCTCCGCGCCGCCGTCGGCAGGGTTTTAGCGGAGGATATCACCGCAGGGGAATATGTTCCCGCCTTTGACCGCTCGACCGTGGACGGTTACGCCGTCCGCGCCGGAGACACCTTTGGCTGCTCCGACGCTGTTCCGGCAATTCTCAGCCTGCGCGGGCAGGTACAGATGGGTCAGGGAGCGGATAAGCCTCTGGAGCCGGACTGCTGCATCGCGGTGCCCACCGGCGGCGAGGTTCCCTCCGGGGCGGACAGCGTTGTGATGCTGGAGTATGCCGAGGACTATGGCGACGGCAGCATAGGCATCGCCAGAGCCGCCGCTCCGGGGCAGAACATGATTTTCAAGGGGGACGACGTGTACCCCGGCAAACCCGTGCTGGAAAAAGGCCGCCTGCTGGCCGACCGGGACGTCGGCGCGCTGGCCGCCATAGGCCGCGTGCAGGTGCCGGTGGTAAAACGGCCCCGGGTGGGCATCATTTCCACCGGCGATGAGCTGGTGCCGCCGGAGCAGAGCCCTGGCCCCGGCCAGATCCGCGACGTGAACGGCCCCATGCTTCAGGCCATGTTTGCCGCTGCTGGGGCAGAGGTGGAGTATTATGGCATCATAAAGGACGAGCAGGAGCAGCTGGAAGCCGCCGTAAAAGCCGCCGCAGCCGCCTGCGACATGGTGGTCATTTCCGGCGGCAGCAGCGTAGGTGTGAAGGACGCCACATGCAGGATCATTGAGGCGCTGGGTACGCTCCTGCTCCACGGCATTGCCATCAAGCCCGGTAAGCCCACCATTCTCGGCAAATGCGGCATCAAGCCCATAGTGGGTCTGCCCGGCCATCCCGTGGCCGCATATTTTGTTACAAAGCTTTTCATTCTGCCGCTTTTGAACCGCTTAATGGGTCAAAAAACGCCGGTTTTTACAGTTACCGCGTATCTTTCAGAGAGCATGAGCGCAAACCACGGCCGTGCTCAATATCAGTGCGTCAGGCTGCGCGAGGAGCAGGGGCGGCTGGTCGCATTCCCTATCCGCGGCAAGTCCGGCCTCATAACCACCCTTGCCGGGGCCGACGGCTTTTTCTGCATTGACCGGGACTGTGAGGGTCTGCCGGAGAACGCCGAAATTCAGGTGATAACCCAATAGGAGGACTTATTATGCCCTTTACATACCTCACAAACATGCCGCTTGAGCAAGCAAAGAGGGACTATCTCAGCCTGCTTGTTGAGCATGGCTACGCGCCCAAAACTCAGGTAATCCCGGTACAGCAGGCCTGCGGCCGGGTCACCGCCGAGGCGGTTTACGCCCATATCTGCGCACCGCACTACGCCGCAAGCGCCATGGACGGCGTGGCGGTCACGGCACGGGATACCTTCGGCGCGACGGAGACGACTCCTGTCACGCTCCGCCCAGATCAGTTCATGGTTCTTGACACGGGTGACGCCATTCCGGAGGGCAGGGACGCAGTCATCATGGTGGAGGATATTGTGAAAAACTACGACGGCTCCATCACCATTCATTCCGCCGCCGCTCCCTGGCAGCATATTCGCCAGATCGGAGAAGATGTCTGCGCCGGGGAAATGATACTCCCCGCCCACACGGTGGTAAGCCCCTCCGCCATCGGGGCAATGCTGGCCGGCGGCGTGTTGGAGCTTTCGGTGCTCTGCAAGCCGCTGGTGGGCATAATTCCCACCGGTGACGAGATCGTTCCTCCCTGCACTGACCCTAAACCCGGGGACATCATGGAGTTCAATTCCTCCATTTTCTCCGCCATGCTGGATCAGTGGGGCGCGGAGAGCAAAACATATCCCATCGTGCCGGACAGGTTCGATGAGATCAAGGCCGCCGTTTCCAAAGCCGCTGCCGAGTGTGACATTGCTATCCTCAACGCCGGTTCCTCCGCCGGGCGAGAGGATTTTTCCGCCCGGGTCATCGGTGAGCTGGGGCAGGTGCTGTACCACGGCATTGCGATGAAGCCCGGCAAGCCCGCCATTCTGGGCTGTTTGGGGGCAAAGCCCGTTCTGGGCGTCCCCGGGTACCCGGTTTCCGGCATTATTGTTATTGAGGAACTGCTAAAACCTCTTATTGAATATTGGCTGAGCACAGCCGCCGCGCCCGCGCCAACCGCCATGGCCACCCTGACAAGACCCGTGGTTTCGGGCCTTAAATATCAGGAATTTGTCCGGGTGCGCATGGGCTATGTGGGCGGCAAGCTGATGGCCTCGCCCCTCAACCGGGGCAGCGGCATGGTCTCCAGCTTCATGAAGGCCGACGGTATTCTCCCCATCCCTCAGGAGGTGGAGGGCTACGAGGTCGGGGAACAGGTACAGGTGCGTCTCTTAAGCCGGGAGGATAAGCTGAGGAACACTCTGGTCGTCATCGGCAGCCACGACCCGCTGCTGGACGAGCTGGCAAACCTCATGCACCTGAAAAACTGCGGCGTGTACATGAGCTCCGCCCATGTGGGCTCCATGGGCGGGATCATGGCTATTCGCCGCGGCGAGGCTCATGCCGCGGGCTGCCACCTGCTGGACACGGAGACAGGGGAATACAACCGCTCCTTTATAAGAAAATACTTTCCCAAAGGGGGCGTGAAGCTGCTCCGCTGCGTCGGGCGGCAGCAGGGGCTTATGCTGCAAAAGGGCAACCCCCTGGGTATTGAAAGATTTGCCGACATTGCCCGGCCCGGTCTGCGCTATGTGAACCGCCAGAAGGGCTCCGGCACACGGATCCTGACAGATTATCTGTGCAAAAATGCGGGGCTAACTACTGACTCCATCTACGGCTATGAGCGGGAGGAGCTGACCCATACCAGCGTGGCCGCGCAGCTTGCCAGCGGCTCCGCTGACGCCGGCATGGGCATTTACTCTGCCGCGAGGCTTTATGACCTGGATTTTTTGCCGGTCTGCATTGAGGAATATGACCTGCTTATCCCCGACCATGCCTGGGACAGCCCGCTTGTGCGGCAGATGGTGGAGGTGCTTAAAAGTCAGGCCTTCCGGGATAAACTTTTGGCCATGGGCGGCTATACTCTTGACCGCCCGGGCGAGATCATCTCGATCGACTGAAGCGGTGCGAAGCAAACAATGAAAAGATCCACTCAACACTTGACACGGAGCAGGCAATGAAGGACAACTTTGGCAGAAATATAAGCTATCTTCGTATATCGGTGACAGAGCTGTGCAATCTCCGCTGCCGTTACTGCATGCCCGAGGAGGGCATCTGCAAAAAGCGGCACGAGGACATGCTGCGGGAAGATGAGCTGATCCAGGCAGTGGAAGCTGCTGCCTCTCTGGGCATCACAAAGCTGCGCATCACCGGGGGCGAGCCGCTGGTGAAGAAAAATATCGTCTCCATCTGCCGCCGGGCAGCGGCGGTGGAGGGAATACGGGAGCTCTGCCTCACCACAAACGGCCTCCTCCTTCCGGAGCTGGCGGTGCCGCTGAAAGAGGCGGGCGTCCGGCGGCTGAACATCAGTCTGGACACCCTGAACCCGGAAAAATACGCCTATATCACCCGCGTGGGCAGCTTACGGCAGGCGGCGGCGGGCATACGGGCCGCTCTTGCCGCGGGCTTTGAAAAGGTGAAGCTGAACACAGTGCTGATCGGCGGCTTTAATGATGATGAAATAGCCTCTCTGGCCGAGCTTACCCGGCGCTATCCTCTTGATCTGCGCTTTATCGAGATGATGCCCATGATAGACAGCGGCTTTGCTCCGGAGAGCTTTATCTCCAACGCCAGAGTGTTGGAGGCTCTGCCTGAGCTGGAGGAACAGCCAGCGGACGGCGGCGTGGCCAGGCTTTACAGGCTGCCGGGCGCTATGGGAAATGTGGGGCTTATAAGCCCGGTGAACGCACACTTTTGCGCCGCGTGCAACCGTATCCGCCTGACTGCCGACGGCAGGCTCAAGCCCTGCCTCCACTCTGCGGAGGAATACAGCATTAAGGGACTGGATCGGGAGCAGATGCGCGCCGTCATGATACAGACCATCAACTGCAAGCCCGAATGGCACGGAGAGCTGAACGCTCAAAACCCCAGCCATGCAGGCCGCAGCATGAACCAGATCGGAGGCTGAAAACCATGGATTTTACCCATTTTAACGAGCAGGGCCGGGCAAAAATGGTCGATGTAGGCGAAAAGTCCTCTACCCGGCGGGCAGCCACCGCCGCCGCCCGGGTGCTGGTGAACCGGGAGACCTTTTCGCTGATCCACTCCGGCGGCATGAAGAAGGGAGATGTGCTCACGGTGGCTCAGGTGGCAGGAGTAATGGGGGCAAAGCGCACCCCGGAGCTGATCCCCATGTGCCACCCCATTCTGATGGACGGCATCGACCTGAAGCTGAATCTGGATGAGGAGCGCTGTTCCGTAGAGATTCAGGCCACTGTCTCCTGCGACGGGCGCACAGGGGTGGAAATGGAGGCCCTCACCGCCGTCAGCACCGCCGCTTTGACGGTGTATGACATGTGCAAGGCGGTGCAGAAAGATATGGTCATCACGGACATTCGCCTGCTGAAAAAATCTGGCGGCGTCCACGGCGATTTTGAACGAAAGGAATGACGGCTATGACATATACGGCGGCGGTTATCACCGTCAGCGACAAGGGCTTTTGCGGCGAACGCGAGGACACCAGCGGCCCCAATCTCTGCGCCCTTCTCCGCGAGCGCGGCTTCGATGTGCGCCATACGGCTCTTGTGCCGGACGAGGCGGAGCAGATTCAGGCGGAGCTTATCAAATGTGCCGACGAGCTTCATATCGCGCTGGTGCTGACCACCGGGGGCACGGGCTTTTCCCCGCGGGACATCACCCCTGAGGCCACCATGGCCGTTGTGGAGCGCCCGACACCCGGTATCCCGGAGGCAATGCGCGCAGAGAGCATGAAGATCACTCCCCGGGGCTGCCTGTCCCGCTCCGCCGCCGGCATACGCGGGCGCAGCCTGATTGTGAACCTGCCCGGCAGCAAAAAAGCCTCTGCTGAGAATCTGCTTGCCGTTATTGACCCCATAGGTCACGGGCTGGAAATGCTTCAGGGCAAAGGCAGCGCCGACTGTGGCAAGTGAAAAACAGCCTCTGCTCATTTTCTGAGCAGAGGCTGTTTAAGCTTACCGGCTTATCTCCGTCTCGGTGACGCACTCGTTTTTGATTTTGCCCACCAGAAATTGCAGAGCATCCACCACATGCGGGCGGATATCGCCGCCGATGAGGACGAACATGATGTCGTCCCCCACATTAAGCTCCCCCTCGTTGAGCCAGACCCGGATATAAAACACACCCGGCAGCCCGTAGGCTTCGGCCACGGCAGCGGCCACCTTCTCCTGGTCATAGGAGAACAACATACCGGTGACCGGGGCGGCTGTCTCGTCCCCCTGCCGCACCGCGGCTTTGGCGCTCCGGCGCACCACGCCGTTATGGAATAAGTACATGCCCACCTTCGGGGCGCTTTCATGGGTCTTTGCCTCTCTCAGCCACTGATCCATGGAAGGGCTCTGCTTGCTCATGCCCGACACCTCCGGTTTTATTTTATATGATCACTATACACCCGCTGCCCCGGCTTGAAAAGAAAAAATATTTGAAAGCCGGTGAAAGCTGTGCTATACTGTTTACACAAATCAGTCGGCTGATTTTCTGGCTGAATAATGTTCTTGAAAAGCGGTGGACGAGCCTCTTTCCGGAAACTACTTTGGCACGCATGTTGTGTCAAGGGATTGGTCTGGAAATCGGCTGGTCATTTTTATTTTTACGGAGGAAAAATATGAAAAAAACACTTGCTTTGCTGCTGGCCCTTGTTATGGTTCTGGGGCTGTGCGCCTGCGGCACTTCCAACGCGCCCGCTGAGAGTCAGGCTCCCGCTGCCTCTGAGGAGCCTGCTCCCGCCCAGTCGGAAGCTCCCGCGGAGGAGCCCGCCGCTGCCGTTGACACCCGGATCCTCTACGAAGCTGACGACAGCATGCTCAATACCTATACGCTTATCGCCGTCAACCCCGACGCGCCTTTTACCGACGCAGACGGCAACGCCGTTTCCGATGTGGCGGTAAACACCGCCGGTGCCGATGCGCTGATTCATTGGATGCTGAGTCAGGCCGCACTGGATATGGCCGCAGACTTCGGCATGGCGGACTATGGCGAGCACCTGTTCTATTTGAAGGACGACGCTCCGGTCTATGCCGGGGATATCGCCGCCGCCACCGGGGAAACAAAGACCATTCGCCTGTCTACCACTACCTCCGTGAAGGATTCAGGTCTGCTTGACTATCTGCTGCCAGCCTTTGAGCGCGAGTATGGCTACACGGTCGAGGTGCAGTCCGCCGGTACAGGAAAAGCCATAGCCGCCGCCCAGTACGGCAATGCCGACCTGATCCTCGTCCATGCCAAGTCCCAGGAGGAGAAGTTTGTTGAGGCGGGCTTTGCCCGCGTGGTAGACGGCTTCGAGGCCGAGCGCGTCTCCTTTATCTATAACTATTTTGTGCTCTGCGGCCCCTCTGCCGACCCTGCCGGTGCAGCCGCCTGCGCCAGCGTGAAAGACGCTTTTGCCGCCATTGCCGAAGGCAAGTTCACCTTTATCTCCCGCGGTGATGGTTCCGGCACCCACACCAAGGAGCTGTCCCTCTGGCCGGAGGATCTGGGCATCACCGCCGAGGCTGATTCCTTTGCCGACTATACTGAGTGGTATGTTTCCGCCAACGCCGGCATGGGCGCCTGCCTTGTCATGGCCGAGCAGATGGAAGGCTATATCCTTACCGACAAGGCCACCTTTCTGACCTTTGCCGCCAACAACGGTCAGATCGCTTGATTTTACAGGCGTAATAGTCTAAAATTATCCCCACGGGAGTATTGCTCCCGTGGGGATGATCAGTAAAGGAGAGAAATCATGCACAGTGCCGCCGAGAAAGCAATTGAATTGATCCTCACTGCCGACGCGGAGCTGTGCAGCATTCTGTCCGTCACGGCGCGTATGAGTTTGTCGAGCTCGCTTATCGCTCTGCTGATCGGCGTTCCGCTGGGCATCTGGCTCGGCGCTTGTCGCTTCCGTGGCCGTGGACTGCTGCTGGTTATAAACCGCACGCTGATGGGTCTGCCGCCAGTGGTCTGCGGGCTGTTGTTCTATATGCTGTTTTCCGGCGTTGGCCCTTTCAGACAGTATAAGCTGCTGTTCACGGTGGAGATCATGGTGATAGCTCAGGTGGTGCTTATCACCCCCATTGTCATCGGAAATATGGAGAGCTATGTATCCGACCTTGCCCCTGCCGTCCGTGAGACGGCGAAGGGTCTGGGTCTGAGCCGTCTGCGCACCTTGCTGCTGCTGGGCAACGAATGCGTTTATCAGATTTTTTCCGCCTATCTGCTGGCCTTCGCCCGCAGCATCGCGGAGGTAGGCGCGGTGTCCATGGTTGGCGGCGCCATAGCATGGAAGACCAACGTGATGACAACCGCCATCATGCAGTACACCAATCGGGGCAACTTCTCATTGGGCATTGCTCTGGGTCTGATCCTGCTGGCGGTGTCGCTGCTGGTGAACGCGGCGATCTCCCTGCTGCAAAGGAGGCTGAGCCGATGAAAACAGAGGCCTTTACCAAAACCTATGGAAACAGAAAAGTTCTGGATTTCCCCGGTGCTGTGCTGGAACGTGGGAAAATTTACGGTGTTATAGGCGCTAACGGCAGCGGCAAATCCACCTTTGCCCGTGTGCTTGCCGGTGTGCTCCCCGCTGACCTGCCGGGGAACAAACTGGAGCCGGGGCTGAGCGTGGGCTATATGCCCCAAAAAAACTATGCCTTTCGCATGAGCGTCAGGGCCAATATCCTGCTGGGTGGAAAGGACAGGCCCCGGGCGGAGCAGTTAATGGAGCGCCTGCGGATCTCCAATCTGGCCGATAAACGCGCTGACCGCCTCTCCGGCGGAGAGACGGCCCGCATGGCTCTGGCACGGCTGATGATGGGGTGCTTTGATTTGGTGATTTTGGATGAGCCTACCGCCGCGATGGACATGGAAAGCAGCTCGCTGGCCGAAGCGCTTATCATGGACTATTGCAGGGAGACCAATTGCGCCCTGATACTGGTGACCCACAGCTTACAGCAGGCCCGCCGGACGGCGGACGAAGTCATGTTTTTTCACGCCGGGCGGCTTTTGGAGCAGGGCGCGAAAGCCAAGCTGCTCGACTCCCCTGATAAGCCGGAAACCAAACGGTTTTTGGAGTTTTACGCGTGATGATATATTTTTCAAGCCGCGGCAGAATCAAAAAAACAAATTTTATTGAAAAAACCGATGCGAAAGCATCGGTTTTTTGTGCGTAATCTTTACACCAAGGATGCGCAAAGACCGCAAAGCCAAACCACAGCCAGGCAACGCAGGTGTGGTTCGTAAACGGAAAACAAGCCCGACCTGCATTGACCCTCGCCACAAGGCGGGAATTCGTGCCAAAAGCAAATCAATTATTCATCAGCGAAGCGACTTCGTCACTCATTACAAAAATCCGCTCTCTTACGAGTGAAATAGTCAATAGAAAGAAGACACAAAAGACCCAATTAAGCCACCAGCTCTGAGCGAAACAGGGCTGGTGGTTTACCGTTGAGTTTGCGAAGAGGGCGAATGAAGTTGAAATAATGAACGCACTGCTCAACGACAGCATGGAGATTATCCTTTTCCCAGAAACGAAAATGTTTTCTGAGTGTATCCTTGAAACGGCCCCAGAAGCTCTCCATAACGGCGATGTCGCGGGGCATACCGGCTCTTGACATACTCTGAATTACGTTGTATTTTGTAAGCAGGTTGCAATAACCGGCAGATGAGTACTGTACACCTTGGTCGCTGTGTAAGAGGATTGGGTGTGGAGTACTCTCTGTTCTTTTTAAGAGGCGTTCAGCGGGTCTCATAACAAGGAAATTGTCGAAACGGTCGCTTAGTTCCCATTCAAGAATCTCGTTATTGTACAGGTCGAGATACGCAGCAAGATAGTGCCACTTACCCTGATGCTTGATATAGGTAATATCCGTAAGCACTTTCTGCAAGGGGGCTGTAGCTTTGAAGTCCCGTTTGAGCAGGTCAGGGAAACGGGAATGCTCCATTCCGCTTCCGAAGGACTGCTTTTTTCTCTGCCGCGTATATCCATGAATGTGCAGCCTTTGCATGGACTTCAAGACAGTTGGGTCACTTACCACCAAGCCGAACTGCAAAGCCAGCATGTCCTGCATGGATCGGTATCCCATCATAGGGTGATGTGCATGGATATCCGAGACATAGGCGTCTAACGTTTGCTGAGAAAGCTCATAGCGATTTGGCTTGCCATTGCGCCGCAGCCATTTGTAATATCCGCTTCTTGAAACGCCGTAGATACCGCAAAGCTCTGTGACGGAATGTTGATCCGCCTGATGCTGGATTTCGGCATATATCTCCTGAGTTATTTTCTTTGAGCATCGCCCTCCTTTCGTGCGTTTCGTCGTTTTAAACGGGCTACCTCCGCATCTTTCTTTAATAGTTCCCGCTTGAGCAGCTCGATTTGATACTGGAGTTGCTCTTCATAGGTGAGTTCCTTGCGGCGCTCATAGCGTGACAGTGGATTACCGGGTTTCTTCTTTGGCTCCAGACCTGCTTCCCCCTCGCTCTGGTATTTGTTTACCCAATCCCGAACTTGACAGTGACCTATTTCCGGCTCCCATGCCCGTATTGAACTGCCTGCCAGAACTTGCTTCACGATGCTCAGTTTTTCTTCTTTGCTCCGTATGGTATATCTCCGTGCCATTTTTCTCCCTCCCTTTTCCCCTATTTTAACATAAAAAGATGGTAGGCACTTTCGTGTCTACCATCTTTTTACCACTTCACTCTTACGAGAACGGATTTTTGTAATGTAATAGCGGAACACAATAGATATCGGTGCTTTCCGGCTTCGGAAAGGAGGATAGTGTGAAAGGAACCCATCAGGAGTTCCTTTCACGTTCAATCACCCCGCCACAGTGGAAGGTTTGCCAAAGTCAAACCTTCCACCGGCAAAACACTATAGATATTTTTAAGCCCACTCAAAATTATCTTTTCCGGCACCGACTTCAAAATGATATTTTCCGATACCCAAATCGATGCCTGCGAAGTGACCGCTGTCACAGGTAAGATATACCTTGTTTCCGTCGCCCCTGACTGTGAAAGCCTGCTTGTTCAAGGCAGTAGGAGCCAGAAGCAAGGCGTTTACACCATCAATGAACCATTGAGGGGCAGTACCTTTGTAGCTGCTGATTTCCGCTGCTGTCTTGGACTTATGAGGAACACCCTGCGTCTGACCATAACCGATTGCCAGCACACCATTAATATGCACCGCACCGCTGTTCATATTCTTCTGCGCCCCCTTGGCACTATACATTCCACCGATCCACCAAGTGTTGAGACCAAGAGTTTGTGCATACAAAATCATATCTGCGCCGCAGTAGCCCAGCTTTTCGTCAAGATCCGCAGAATCCGGACCTGCCAAAACAATATAATTCTTGACCCCTTTGCCGAGCATCTTTGCCAAAGCACCCAAGCCATCAGCATTCCCGGTCACGAGAGAAAGAGAGAGGCTATATGTCAGATTGCTTTCTGCGATTCTGGCGTTCAGTTTTTCCACCAAATCACTGGGAATGGGTTTATCAATGTATTTACGAACCATATGCCTTTCTTTCATGGCTTCTTTGATGGTCATATTCTTTTCTCCTGTTCTTCGGCAGATGTTTTTCAGCCATCATTTAAAAATAGTATAATTTTATTGTACAGTGTTTTTCCATAAAATGCTATAATAAACATACAATGTTTACAAAAAGTTGACAGACCAACCCCTTGGCGGTCTGTCAACTTATC
>DKYJ01000032.1:6196-14612 GCA_002493305.1 Clostridiales bacterium UBA7103 | reverse complement strand
TTTCGAGTCAGGGCCGTTATAACCACTTCGATACCGCTGCATATAGCTTAATGATTATATCCGAAAGCGGCGGGAAAATCAAGGCGGGGGACAGACTTATTTCAGCAAAATTATTTTGCGCTCCTCGTTCATATATAATTTGCAAATTAATTTATATAAATATCTTGACAACATTTTTGCCCGGGAGTATATTATTTACAGAAAAAGAAAGCATACAGATATGGACAAAGAAAGGAACACACCTATGAAGAAAACCTTGTACAGCCTGATGCTCAATGAGGATGTCGTGCGGGAGGTGGACGCGCTGGCTCACCGCATGGGCACAAACCGCTCAAGCCTTATCAATCAGATTTTGGCGGAGTATGTCAACTATACCACCCCGGAGCGGCGGATAAACGATGTTCTCTCCGCCATTGAGCAGATAATGAGCCCTTCGCGGGAGCTTGTGCCATTTTTCGCGCCGAACACCTTCAGCATGTCGCTCAAAAGCTCCCTTGAATACAAATACCGCCCGACTGTAAAGTACGAGGTGGAGCTGTACCGTGGCGGCGAGGGCGGCATCGGTGAGCTGTCGGTGGTGTTCCGCACGCAGTCGGCCGCGCTGCTCACCGTGATGAGTGAGTTTTTCCGCCTGTGGAAGCGCATTGAGGACGCATACCTCGCCCCGCTCATCGGGCAGAAGCTGGACTACGCCCTTTATGACGGGCGCTTTACCCGCAGCATGGCCATGCCTGAGCGCGACTGTACGGCGGAGGAGCTGGCCGGGGCAATCTCGGACTATATCAAATTTTTCGACAGAATGATGAAGGGTTACATCAGCGGCAGGCTCAACCCCCGCGATGTGGAGAGCGCCTATTACTCAGATTTGGCCGCCGCGTCCCTTCATATATAATATGGCACAAAGGAGTGTGGAAAAATGAACGCTCAAAATTACACACAAAAGACCCTTGAAGCGGTGCAGACCGCGCAGGCCATGGCTCAGGAGAGCCGCAACAACTACATTATGCCGGAGCATCTGCTCTACGCCCTTGTGGATCAGGACGGCGGGCTTATCCCCTCGCTGCTGGAAAAAATGGGCGTTGACTGCAACCAGCTTTTAGCGGAGCTTGACAGCGCCATCGGTGCTCTGCCCAAGGTGGGTGGGGACGCGGAGGTATACCTCTCCCCGGAGGCAAACCGCGTCATCACGGCGGCTGAAAAGGCCGCAAAGTCCATGGGCGACGAGTATGTCTCCGTGGAGCATATGATGATCGGCATTTTTGCCGCCGCGACCCCCGCGATAAAGCGCATTTTCGCCGACCACGGGATCACAAAATCCGCTTTCACCGCCGCACTGAACAAGGTGAAGTCCGCCCCCGTCACAGGCGACAACCCGGAGAGCACCTATGACGCGCTGGCAAAATACGGCACGGATCTGGTGCAGCGGGCGCGGGAAAATAAGTTAGACCCCGTTATCGGCCGTGACAGCGAGATACGCAATGTCATCCGTATTCTCTCCCGCAAGACGAAAAACAACCCCGTGCTCATCGGCGAGCCGGGCGTCGGCAAGACGGCAGTGGCCGAGGGGCTTGCCCAGCGTATAGTAAGCGGCGATGTGCCGGAGGGTCTGAAGGGCAAGACTATTTTCTCCCTCGACATGGGCGCGCTCATCGCCGGGGCAAAGTACCGGGGCGAGTTTGAGGAGCGGCTCAAGGCCGTTTTGGAGGAGATACGCCGCTCCGAGGGCGGGATAATCCTGTTTATAGACGAGCTGCACACTATTGTTGGCGCAGGCAAGACCGAGGGCAGCATGGACGCGGGCAACCTCTTAAAGCCGATGCTTGCACGCGGTGAGCTGCATTGCATCGGCGCGACCACGCTGGACGAATACCGCAAGTATATCGAGAAGGACGCCGCGCTTGAGCGCCGCTTCCAGCCGGTGCAGATAGACGAGCCCTCTGTTGAGGACACGATATCCATTCTGCGCGGGCTGAAGGAGCGCTACGAGGTATACCACGGCGTGCGCATACACGACAGCGCCCTTGTCGCGGCGGCAACGCTCTCCAACCGCTACATCACTGACCGCTTTCTCCCCGACAAGGCCATTGACCTTGTGGACGAGGCCTGCGCCCAGATACGCACAGAGATCGACTCCATGCCCTCAGAGCTGGACGATGTGCGCCGGAAGATAATGCAGCTTGAGATCGAGGAAATGGCGCTCAAGAAGGAGGAGGACAGGCTCAGCCAGGAGCGGCTTACCAAGCTGCGGGAGGAGCTGGCAAACCTCAAGGACGAGTTCAACGCCATGAAGTCCCGCTGGGAGAGCGAGAAGAACAGCGTGGACGAGGTGAAGAAGCTCAAGGCCCGGATAGAGCAGGTACACGCCGACATCGAAAACGCCCAGCGGCGCTATGAGTACGAGACGGCGGCGCGGCTGAAATACTCCGACCTTCCGGAGCTTGAAAAGAAGCTGGAAGAGGCTGAAAGGCTCTCCGCCGAAGGTTCGAAGAACACCATGGTGCGCGACACCGTGACCGCAGAGGAGATCTCCGGCATCGTCGCCCGCTGGACGGGGATACCCGTTTCCAAGCTCATGGAGGGCGAGCGGGAGAAGCTGCTGCATATGGACGAATACCTCCACCGGCGCGTGGTAGGTCAGGACGAGGCTGTGCAGCGCGTGACGGAGGCCATTCTCCGCTCCCGCGCGGGCATATCCGACCCCAACCGTCCCATCGGCTCCTTCCTGTTCCTCGGCCCGACAGGCGTAGGCAAGACGGAGCTTGCAAAGTCGCTGGCGCAGAGCCTGTTTGATGATGAGCATAACATCGTACGCATTGACATGACCGAGTATATGGAGAAGTTCTCCGTCTCCCGGCTCATCGGCGCGCCTCCGGGCTATGTGGGCTATGACGAGGGCGGCCAGCTCACTGAGGCCGTGCGGCGCAAGCCGTACAGCGTGGTGCTGTTTGACGAGATCGAAAAGGCGCACCCCGATGTTTTCAACATCCTGCTGCAAATTCTGGACGACGGGCGCATAACCGACTCGCAGGGGCGCACGGTGGACTTCAAGAACACTATCATTATCCTCACCTCGAACCTCGGCAGCCAGTATTTGCTGGAGGGCATCACCGACAGCGGCGAGATAAGCATTGACGCTCAGCAGGCCGTCATGGCGGAGCTGCGCCGGTCATTCCGCCCGGAGTTTTTAAACCGGCTTGACGAGACGGTGATGTTCCGCCCGCTCACGAGAGAGAACCTCAGCGGCATTATCGACATCATGATAGAAGGTCTGCGCTCAAGGCTTGCCGACAAGTCTCTCAAGCTGGAGCTGACCGAGAACGCAAAGCAGCTCATCATCTCCCGCGGCTATGACCCGCTCTACGGCGCGCGTCCCCTGCGCCGGTATCTCCAGAGCAGCGTCGAGACGCTCATTGCCCGCGCCATCATCGCCGGCGACATGGCCGCAGGTTCAACCATCGTCGTGGACGAGGAAAACGGCGAATTGGTGTGCAGGTGAAGCACACGGAGAAATAAGCCGATCCTCGTGGCAGATATCAAATTATGATGCGATGTGCGCGGCATCGCTTCATATATATCAGAAAAAGACAGGGATAAAAACGCAACGCATGTCCAGGTGGATGTGCCAGAGCCGGTAGGTAGCCCGGCCGTCTCATCGCGATGATGAGGTAAGTAACCTGCCCCTCCTGGGTTGTCCGTTCTTTGTCTATAGCACATTTCAAGGAGGGAACATTATGGACAATACGAGCGGAAAACTGACGGTACTTTTTGAGGAGCCTTTCTGGGTCGGGGTTTTTGAGCGAGTGTCGGGCGGTAAGCTGTCCGTGTGCAAGGTCACCTTTGGGGCAGAGCCGAAAGACTATGAAATCTGGGAATTTATTCTTAATCATTACTATGAGTTGAAGTTCAGTCCGGCTGTTGAAACCGAAGAAAAGAAAACTGCAGATAATCCCAAGCGCAGGCAGCGCAATGCCAAAAAACAATTACAAAATCAAGGCATTGGAACAAAATCCCAACAGGCGCTGCAAATGCAGCGCGAGGAAATGAAGGCCGAGCGCAGGATCATCAGCAAAGAGCAGCGGGAAGCGGAGAAACAGCGCCGCTTCAGGTTGAGGCAGCAAAAGCAAAAAGAGAAACACCGTGGTCATTGACCGTGTTTCTCTTGCCGGCATCCGGCTTATTATAAACTGTGATGTTGTTTCAAAACGCATGTGTAAAAACCCCGCGCGGATTTTTACACATGCTTTCGCTTTCTAAAAGAAATGTTCATCTCGATGTAAGCCCATATTTTTTCCAGCCGTCAACTCGTTTCTTTACAAGCTCCCAAGATAGCCCTCCAAGATCAGGCTCGCCGCGACCGCGTCAACGGTTTTGCGGTGGGCTTTTTCTTTTTTGCCGTTGGCATGAAGAATGGCGTGGGCCTCGATGCTGCTGCGGCGCTCGTCCCAAAGAGTCACGGGCAGGCCGCTCTCTTTTATCAGCAGCTCCCGAAACTCGCGGGACTTTGCCGCGCGCTCGCCCTCGCTGCCGTCCATGTTTTTGGGAAGCCCCAGCACAAGCCGCTCAACGCCCCGGCTCCCGGCCTCCTCCGCGATGCGCTGCGCCGCGCGCTCCATGTTCCACTCCTGCATTGTCCACGCCTCGCCGCAGAGCATACCGAGCATATCGCTCACGGCAAGGCCGATGCGGGCGTCGCCGTAATCTATGGCCATAATTCTCACGAAATTTCTTCCTTCCAAAGTGAATTTGCCGTCAGCGCAAACCAAAGCAGGCTCTTACCGCGCCGGAGATATACAGCGAGCCGACGGCGCAGACCATACCGCCCTTGCTGGCCGCGTCTATGGCGGCAGAGACCCCGTCCTCGATGCTGTCGCAGACGGTGACGGGCTTATTGTACCGGCGCAGCTCCTCAGCCAGCGTCCCGGCGGGCAAGGCGCGTTCACTGTTATTGGGCGTGACGCAGACGAACTCGTCCGCCGCCGCGCTGAGGATACGGCACAACTCCGGGTAATCCTTATCCCCCAGCACCCCGACAAGCAGCACACGCTTTTTATCGGGAAAATAGTTCTCCAAATTTTCAACCACCGTGGCGGCGCACTGGGGGTTATGCCCCCCGTCCACCACAAAGGGCGGATCGTCATGCACAAGCTCAAAGCGGGCGGGCCAGCTCACCGCGTATAGCCCGTGCTCCAGCGCCTCCTGCTCTATTTTCCAGCCCTTGCCGCGCAGGACATTGGCAAGCTCCACCACGACGGCGGCGTTTTTGAGCTGATTTGCGCCCAGCAGGGGTATGGCATAGGCATCGCCCTTATAGGAAAAGACCTGCCCGTCAAGGCTGTCAAACTCCTTATTGATAAGGCTGAAATCCGCCTTGTGCAGCCGCGCGACCAACTCCTTGCAGCGAGCTTCTATGACCCGCTCCACTTTCCCGGACTGCTGATACAGCACGCAGTCGCAGCCGGGCTTTATTATCCCCGCCTTTTCCGCGGCGATAAGTTCCACGGTGTCGCCCAGCACCTTCGTATGATCAAGGCCGATGTTCATTATTACGGCGGCCTCGGGCGTATCTATGACATTGGTGGCGTCAAGCCTGCCGCCAAGCCCCACCTCAAGCACCACTATATCGCAGCGGCGGCGGGAAAACCACAGCATGGCGGCGGCGGTGATGAGTTCAAACTCCGTGGGGTGGTCGTCCATTGCCTCGGCGACGGGTTTTAGCTCCGCGACAAGCGCGGCAAGCTCCCCGTCCTCGATCTCCTGCCCGTTTATCTGCATGCGCTCGTTGAAGCGGGCGAGGTAGGGCGAAGTGAAAAGCCCCGTGCGGCAGCCCGCCGCTTTCAGCACGGAGGCGGTCATCGCGGCGCAGCTGCCCTTGCCGTTTGTCCCGGCGATGTGGACAAATTTGAGCTTTTTCTGCGGGTCGCCCAGCTTCTCCAGCAGCGTGGACACCCGGGAAAGCCCCGGCTTTGAGCCGAACCACTGCATACCGTCTATATATTCAAGAGCTTCTTTAATATCCATATCGCACCTCAACATCGTCAGAAGAAACCCGCTTCACTCCGTTTCCGCCAAGCTTAGCGAAAACTCCGCTTCGCTCCTTCCTTCTTCCTTTCAAAATCACGACCGCTCCGCTTGCGTCGTGATTTTGTTTTGGAGCGCCTGCGGGCACATTCCTTCAAAAAAGAGGGAAGCAGGCATCATCCTACGCCTTTCAGCTTACACCACTCGCATCGTGAGAGTCATCATGGCAAATATAGCACTAATCCGCGCGGCTATCAAGTGAAAAAAGCCGGAATTTCCGCAAAAAAGCCTTGACCCGGGACTATCAGTGTGGTATAGTCTTACTTACCTGTCGGACGAGAGGTTTTATTTTTGTGCGCTTTTTTGCGCGCGGAGACGCTCGTGCCACACAGGGAGGCAATGCCCGCCAAGCGGGTAAATAAAATAGGAGGTGCCGAAAGAATGGCTGCAGGCGCAAGAGTTAAAATCACACTCAGGTGCGAAGAATGCAAGCAGAGGAACTACAACACGGTCAAGAACAAGAAGAACACTTCTGACCGTTTGGAGCGCAGCAAGTACTGCCCCTTCTGCAGAAAGCACACCAAGCATGTAGAGACGAAGTAAGTTCTGAAAGGATGCGTGAAAATGGCTGAAGAAAAGAAAAGCAAAGCTGCTCCCGCAAAAGCCGTCACCGCCGTTAAGAAGGAAGATGTGAAGCCCGGCTTCTTCAAGCGTATCGGAAAATGGTTCCGCGACATGAAGAGCGAGCTGAAAAAGGTGCTTTGGCCCACGCCTAAGACCCTTGGCAAGAATTCTCTCATCGCGGTATGTGTTATGCTGGCATCCTCGGTGGTGCTGTGGGGCTTTGATAAGCTGGCTGAAATGCTGGTGAACGCGCTCTTCACGCTGGTAGGTTAACTATGGCTGAAGACGCAAAGTGGTATGTGGTCCACACATACTCCGGTTATGAAAACGCAGTCGCCGCCGCTGTCATGAAATCGGCGGAGAACCGCCGCATGACTGACCTTATAAAAGAGGTCAATATCCCCATGGAGAAGGTCACAGAATACACTGACGCTGGCGAAAAGGTCGTCGAGCGAAAGGTGTTTCCGGGCTATGTGCTGGTGAAGATGATCCTCACCGACGACAGCTGGCACCTTATCCATAACGTGCGCGGCGCAACAGGCTTCGTAGGCTCCGATGGCAAGGCTATCCCCCTCACGGAGCAGGAAATTTACGATCTGGGCGTAGAACACAAGGAGATCGTCGTCGGTTACGAGCTGGGAGACACCGTCAAAGTCAATGACGGGCCGCTGGCAGGCTTTGTCGGCGTTGTGGACGAGCTGGAGCCCTATAACAACAGGGTCCGCGTCGTGGTCTCCATGTTTGGCAGAGAGACTCCCGTTGATCTGGAGCTCGACCAGGTCGAAGTAATCAAAGACTAATAAGAAAGAGGTGCTTTAAATGGCACAGAAAGTAGTTGGATACGTAAGATTCCAGGTTCCCGCCGGCAAGGCAACTCCGGCGCCCCCTGTTGGCCCGGCTCTCGGTCAGTACGGCGTCAACATCGGTCAGTTCACCAAGGACTTTAATGAGCGCACCAAGGGCGATATGGGCATGATGATCCCTGTTGTCATCACTGTTTACGCTGACCGCAGCTTTACCTTTATCACCAAGACTCCCCCCGCCGCCCTGCTCATCAAGAAGGCCTGCGGTATTGATACCGCTTCCGGCGTTCCCCAGAGAGACAAGGTCGCCACTATCAGCAAGGAAGATGTCCGCAAGATCGCCGAGCAGAAAATGCCCGATCTTAACTGCACCGACATCGAGTCCGCCATCAGCATGATAGCCGGCACCTGCCGCTCCATGGGCGTTGTCGTCGGCGATTGAGCGGGCGATCAATATCGCTGTCGCTCCTCAGCGGCGTTAGCCGCACTATCGTGGGAGGATTTATCCATCCGACTCAACCACATAATTAGGAGGAAATCAAATTGTTTAGAGGTAAAAATTATAAAGAGAGCGCAAAGCTCATAGATAAACAGGCGCTTTACGATCCCATGGACGCCCTGAATCTGGTCGTCAGCGCAAGCAAGGCAAAGTTTGATGAGACTGTCGAGCTGCATGTCAAGCTCGGCGTCGATGGCCGTCACGCCGATCAGCAGGTTCGCGGCGCCATCGTGCTCCCCAACGGCACCGGCAAGACCGTCCGCGTGCTGGTGTTCTGCAAGCCCGAGCGTGTTGACGAGGCTCTTGAGGCCGGCGCCGACTATGCCGGCGGCATGGAGTATGTCGAGAAGATCCAGAAAGAGAACTGGTTCGAGTTTGACACCGTTATCGCCAGCCCCGATATGATGGGCACCGTTGGCCGTCTCGGTAAGGTCCTCGGCCCCAAGGGTCTGATGCCCTCCCCCAAGGCCGG
>DKYJ01000032.1:0-5881 GCA_002493305.1 Clostridiales bacterium UBA7103 | reverse complement strand
AAGGCCGGCACCGTCACCCCCAACATCAAGCAGGCTGTCACTGAAGCTAAGGCTGGTAAGGTCGAGTATCGTCTTGATAAGACCAACATCATCCACTGCCCCATCGGTAAGGTCAGCTTCGGCGCAGAGAAGCTCTATGACAACTATGTCGCCCTCATCGGCGCCATCATCAAGGCAAAGCCCGCTGCCGCCAAGGGCCAGTATATCAAGTCCTGCGTCACCGCCTCCACCATGGGCCCCGGCGTGAAGATCAACGCCCAGAAGCAGCTTTAATTTCAAAGCGTATAAAACGTATTAAAAACCAGCGCTCCGTTTAGGAGCGCTGGTTTTTTTGCTGCACCTGTGAGCCGATAATGGGCTTCTGCGCCGGGGTTAGATAGGAGCAAGGACGGGGTGCGGCCTCCACTTTTCTTTTGTCCCGCCAAAAGAAAAGTGGAGAGAAAAGAAAACGCGGCTTAAGGGAGAGGCTTCTCCCTTAAGAATCTCTCCGGTGGTGGTTTTGGCATTGTAGCTTCTTAGCTCGCCCTTAGTCGTTACTGCTGGTTTACCTCGATTGTTACTCTTCTACAATTCGTTACTGCACGACGCGAATCATCTTTACAAGGCTCGCCTCAGAGTGGGTGAGAACGGGCGCGATCTTACGCGGAGAGGCCTTTAGCGCTGTGCAAACTTGAGGCAGAAGCGCTGTAAATCAGCTCCATTCCCCTGCCTCCCTCTGACGAGGGAGCCTTTAGTATGGTGCAATTTCAAACACCGCCGCACTCTGCCAACGCTTTGCCGTTTTTCCGTCTGATCTCAACTTTTAAAATTTATCCCGACTTTCTTAAGGAAATCTCAAGGTTTTTCGCCGTTTCGGTGGTGTATAATATCCCCTGCTAAACAGCCGGTAGGCCCCCGTAGCTTTTCCGGCGAAGGCACAAATTTTTAAAAACACCCAAGTATACAAAAGCGATACATATAATTGGCAGAAAGTATACAAGCGGGTGTTATAGTGTGCCCAGCACTTGAAAGGAGACGCAAAATGAAAACCATGAAAAGAATCTTATCCGCTGTGCTGCTGCTCAGTATGCTGCTCTGTTTAGCTGCCTGCGGCGGTAAGGGCGGCGAGCAGACAAGCCCCTCCGCCGAACCGACAGGTGCCAACGCACAGGCGCCGGAATTTGTATACACGGCGGAGCACAGGCCCCTGAGCCTGAGCGATGAGGATTACCGGGGCTTTTCCCCTTATTCTCCCACGGCCGACGGGTTTTATATGAGCTACTATGTCAAGACCGGCGAGAACACCCCCGAGGGCATGACGGCGGAATACGAGGGGCAGTATGATGTGCTCGAGCCTCGCCTCGCCTTTGTCGGCTACGACGGAAAGGTGACGGAGCTGGAAAGCTACACCCCGCCCGTGCCGGAGGTCAGCGCCGAGGGCAAGCGGGATTTTCAGTCCTCTGTAAGCGTTGAGCAGGTTTTCCTGAACGATGAGGGGAACCTCGTCACTCTGGAGAGCGTATACTGCTCCTGGTCGGACGCGCCGGAGGACATGAAGGCCGACGATCCGGAGTACGCCAATCATCTGTGCAGCGACGACGCCTATTATCTCCGTGTGCTGGACAGCTTCGGCGCGGAGCAGAGCTGCGCAAAGCTCCAGCGCGATGAGGAAACTTATCTCAACACCTATTCGGCCTGCCTTGACAACGCGGGCAATGTGATCATGCCGACTGAAACCGGTGTGCAGGCATATGGCACGGACGGAGAGCTTGCATACGAGCTTGATCTGGGCGGCTATGTGATGTCCACCGCCCGCGTGAGGGACGGCAGGGTCGCCGCGCTGGGCTGGTTCGGCAACGGCACAGCCGTGGTAGTGATCGACGGCGAGAAGAAAGCCGTGGACGGCAACGAGATCACCCTGAGCGATAGTGTTTATGATCTGTTTTCCGGCGGCGGGGAGTATGACCTGTACTTCACCCGCAGCACCTCCTTCTGTGGGCTTGACCTTGCAAGCGGCGAGAGCGAGGCTCTGTTTGACTGGCTCAGCTGCGACCTGAATACTGACCGTCTGGGCGCTTTAGCGGCTCTTGACGACGGCGGCTTCGCCGGGATTTCGATGGACGGAGAGGAAAACGAATCCTTTATCATATCCAAAGTCCCCTATGATTCCGTGCCGCAGAAGGAGCACCTGACCATGGCGACGCTGTATCTGGACGGCAGCACGCAGGACGCCATCGTCAAGTTCAACCGCGGCAGCGACAAGTACAGAATTGATGTGGTGGACTACTCCCAGTACAACACTCCGGACGATTATTCCGCCGGGCGGACAAAGCTGCTGACCGAGATCATGGCGGGCAATGTGCCGGATATATTGAGCGTTTCCTCGGAGCTTCCCTATCGCCGGCTTGCGGCAAAGGGGCTTTTGGAGGATCTGACCCCCTACATTGAGGCGGACAAGGAGCTGAAGCTTAAGGATTTCTTCCCGAATGTCATCGCCGCGCTGACCGTGGACGGCAAGCTCTGTGCGGCCTGCTCCTCCTTTGGCGTGCAGACCGTAGCGGGCGCTGCTTCCGTTGTGGGCGACACACCGGGCTGGACTTATGACGATTATTTCGAGGCGCTCAAGAAAATGCCGGAGGGCTGCGAGGGCTTTGACTTCGGTGTGGACAAATCCAACATGCTGATGATATGCACGGCGCTGGATATGGCGGAGCTTGTGGACTGGTCCACCGGCGAGTGCCGCTTTGACAGCGAGGACTTCATAAAGATTTTGAACTACGCCGCCAGCTTCCCCGACACGCCGGACGAAAATTACCAGCACAGCGAGGAGGACAGCCCCAGCGCGCGCATCGCCGCCGGAAAGCAGATGCTCTACATGGCAGGCTTCACCGGCACGGATTTCATGACCGACAACTATGACGAGATGTTCGGCGGCAAGGCCACCCTTATAGGCTTCCCCACCACCGACGGCAGTGTGGGCTGCGTGCTGGGCATGAACGAGAGCTACGCCATAAGCAGCACCTGCAAGAACAAGGACGCGGCGTGGGAGTTCGTCCGGGGCTTCCTTACAGAGGAATATCAGGAGAACATATACGCCCTGCCCACCAATGTGAACGCCTTTGAAAAGCAGCTTGAGCGAGCCATGGAGGTGGAGTACGAGCAGGACGCCAACGGCAACTATATCCTTGATGAAAACGGTGAAAAGATCCCCGTGTCACGAGGCATGATATACGACGGCATGACCTACAAGGAGATCTACGCCACCACACCCGAACAGGCGCAGCAGCTTCGGGACGCTATCGCCGCCGCCACTAAGCTCATTGATCTCGACCAGAGCATTATTGACATCGTGACCGAGCAGGCCGCGGCCTTCTTCGCCGGGCAGAAGTCCGCCGAGGAGACGGCAAAGCTCATCCAGAGCAAGGTCAATATCTATGTAAACGAGCAAAAATGACCTGCGCTCCTCCGCCCTCCCCTTAATCGGGGAGGGCGGTTTTGCCGCAAAAAATTAATTATTATTAAACATAGGCGGCCTTTATAGACATTTTTCCCGTGCCGGAGTATAATGCAAGCGTCAAAAGAGTCTTTTGAAAGGAGCATTGCTTCCATGAAGAACAAAATAACGGCCATTCTTTTTATCGTGGTCTTTCTGCTTATTGTTGCAGTTCTTTTTACATTTTTTTCAAGCTTGGACAAAAAGCCTGCGGAGACGCCCAGTCTCCCCAGTGCCGAGCCCAGCGATGTGATCATTGATTATTCGCCGGAACCCACCCAGCCGGTGCAGACCAACGCACCCACTCAGCCGGTGAACACCCCCTCTCCTACGCCACCGGCAACGCCCACCCCCACACCTACGCCCAGCGCTGAACCCTCCGCGCCTGTTTCCTACGGCGGCGAGCTTGGCTCCGGCAGTTTCAAGTCCGACACCGGGGCAAAGCTGGACATTCACGCTGATTGGAGCGCAAAAACCGTCAGCAGCTCTCAGGTGGAGGTGACGGTAAAGGTCATCCTGGACTCTTACAGCCTGCATCTACAGGGCGTGGCCAATTCCGTGAACATAAACCTCGGCGGACAGTATGTGTCCCTGGACGCTCCCGCGGTAGACTATGACGGCTCGGCCGCCATTTCGACCGAGCTTGCCTCCAAGACCTTCACGGTGGATCTGGCGGAGGGTCAGTCCGACGATCTGTCCCTCGCGGTTGAGTGGCACTTCGGCGGCAGCTATGGCAACATGGATCTTCCGGTCATCGAGTGCGGCGGCACGGTGAGCCTTGCAAGGTGAGCCGATGACCGAGATATCACAGGAGATCCTCCGGCGTTTTCAAGTTAGAAAGAGCCGGGACCAGAAGACAGAATTCATCGCTTTCATGCAGGCGCAGTTCCCCCAGCTGCGTGTTGAGGAGGGCGGCCGCTTTCCCCGCTGCCGCAACCTGATAATAGGCGATGTTGACCGGGCGGAGATACTTCTCTCCGCCCATTACGACACCTGCGCTAAGCTGCCCTTCCCAAACTTCATATGCCCGCAAAATTTGCCGCTTTACATACTGTACAGCCTGCTTATCTGCATACCCTTTTTCCTGATTGCCGCGCTGCTGAATTTTGGTCTGTTTTTTATATCTGACAGCTTTGTCCTCCATATGGCAGTATCGCTTATCGTGATTTTCGGCCTGATCTACTGGCTTTTTATCGGCGGTAAGGCTAATCCTAACACCGCGAATGACAACACTTCCGGTGTTTTGACCCTGTGCGAGCTGTATGCCGTTCTCAGCCCGGAGCAGCGGGAGAAAACCGCGTTTATCTTTTTCGACCATGAGGAGACCGGTCTGTTCGGCTCGGCCCTTTTCCGTAAAATGCACCCGCAGGCGGCGAAATCAAAGCTGCTCGTCAATTTTGACTGCGTGTCCGACGGTGAGCATATGCTCATCGTGAAAAGCCGCGCGGCGAAAAAGCTCTGCGGCGATGCTTTTGCCGAGGCATTCACCGATGGCATGGGCAAAACCGCTCACCACGGCGGCAGCGGCACACTCTACCCCTCCGATCAGATGAATTTCCGCCTTGGCGTGGCGGTGGCGGCGATGCACAAGGCGCCCCTTGTGGGCCTGTGGCTGGGGCGGATACACACAAAAAGAGACACCGTTTTGGACGAAAGCAACCTGCAATATATCTGCGCGGGCATGAAAAAGCTGTACGCCGCGCTTTTTGAGGAGGGCAGAACAGCATGAGAACGCAGGAACAGATAAACGAAATAGTACGCCTGCTTTTGGAGGAGTATCCGCAGGCTGACTGCACGCTGGATTGGGACAAGGCCTATGAGCTGCTGTTTTCTGTGCGCCTTGCCGCGCAGTGCACGGACGAGCGCGTCAACAAAATAACTCCTGCGCTCTTCTCGCGCTTCCCCAGCCTTGAGGCCTTTGCCGAGGCCGATGTGGAGGAGGTCGAAAAATATGTCCACTCCTGCGGCTTTTATCGGGCGAAGGCGCGGGACATCGTGGCCTGCGCGCAGACGCTGCTGGCAAAACACAACGGGGAGCTGCCCCGCACGATGGAGGAGCTGACCGCCCTGCCCGGCGTGGGGCGCAAGACCGCGAATCTCATTCTCGGTGACGTGTTCAAGATCCCCGGCTCGACGGTGGTGGACACGCACTGCATACGCATCACGAACCGTCTCGGCATCGTGGACGGTCTAAAAGACCCGGTGAAGATAGAGATGGAGCTTCGCAAAGTCCTGCCGCCGGAGCATTCCTCGGATTTTTGCCACTGCATTGTTCTCCATGGCCGCGCCGTGTGCGACGCGCGCAGCCCCCGGTGTGAAAGCTGCTGTGTGAAGCACCTGTGCCAGAGCTATTCGGGATAAAATAAATCAAGCCCTCCGGCGAAGCCGGAGGGCTTGATTTATTTTACA
>DKYJ01000011.1:43941-45532 GCA_002493305.1 Clostridiales bacterium UBA7103 | reverse complement strand
GCGCCCAGGTTGCCGTGGCCCAGACCGACCTTGCGGTCCTCCGCCACGGAGCCGTCCAGGCAGAAGCTCTGCAGGCCCACACCGATGAGCTTGGCGGCCTCGGCGGCGGTCTTTACACCGGACTTGATGGCGATGGCGGCGCCCACGCAGTAGGCCCAGCACACGTTCTCAAAGCAGATGGGCTGAATGCTCTTGGCGATCTCGTAGGGGTCAAAGCCCTTGGCCTTGCAGATCTCTCTGCTCTCTTCCACAGAGGCGATGCCGTACTGAGCGAGGACAGCATTGATCTTATTTATTCTTCTGTCGTAATTTTCAAACAGAGCCATTCTCTTGTCCTCCTTCTTATTCCTGACGGGGGTCTATGTACTTGACAGCGGCATCCCACTGACCGTAGTGACCGGTAGCCTTCTTCATGGCCTCGTTGGCGTCCTCACCCTTCTTGATGAAGTCCATCATCTTGCCCAGGCTGACGAACTCATAACCGATGATCTCATCGTCCTTGTTCAGGGCAATCTTGGTAACGTAGCCCTCGGTCAGCTCCAGGTAACGGGGGCCCTTCTCCTTGGTGGCGAACATGGTGCCCACCTGAGAGCGCAGGCCCTTGCCCAGATCTTCAAGAGACGCGCCGACGGCAAGACCGTCCTCCGAGAAAGCGGACTGGGAGCGGCCATAGACGATCTGGAGGAACAGCTCGCGCATGGCGGTGTTGATAGCGTCGCACACAAGGTCGGTGTTGAGCGCTTCAAGAATGGTCTTGCCGATGAGGATCTCGGAGGCCATTGCGGCGGAATGGGTCATACCGGAGCAGCCGAGAGTCTCCACAAGAGCTTCCTCGATGATGCCGTTTTTGATGTTCAGGGTCAGCTTGCAAGCGCCCTGCTGAGGGGCGCACCAGCCGATACCGTGAGTGAAGCCGGAAATATCGGAGATCTCCTTGGCCTGAACCCACTTGCCCTCCTCGGGGATGGGGGCAGGGCCGTGGTACGCGCCCTTGGCAACCGGGCACATATGCTGAACTTCAGTAGTATAAATCATAGCAATTTCCCTTCTAAATACTTTATTTCTGCTTAATTGTTTACTTTATCAAATTCTCGCCGGTCATTTCGGCAGGCTGAGGCAACTCCATGAGCTTGAGAATAGTCGGCGCAATGTCGGCAAGTCTGCCCTCTTTAAGCTCGATGCCCTCTCTGCACACGGCAAAGGGCACAGGGTTTGTGGTGTGGGCGGTGTTTACCTTGCCCGCCGCGTCAAACATGCAGTCGGCATTGCCGTGGTCGGCGGTGACAAGCAGGGTGGTATCCGCGTGCTTTTTGCACTCGGCGGCTATTCTGCCCATGCAGGTATCGACAGTCTCTACCGCCTTAACAGCCGCCTCCATAACGCCGGTGTGACCAACCATGTCGCAGTTGGCGAAGTTGCATACGATAAGGTCATACTTATCCGAGGCTATCGCCTCAACGCACTTGTCGCAGACCTTCTCCGCGCTCATCTGAGGCACCAGATCATAGGTGGCAAACTCCTTTGGAGAGGGCACAAGACAGCGCTCCTCGCCGGGGGCCTGCTTCTCAACGCCGCCGTTGAAGAAGAAGGT
>DKYJ01000011.1:1355-43634 GCA_002493305.1 Clostridiales bacterium UBA7103 | reverse complement strand
GAAGGTCACATGGGCGTATTTCTCGGTCTCCGCCACGCGGAACTGTTTAAGCCCGTGGCTGCTCACATAGTCACCCAGCGTGTTCTCAATAAGCTCCGGAGGATACGCGATCGGCAGGGGCAGCGCCTCGTCATACTGGGCGGTGCAGACGTAAGAGAGAGGATAGACCTCCTTCTTTCTGGCAAAGCCGTCAAAATCGGGGAGATTGAGCGCCCATGTCATCTCTCTTGCCCTGTCGGGGCGGAAGTTCATGAAAATGACGCTGTCGCCCCTGTCGATAACACCCTCGGGGCAGCAGATAACGGGCTTTACAAACTCGTCCGTCACATCGTTTGCGTAGCTCGCCTCGACCGCGTGAACAGGGTCAGAGTCCATAACACCCTCACCGCAGACGATGGCGTTGTAGCCCTCCTCCACGCGCTCCCAGCGCTTGTCTCTATCCATACCGTAGAAACGTCCCTGTATGGTGGCGATTTTGGCGTTGCCAAGCTGAGCGCACTTGTCCTCAAGCTGTTTTACAAAGCCCGCGCCGCTCTTGGGGGGCACATCGCGCCCGTCAAGGAAGCAGTGGAGATACACCTGCTCCACTCCCCTGTTTTTGGCCATATCCAGTATTCCGAAGATGTGGCTCAGGTGGCTGTGGACACCGCCGGTGGAAAGAAGCCCCATGATGTGGAGCTTTTTGCCGTTGAGCTTTGCGTCCTCCATGGCCTTGATATACACGGGGTTTTTGAAAAACCTGCCGTTTTCTATCTCCTGGCTCATCTTGGGCAGGATCTGGAACACCACGCGCCCCGCGCCGATATTGGTGTGCCCCACCTCGGAATTGCCCATCTGACCCTCAGGCAGGCCCACGTCAAGCCCGGAGGCCGACAGCCTTGTGCAGGGGTTGGAGGAAAAAAGCGCGTCGAGATTGGGGGTCTTTGCCTGCGCAATGGCGTTGCCGGCCGTGGCCGGAGCAAGGCCGTAGCCGTCAAGAATGATTAGAACTGCTTTTTTGCTCATATGCCGCAAGTCCCCTTTGTATCAGTCCTGATCGGTGGCCGCGATGATCTTTGCAAAGTCAGCGGGCTTGAGAGAAGCGCCGCCGATAAGGCCGCCGTCGATATCGGGCATGGTCAGAAGCTCTCCGGCGTTGCCGGCGTTCATGCTGCCGCCATAGAGAATTGTGACGGCACGGGCGGGGCGGGCGCCGTATATCTTGCGGATAACGCCGCGGATGCTCTCGCAGACCTCCTGCGCCTGCTGAGCGGTCGCGGTTTTGCCGGTGCCGATGGCCCAGATAGGCTCATAGGCGATGATGCAGCGGCGGAGCTTGGAAGCGTCGATGCCGCTGAGGGCGGCCTTGACCTGATATGCAACATACTCCATGGTCAGATCCATCTCGCGCTGCTCAAGGCTCTCGCCTACGCAGATGATGGGGGTAATTCCCTTTTCTATCAGGGCCTTGGCCTTCTCGTTGACAAGAAAATCGCTCTCGCCATGGTACTGGCGGCGCTCCGAATGGCCTACGATGCAATATTTAACTCCGGCATCGGCAAGCTGGCTTGCGGAGATCTCGCCGGTGTACGCGCCCTTTTCATACTTGGATACATCCTGCGCGCCGACGCCAATTTTGCAGTCCTTGCCTGCCTTGAGCAGGGTGGGGATGATGACGGCGGGAGCACAGATGCAGACGTCGCAGGCGCGAGTCTTAGGCATTTCCGCCTTCAGTTCCTCAGTGAAGGCCTTTACGCCGGAGGGAAGCATGTTCATCTTCCAGTTGCCGGCGATAACGGTTTTACGGTACTTTCTGTTCATTTTAATCTCCTGTCTATTACTATCTATTACTTATTGAGCAGGCAGGCCACGCCCGGCAGCTCCTTACCCTCAAGGAACTCAAGGGATGCGCCGCCGCCGGTAGAAATGTGGCTTATCTTATCGGCAAAGCCAAGCTTCTCAACGGCAGAGGCGGAGTCGCCGCCGCCGACGATGGTAACAGCGCCGGACTCGGCAAGAGCCTTTGCCATTGCCTTGGTGCCGCCCGCGAATTTATCGAACTCGAAAACGCCCATGGGCCCGTTCCAGACGATGGTGCCTGCGCCCTTGACAGCGGCGGCAAACATCTCGGCGGTCTTGGGGCCGATGTCCATACCCATCAGATTCTCGGGGATATTGCCCTCGCAGAGGACAGGCTCGGCGTCAGCGGAGAACTCCGCCGCGCAATAGTTATCCACAGGCAGGAGGAACTTCACGCCCTTCGCCTCAGCTTTGGCGATCATATCTCTGGCGTAATCAATTCTGTCAGCCTCCAGCAGAGAAGTGCCTATCTCATAGCCCTGAGCTTTCTTAAAAGTGTAGGCCATGCCGCCGCCGATGATGATGGTATCGGCCTTCTCGAGCAGGTTGTTGATAACATTTATCTTATCGCTGACCTTTGCGCCGCCCAGAACGGCAACGAAGGGACGTTTGGGGTCGTCTAGGGCCTTGCCCATGACGGAAAGCTCCTTATCGACCAGCAATCCGGAGTAAGCGGGCAGGAAGGCGGCGACGCCTGCGGTGGAGGCGTGGGCTCTGTGTACGGTGCCGAAAGCGTCGGACACGAATATGTCCGCCATGGAGGCGAGCTCTCTGGCAAAGTCCTCGCCGTTTTTCTCCTCGCGGATATCAAAGCGGAGGTTTTCAAGCAGCATGAGCTGGCCGGGCTTGAGCGCGGCGGCCTTGGCCTTTGCGTCCTCACCGATAATGTCCTTGGCAAAGATGACATCCATGCCCAGAAGCTCGGACAGGCGCTTTGCAACGGGGGCAAGGGTCAGAGACTCTTTCCACTCGCCCTTGGGCTTGCCCAGGTGGGAGCAGGCAATAACGGCGGCGCCATTATCAAGAAGATACTTAATGGTGGGGATCGCGGCGACTATACGCTTGTCGCTGGTGATCGCACCGGTCGCCTTGTCCTGGGGGACGTTAAAGTCACAGCGGAGAAGGACTTTTTTGCCTTTGAGATCCACATCGTACACGGTCTTTTTGCTGTAATTCATTGTATATCCTCCTAAATATGGAAATCACGGAATTTCCGGCCCGGACATTGAGCCGGTGTTTTGAAGCCCCGGAAAACCCTGCTGGCGCAGCGCCTCATACGCGAGCACCGCGACGGAGTTGGAGAGGTTTAGACTTCTCGCCTCGTTTATCATGGGGATGCGGATGCATCTGTCACGATACTTTTCCCGCAGCCACTGTGGCAGCCCCGCCGTCTCCTTGCCGAACATCAGCGCCGCATCGGTGCCGAAATCCACCTCGTGATAAGCTCTGGGCGCCTTGGTGGTAGCCAGATACAGGTTATTATCCCCGTTTTTGGAAAAGTACTCGTCAAGATCCTCGTACACCGAAATATCCACCAGATACCAGTAATCCAGACCGCAGCGCTTAACCGCCTTATCCGAGATATCAAAGCCCAGCGGCTTTATCAGATGCAGCCTTGCGCCCGTGCAGGCGCAGGTGCGCGCGATAGCCCCGGTATTGTGAGGTATCTCCGGTTCAACAAGGACGATATCCAGCATTTCTTCCTCCATGTAACAGCATCGTTTTCCTTTGCCGAATAACATTTTAGCACAAAAAGCGGAAATTTCATGCACTTTTTAATGAATTTCGCAATTTCTTGCATAATAGACAAATTGGGGTTATAATCATGCGTACAGGAAGGGCTTTTCTTGTCATTTTGCATATGCCAATTTATTGTCAAAGGACATATCTGCTATGGAATATATTTGTTTTGACTGTCCCCGGCGCTGCGGGGCAAAAAGGAGCCTTACCGAGCGCGGCGGTTTCTGCGGAGCAGGCGCGCTGCCCAGGGTTTCCCGTGCAGCGCCCCACTACGGCGAGGAGCCGTGTATTAGCGGCACGCGCGGCTCAGGCGCGATATTCTTCACCGGCTGCAATCTGCGCTGCGTATTCTGCCAGAATCGGGAGATAAGCCGCGGCGGAGGCATGGGTCGGGAGCTTACGGTGCCTGAGCTTCGGGACGTGATGCTCCGTCTGCGCGACACGGGCGTGCACAACATCAATCTTGTGACCCCAACCCACTATTCCCGCGCCATTGCCGAAGCTTTGAGCGGGATAGAACTGGGCATACCGGTAGTGTGGAACAGCTCCGGCTATGAAAGCGTCGAAACGCTACGCCGTCTTGAGGGGCTTGTGCAGGTATATATGCCGGACTTTAAGTATTATAAGTTGGAGCCTGCCCGCCGATACTCCGCCGCCCCGGATTATCCCGAGGTGGCTTCAGCCGCGATAAAGGAGATGTATCGTCAGCGCGGCAAGTATCAGATGGACGATGACGGGCTTCTCCGCTCGGGTGTGCTGATAAGACATCTTATCCTCCCCGGGCAGGAGCTCAACGCCATGGATGTCATCGACTTTGTAGCGGAGGAGTTCCCGCCCGACAGCGTGCTGTTTTCACTGATGAGCCAATACACCCCAATGCCCGGGCTTGAAAAGCACCCTGAGCTTTCCAGGCGTGTTGACAGCGAAACAAATTCTCTGCTCATTTCATATATGCAGCGGCGGGGCATAAGCTCAGGATATTGGCAGGAGACAGACTCTGCTACTGACGAGATGATACCTGATTTTGACCTGACGGGGCTTGACACGGATAAAAGTTTATAAGATAATAAAAACAAGTGTTTTCCTGAAAATATAACACTACATAAGGAGAGAACATCATGAATTACAACGAGATTCTGGCCGCCGCAAAGGACAAGGTCGGCCCCTACTGTAAAGCCTGCCCCGTGTGCAACGGCCGCGCCTGCGGCAACACCATGCCCGGCCCCGGCTGCAAGTTCCCCGGCGCCACAGCCGCGAGGAACTATGACAAGTGGCAGGATATCTTTGTCAACATGGATACCCTCTGCCCCAACACCGAGCCTGATATCCGCTTTGACCTTTTTGGCAGGACTTTCTCCGCTCCCATTTTTGCCGCTCCCCTCGGCGCTGTGGATATGCACTACGGCCCGCTTTACAAGGATCAGGAGTATAACGCTCTTCTGCTCAAGGCGGCGGCGGAGTACGGCGTCGTTGCCATGACCGGAGATGGCGTTAACCCCGACATTATGAAGTCCGCGGCGGACGACATGGTCAAGCTCGGCGGCATCGGTATCCCCACCATCAAGCCCTGGAACAAGGAGTTTGTGTTTGAGAAGCTTGATTATCTCAAGGACAAAGGCATTTTTGCCGTAGCTATGGACGTTGACGGAGCGGGGCTTCCTTTTCTCAAGGCAATGAACCCCAATGCCGGCAGCAAGTCTGTCGATGAAATGAAGGAGATCATTGATCACGCCGGTATGCCCTTCATCATCAAGGGCATCATGAGCGTTGCCGGAGCCAAGAAGGCCGTTGAAGCCGGGGCCGACGCGATAGTCGTCTCCAATCACGGCGGCAGAGTACAGGGCGGCGTTCCCTCCACGGCGGAGGTTCTGCCCGAGATAGCCGATGCTGTGAAAGGCCAGATAAAGATTTTTGTTGATGGCGGTATCCGCTCCGGCGTCGATGTGTTCCGTGCCATCGCTCTGGGCGCTGACGGCGTGCTCATAGGCCGCCCGCTGCTGACCATGATTTACGGCGGCGGAGCAGAGGGCTTTAAGGTCTACATGGACAAGATCGTGGGTGAGCTTAAGTCCACCATGACCATGTGCGGCGCCGCTTCCCTCATGGATTTAGACCGCTCCAAGGTTAGATTTTGATTTTTTTCTGCAAAATACTTGACAAACGCTTTCTTACGCGGTATAACCAATACCGTTGATTCAATTCGTTGTGCCGGAAAGGACAAAGACGCTTTTATGACTAAACGCAGTGCCAACATGATGATGGCTATGTACATGCCCATGTGCATGTGCATGCTTGGTGCTGCCCGTTTTTCTGCGTCCTCTCCTGCGGCTCAATGTCAATGACACGGCATTGCGCCGATAGAACCCGCTTTCAGCCGGAGGATGCAAATCCTCCGGTTTTTTCTTTAATAAGCAAGCTATCAATAAATCGCTTTCGGTGCTTTGCGGATAATTTGCGCCCTGATTTTGTCAGTTTTTCTTGCAATACACAAAGTATGGCTGCAAAAAACTGCCTTCATCAGAACACAAATTTTCTCGCAATTCACTCTCACCGATTTATTTCTCACTTGCTTTTGTGGAGAATCTATAAGAAAGTTACTTAGTTGAGAGGAGCTGCACCTGTAAGATGATAGAGATCAAAAACCTTACCAAAACATTTTTCGGAAAGGACGGCTGTCTGCACGCTGTTGACGATGTCTCCCTGAGCATTGCCGAGGGCGAGATCTTCGGCATAGTGGGCTACTCCGGAGCCGGTAAATCAACCTTAGTGCGCTGCATTAACCTGCTTGAAATGCCGGACTCCGGCGAGCTTTCAATCAGTGGCTTCGGCTCCGTGCAGATCACAGACGGCAAAGCGGCGTACATAGCCCCTGACAGTGACCGGCCCCAGAAGCTGAAGGAAAATCATCTCAAGTCCCTGCGCCGGGGCATCGGCATGATCTTCCAGCACTTTAATCTGCTCGACAGAAACACGGTGTTTGAGAATGTGGCCTATCCGCTTATGCACACCGGACGGAGCCGGGAGCAGATAAGGGCCCGCGTGCTTGAGCTTTTGGAGCTTGTTGATCTCAGCGACAAGGTAAACGCCTACCCCTCTGAGCTCTCAGGCGGTCAGAAGCAGCGCGTGGCCATAGCCCGCGCCCTTGCGAACGATCCCCGTATCCTGCTCTCTGACGAGGCCACCTCCGCGCTTGACCCGGACGCTACGGAGTCCATACTCAAGCTGCTCAAGGACTTAAACCGCAAGCTCAGGATAACCATTGTGCTCATAACACATGAGATGGCCGTGGTCAAGACAATCTGCGACAGGGTAGCCGTGATGGAAAAGGGCAAGGTCGTGGAGCAGGGCAATGTTTATGATGTGTTCTCCTCCCCCGCCCAACCCATCACCCGCAAGTTTGTAGGCAGCTCCTCAGGGCTTGACAGGATCGACTTCCTTATTGAGGAGAACTCCACCGTTGTCGCCGGCGACGGTGTGCTTGTCAAATGCGTTTACGATAAGGACTGCGTGGGAGAGGCCGTTATATCTGAAGTCTCCCGCAAGTTCGGCGTAAATGTTAACATTATCCTCGGCAGTGTGGAGCTGCTTCAGGGCAACGCTCTGGGCGGGCTCGTGGTTCAAATCGGAGGGCAAAAAGAGGCTCAGCAGGCCGCAATAGATTATATGCGCGGCTGCAATGTAAAGGTGGAGGTGATCAGAAATGTCTGAATGGCTTAACAAAATCATGCCCAATGTAATGGACTACACGGATAAGTTTTGGAGCAGCTGTCAGGCTACCATGCAGATGTTCCTCATATCCGGGGCGATAGCTCTCGTCTTCGGAATGGTCTTCGGTGTCCTTCTGACAGTCACCCGCAGGGACGGTATCTGTGAAAACATCGTTGTTTACCGCATCGTTGACACGATAACCAACATCTTTCGCTCCATTCCATTTATCATTCTTCTTATTTTTCTCATTCCCCTCACCCGCGCCGTTACTGGCACTGCCATAGGCGTCAAGGGCGCGGTCCTCCCGCTGGTGTTCGGCGCCGTGCCCTTTCTCACCCGTCAGGTCGAGGCGGCGCTGGCGGGAGTAAGCCCCGGGAAGATCGAGGCCGCCGCGGCGATGGGCAGCGGGAAGCTCGGCATCATCTTCCGGGTATATCTGCATGAGGCCGTGCCCGATCTTATCCGCGTTATCACCATCACCGCCATCAGCCTTATAGGGCTTACCACCATGGCGGGCGCTGTGGGCGCGGGCGGTATAGGCAGCTTTGCTATAAACTACGGGCAGAACCTTCACCATCAGGACATCGTCAACGTCTGCGTTGTTGTGCTGCTGATATTCGTTTCCCTGCTGCAGACCCTCGGCAACTTCCTCGCAAGGAGGACAACCAATCGTTCACTTTTCAGTAAGAAAATACGCTGAAACCTGATATAGCCTTTCTCATCAAATTGAACGTGCAAAGGAGAAAACATCATGAAAAAGAAGCTCATTTCCATCATCAGTGTCCTGCTGATTGCTGCTATCATAGCCGGCTGCGGCGGAAGCCCCGCTCAGGTCCCCGATGCAAGTAAAGCCCCTGACGCTCCCGCTCCTGCCGGTGAGCCGCTCAAAATCGGTATCCCCGATGACGCCACCAACGGTGGCCGCGCCATAAAGCTGCTTGAGACCGCCGGCCTTATCGAGGTCGATCCCGCCGCCGGCTGGACTCCGGAGCTGAAGGATGTCACCAAGTATCTTTATAATATTGAGATCGTCCCGACGCAAGCCAACACCCTCCCCGCCACTCTGGATGATTTTGCCTGCGCCATCATCAACGGCACCTATGCCGTCCCCGCCGGCCTCATTCCCTCTGTTGACGGTCTTATAGTCGAGTCCCAGGAGGAAGCCAGCGGCAGCGGCGAGAACCCCTTTGTCAACATCGTTGTCGCCCGTTCAGATGATGCCGACAATGAGGTCTACAAGACCATTATTGACGCCCTGCACACCGACCTTGTCGGTCAGTACACTCTCGCCAAGTTCAACGAGACCTTCATCCCCGCCTTCGAGTACTCCAACACCGACAAGAGCGACGCGGAGCTTGTTGAGGAGATCGACGCTTACAAGTCCTCCAAGGACGGCAAGACCGTCGTCACCCTCGGCGTCTGCGGCGCCTCCAACGACTACTGGTATGCCGTGCAGAAGGTGCTGGACGATCAGGGAGCGAATATCTACATCGAGCTGGTCGAGTTTGACGCTTATAACCTCCCCAACGAGGCGCTCAACAGCGGCGACATTGATCTCAACTCCTTCCAGCACAAGGCATACCTGGCAAACGAGGTCGGGACTCAGGGCTATGAGATAGAGGCCATTGGCGACAGCATCATGGCTCCTCTCACCCTCTATTCCAAGCAGTATGATTCTGTCGACGCTCTCAAGGCAGCCGCCGGTGAGGCAGCATAAACGTAATAATGACAGGGGATAACTCCCCTGTCAGCTTATATTCGGAGGTTTTGACTCATGAATGAGCTTGAAAAAGAAATTTACGAGCAGGTTTTGGCTGACAAGGACTATGTGATCGGCCTGCGCCGTCAGCTTCATATGTACCCGGAGCTTGCTAAAGAGGAGTTTGAGACGGCAAAGCGCATCGAGCGAGAGCTTGATAAACTGGGCGTTGAGCATCGCCGCGTGGCAGGCACCGGCGTGTATGCTGAGATATACGGCACCGCAAGGTGTGAAGGCAGGCCCCGCTGCATAGTCCTGCGTGCTGACATTGATGCGCTGCCCGTCAATGAGGAGAGCGGCGCTGAATATGCAAGCCGCTCCCCCGGCAAGATGCACGCCTGCGGCCATGACGCGCACACCGCGGCGCTCATAGGCGCTGCGCGTATCCTCGCCCAGAACCGGGAGAAATTTTGCGGCAAGGTCATTTTCACATGGCAGCCCGGCGAGGAGATAGGCTACGGTGCGCGGATAATCATTGACGAGGGCGATATTGACGAGGCCCAGCGCAGCTTTGGCCTGCATCTGGCCTCGAATATTCCCGTCGGCTCCGTTGCTCTTGTACCCGGGCCAAACAACGCCTCTGTCGATATGTTCAAGGTGCGCATCACAGGTCTTGGCGCTCATGTCTCCGTGCCGGAGCAGGGTGTAGACGCGGCGTACATCGCAAGTCAGATCGTGGTTGCCGCTCAGGCACTCATCACCCGGCGCACAAGTCCCATGGACAATGTCCTTATCGGCATCGGAAAGATCACTGCGGGTACCGCCTATAATGTCATCGCCCCCTCCGCCGAGCTTGAGGGCACTATCCGTGTTTTCGATCCTCAGATACGCAAGGACACCAAGGCGCGTTTTGACGCGCTGTGCAAGTCTATCGCCGGGCTGTACGGCGGCACTGCGGAGCTTGACTGGAACGACAACACCTCTCCTCTCATAAATGACCCGGAGGCCACATTGGAAGCTCAGAAGACTGCTGTCTCTCTCTTTGGAGAAGACAAGGTCATCAGCAGCCGCACACCCTCTCTGGGTGGGGACGATTTTGCCGAATATATCCTCCGCGTCCCCGGCGCGTACGCCTACATTGGCTCCGGCAACAGCGAAAAGCCCAACACCGTTGAGCCGCAGCATAGCTGCCGCTATGATATTGACGAGGACTGCCTCACGGTGTCAACGGCGCTCTATTCCTGCTATACTATCGAGTATCTCAACGGGCAGGTTTGATCTATGAAGATAACAAAAAGGCCGTCTTAAGACGGCCTTTTTTTGCGCTTATCAAGCTGTTTTGTGCTATTTTTCGCGATGAAGGTATTCCATCAGTTCCCTGCCAGCGCCTGTGCCAAAATAGGAATAGAGCTTCTCATAGCGGGCATACAACTCCCCATAGGCCGCTGTGTTCGCAGACTGCGGCTCATATACAGTATAGCTTTTACATGCCATATGTCTGATCGCCTCTCCGGCGTTTTTATAAAGCCCCGCCGCAAGCGCCGCATAGATCGCGCTGCCTGCCGCGGCGCCCTGTGGAACATCGGCGACCCTTATCGGCATATTCATCACATCGGCATATATCTGCATCATCAGTGGATTCTTGAGGCTGATGCCGCCGGTGGCATAGAGCTCATCCACACGAATACCGTTCCGCCGGTAATTTTCAATTATCATTCGACTGCCGTAGGCTGCCGCCTCCAGCAGAGCGCGGTATATCTCTTCAGGCCGAGTATGGATGCTCAGCCCAAGGATAAGACCGCTCAGCTCAAAGTTATTTAGTGTGCTGCGGTTTCCGTTGAACCAGTCCAGCGCCAGAAGCCCGCTCTCGCCGGGGCTCGATCGGGCGGCGCATGCGGACAGATACTCGTGTATGTCTATGCCCTGTGCTTTTGCCTCGTCCAAGCAGGACGAGCCGACGCAGTTTTTTATAAACCAGGAAAACATATCTCCAACGCAGCTTTGCCCGGCCTCATAGGCGCAGAGGCCGGGAATGATCCCATCCGTCACCGCGCCGCTTATCCCCGGCACAGCTATGCGTTCGTCTGAAAGCAGGATATGGCAGGCCGAGGTACCCATTATCATCAGTAGCTGTCCCGGTGTGTATATCCCCGCCGCCGGCATGCACGCGTGTGCGTCTATCACTGCAGAGGCGACCGGGATACCCGGCAGCAGCCCAAGCTGCTCCGCCATTTGCGGCAGCAGATGCCCTGCTGTCTCCCCAAGACTCATCAGCCTTGAGGGATGCTTACACTGCATATCGGCAAAGCGCATGTCAACCGCGGCAAAAAAATCGTTTTCCGGCCCTGTGCTGGCAGGATCCCGGTAGCGCTTAAAGCCTGCGGCACAGGCGCTTGCGCCGTCGCAGCCTGTCAGGCTGCGTACGATCCAGTCTCCCGCCTCCAGCCACTCGTGGCAGTTCTGATACACTTCGGGGGCCTCGACCCGCAGCTCCATCAGCTTTGGCAGCGCCGCCTCGCATGAAACGCTTCCTCCGAAATAATCAAGCCAGCTCTCTCCTCGCTCCCGTGCGGCGGCTGTCATTTTGTCTGCGTACGCCTGCGCGGCATGGTGCTTCCAAAGCTTTGCATAGGCGTGCTTCTCCGCCTTGAATCCATCAAGCAGACAAAGCGGCACATTGTCTTCATTTACCGGGAGCACCGTGCAGGAGGTGAAATCAAGCCCGATCCCAGCAACCGTCTCTCTGTCTGCCCCGTCGCAGGACATGAGCTCGTTCACTATTTTGCATAGGGTGTCCATGTAATCCTGAGGCTGCTGCAGCGCCCAGCCCTTCGGCAAGGGCGTACCATCGGGAAGCGCCGCATCCATCACGCCGTTGGCATACGTTGCCTCCGCTTCGGCGATAACACGCCCGTCCGCCGCGTCTACGAGCACCGCTCTGGCCGACAGCGTTCCAAAATCCACGCCGATCGTGTATCTTGTCATGTCACTTCTCCGCCGCGCTTTCACTAAAGAAGCCCTCAACCTCCTGCGGCGTGGGCACGGAGCTTTGCGCACCGTATCGGGTGACTGAAAGAGCCGCTGCCATATTACCCCATCTTGCGGCATCAACGCTGCTCTTGCCTGCGGACAGGCTGACCGCCGCCGCGGCAGTAAACACATCACCGGCTGCCGTAGTGTCCAGTGCCTGCACCTTACAGGCAGGGACTACAATCTCTTCTCCCTGCTCATCGCGCAGGAAAACGCCCTTGCTGCCCATCGTTACCCAGACATTTTTCGCCCCCAGGCTCTGAACGCAGCGCAGCGCCTCCTCAAGGGACAGTTCGTCTGCTTTGCCTGTGAGCAGTATGTTCAGCTCCGTCTCGTTCGGCTTTATATAATCTGCGCAGGCCCAGAGCTCCTCCGGGAGATTCGGCAGCGCGGGGGCGGGATCTATGATCACGGTCTTGCCCAATTCTCTCGCCTTTTTCGCCGCGTACAGCACCGTATCGATGGGGATCTCCAGCTGCATCACAAGGATATCACAATCAGCGAGCATGTCCTCATTCTCGTCGATATACGCTCTGTCGACACGGCTGTTTGCCCCGGCAACGATGGCAATGCGGTTTTCCCCGCTGTCCTCCACAAAAATGATCGCTGTGCCCGTGGTATCGTTCTCAAGGCGTTTTATTCGGGATACATCCACACCCACGGAGCTAAGGCTCCGGCAAAGGGCATCACCATTTGCATCGGCGCCCACAGCGCCAAGCATGGCAACCCTACCGCCAAGCTTGCCCGCGGCATAGGCCTGATTTGCGCCTTTACCTCCGGGAGAAATCGACAGGGACGATGCGCTAAGCGTCTCTCCCGCCTCGGGAGCCCGCGCCATGCGCATGGAGATATCCATATTCAAACTGCCGATAACAAGTATTTTCTTCATACTCCCGCCTCCGTCAGCGCCTTGAATTTGTCCATATCCGTCTTATAATCCGCCGGCTCCGCCTGGGCATATTCCAGCACAAGGCTCGCCTCCGGAGTATATTCTCTGAGGTCGCGGCAAAATTGGCTCCAGTCTATGCTCCCGCTGCCGTTCATCGCACGGCGGTGCTGATCGTGCACGCCGTCATTGTCATGAATATGGTATCCGATGAGCCTTTCCCCAAGGGCACGCTGCACCTGCGAAATATCATAGCGCCCGATCACGGCATGACCCACATCCAGCAATGCGCGGACATTCTTTACACGGTCAAACAGCGTGATATACTGCTGCTGGTCAAAAAGAGGGCCAATACCGCCGAAAAGGTTCTCCACTGCAAGTGTTACGCCCTCATCGGCGCAAACCCCGGCTATCCGCTCAATGCGCCCGATGACCCTTTCCCTCAGGGCAGCTCTCTCCGATTCATTCTCCGGCAGCCGGCCAAGTCCCTGAGAGTGGAGCACATAAAAGCTGCCGTTAAAGCGGTGATAAAGGGCAAAGGGTGCGCGCAGCTCCTCTATAAGCTCTTTTTCCGGGCTGTAACAGATATCAGCATAGAAAAAGGGACTGTGTATGCTAAATCCGCCTTCTCTGCCCTCCATGCACTCGTCAAGCAGGTGCCTCCACAAATCCTCACTGGCAAATTCGTAAAAAATCTCGATGCCGATTTCCTTATCCAGCTTCTTGAGCTTTTTCATGTCATTGCCGACAAAGCTCAGGCTGCTTGCGCTGAACTTCATGTTTATTTCCCCCTTCTGCAAAAAATATGCGGCAAAGCCGCATATTTTTGACTATTTTAAAAATTCATAAGCCTTTTCCACAGCCTCACAGACTATCTCCGCACGGTCAAAGTCGGTTGGCAGAAAGCACGCAAGCGCCGAGGAAAATTCCTCCGCCGCCATGTCCACATCCGCAAGCGGGCTCTCTCTGGAGACTTGACCGCTGCTGCCGAAACCGTACCAGCGGCAGCTTGCTTCTCCGATTATCGCGGTGATCTGCGCGTGCTTTCTCTCAAGTGTGTCAAGCAGGCGGTCAGATACAGGCTCCGCGCCGTGCGCCGGGAAAACAATAATATCGGCATCGCCCGGCTCAAGAGCATCAAGCTCGGCGGCATTGTTCAGCTTGAGCACCGTTTTGACCGAATACCGATGTGCAAGCCGCATAAACGGCGCGAGAGCGCTCATATCCTGTCTGCCCTGCATAAGGCAAAAATGGCTGCGCTTGATAGCGTCTCTCCTTCCGGCATACTCCTCGCCCTCGAGGCAGGCCTCATAGTTTCCGGAAAAAATACGCTCTACTGTATCGCCGCGGTAAATCGTAAATATTTGGGGCGTATGGAGCATATTATCCAGACTGACATACTCCACATTGAAGTTTTCCTTTTTCAAATAGCTATATATCCTGCGCCCAGCGGCATCGTTGCCGATACGCCACAGCGGATAGCAGCTCACATTCAGAAGCTGCGCAGCATGGAGCTGTCTTATGCCGCAGCCGCCAACGATATTCTCCTGGCTCAGAGCGGTATGGCTGAAGCCGTCGGCATCCTGCTCATGCAAGCGGAGCACGGTTTCCTCCGCCACGGGAGCCACCGTCACAAGACACTTGCTTCGTATACTCCGGGGTACGCCGATGCTGCGCTCGTGATTAAACTCAAAGCGCTGGGAGAACACGCTTCTGTCCTCCTCGCCATCTATTTTACTTATCAGCTTTTTTACCGCGAAGGTGGCAATGTCCCGAAAAAAGCGGCCAAGGGTAGAGATGCTTTCATAACTCATCCACATGTCGCCGTTGCTCACGGTCACAATCGACAGGTCTCCTGGAACTGACAGCTCCTGCTCCTGCTCGGCGTATTCCGCAACCTTTCGGGCAAGAAACATATCATAGCATACCGCCGCCGTGTAGTCGGCAAAGTTCACATTGGGCGTATCATCATAGTCCACCCAGTTGCAGGTAAAGCTCTCGTCCACAGGCAGCCCATGCTCGCGCATACACTGGCGATAGCCCTGATTGAGCAAAATGGCCCGGCGGCCCGGAATATGCAGGACGCAAAGGATGCGCTCGTGCCCTTTGGCAATGAGCATATCCGTCATCTCGTAGCCCAGCTCATAATAATCAAAGCTGATATTGTCTGCGCTGACACGGCTGCGAAAATCCATGGAAACCACCGGGATCCCGTATTTCTCCGTATAGGAAGCGCCGTCAAAGCCCGAGCCCTGCACAGGATACCAGAGGATCCCATCCACCTTCTGAGCGGCGAGGATCTGAAAATTGCGCAGCTCTTCCTCCGGCGTCCTGCCGACAGTCACCACCACATTATAGTTGCTTCTGCTTGCAGCCCTGCTCAACGCGGGCAGCACAGCGTCATTGCCTCCATCACTGTCAAATACAACGCCCAGCATGCTGCTGCGGCTTTTTTGAGCAGCGAGCACATTTCCCTGGGGGGTATAGTGGTACTGCTCAACTATCTCAAGCACCCGGCGGCGAGTCTCCTCCCGGATACCCTCATCCTTTTTATTTATGACCTTTGATACCGTTGAGATAGAAACACCAGCAAGTTCTGCTATTTCTTTTATTGTCATATTGAATCACCCATCACAAATAATAGCAGAACAATAGCCAAAGCGCAATAAAAAGCGCAGGATGTGCTGCCTATTTTGCGTTAAAACGGTGCAAAAAGCTCAAATACAACGCCAAATCGCGGTTAACAACAAGCTCCTCCGGGAAATGCAGTTGCTCGAGTATGGCGTCAATGTTGTCAAATTTTCCTATGGCACAGGCGCAGTGGGCGTCGCTTGAGAGCACCACATGCACGCCGTAGCGCTCGCAAAGGCGGAGCATCGTGCGCATATTTTCAGGGGATCTTCCCTTGCTGCGGATATTGCCGGGCTCGAGCGAGGCAGCGTTCAGCTCCAGCAGGACATGGTTGTCCCGTGCACCGCGCACAAGCGCCTCATAGTCCACCGGGACACGCTCATCGTCCGGATGCCCGATAATATCCACATTGGGGTTACCCATAGCGCCCAGATAGGCGCGGGTGTTTTCCTCAACACTGCCGGGGACATAGGGCGGATACTTCTCCCCGTTGCCCACATTGGGATGGATACTGGCAATGCCCACATCTATCTTTCGCAGCTTGCAGTCCGGCAGATCGACTGAGCCCTCATAATCGATAATATTCATTTCCGTACCGAGGAGCATGCGTATGCCGTACATATTTCTGTCAACAACATGGTAGTTTGTGAAATATATGGGGTCGCAGCTCCCGGGTATGGTTGGGCCATGCTCGGTTATAGCGATAGCCTCCAGCCCAAGCGCTTTAGCGTGCAGCGCCATCTCCTGCATGGTGTTGTAGGCATGCCCGCTTACCGTAGTATGAGTATGTGAATCTAAAAGATACTTCATAAGCTTTATCTCATTTCGCTAATTTAGTGAAGAGATCCTCCATTAGATTGTCCCTGTTGATGTGATAGACATAGCGTATCAGCTTCCGCGAACGGTCAAAGGCCCAATGGTCGTCATATTCCGCAATGGGCGCGCACTCATATCTGTCACGCATGAAATCGCCCTTGAGGAGCCACGCCACCGCGCACACGTCCCAAATGGGCTTGCTCCAGCATTGGCCTCTCTTATTCTCTTCCGCCTCGCTGATGGTCACATCGCAAAGATAGTCGCAAAGCTGGTTTTTCCCCCTGAGCCAATGCTCCAGCTCGTAGCGAGTGGTGGCAAAGGCGGACACAACACCCATGCAGGGCAGCAGTACCACAGCGGCCGCGCTGTCAAAAAGCACGCGCACACCGGCCACATCCTGATAGCAGTTGAACTCCCGATTATGTGGCCAATCAAAAGCCTCTCCGCCCAGCCAAACTACAACAATGCGCTCGGCGATCTCGGGATTGATAAGAAGCGCGGAGGCAACATTTGTTATCGCGGCGATCGCAATGACATACAAGGGGTTTTCCGGCGTGTATTCCATCGCGCGGCGGGCAAGATCCTCCGCCGCAGCCGATACGACCGGTGTTTTTTCATCCGGAAGATAGCACTCGCTGCCGGAATAGACCCTGTCCTTCAAGTCTTCCCTACCCATGAAGGACAGGATTCGGTGGATCTCCTCATAGCTTTTCCGCATCCCTTCCGCTGGAGAGGACACCCGCTTATTGTAAAATGGCGCGGCATAGACCGCCTTCAGCGTAAGCTCATCGGAGCTTTTTATAAGATACGCCAGGGCGTACTGATCGTCGATCTCGTTGAAGGTATCGGTATCGAGCACTACATCCACACGCCCCCTGGGTTTTTCAATACGTTTTAGATATTGTAAATCGTTTTTCACTTTTTGCCTTTCCGCAGTGCCCGGGACGGGCAAGAGCCCGCCCGGACACTGCCTGAAGTTATGCTTGTTCTGTGGCCTCCGGCTGCTGTGCCGCAGCGTCCGCCTGTTCCGTAGGAGCAGCAGGCTCCGTGGAAACTGCCGACTCAGCAGGAACGACAGGCTCTGCGGGAGAATCAGGCTCCGCAGGAATGACAGGCTCCGCGGGAGAATCAGGCTCGGCGGGGGCGCTGGGCACCGCCGCATCAGGCGAAAGCGTATCTTCGCTCAAAATCTCATTTTCCGCCGCCGTCACAGTCGGCGCCTCGAGACTGCCGCTGCTGCCTACGATAAGATCCTTGCCGGAAACACTTATGTGCTTCGCGGCCTCCGCGATCAAAGCGTTTATGTCCGCAGTCGGGTCAGCCGCGTTATAGCCTGCAAGGATCGTCGCACCCTCAGAGAGGCTTGATCCGCTGAGAACTATATTCAGCCCGCCCATATTATCAGTGCTGCCGGTGAGCTTGATATTAACTCCGTTGCCGGCAAGCCCGATGACACCGTCCAGGGTAACGCCTGAGTAAAGATTGAGCACACAGGCGGCGTTGCCGCAGCGGAGCTGGTCACCCAGCACGCTTGCCGTATTGCCGCTTATGACTGCCGCTCCCTTGATCGTGGCCTCAACGCCGCCGGAAAGGTTGATAGCACCGCCGTTTGCCGCGCTGTTATTTTTGATCTCAGTGCCGTCAATGGAGACTATACCTCCGCCTACGATGTTGATCGCGCCGCCGTAGCCATTGGCGTTGGTGGACTTATTTCCTATCATGCTTCCCCCGGTGACCGTGAGGACGCAGCCCGATGTGTTGACATTCACAGCACCGCTGTTGCCGCCGGCCGTGTTGTTTTTAAAGGTGCAGTTTATGAGCTCTACCTGCCCCGCGCCTGCGTGCTGCATACCGCCGCCATTGGTTTTCGCTGTGTTTTCGCTCACCTCGCAGCCGGTCATTTTCACACGGGAGCCGGCCGCCGTGGTCTGTATGGCGCCGCCGGTGCCGCTTGAGCTGTTATTGTTGAACTTGGAGCTCTCGATCGTGACGGTAGCCGCATCGATCAGCAGTGCGCCGCCGCCGTTGGCCGTGTTGCCGCGCATCTCACTGTTGGCAATATTGGCATTGCCCCCGCCGATACGCATCGCGCGCCCGATATTGTTATTGAGCTTTGCGCCGTCGGCATTGAGCGTGCCGCCAAGTATAGACACAGCCGTTCCGTTATCGCTGCTGGAGGCGGTAACGACGCCCTTCAGGTTCAAGACGCCGTTGGATTCTATCGCGCCGCCGGATTTGCCGCTGCCGGTCAGGCTGTTGTCCGAACCGCTGCGGAAGGCGTTGGTCAGCGTCACACCGTTGGAAACCGTCATTATTCCCTTGTTCAGAAGCAGGGGCTGACCCGCCTTGGCAGCAGCGCTTGACGCGCCGTCGAGGGTGATGCTGCCTTCAAAGCTGAGCGAGACACCGCTGTTGTTTATGAATAGGGAATTAGTAAGATCTGTGCGCTTGATGGTATAGCCATTGCCGCCATCTGTTATTGTAATGTCGCCGGCAGAGGCTGTTATCACACCCTCGCTGCCCTCGTCCATGCTGCTTGCAAGCACGATCTCCAGTCTTTCGCCTGCCGCGGCACCCCCAATGGCGGTCTTTAGCTCAGCCCAGCTGGATACAGTGACCCGCCTGTCAGGCTCGTTGCCGCTCTTGCCGAGCATACCGCTTTCCGTTATGACAAGGTCTGAGCCTCGCACGGTAAAGCAGGGCGCGGAAGCATTGATGTTCGCAGGGCTGCCGGTCAGAATCACCCAACCCGCCGCCGGGGTCAGACCGTCAGCAGCCACAAGCTCAATGGCGTTCTGCCCGTTCATCGCCTCGCTGAGGTTTATCAGAATTCCGTTCTTGGCAAGGCCTATCTCGCCCACGATGACAGCTTCGCCGTCAATATTGATATTGCTGTTGGTGTTGCCTGCGCGTATCTGGGAGGCAAAGGCAGAAGCAGTGTTGTCCTTTATTACCGTGCTGCCGGCAAGATTTATCGTTTTGCCGCCGGGCAGGTTTATACCGCCGCCATTGGCTGCGCTGTTGCCGGTGACCGTGCAAGAATCAAGCGTAACGCTGGCGTTAGTGTTGTCAACATTCATCATTCCGCCGTATTCCGCACTGGTATTGCCCGTAAAGGCCGTGCCTCTGAGATTGATCGCGGCTGCACCGCTGCCGGAGACATGCACGGCGCCTGAGCTCTTTTTTGCCTGGTTTCCGGTGACCGTGCTGCCGCTGACATTGACCTTACCCGCACCGGTAACGGCTATGGCGCCGCCAGTTCCGTCGGAGGTATTGCCGCTTATTTCCGCTCCGCTTATGTTCAGGCCGCCCGTGCTGCTTATGCAGAACGCGCCGCCATTGCCGACTGCGGTATTGCCGCTGAGGCTTCCGCCGGATATAACAGCTATGGTATCGGCATTGCCGCCGATATTGGCAACACCGCCGTTGCCCGTAGCCTTATTGCCGGAAACCGTGCAGTCGGTGAGATACAGCTTAGCCGCGTTGTTGTTGACCTGTATCGCGCCGCCGTTGCTGTCTGTGCCATCCGACTTTTTGTTCGCGCTGTTGTTTGTTATGGCGCAGCCGGTGATCTCCACTCTTGCGCCGTTGCCGCCTATCTGGACAGCGCCGCCGGTACCCTTGGAGCTGTTGCCGCTTATCTCCCCGCCGGTGACGGTAATGACAGAGGTGGCTGCAGTGGTCTGAAGCGCGCCGCCGGTGCCGGTGGAGGCATTGTTGTTTATCTTTGTGTTCTCCACAGTCACGCTGGCCGCATCCACAAGCAGAGCGCCGCCGCCGCTTGCGCCGGTGTTGTTGTTGATCTCGCTGTCCTTTATGCTGGCGCTGCCGCCGCCAATGCGCAAAGCGCGCCCTGCGTTATTATTCAGCTTCGCCCCATCGGCACTGAGCGAGCCGCCGAGGACGGAGACAGCCGTTCCGTTATCGCTGCCGGAGGCGGTCACCGTGCCGTAGATATTCAGGACGCCGTTGGATTCTATCGCGCCGCCGGATTTTCCGCTGCCGTTCAGGCTGTTGTTCGCGCCGCTGCGGACAGCATTGCTCAGCACGGCGCCGCTGTCCACGGTCATAAGACCGCGGTTTATGAGCATAGGCTCTCCCGCCTTTGCGGAGGAACTGGAAGCGCCGTCCAGCGTCAGGGTGCCGCTGAAGCTGATCGAGCTGCCGCCGTTGTTGATAAAGAGGGGCTTAGAAAGATCCGTACGCTTGATGGTATAGCCCTTGCCGCCGTCGGTGAGCTTCACTCTGGCAGTATTGCTCAAGCCGCAGGTGATGACGCTCTCGGAGGTTTCATCTATGCTGTTAAGGAGGACTATCTCAAGCCCCTCGTCGGTGGCCTTCGTCTCGATCGCTTCCTTGAGCTCTGCCCAAGTGGAAACCTCTGCCTTCTCGGCGTAGCTCTCCCCGGTACCGTCTGCGCCGATGACGATATTGCTGCCGCTTACGACAGCCTTGACCCCCACGGCATTAAAGAGACTGACAGACTGACCGACGACAAGAGCCGTTGTTTCGTTAGGGGTGGTCACCAGAACCGTCCCCTCCGCGGTGTTCATCGGAGCTATCTTCAAGGGCTGGCCTGCGCTGTTGGCAATGCTGTCCCCTGTTACTCTGATGAGCTTGCCTGTGGCAAGGTATACAGCGTTATTCGAGAAAAGACCAGCTCCGTCTGCGATGCTCATTGTTCCGTTATTCGTTATCGCATAGCCGGCGTTTTCGATCGTGGCCTGACCCTCAAGCTGCATACGGGAGCCGCTTTCAAGCGAGATCGCATCCTTGCCGCCGGCATTGACGGTGCCGGTGCCGAGAGCAAGCGATCCATAGTTCCTGATGGGAGAGTTTGCTGTATTTCTGATATCGTAATCGTCGATACTCAGTGTGCAGCCACTCTGATTGTTTATGCCATAGTTTCCGCCGCCGTCCAGTTCAAGGCCCGTGACGGAAAGGCTGCCCATGTTGTCGATCAGATAGGCCATGCCGTCAACTATCCGCAGGCCGTTTATGACCGCGTCGTCGGACTGGTTATAGAAGGCCGTGGCATTGGCGCCGCCGGTGATGCTGATGTTCCTGCCGGTCATAGTGCCGCCGGTGAGGTTGACAGAGCGTCCGTTCACCTCTTTGATGCTGACATCCTCCAACGCGAGCTTGCCGCCTGACTGGGTCACGCCGTTTTTATCCTTGTCGGTGGTTCCGTTGATCTGAGCCTGGACGAGCCGCAGGCTGCCATCCTTTAAATAGACGCTTGTCTCGCTGCTTTTCTCAATGACCGCGTTGACGATCACAGCTGATCCGCCGTGGACAGCGATATTATTTGCCTTGCCGGTGTTCATGACGCTCAGTCCGTTGATGTTCATGCTGCCCTTATCGTTATAAACAGCCGTGCCTTTGGCATTTTTCACGGTGACATTGCTGCCTGTGACCGCAGCGCCCGTGTTATTCAGTCCGCGCCCGGCAGAGTCCTGAAGGGTCACATTGTTAAGCTCCAGACTGCCGCTGCTGGCGGTGATGCAGTTGTAGTTGTTCACCTTGCCGTTGGCGCCTGTCACGCTGGGCGCGCCGTTGACCAAAACATTATCCAGCCTGAGGCTGCCCTTGCTCACGCGGGTGTTGGTGGTGCCGCCAATATTGAAGGTGCCGTTTGCGATAGCCATGCTGCCGCCGGACACATCCACGCTGTAACCTTTGCAGTTATGCGTCTCCACATTGCTGAGGCTTATGCTACCCTTGTTGATGTATATTCCTCCGCCGCCCGTGCCGTTGACGGTCAGCCCGGTGCCGCTTATGTTGGAGCCGGAGCAGCTTATTCCGCGGCCCAGCATATTATTGATGGTAAGACCGTTAATGCTGACCTGTCCGCCCTGAGCGGTGAGTCCGTTGTATTTGCTCTTCGCTGAGCTTGTCACACCGTTTATGGTGACGCCGCCAAGGTCGACCCGGCCGTCATCTATGCGCACAGCGGTAGTCTGACTCACGGTGAGCCAGCCGCCGTTTATGGAAATGGTTCCGCCGTTCGAGTTCTGTATGCAATAGCCGTCCGTCTTTTTAACGGTCAGGCCGCTTATGGAAATGGTGCCGTTAGTGATGCCGTCCATGCCTACCTGATTGCCAACGGCGGTGCCCTTGGTGTCCTCAATGACGATGTTCTTGCCATTAAAGCTGCCGCCGCGGTTCTGCACGCCGCGATCCCTTATGGGGCCCATGTTAACATTCTCTGCGTTGACAGTTCCGCCGAGAAGATAGAAGCCGGAGCCGGAGGACACCGTGCCTTTCATCTCAATATCCGTGAGGTTCAGCGTACCTCCGCTGACCTGAACGCTGTTGGTGGAAATAACGCCCAGCTCCGCGTTCTTTACGGTCATTTTACCGGAGGTATTGAGCAGATTGTAGTTTGTGGCCCTCAGCACCTTAAGGTTTTCAATGCTGACCTCGCCGTCGTCCGCCCAGCCCTTTTCGATATCATTGCCGACACCGGCGCCCAGCGCCCTGATGATGGTGATATCCTTGCCGTTGAGAAAACCGCCGCCATTGTGTATGCCCTTTGCCATGGCGGTCTTAACGGTGAGCCGCTCTATCTCCGCATGGGCACCGCGGGTGTTATATACACCGTGGACCGTGGCGGAGTCAATAATGACATCGCTCATGTCCATGCTCGCGGCAAGCCCGGTGTTGACCACATTATGGCCAGTAGAATTACCAAGGGTGATGTCCCTGACAGTCATTTCACCCTGATTATAGAGGTTATTGACATTGTTGAGCCATGTGCCGCCGGTCACGCTGCCGCTGCCAATCACATGCAGGCCGTGATCACCGCCGCTGACGGTGCCGCCAAGGACCCTGGCACTGCCGCCGGCGACAAAGATATTGTCGATAGCCGCCGCGTCAACGGTGCCGCTGTTCATGACAAGGCTTCCGTCGAGCATATATATGTTGCTGCCCTCCGCCGCGCTGAGTGTGCCTCCGTCAAGGGTGATATCGCCCGTGGAGAGGACAGAGCAGAGCCTCTGGCTCTCGCTTATGATCTGCCCGCCGCTAAGGCTTAGACTGCCGGCATTGACAATGTTCACGCCGGTGTCTGTGCTGACAGTGCCGCCGCTTATCTCCAGCGCTCCCGCGTTGTAGATATTCGCGCCCGCGCCGCCGGTCACGCCCGCCTCTCCGGCCAGGGTGAGTTCTGCGCCCTCGGCTGTTCTGACAGCCATGACACGATCTCCGCCGTTCAGGACAACGCTGCCGGAGAGCTTAAGGCTCGCCCCGTCCTGAAGCTCCAGCATGGCTCTTTCGGCCGAGAGCTCAGGGGTCTGCAAAAGCTCGCATTCATCCTCAGGTATGCGGTAGTCAGAAGCCTTGAAGCTCACACGCTCTGAGCCGGTGAAGGTTACGGTACCGCTGCCCGTCAGCTCCGCATTGCCGGAAACCGTAATAGGGCGGCTTACGCTGATATCCTCGTCTATCTGCACAACACCGCTGCCTGAGAGCTGCTTTTCGAGCCAGCCTGTCTTATCCGGCCCGGTGAGTGCATCGGAGGAAGATAAAGCCCGGGTGAGAAAAACGCCGACGACAGCAACGATCACAATTGCTGCAAGCACGACAGCAATAAGCTTTATACGTGGCTTTCTCGCGGTTTTTTCAGTGTTGTTCAAAATGCTTCCTCCTTTCCTTTATCTTACAAGTGTTCTGTAAAAAATGGTGAGATATATATCCGATCCTGCGTTGAGATAGCTTGTATAGTGTATATCTCCCAGGCTTATCATGTTCTCCATCTCAGTCTTGACCCCGATGGGTATGCTCTCGAGCCAGTGCCCCTCCCAGTCGCAGACATTGATGGCGTTGCCGCCGTTATTGACAATATATACATAGTTGTCATCCACATCGTAGCCCTGCGTTGTAAGGCTGCTGGCAAGACCGTTATAAGAACAGACCGGTTTCAGATCCTCGTCCAGAATGACCATCACCTTGGAAACACCGTAGCTTGCAAACTGCTGGCGGGCCGCATTATAGGAGTAGGAATACGAGGGAACTGGCAGCGTCCTTGTCTCAATAAGCTCCAGTGTGTCCGCGTCTACCCAGCTGACCACCTTGGGATCAGGGTCACAATGAGCCACAAGAAGCCGGTTGCTCTCAGGCAGATAGGTGATGCCGTTTCCATGGTCAAGCGGCAGCGGCTCGCTGATCTGCTCCATCTCCCATGTGCCTATTTTCAGCTTGATAATGAGGCAGTTTCCGCTTGAAAGCTGCTGATCCTGAAGAATGTAGTAGGCATATTCCCCGTCGGTACAGCCGCCCTGAAGGATATTAAACTCGTTCTGGGCGCTGAAGCGGGCTACCTGCGTGTTCATGGACTTGAACTTGCCGGAGCCGTCAAAGGCGGTGGTGAACTTGAAGCGATACTCGTCAAAGGAGAGCTTCGCCGCAGCGGGAGTATCGTTATAGAAATTGCAGCCCAGAGTCTGTCCGAGGAACATGTATGTAAGGAGCGTCTCCTCCGCCTCGTCATAGGCGCAAAGGTAAAGGCTGCTGCCCTGCGCCTCAATAATAAACTGCTTTTCCTCAAGCTCCGCCGCCACTGCCGCCGCGTCTCTCGCGCCGCTGCTGCCAAAGATGATGGCGGGCGTATCCTCCGCCAAGCTCTCAGGAGCCACAATAGGCAGCTCATAGCCGGACATCGCCTCAATGTGCCGGCGGATGAGCCTGGCATTTTCAGTCTCCTCGCCGCCCCTGGTGACAATGCTGTAAAGATAAATGTCCTGCCCGTCAAAGCGCAGTGTCTGGAGCTTTGAACGACCGTAAGAGCCGTATTCGACGGAAACCTCCGTCGGAGCCGCGATACTGCCGTCCTTGTCCACATAAGGGGCGACCGTCTGCGCAAAGTAAGCCGCGGCCTCCTCAAGCTTTTCCTGGGACGCGCCCTGTATGAATATTCCCTCATCCGTAACACGTACCCAGCAGTCGCCGTCTCTCAAGCCGGCGGCATATCTTTCGGCCGTGGCGCAGCCGGAATTGCCCACATATATTTTGAGCGCGGCATTTTTCGCCTGCTCTTCCCCGCTGCAAAGCGTGGATTTTACCTTTAAGGCGCTCTGCACCTGCTTCGCGGTGCCGCTGTCGGCATCAGTTGCAATTACCGCAACGCCCCCTCCGCCCGAAGCACAGGCAGAGAGGGTCAGCGCGGCTATAAGCAGCACTGCAAGAAGGAGCGCTAAGCTTCTCTTCTTCATGTGCATCACCTTATCCGAGGAACACCGTCGACATCATGCTCTTCAGATAATCAACGCCCTCCTCGGCGGACATTGACCTGTCCTGAATAACATATGAGAAAGCGGTGGTGAGCTGAGTTATCCACTCGCTCTTTTCAAGGTTACTGGGGTAGTCAACGCTCTTAAGCCTTGCATCGTAAGCCTCGGCAAAGAACTCGTTCTCAGCAAAGAAGTCCTTCATAAGCTCGGCAGAGCCCTCGGTAACGGGCATGTAGCCGGTCGCCATGCTGCGGGTGGCGATTTCCTCATCGCTCATCATGAACTTGACAAACTCCCATGCCGCGGCGATCTGCTGCTCGCTGTTGTTCGCAGAGATTATGGAGATATCACCGCCGCCGCCAACGCCGCCGATACCGCCATAGACAGGCATGGGCGCAACACCGACATTGATGCCGGACTCCTGCGCATAGGAGGTGACTGTCTCAAGCACAGCGGAGCTTGCAAAGAAGGAGGCGAGATTTCCGCCGTAAAGCTCCTGATACATGTTGTTGTGGGAAGAGGATACGGAGGGAGCCAGCATCCATCCGGCATCAACGCCGGCGCGCCAGTCCTCAAGCATGCGCAGCATGCTTCCGTCATCAAGGCAGCCCGCGCCCTTGGCATCCGCATCGCAGATACCCTCAGCGCCGAGGGAGATAAGCAGCGCCTCCTGATAGAAGGCGGGGTCGATCATAAGCTCAAAGCCATACTTGCCGGTGGTCTGTGTGATCTTCTGCGCGGCCTCCATCAGCTCCTCATAGGTTGCGGGTGCCTCGTCATAGCCGGCAGCGGAGAACAGATCCTTATTGTAGTAAAGAACGATGCAGGAACGCTGAATTGGCATGTTGGTCAGCATACCGTCATTATACATACTAGACTTTGCGCCCTCCTGATATTGGCTCATATCAATGCCGTCACGCTCGGCATAGGGCGCCATATCCTGCAGAACGCCAACCTTTGCAAGAATGTCTGACATACCGTTGATGATGACCTGCGGGTTCTCCTTGGCACCGATAGAGGTGATGACCTGATTGCGCACATCGCCATAAGAGCCCATGAAGGTGGCGTTTACGGTGATGCCGTATTCATTTTCAGCGTTGAAGCGAGACACCGCGTCATCCATGTATTCCGCCAGCGCGCCGGAGCCCATTGTGTGCCAGAAATCAATGGAGATAGGCTCGGTCACATATGCCGGCCCGCTCATCTGCTCTGTGGCTTCCGCCGGGGCGGATGCCTCGGGGGCGGGGGCGCTTTTACCGCCGCAGGCCGCTGTGACCAGACACATACAGATGCACAGCAGGACTGCCAGTGTTCTTTTCATTTTTGTTTCCTCCGTTTTTATTTTATTTTCAAATAATTACATGCGTTTTATTATTTCATGCCGCGATACGCCATCGCCTGAATGACCTTCTTGCTGAACAGCAGGAAGAGAATAACAACTGGAAGAATGAGGATCACATTGCCTGCCATTATGTCAGTGTAGTTCAAGCCACGCTCAAGATCCTTAAGCCGCTCAATGGCGAGGGTTATGGGCTTGAGCTCCTCATTGCGCGTCATGACCAGCGGCCAGAAATATGCGTTCCAGTGGCTGATAAAGCTAAAGAGCACCGTTGTGGCCAGAGTAGATTTGGACATGGGGATCATGAGCTTCCACATGATCTTCCACTCGGAGGCGTTATCCAGCCTCGCCGCCTCAATAAGCTCCTCGGGTATCTGCATAAAGTTCTGCCGTAAGAGGAAGATCGCAAAGGCGCTTGCGCCCATCGGCAGTATCTGTGGCAGCAGCGTCTTCAGAATACCCCAGTCGGCGAACATGAAGTAGACCGTTATAAATGTGAGCTGCCCGGGGATCATGAACGCCATCATGACGATGACCCAGAGTATGCTCTTGCCCTTGAAGTTCCAGCGGGCAAAGGCATATGCCGCTGGCACCTCAACGATCAGCTGGAGGACAATTATAGTGCCTGTGATAATAGCGGTGTTCTTGACATATCGCATGATGTCAAGCTCCCGGAACACACGCTCATAGCCCTCAAGCGTAAACTCATGTGGCCAGAGAGTAGGAGGGAATTGAAGCGTCTCCAGATAGGGCTTGAAGGAGGTAGTCACCATCCAGTAAAAGGGGAAAAGGAAAAGAACGCTTACAAAAATTTTGAGAAGAATATCCGCAGCTTTGCCGGTGCTCCTGAGCACACGGCGCTTCTGCTTTCTTGTCAGAACAGACACACGCTCTCCCTCCCTCTCACTGATAGTGCACACGCTTGCCGATAAGCTTGAAATACACAACGGACAGTATCATCAGGAACACCAGCAGGATAACGCCCGCCGCCGCTGCCACGCCGTATTTCAAATTGGACTGCGCGTATTCGTATATGTAGTAGACCAGCACCAGCGTGGACTTTCCCGGCCCGCCGCGGGTGAGTATTTTAACAGAGTCGAAAACCTTGAAGGAATTCATGGTGATCGTTATGAGCATAAAGAAAAGCTGGGGTGAAAGTAGCGGTATCGTAATGTGGAAGAACTTCCTGAAGGGTCCGGTGTTGTCAAGCTCCGCCGCCTCGTAAATATCCGCGGGGATCGACTTGAGCGCGGAGAGCAGAATCAGCGCCTGGTAGCCCATGCCCTTCCAGACCGCCACAATGACCACTGACATCATCGCCGTAGTGGATGAATCCAGCCAGCGCAGTCCGGGCAGATTGAAAAAGGATAGCACCGCGTTGAAAAGACCGTTTTCATCCATCAGCCACGAAAACACCATCGACACCGCCAGCATCGCGCAGATATGGGGGAAGAACATGACCCTCTGCACAAAGCCGTTTATCCTCGAGTCCTTCTGAAGCCACACGGCAAATATCAGGGCAAAGAGCATCAGGAAAAACAGCACGCTCACCGTATAGACAAGTGTGTTTTGCAGGGCGATTTTAAAATCTATCGCGGTGTTGAAAAGATAGTCATAATTTGCAAGCCCCACGAACTTTCTGTCCTGCACCACATTCCATTCATGAAGCGAGAGCACGATCATATCTATTATCGGATAGACAGTGAAGAGCAGGAAAAAGGCCATCGCCGGGGCTACCATAAGATACGGCGGCAGCTTATTGCCGGCAAAATTGCGCAGCCTCTGCCTGAAGCCGGGCTTTCCTGCCTCTGTGATAGTATCTTTCATCCTATTCACCTCTGATCAGCCTCATACACGCGGCATACTCCTCCGCTCGCTGACTCTCACGAATGCGCTTGGTATCCTTGTCAAAGAAAAACAGCGCCCCCTGCTCGACATCAAGGCTTATCTGACTGTCCTGCCGGATACTGCCATCGGTGAGCTTGACCATAACTGTGGTCTGCTCGCCGGTCATGGTGCTGATCTGCACCTTATAGAGCGTCTCCGAGCCAAGCATCTCCCTTGTTATGATGCGGCCCGTGGTATGGTACGCTGCCGAAGGAGCCTTGTCCCACCCCTCGGACATAAGCGTCTTTTCCGGGCGGAAGCCCATAAAGCAGCCGTTGGGCATGGGCAGGATATTCATTGCCGGCGTACCGATGAACTGGGCGGTGAAAACATTGTTCGGATCCTCGTATATCTCCTCAGGGGACGCCTGCTGCTGTATCTCGCCGTTATTCATGAGCACGATCGTGTCAGCCATGCTCATTGCCTCCACCTGATCGTGGGTGACATAGACAAAGGTGGTCTTAAGCTTGTTATGCAGCTCAATCAGCTCGCTGCGCATCTGTACACGCAGCTTTGCGTCCAGATTGCTCAGCGGCTCGTCCATAAGAAACACCTTGGGTTTCTTTACCATAGCCCGAGCCAAAGCGACTCTCTGCCGCTGACCGCCTGACAGGGTGTTCGGCTTACGCTTGAGCAGGTCGGTAAGTCCCACGCTCTCCGCTACCTCCGCAATTAGCCTTTCCCGCTCCGCCTTGGGCACATGGTTGTTTTTCAGCCCGAACTCGATGTTGCCCTTGACAGTCATGTTGGGATAAATAGCATAGTTCTGAAAAACCATTGCAATATCCCGTTTGCCGGGGGCAAGGTCGCTGACCTCTTCCCCATCCAGATACAGCTCTCCCGAGGTAGCGGGGCCGATTCCGGCAATGATGCGCAGAAGCGTCGTCTTGCCGCAGCCGGAGGCTCCTACAAGAACGGCAAACTGGCCATCCTCGATGGTGAGGTCAAGGTTTTCAATGACTTTTACATCTCCAAAGCTTTTGCAAATATTCCTCAGAACTATCTGACCCATACTTCTCTCCATTCTAACTGTTTTGATGGTCTGCAACACCCATCACTTTTTTGCTTGATATTCACGCTGAGTCTCTTTTGATTCTTTCGATCACCCTGTCAGACACACTGTCCAGGACCTCCAGGTCGTAGGCAAGCTGCAAAACCGTATAGCGTGGTCGAATCTCCTTGCAGTACATGAATGTGTCCTTGAGAGTCGCCTCATCGACTCCTATCTGCGCAGGCGCGCAGGGACAGCCGACAGTGCGCAGGAGCTTCGCCAAATGCTCCGCTCCGGGAAGCGCATTGAGCTTTTCCCGGATGAGCGGCAGCTTTTCCTGTGCCGCGTCGATCCGGCGCAGTCTGCCCGCCGTTTCATTTTTGCAGGCGCTGTCCTCAATAGCGATGACCCCATCGGCCGCCGCACCATAGGCTCGGCGTATCTCAGCCTCCCACGCAGCGCGGTCATAGCTTCTCGCCGCGGCGCGAGCCAGATCAAAGTCTATCTCGGCGCGCGCCAGCTCCTCACAGAACATCAGGATCAGCACCGTCCCCACCGCCACCTGCTCTCCGTGCATCGCGGCGCGAACGCCCCTCTGCTCAAAAACAGTCTCCCAATAATGGGACATGTGGTGCTCGGCGCCGGAGGCCGGGCGGGAATCGCCGTAGAGACTTATGGCCGTGCCGGAGAGGACAAGCCCCTCCATCACCCTGCCGAGCACCTCCGGTTCTCCGCGCTTTAGCCCGTCGGCACATTGCAGGATATCGTCCACGCATTTTTTTACAAGCGCGGCTATGTTCCCGCAAAAGTGCTCCCCTGTTACGAGCCTTGCCAGCTCCCAGTCATTAAGGCAGCTCAGCTTGCCGATAAGATCGCCGAAGCCTGCCGCCGTCATGCGGTATGGAGCTGTGCGCAGGATGTCCGTGTCACCGATGATGAGCTTGGTGCTGTGAGCCGGCATAGTGGTCTTCAGGCCATCCACATTCATTACACCGATGCCTGCGGCAAAGCCGTCCATAGGCGCGCCGGTGGCAACGGTGAAGCAGGGCAGGCGCAGCTTGAAGCTCATATACCGGATGATGTCGCTTATAGACCCTGTGCCCACCGCGATTATGACATCGCAGTCGGCAGGCATATCTATGAGCAGCTCACCAAGCGTTGCCTCGTCAAAGCCGAGCCTTTTGATGATGTGGAGCTTTGCGTACACGCCCACTTGAGACAGCAGGTTTTCGCATTGAGCTCCCGCGATTTTATATGTAATATCGTCACAGACGATATAAGGACAGGCATATCCCCATTTTTTTGTATATTCAGGCAGGGTTCTGATCGCTCCCGCCCCGATCTCCACAGCGGCGATATCCGCGTAATGCACTCTTCCGCAGGAGCATTCCAGCTCCCGACATAGATACGCGGACACAGGCTGCGGTTCTGGATACATCTTTTCTCTCATTTCAGCAGCGCCCCCAGCGCATTTCCGTCCGCTCCCACAAGGGTCACGCCCAGAAGCGCCGCAAAGGTGGGCGCCTCATCCACCAGGCGGCATTCGGGTATGCGCAGCCCCGGGACGATATCCGGCCCCTTAGCCTCCAGCACAGGCTGCGGCCCCTTATCCGGGTGGTGCCCATGCTGCCCGTTGAGATAGTGTTCATCCCCAGGCTCCACATTTCTCATAAAGTGACCGTCACAGGCGTTTGAGAAGGCAGTTCTTCCGTCTGTCTCAAGGACAAAGGAGAAATCTCCTCTCAAGCGCTCGGCGGCGGCTTCCTCTGCGGTGTATACCTTAGAGATACCGCAGACGCCGGAGCTCTCCATTTGCTTTAAAAACCCGTACACAGCGTCATACGCGCGCGAATCGTCCTTTCCGCGCAGATAAACATAGGCGCACATGCCGGCAGAACGGCTGTAAGCCCGCCAGTCAGGACTGAGACGCCCATCCTCGCCTACGCTGAGAAATCCAGCGCGGGACAGAGCCACATTGATGCTGGCAAAGCGCACACAGTTTAACTGCCCGTGATCGCTTATAAGAAAGACATTGGTGTCTGCAAGAACGCCGGCATCCTCCAGCGCCTGACCGATCTCGCCCAAATGGGCGTCAACACGGCGGATGGCGGCCTCAAGCCTATCGCTGAAAACGCCGTACTCGTGACGGCAGGCATCCACCGGGCAGGTATGCACAAGCATCAGCTCCGGCTTAAAGCGGCGAATTATATCCGCCGCGCAGCCAGCCCCGAAATCGTCAAACTCCGGATGTACCGCGAGCCCGCGCTGCATATGGTCAGGTACAAGACGCCCCACATGGTGCATAATGATATCAATGACCTCCGGGCTCGAGCCATAACGGGCAAAAAGCCCCTGTACCGTCTCTCCCGCTTCTGGCCGCCATGCCTCATTCACCAGATGATCTATATTCTTATTGCACCCGGTAACTGGCCAAAGCACCGAGGCAGTGCTGTAACCTACCCTCTTTGCCGCGGAGAAAATATCCTCCGCCCTAAGGGCTGCCGAGTCCCATTCCCAATCGCCGCAGCGCGTATCCTCGGTGTAAATATTGTTGGAGACGATTCCCGTCCTGTCCGGATAGCAGCCGGTCATAAGCGTTGCATGGGCGGGATAGGTCAACGATGGGTAAATGCTGCGCACACGGTCAACGCCCGAGCCGCCGGCAATATATTTCTGATAATTCGGCAAAGTCCTGAAATACTCAAGATCCTCCCCAACAAGGGAGTCCGCCGAAATAACAAGCAATCTCTTTCTTTTCATTTTCAAACCGTGCCTTTTTGACAAAACAATTTGCAAAAACACTTTCAGAAAGTATTTTCCTTGGCTAATATACCATATCTTGCGGCTGTTGTAAATGTTTTTTTACAAAAAAACACAAGGCAATTTTTGCCTTGTGCTTTTTCTCATGAGTAATCAAAAACACTCATGCTTTAACCGTATATCAAAATCAACGAGAGGACTCGAATCTGCTTATTTGCCGGTCACTTTCTCCGCGTAAGTCGGACTCATACCTCCTCCGTTTTTATTTGGAAGCGAAGCATCTGTCAGCCGCTTTATACTTTTTTTGGCTTTTTCAGGAAACTTGCTGCCAAAGCCGCCGCGCTGACGCTGCGTTTTTTATACTCCTCGCCCAAATAATAGGTTTTCTCCGGGCGAAATCCCGCCAGCTCTTCGGGCGTGAAGCTGAGGACATCCCGCTCGGCGGTAAAGAAATCCGCCCTCATACCCGGCAGGAGCATACCCCGTTCCTCTTCCTCAAGCATGGCTCTGGCAGGGTTGACGGTGTAGCAGCGCAGAGCATCATATACGCTCACCGACTCCTCCTCATTATAAAACTCCACCATGCCAAGCATTTGCAGCCACGGGTCAAGAGCCTGAACCGGAGAATCCGTAGAGCCGCATATGGCAATGCCCTTGTCCAGATAGGTCTTGAATTTTAGCCGGGCAATAAGCTCCGGCGGCAAATGCTGCTCATAAGTGTGCAGGTAGCGCTTGTCAAGCCATGAATAGCCAGGCTGCGCCATGACCGTCCAGCCGCGGCGAGCGATCTCCTCTATGGCGCTGTCAGAGGCAAACTCGCAGTGCTCAATGCGATGTCTTATAAGCCCCGAGCATTTTCCAAGCGCGGCGACGATCCGGTCTATCGCCAGATCGCCGATGGCGTGGCTTGCGATCTGATAGCCGCGTCGCTCCGCTTCTTCTACCCTCTGCTCCACAAGCTGCCGGTCATAATAGCATGCCGCCTGCTCACCGGTATCCTTATATGGCAGGGAAAAGGCCGCCGTGTGGGCGCCGATGGAGCCGTCCATCTCCCAGTCGCCGCAGCCGCCGATGCGGCGTCTGCGCTGAAAGCGGGCCAGCGGCTCGGCCTTATCAATGTCCATATACTGGTAATAAAACCGAACGTCCACCGCAAAGCGGCGGGCAAGCGCAGTTATAAGGCGGGTAGTAATATCCCGCTTCGAATCGCCGTTGCCGTCCAAAGCGCCAACGCAGGCTATACCGTACCCCGCACAGTCGTTCTGGAAATTTGCCGCTCCCCGAGCCAGCACGGAAGGTGTCACAGAGGCCGCAATGATATCCGTGATGCGTCCCTGTACTCTCTCGTGAGCCTCTCCGCTCAAAATGCCGCTGTGCCCATCCGGGCTTATACCAAGCTTTCGCAGCATGGCGCTTGACAGGGCGCTTTGGTGCCCGTCAATGGTATAGACCACAACGGGTCTGCCGCCGCACCAGCGATCCAGCTCCTCACGGCACGGCATACGCCTCTCCTCTATTGCGCTTGGGATAAAATTGTTGGCAACCAGCAGAGCGTTTTTTCTCTTGCTCTCGGCAAATGCCTCCAACCTCGCCTTTACACCCGCCATATTTCTCGGTGTGATGGCGCCGTTTTCTATCCTGCACAGGTCGAAGCCGCTGCCGGAGAGCACCACCGTGTATAGCAGATGCACATGGCCGTCGATCAGGCAGGGATACACATGCCGTCCGCCAAGGGAAATCACCCGCGCTCCGGCTGCTTCGTCCACATCAAGCGCGGTGATTCGCCCGTTTTCCACCAGCATTGAACGGGCGGTATCGCTCTCACTGCGCATCGTGTGTATGACAGCGTCGGTATATAATATCGCTCTTTTCATATCACGCTCCCCACAGCCATTAGCAGATATGCGGCGATCGTAAGAATCTGAAAAGCGGTACCGCCTAAAATGCCAAGGGCGCTTCCCTCCAGCTCCCGTCGGGAGTTTCGGTAGGTAGGCACCACCATCACCGCCACAATGATCGCGATAGCTCCGCCCGCGAGCTCGAGAAAATCAATAAAACCGCCGATGTTCAATAGGCTTAGCAGCAGCGAGGGCAGCGTTGCCAGCAGCCAGCAAAGTCTTCCGTCAAGCCTAAGCTGTTCCTCCACGATGCCCGCCAGAGCAAGGGAAATAGACCAGTAGGTGGTCAGCATGGCGAGGACTGTGAACACACCGCCGAATATCTGCGCCCATGCGCCTATACCCGCGCTCCAGCCGGTCATTGCAACATCAGTTACCTCTTTGGAGGCCAGAAGCGCGCAGAAGGTGATCACCAATATCAGTATAAAGTTATTTCCAAGGCCGAGAAATACAGCCTTTTTAACCTTCTTCATGTCGCCTCCAAGCCCCTGCACGGCCTGCGGGATGGAGAAGAAAGCGGAGAAGGAGAGCATCGCCATAGCAAAGAAGGATACCCCATCTTTCAGGGAGCCGGCCCTCATGGGCAGAGGATGCCGGGGCGCAAAAAAGCTCGCGGCTGCCAGCACGGCGACAAGGCCGAATATGACCGCCACTGCATATTTTTCCGAGATGCCCACGGCCTTCAGCCCAAACAGCACAACGCTTGCCGCGCACACATAGAACACCAGCTTTGAGACAAGCTCCGGAATTGGAAGAAAACCCGCCAAAACCTCAGCCGCGCCTGCGATATACGCCGTGAGATTCGTGACCAGCACAAAGGCCATAAGGACAAAAAAGGCCGCCGTCAAGACTTTTTTCAGCCGTCCACGGAACAAAAAACGGGAGAACACGGAAACGATCTGCGTCCCTTCGCCGCACTTCTGCACAGTTTCCGCTATCATCATGTGCAAAAGCCAGCTGGCGGCAAAAGCAAGCAGCAGGATAACGAGGGCAAGCGGCACGCCGTTTTTCTGAGCAATGTAAGGCATCGCCAGCACTCCCCCGCCAATGCCGTAGCCCGTGATTATGCACGCCGCTTCCCATACGGTAAGCTCTTTGTTTTTCATGATACTCTCCTATGCTTTGATTATTCTAAGGCTTCCCCTTCAAAGGTCTTTATGCCTCCCGCAAACCGGACAGGCTATGCTATAATAGCACACAATATACCAAAGCTCAACAAAAGCTTCCACATAGCGCGCCTTTTATCCGCAGTTTTTCCGAGCCGCGGAAGGCCGCGGATAAACCATCGAGACATTTTTCAGAAATAAAATGCAAAAAAGCTCTTGCATTCTTCGCCAACTTGTGCTAATATAATCGGGCAATGGGGACAGCCTCGTTGTGGTATCCGGGTGTAGCGCAGTTGGTAGCGCGCTTGAATGGGGTTCAAGAGGCCGCTAGTTCGAATCTAGTCACTCGGACCAAGAAAAAGGACACGCTTTTGCGTGTCCTTTTTCTTACTTTCAAGCTGTGCAGCTGAACTGGCGGCCTCTTGATATTTTTAATCCGGCCATTTGGCCGGAAGGCGGCATCTATTGCCGCTTCAACCATGTCTATAATTTTTACGAAAGGCCGTGTTATTTGAACTTTAAGCGTCCTTGTGCTATACTGCTCTCATCATACGGAAAAGAGGCGCTGGCATGGAATACTACAAGCTGATAACACTCAAAGGCGGCAGGGAATGCTGCCTGAGAAGCGGGACGGAGAGCGACGGGGCGGCAGTATATGATAACTTTAACCTCACCCACTCCGAGACAGATTATCTGCTCGCCTACCCTGATGAAAACAGCTTCACCGCCGAGCAGGAGAGCAAATTTCTGAACACGAAAGCTGAGAGTGAAAACGAAGCTCTGATTGTCGCCGTGGTCGATGGCGCTATAGTCGGCACAGCCGGAATAGACGCAGTCGGCGGGAAATATAAAGTGAGCCACCGTGCGGAGTTCGGCATCAGCATCGCAAAGGATTTCTGGGGGCTTGGGATAGGCAAAGTGCTGACAAATGCCTGCATTGACTGCGCAAGAGCCGCCGGATACGCCCAGCTTGAGCTGAGCGCGGTCGCCTCGAACGAGGGCGCGATTGCCTTGTACAAAAAAGCCGGGTTTATAGAATACGGCAGGAATCCCAAGGGCTTCCGCTCCCGCGTGACGGGAGACTATCAGGAGCTTGTGTATATGAGACTGGAATTGTGACGCAAATATAATAGCGATCGCCCCGCTGCGTGGGGTGATCGCTATTATATTTATGTCATACGACGCATGACCTCGTCATACGGCACGACGGATGAGATGCCGCCCTTTTTCTCGGTAGATAGGCTCGCCGCGCAGCAGGCAAATTCCGCCGCTGCCCGGACGCTCTCTCCCTTGAGAAGCATGCACATAGCTGCGCCGCCGAAGATGTCGCCCGCGCCGGTGGTGTCAACAGGACTGACCGCCGGTCCTTTTGCATAGCCGCGCTCGCTCCCGGCGGCGTAATAACAGCCGTTCTTTCCAAGCGTGACAAAGACCGCCCTTTTGCCCTCGCGGAGCAATTTATCGGCGCAGGCCTCCGGCGAAAGGCCGAACAGAAATTCCGCCTCTTCATCGCTTATCTTGACGATATCCGCCTGTTCCACCGCCCAAGTCATCCAGCTTTTAGCGCTCTCCGCACTGTCCCAAAGAGGCAGGCGCAGGTTCGGGTCACAGGATATGAGCGCGCCGCTCTCCCTTGCAAGGCGGACGGCCTGCATAGTCGCGCTGCGGGAAGGCTCATCGGTGAGCGACAGAGAACCGAAGTGGAAAAGCTCCGCGTTTTTTATAAGCTCTGCGGCCTTAGCGTCAAGCTCAAGGCGGGTGTCCGCCCCCGGCTTTCTGGCAAAGCTGAAGCTGCGCTCGCCCCTCTCGTCAAGGGTGACAAAGGCGAGGGTCGTAAACGCCGCCTTATCCACCTGCAGGGCGGAACAGCCAATGCCGCTTTTCTGGAGCGTACCGCGCAGCAGCCTGCCGAAAGCATCGTCCCCCACCCTGCCGATAAACCCGGCGCTTATTCCGTAGGCGCAGAGCGCGGCGAGGAAATTTGCCGGTGCGCCGCCGGGGTTGGCTTTAAGTGTCGGGTAGCCCGCCGCGTCAACGCTCTCTCCGGCCATATCCACCAGCAGCTCACCCAACGCAACGGCGCGAATCTTTTTATCAGCCATTTTTTACCTCACAACAGCCTTGATGAATTCCGGCCTTGTGACCGCTTCATCCGACAGCTCAAAGCAGCCGCGCAGCAGCTCTGCCGCCTGCTGAGCTTTCTCCATTGAAGCGGCATGGATAGTGCCAAGGCTCTCGCCCTTGGCCACATAGTCCCCTACCTTTTTATCAAGCACAACGCCCACGGAGAGGTCGATTTCGCTCTCCTTGGTGACTCTGCCGCCGCCGAGGTGCATCGACACAAGGCCCACCTGCTCTGCCTCGATGCGGCGGACATAGCCCGCGCGCGAAGCCGGAACAGGGAGCTTCACCGCCGCGTCAGGCAGCATGGAGGCGTCATAGACTGCGCGGCTGTCCCCATCCTGCGCGGCGACCATCTGGGCGAGCTTATTGAGGGCGCTGCCATCGGCAATTGATGCGAGCAGCCGCTCCCGCCCCTGCTCAACGCTCTCAACCATGCCTGCCTCGGCCAGCATAAGGCTGCCGATGCTCAGGCACAGCTCAAGCAGGTCTCCCTGCTTTTCGCCCTTTAAGACGGCGATGGCCTCCTTCACCTCAAGCGCGTTTCCGACGGCGCTGCCCAAGGGCTGATCCATATCTGTTATGACGGCGGCGCACTTTTTCCCGGCGAGCCTGCCCACGCGGGTCAGCCCCTCGGCGAGCTTTTTCGCATCGTCAAGGGTTTTCATGAAAGCGCCGCTGCCGCACTTGACATCGAGAACGATAATATCCGCGCCGGAGGCCAGCTTCTTGGACATTATGGAGCTGACTATAAGCGGGATCGAGGGCACAGTCCCCGTCACATCGCGCAGGGCGTAGATCTTCTTATCCGCAGGGTCAATATCGGCTGTCTGCCCCATGATGGAGATGCCGATCTCGTTGACATTTTTGAAAAAGCGCTCCTCGGATATGCCGGTATGAAAGCCGGGGAAGCTTTCGAGCTTATCAATCGTCCCGCCGGTGTGCCCAAGCCCCCGGCCGGACATTTTTGCAATCTTCAGCCCGCAGGCCGCGACCATTGGGCAGAGCACAAGGCTTGTCTTATCGCCCACGCCGCCGGTGGAATGCTTGTCCGCCTTGAGCCCCTGTATGGGGCTGAGGTCAAGTGTCTCGCCGGAGTGCATCATGCTCATGGTCATATCCAGCGTCTCCCGGTCGTTCATGCCGCGCAGAAGGATGGCCATGCACATGGCGGACATCTGATAATCCGGTATATCCCCGCGCGTATAGCCCTGTATCATAAAATCAATTTCCTCAGTGGAAAGCTCGCCCCCGTCTCTCTTGGTTGCGATAAGATCAGTCATCAACATACCTACTGCCTCCAAACCGTCCGCCAAAGGCGGACACTTTTTTTGTTATTTTAGCACAATTCCCTGTATATTTTCAATACTTCGCTTCATAAATCTGTTCTTTACATAGAAAGCTTTTTAAATCACACAGCCCCGCCTTCCATTGAACAGCTTGATATGCCGGTACTCGTATGATATAGTAGGTCAAACAAAGAAGCTTTTTCGGAGACGGAAAATATGATCAAAAAAAACGAATACCCTGTTTGTGAGTACGACACAAGCAGAGAGCCAATTATTAAACCGACTGATTTTCTCGAGAAAACTCTCCCCTCCAAATGTGTTATAACTTTTTTCAGAAACGAGCTTGAACAGCTTGTAAAGGATAAGCAACTCCCTGTAATTGCTTATCTTAAATCCGAAGTGCTTGATATTCCAATTTATGAGTACGCATGCGGTGCGGAAAGGCTTTGTGTCACAATGGCATTTTGCGGTGCGCCAGGCGCGGCAGTGACGATTGAAGAACTGCACGCTATGGGATGTGAGAAATTCATAATTTGCGGTGGCGCAGGTTCAATAAAAGAGAATTCCAAAGTGGGAGAGATCATAGTTCCCATCGCTGCTGTCAGAGATGAAGGAACATAGTATCACTACTTAGCACCCTCCCGCATAGTGGAATGTCATAAAGCCGCTGCCGATCATGTTATTTCCGGTTTAGAGAAAATGGGAATACCCCATACGGTCGGGAAAACATGGACAACGGACGCCATATACAGAGAAACCCCGGAAATGATTGCGCTGAGAAGAAGCGAAGGGTGTATAACAGTCGAAATGGAAGCAGCGGCATTTTTTGCCGTGTCAAAGTATCATGACATTCCTTTGGCTCAGCTGCTATACGCCGGTGACGATGTAAGCGGAGAAAAATGGGACTCCCGAAATTGGAACAGCCAAAAGAATGTGCGTTCAAACCTTATTCTCATATCGATCAAACTGATGGAAAAATTTTGAGACAAAAAAGCACCTTCATCAGAAAAGCGCTTATCTCTATGGGGTAAGCGCTCCTTTTTTCTTAAAAACAGCCTTATGCGCTAATCTAAAATTCGGTCTGTAAATTTTATCCTGCTCCCCGCATATGCTTGTCAGGAAGGGAGCGTGAAAGTCTTGCAGCGAAAAAGGCTGATATATAACACCGCTCTGCTCACGGCCTCGTCATTGCTTATGAGCTGCATAGGCATGGCGTTTCAGGTGTGGCTGGCGGGGCGGATAGGCTCGGCGGGCATAGGGCTATATCAGCTGGTGCTGTCTGTCACGAACCTGTGCGCCACCTTTGCCATATCCGGCATACGCTTTGCCGCGACCCGGCTCATATCAGAAGAACTCGGCAGCGAAAATCTCGCGGGCATCCGCTCGGCTATGGGGCGCTGCCTTGCCTACGGGTTGTTTTTCGGCACGGCGGCGGGGGCGATACTCTGGCTTCTGGCAGAGCCTGTGGGCTTTCTCTGCGTGGGCGACGCGCGCACGGTCATGTCCCTGCGCATCTCCGCGCTGAGCATGCCGTGCATCTCGCTCTGCGCCGCGCTCTCCGGGTACTTTACCGCCTGCGGCCGGGTCTGGAAACCCACGCTTATCCACCTTTTTGAGCAGCTTTTGGGCATCGCTCTGGTGGCGTGGCTTTTAAGCCGCTCCCCCGCCGGGGACATTGAAAAAAACTGCGCCGCCGTGACCATTGGCAGAGTCACGGCGGATATTGCCTCACTGGTATTGATGCTGCTTGCGTTTTACCATGACCGCAGAGCATACTATTCCGAGCGCGGCGGCGGCCAAAGGCTGACATCAAGGATGCTGAAAATCGCCCTGCCGCTGGCCGTCTCCGCCTACGCGCGCAGCGCGCTGAGTACGCTTGAGCATCTGCTTGTGCCGCGCGGGCTCAAAGCAGCGGGCTACTCGGCGGATGGCGCGCTCTCGGGCTACGGGGTCATTCAGGGCATGGTGCTGCCCGTCATCTTCTTCCCCTCCTGCATCATGGGCGCGGTGGCGGAGCTTATCGTGCCGGAGCTGACCGCCGCGCAGGTTCAGGGCGAGGGGCGGGAGATACGCCGCGTGTCCGGCAGGCTCATAAGGCTGAGCCTGCTGTTTTCGGGCGCGGTGGGGCTTTTTATGTTCGTGTTTTCTGATATGCTGGGGCTGAGCATATACAAAAGCAGCGAGGCGGGACGCTATATCCGCGTCCTCGCCCCGCTTATTCCCGTTATGTACACCGATATGACCGTTGACGGCTGTCTGAAAGGGCTGGGTCAGCAGGTGTGGAGCATGGCCATAAACATACTCGACGCTCTGCTGGGTCTGCTGCTCGTGTGGCAGCTTCTGCCCCGGTACGCGCTCTCGGCTTACATATTCACCATCTACGCGACCGAGCTTGTGAACTTCGCCCTCAGCGGTCTGCGGCTGCTGCGCGTTCTCAGATCACGCCCATCAGCACCAAAAGCAACAGGGCAAAGGTCAGCAGCACCGCCACGGCAACAATGGTGAAGCCGGCGTTAAAGACCTTCTTTTCGGCGTCCGAGCTTGAGGGCGGCAGCAGCTTTGCTTTGCGCAGCGCGCCGACTATCGGCTTATACAGCAGCAGGGCAAGACCCATGTTCACGCCGCCCTTGGCAAGATTAAAGGGCAGGAACACGGTAGCCAGCATGGAAGCCACTTGCTCTCTCTCAACGCCCATGTAATAAGGAGTGACGATATAGTTCCACAGCACCATGCACGCCGCCATGACCACGACACTCAATGAGAGGCCGATGATTGCGCCCTTGTGTGTGCGCATTTTCTTGTAGACGATGGCCGCAGGCACAGCAAAGGCACAGGTCGATACGATGTTCATAATGCAGCCGTATGGACCGGTGGAGCTGATGGTCAGCATCTCAATAAGAGAGACGATAACGCTGATGATCACGCTGGTGAGCGGACCGTAGATGAAGCCCGCAATGACCACGATTACATCTTTGGGGTCATAGCTCAAGAAGCCCGCGACGTTAGGGATGACTCTTCCGAGCAGCACCGCGACGAAGCTTAACGCGCAGAGCATACCGGTAACGGCCATGTACTGAACTGTGATTTTCTGGTTTTTCATTGCTTTTCCTCCAAAAATTAAATAATTTTTCAGGAATGAGGGAGTGGGTCACTTGGCAGCGCGCTAAAAAGCGCCCGAAGATAATTCTTCGGGCGCTGAGAAAACGATTAGCGCGGCACTGCCGCCTGATCTTCTTCCATCCAGACTTTACTGTCGGCTTCGGAATTGCACCGAATCATGCCTTGCGGCTCGTGGGCTGTACCACCGGT
>DKYJ01000011.1:482-1080 GCA_002493305.1 Clostridiales bacterium UBA7103 | reverse complement strand
TCCATCCAGACTTTACTGTCGGTATCGGAATCTCACCGATTCATGCAAACGCTCGCGGACTAAGCGCCAAAACCAAAGCGCCATTACCGCCGGTGGGGACTCGCACCCCGCCCTGAAGACAATGACAATTTACCACAGATTTCTCCCCTTGTCAATCCCGGCTTTTGAATGTAAAATAGAGGCGAGAAAAATGAAAAACACATTTGGAGAGAACATGGACGATAGGTCAATCACCTGCTGTTTTACGGGTCATCGACCCCAGCAGCTGCCTTGGGGCGCATCGGAGAGTGACGAGCGCTGCCTTGCGCTCAAGGAGGAGCTTTCCTCAAGGCTTGAGGGGATATATCTGGCAGGATACAGGCATTTTATCTGCGGCATGGCTCTGGGCTGCGACACGTATTTTGCCGAGGCGGTCATCGCGCTGCGGGAGCTTCACCCCGATGTGAGCCTTGAGGCAGCTATTCCCTGCGGCGACCAGCCTAAGCGCTGGGCGGCAAAGTACCGCCAGCGCTATAACCGCCTTGTTGACAGCTGCGACAAGGTGACCGTCCTGCAATACAGCTACACGCCGGAGTGCATGCAGCGGCGCAACGAATAC
>DKYJ01000011.1:0-154 GCA_002493305.1 Clostridiales bacterium UBA7103 | reverse complement strand
GCGGCGCAACGAATACATGGTGGACAGAGCCTCGCTTCTGCTGGCCTGCTACACCGGCCACCCCGGCGGCACGATGAACACCGTACTCTACGCGAAGCGGCAGGGAATTGACGTGATAATTATAGATATAGACTAAAAACCGAAGCTCCGCACG
>DKYJ01000040.1:3576-4026 GCA_002493305.1 Clostridiales bacterium UBA7103 | reverse complement strand
CACGCGGCGGAGTTCTGGATGATCGAGCCGGAGATAGCCTTTGCCGATCTTGAGGACGATATGGAGCTTGCCGAGGCGATGGTGAAATATATCATCAACACTGTCATGGCGCGCTGCCCGCAGGAGATGGAATTCCTCAACGCCTTTGTGGATAAGGGTCTTATCGAGAGGCTCAATAATGTCACCTCCAACGACTTTGGCAGGGTCACTTATACCGAGGCTGTGGAAATACTCAAAAAGAGCGGCAAAAAGTTCGATTTCCCCGTCGAATGGGGCATCGATTTGCAGACCGAGCATGAGCGCTACCTCACCGAGGAGGTTTTCAATAAGCCCATTTTTGTCACCGACTATCCCCGGGACATCAAGGCTTTTTATATGCGCCTCAATGACGACGGCAAGACCGTCGCCGCGGCGGACTGCCTTGTCCCCGGCATCGGTGAGATCATCGGC
>DKYJ01000040.1:0-3272 GCA_002493305.1 Clostridiales bacterium UBA7103 | reverse complement strand
CGGCAGCCAGCGCGAGGAGCGCCTTGAGGTGCTTGAGGCGCGCATGAAGGAGCTGGGCATGGATCCGGAGGACTACTGGTGGTATATGGATCTGCGGCGTTACGGCAGCTGCCGTCACGCGGGCTTCGGCCTGGGCTTTGAGCGCATGGTCATGTATCTGACAGGCGTTTCCAATATCCGTGATGTAGAGCTTCACCCCCGCACCACCGGCAACGCTGATTTCTGAGTCCATGGCAAAGACGAAGAAAAAGCCCTCCGCCGTGAAAATCGCCGTGGAGATCGTCATATTTATCGCCCTGTTTGCGCTTGCCGCGGGGCTTATGCTCTTCCGTGCGGGCAGCAATACCCCGGACCCCGCCGAGAGCGCGCAGGAGATGACCGACGCGCTGGCCCAGGCCGCGAAGAGCCGTATCCCCGCCGGAACAGGCAGCGCGAAGCTGATCTCCGACGCCGCGGAGCAGGCCTTTGAGCTTAAGCTTTCAGGCGTGGAGAAGCTCAGCGCCCGCAAAGCGCAGCTGAACCTTGAGCTGCGTGTCGTGGATTGGGACGCGACCCTCGCCCCGCTGGAGGAGAGCTTCGACGCCGCGCTTCATGAGCGGGTGGACGCCGCCAAGAGTGCCGAGGAGGTCTTTGACGACGACGGGAGCTATAACGAGGCCACCCTCACGGCCGCCTTTGAGCAGTCGCTGAGCGCCTGCCTTGCCGAGCCGGAGTACACCACTGCCCGGCGTACCGCCGTTTTGAAGTATAATAAGGACGCGTGGCAGCTTCAGGACGAGGTGAACGAGCAGGCCGTGCTCGCCGCGCTCGCCGTCCCGGAAAACAACCCGCAGGAGGAGGCGGAAGCACTGTTTGCCGCCTGCAAGGACGGCGCGACGCTCTACACCCTGCGCTTTCGCATAGATGAAAACGCCCTCAGCGCCCCCGCGCCTGACCCGGAGAAATTCGGCAGCACCAATGACCCCGCCGTGGTTCAGGCTCTGCTGGACACTGCCGAGGCCAAAAAGCTCATCGGGGATGAGGCGCTTGTCTGGAACGCTGATATTGAGCGTATCCCCGGAACGGAGATCCACTACTATCTGGACGAAACCATCCTCGCCATCGTCTGGCAGGAGGTCGCCAATCGCGGCGTGGGCACCTTCTCTGAAGTGTTTATCGCTGACGGCTCCCAGCTCCGCCGCAAAATAGACGGGGACGCTTTCGGCAGCATGGATTTTCGCACCACCAGCCAGTTCGCGCAGGATACAAACGCGGTTTTGGCTCTGGGCGGCGACTTCTATAATCATGACCGCGCCTGCGGTATCGTGGTCTATCAGCGGCAGATCTACCGCTTTGAGCCTGACACCTGCGATACCTGCTTCATCACCGCCGACGGCGATATGCTCTTTGCCTATCGCGGCACCTTTACCACTCAGGAGGAGGCCCAGGCCTATGTTGACGAGAACGATGTCCTCTTTTCTCTGTGCTTTGGCCCGGTGCTCATCGACGGTGGGCAGGATATGACCCCCGAAACCTACCAGTGGGGCGAGATAAAGGACGATTATGCCCGCAGTGTTCTGGGCATGTTCGGCAAGGGCCATTATATGACCCTGAATATGAACTGCCAGCTGCCAAATTACTATTATCTCTCCACTCTCCGCGCCGCGGCGGACGAGATGATAAAGCGCGGCTGCCAAAAAGCATATACCCTTGACGGCGGCCAAACTGCCACCACGGTGTTTAACTATCAGCTGATAAACCCCGTCCAGTTCGGCTGGGAAAAGACCATCAGCGATATAATCTACTTCGGCACCGCTCTGCCGGAGAGTTGACAAAGCAAGTCCCCCGCCTCCCGCGGGGGACTTGCTTTGTGTGCGGCGCCCCGCTGGAGAACCAGCGCCATACCCATATCCCTACTATATAATATATCACTCCGCCAGCTGTAAATGCGGTGAACAGTTTATTGCCAGGCCCAAATATATCGCGCCCGGTTCCTCACTCTGCCGCTGTCCGTTGTAATAGTTTTGTAAATTATTATATAGTAATAAGCGGTTGCATGCTTGTTAAATTAGTGCTATAATTGCGTCTATGAGTGCCCTGTCAGGCGAACAATTGCTGAACGAAGGGACGGTGATGGGGTATTAACAGCATAGATGCGCGGGAGTTGACCGCGCTGGTCAAGCGGGCTCAGGCCCACGACAGCGACGCTTTTTCGGAGCTGTACGCAATTACATATGGCCGCCAGTATAATTATGCCAATAACTACCTGTCCGACCCGGACGAAGCTTGGGACGCGGTGCAGGAGGTTTATATTCTGGCCCTCAAAAAGCTGGATACCCTGCGCGACCCGCTTTGTATAAACGCATGGCTGACCCAGATAAACAGCCGCGTGTGTTATGATATACAGAAAAACCGCCGCCAGTATGTCACTGTGGAATATGATATTACACTTGAGCGCGCAGATGAGGAGCTCAACCCTGAAAATCAGCTGCTCCACACAGTAGATAAGGAGCTGCTCCACCAGCTGCTGGATCGCCTTCCGGATAAGCAGAAGCAGGCAGTTACCTTGAAATATATCAAGCAGATGAGCCTGCAGCAGATCGCGGACACGATGGACTGCAGTATCAGCAGTGTGACAAGATATTTGGAACGGGCCAGAGACAGTCTGGAACGGATGCTGAAAAAGGAGGTGTCGGCGGATGGATAAAAAAATGTTCCGGGATTTGGAAGAAAACGAGAATATTCCGGCCCCGGATATGCGCAACGCGCAGAAGGTTTTTGACCGCATCATGGACACCGCCGGTATGGAGCGCCCTGCCCTGCCGCTGGAAGAGGTAGTACAGAAGGTGCGCAAACGCCGCCGCATCAACAGCTTTCTCACCGCCGGCTGTATAGTCCTGGTGATCATCATTGCTCTGATGGGCTTTGCGCTGTTTATGCGCGGCTATATCACCAATGTCACGGTCGATCGCAGCGCCATAACGGTTGCCCAGTCGGTGGAGCCGCCGCGCTCCGTTTCTGTGGGCTACACCGATGGCTCTCTGTACATTCAGCTTGCCCCGGGTGATCTGCCCATTGATTACTCCTCCATGTCGGTTCTGCGCGTATCAAACGGCGCACAGGTGGAGGCAGAGTACAACGCGGCGGAGGATACTGTTTATATTGCCTGTCCCCGCGAAAGCGATGATTACGCCCTCACTGTGTATGACACCCAGGGCTTGCCCTATACCTTTACTTTGCATCTGTCGATAAACGGCTGACCGCGCCCTCGCCGCATTCCCCCTCAGGGGGAA
>DKYJ01000018.1:43511-48304 GCA_002493305.1 Clostridiales bacterium UBA7103 | reverse complement strand
CCCACATCGGCCAGCAGCTTCAGCTCAAGGGTAATATCGTGGCTCTCGCCGGGCAGCCCGGGCTTTGCAAAGCGGGGGACCTGGCGCGTGGGCGTCGCAAAGTGCATATTGCCCCAGCCGCCTCTGCCGCCCTTGGCGGCGACCCACTCGCCGCCCACGGACATATCGTGCATCACAGCGCCGGTGGCGGTGTCGCGGATGAGCGTCCCGCGGGGAACGCGGATATACAGAGTCTCCCCGTCCTTGCCATAGCAGCGCTTGCCCTGACCGTTAGCGCCGTTACCGGCGGTGAACTTGCGTTTATAGCGAAAGTCCATCAGCGTGGACATGTTGTCGTCGGGCACAAAAACAATGCTGCCGCCGCGCCCGCCGTCGCCCCCGTCAGGGCCGCCGGCGGCGACATACTTTTCCCTGTGAAACGCCACAGCCCCGTCCCCGCCGCGCCCGGCGATAACGGTTATGCGCGCCTTGTCAACAAAAGAAGCGGCCATAGTCCCTTCCTTTCTGCCGTAAAGCAAATAGAAATGTTTAAAAAAGGGCCGGACGCTTGTCCGACCCTTTAGCAGCAATTACTGGGCGAGCTCCTCGTAAACGGAGACTTTCTTGCGATCCTTGCCCATACGCTCGAACTTGACGGTACCGTCAACCAGAGCAAACAGGGTATCATCCTTGCCCTTGCCCACATTGGTACCGGGGTGGATCTTGGTTCCGCGCTGTCTGACGAGGATATTGCCGGCGAGGACGAACTGCCCGTCGGCTCTCTTGGCACCAAGACGCTTGGACTCACTGTCGCGGCCGTTCTTGGTAGAACCCATACCTTTTTTATGTGCCATTCAGGTTACACCTCCATTAGTAGTAAATCGGTTGCTGGAATCAGGCGTTGATGGTCTCGATCTGAACCTTGGTATAAGGCTGTCTGTGACCCTGAGTTCTGCGATAACCCTTTTTGGGCTTCATCTTGTAGACGCGAACCTTGGCGCCTCTGCCGCTCTTGACGACATTGGCGGTGACGCAGGCGCCTTCAATGACAGGAGCGCCGAAAGTGGCAGTCTCACCGTCGATAACGGCAAGAACCTGGTCAAACTTGACAGACTCACCCGCGGCCACATCGAGCTTCTCGATGAAAACCACATCGCCCTCGGCAACGCGATACTGCTTGCCGCCGGTAACAATTATAGCATGCTTCATGGAATTTCCTCCCTCTTTTCAGGACTCGCTCTGGGGGTGGAGGGCAAACCTCACCTTTCATTTAATTTACCCCTTCAATGCGGCTTATAGAGTGTACCACACTGAAGGGGCAATGTCAACTGAAAATTCAGTTTTTGACGATTTTCCGATCTTTAACCTACGGCCTGAACACTGGAGGGGTCTGTGAGCTGGATACCGCTTTCGTTTCCAGTGACAAAGAGCTCGTGGGTTTCACCTGCTGCGTCCGTATAGCTTATCATCGTGTCAGGCAGACCCTCAGGGAGCGTGAGCTGGAGCTGGACGGCATTATCGGAAAGAACGCTGGCATGCCAGATATCCATGTTTTTATAAAACTGCTCGGCGAACATTCCTCTGGAGATCGTCACATCATAGACTGTTCCCTCGGCCTTAAGGCAGTATTCCTGCCCATCGGCGTCCGCTGTGACCCTCGCTGCGATTTCTACCGTCCCGTCATCCACCGTGTCCATGGGGCTTATCGAAAGGCTGCCGCTGCCGCTTTTCGCGGCAGGTATCCATTTGCTGTCAAGCACGCCGCCGAGCTCATCGTAGGGAATGGTGAACTCGGTTATGCCAGCCGCGTAGGGGCCAAGCTCATAAAGGCTTGAGAATATCTCAAGTCCGGCGTCGGTCAGGTTCCAGGAGCCTTCCCGCAGAAGCGCGGGCAGGGCGGAGGCAAGATCAAGGCTGGGATCAACATGGTTTGAGTAATACCCGTCCTTATCCTCGTCAATGGCGGCCTGCATTTTTGTGAGCAGCACTTCTTTCAGGGCGGCGGGGTCAGCGGAGAGATTGTCAAGGGTCAGCAGCTCGCCTGTCTGTGTGTCAAACACGAAGCTGCGCGTGCCGTAGTTGCCATGCACACCGCCGGTGAACTCATAGTCGCTGTATAAAAAGCTCACAACTGCGCTGTCCGCGCGGGAGACGGACACTGTACGCGAGGCGGAGAGCTGGAGAGGCACGCCCTCAAGCTTGTTGCCCACTACATAAGAATAGTTGTCCTCGGCGAGCTCCAGCATCATGTTATAGCCGGTGGCGGTGCCGTAACCATAGTCGTTGCCGGTGTAATAAGTCTCCTCAATAAGCCCCAGCGCGTTGTTTATCTTCTCGGCGGCCTCATCTGCCCCGGCAATAGTTACCTTGGGCACAACGCTTGAGAAGGTGAGAATAAGCTCTGTGCCGTTTTGCGGGTCATAGCTCTCTTTCATGTCGGAGCTGAAGCTGACAAATACCCGGGTGCCATCATCCTCGGGCACAGCGGGAGTTTCAGGGGCCTGTGACTCCACCGGCTCGGACTCCGCCGGCTCAGGGATTTCCTCAGAGGGAGCGGCGGACTCGTCAACCTTGGGGGGATCGGGGAGCTGACTGCGGATCGAGTCCAGCTCCTCACAGGCGCATAGCGCCGGTATAAGCAGCAGCGCCAAAACTGCCGCGATGAGTTTTCTTGTCTTTTTCATGGCAGAAATTTTGTCCTTTCGCTGAAATGGGATATAAATATATTATACAGTCTCTTTGTGAACAAATCATTGCTCAGAAAGAAAAATTTCAGAGGGCCGTCTCGCTGTGAGGCAGCCCCCTGATCGTGTTGCTTGCTTATTTGCCCTCAGGCACATGAATTTCCTTGATGTTGAAATCTGCACCGCTTAGGACGGTTTTATCGAAGCTGCCGCAATTGGGACAATAGCCCTTGTTTTCGACCACATTGAATATCTCATCGCAGTCGTCACACTCGGCAAGGCCGGGAACCGGCTCCAGAATGAGCTTAGTGTTCTCAAGCATTGTCCCCTCGATGACCGCGGGGTAGAGCTTCTCAACGTATTCGGGGATAACCAGAGACAGCTCGCCAACCTCACAGACGATCTCGCTTATCTCCTGAACATTCTGTTCCTTCGCGTAATCGAGAACGGTTTTGCACATGCTTCTGACTATACCTATCTCATGCATACCGTGACACCAAACCTTACTTGCGCAGGCTTATCTTCTTTGCCACCATATTGCCTACGGCCACGGGAGCGTTGCCCGCGATGTTGGCAAGGAGCTTGAAATAAGAGTCTGCCTTATAATCGCTGACCTTCTCAAGGCGGATAGCGTCAAACTTGCACTTGGTGGTGCAGATGCCGCAGCCGATGCACATATACTCGTCGATGCTCACAGCGCCGCAGCCCAGGCAGCGGTCTGCTTCCTTCTTGATCTGCTCCTCGGTAAGCGTCCCACGCAGGTCGGCAAAGGTCTTTTTTGCCTCCTCAACGCTGGCGGAAGCGGCCTTCTGGCGGGGAGCGTTATCAAAGCTGCTCAGAGCCAAAGCCACATTGGACTTGTCAAGAGCCTTGTAGTCTCTGCGGTCACGGCCAAGGGTCAGGGTGTGCTTATGGACATAGCGGTGAATGGATACCGCGCCCTCCTTACCGGCAGCTATCGCGTCGATAGCGAAGCTCGGCCCGGTTACCACATCACCGCCGGCGAACACATCGGCTTCACCGGTCTGATAGGTGACGGAATCGGCCAGAACGGCGCCATTGCGGGCAAACTGCATGCCGGAGCCTTCATTGATGCCGCACATATCGATCTTCTGACCGATGGCGGAGATAACGGCGGTGACGGGGATGGTCTCAAACTCGCCGGTGCCCACGGGCTTGCGGCGGCCCTTCTCGTCAGGCTCACCAAGACGCATAAGCTCAAGCTTTATGGAGCTGACCTTACCGTCGCCCAGAATCTCAACGGGAGCGGACAGGAAGCGAAGCTTCACGCCCTCTTCCTCAGCCTCGGCCACTTCATCGTCAGCGGCGGGCATCTCGTCTCTGCCGCGGCGGTAGATGAGTGTGACGTCCTTCGCACCGAGACGCACGGCGCTGCGGGCCACATCGATGGCCACGTTGCCGCCGCCGATAACGGCCACGGAATCGCCAAGCTCGGGCTTGTTGCCTATGTTCACCTCACGCAGGAAGTCAATACCGGTGTAGACCCCGTCGAGATCGTCGCCCGGGCAGCCGACGGCAGTGCCGCGGGAAGCGCCGATTGCAAGATAGAAAGCTTTATAGCCCTGCTCGCGCAGCTGGGCGAGGGTGACGTCCTTGCCGACCTCAACGCCGGTCTTGAACTCCACGCCGATCTCGCGCAGAATATCTATCTCAGCGTTGACAACGGCCTTGTCCAGACGGAAGGAGGGGATACCCATGGTGAGCATACCGCCGAGGACTTTTTCCTTTTCAAACACGGTGACGGGGTAGCCCTTGACAGCCAGATAGTAGGCGCAGCTCATACCCGCGGGGCCGGCGCCGATGACGGCGATCTTCTCGGGATAGGGCTTGCCGATCTGGTTGAGCATCTTGGGCACAAACCGGGTCTCAGCATGGAGATCCTTTTCTGCGATGAACTTCTTGATATCGTCGATAGCCACGGCGGAGTCAAGCTTTGCACGGGTGCATGCGTCCTCGCAGGCCTTGTTGCAGATACGGCCGCAGACGGCGGGGAAGGGGTTCTCCTTTTTGATAAGCTCCAGAGCTTCGGTATATCTGCCCTCGGAGGCAAGCTTTATGTAGCCCTGCACGGGGATATGGGCGGGGCAGGCGGTCTTGCAGGGGGCGGTG
>DKYJ01000018.1:30191-43213 GCA_002493305.1 Clostridiales bacterium UBA7103 | reverse complement strand
GCGGTCTTGCAGGGGGCGGTGCCGCTCTCGACCACATCACTGCGTGTGGTGCGGTAATCGGGGTTATATGTGGACTTTTTCAGCATGCTGGTCTTTACGTCGAGGTAAGGATCGTCCTTCTCCTCAGGAATTATCTCGCACAGCTTTTGACCGAGCTTCAGGGCGTTGGTCTGGCAGTTTTCAACGCACTGGCCGCAGGCCACGCAGTTGTTTTTGTCAATAACAGCCTTATAGTTGGAGCGCATACCGTCCGGGCGGCGGAACATCGAGGCAAAACGCAGGGAGAAGCAGGAGCAGCTGCAGCAGTTGCAGATGGCGGAAGCGTCCTCAAAGCCGGGAGCCTGATTTATCTCGTGGACAAGGCCGTTATCCTCGGCACGCTTGAGTATCTCATACGCCTCCTCCTTGGAGACAAGCCTATGCTCGCCGGTCTTGGAGAAATGAATGGCGTTGTCATTGAGGTACATGCACATATCATCTTCAAGATGGCCGCAGCCCTCGCCCATGATGCGGCGGGTACGGCGGCAGGAACAGGGGCCGACGGAGATAGCCTTGGCGTTTTCAATAAGGGTGGACAGCTCGTCATATGTAGCCGTGCGGGAGTTGTTCTCAACAGCGCTCTGAACGGGCATTACGCGCATCATGGACATGCCGCGCCCCATAAAGGGAAGCAGAGGCTCAGTCCTGCGGCGGGTATACTCCTCAAAGCACTCGGCCAGCACTGGGTACTTTTCGCACTGTTCGTTTTTGCTCAGCACGCCCTCCATGATGCCAGGCACCCATATGGGATAGTAGTACCCAGGCTCATTGTCCAGATAGCGCACGCGGATAACACCGGTATCCACCAGCTGGTCAAGCTGCTGCTGAGTGTGCTCCACGCTTCTTTTGCTGCGGCGGGCGATATCCTCCACAGTGCGTGGGGCTTCAAGACGCATGTGCATCATAACATGGCACATATCGTCAGTGACAATGGGCTCAAGGATCTTGTATTCGGGGTCGTTATAGGTGACACCGGTGTAGGTCAGACCCTCAAGACAGATCTTAGACGCGAGCCGTAGAATATTGGGGCGTTTTTCCATTCTCTTGCACCTCTGTAAAAAATTTTTTGTTGCTTTTTTGGCAAGTATAACACACTTTCCGGTTTTTTTCAATAATCGGCCCTGCTACAATATTTAAAAAATGTAACAACAAGCACAAAAAATCCCCTCTTTGCCCCGGAGCAGTGCGCAAATATGGCTCAAAGGCGAAAAAAACGGCAGAGCAAAAAACTCTGCCGATAAAAACATAATTTATTTTTCCGGCCATGGGCTTATATCGCCCTTATCTACCAAAAAAGCGCTTTTGGATATACAGGCCATTGGTGAGTCGGAAAGGGAATCGGAGTAAAACCGCTCGGGCTCTGTGTCACCGTAAACCTCCCGGAAGCGGCGTACCTTCTCTGCATCATGGCAGTTTTCACCCAGAATACGGCCCGTGTGCTTATCCATCACCGTGGCGATAAGCTCCGCGCCCAGCTCGTCGGCTATGGGCCGGAGCAGAAACTCCGGCGAGGCGGAGATTATCAGATCCCCGTCTCTGCGCTGGCTCAGATACCAGGGCTCAAGGTTTGCCCGGTGCAGCTGCCAAAAAGCTGAAACTTCGGCATCAACATCTTCAAGGTCTGCAAGGAAAGAGAACACCTGCTCCTTCAGCACCTTGGTGTTCGTCTTTTTCATAAGAAACTTCAGCCCCACGGAAGCAATGCCGGGCAGTGTTTTCAGCAGCGCCTGAGGGTGCCGTTTCAGGCAGAACATCACAAAGCTGTATGAGCTGTCCGGCTGAAATATCGTCTGGTCAAAATCATATGCGTTCATTATTTATAAACTGCCTCTCCATTTTCTTATCAAAGCCGCAGGCTCTCAGTGCGTTGACGGCGGCGAAAAGCCCGCTGGCTGTTTCAATGCCTGCTGCGGCGGCGATAGGCAGCAACCCCAGTGCTGAGAGCACCAAAACCACGGCCTTGAGCCCCAACACCACGCTGATGCTCAGCTTTGCGCCCCTCACCGTCAGCCCCGCGATTTTCAGGGCGCAGGGCAGGCGGCGGATATTGTCCGACATGATGAGCACGTCAGCCAGTTCTGCCGCGTCATTCGAGCGGGCAGCGTTAAAGGCTATGCCCAGATCGGCCTTAGCCATTATAGCACTGTCCGTGTCCGCATCGCCCACAAAGGCCAGGGCGGCCTTTTCCGCTCTGTGCTCTGCCAGGTACTCAACGGCGGAGAGCTTACCCTCTGGGGAGAGCTCCGCGCGTATCATGTCAAAATTCAGCTTAGAGGCCACCGGGCGGGCGACAGACAGCACATCACCAGTCAGCATCACCAGAGTTGTGACCCCCATGTGGCGTACGGCCTCCAGCGCGTCAAAGGAGCCATCGCGAATCTTATCGGCAAGAGTGACATGCCCCATATAAACATTGTCGATGGCCACATGGATAGCCGCCCCTGTCCTGTTGGGGCGGGTATAGCGTATGCCATGCTCTTCAAGGAGCGCCGCCGTGCCCACATACACATGATGGGACTGGACAAAGGCGCTGACGCCTCTGCCGGGCAGTTCCTCAATACTTATGGTATCCCCGCCGTCATGGATACCGGCGGCGGAGCGCAGGGCTCGCGCCGCGCCGTGCTTTGAGCCCCGTTCTGCCTCAGCGGCAGCTGCAAGAAGCTCCTGCTCGGTGAAATCGCCTTCGGGGAACACCCCGGTGACGGTGTACCGCCCATCGGTAACTATGCCGGTTTTGCACATCACAAGCACATCGACTCTGGAAAGAGCCTCCAAAAAGGGCGTACCCTCAATGAGTATACCGCTGCGCAGGGCGCTGCGCATACCGGCGGAATACATGCACTTGACGCAGATGGCAATGCCAGAGGGCGATGCGGCCACCAAGAACGCGCCTGCTCTCGACAGCCAGTTGAGCCAGCCGCCGCCGAATATGGGCGGAATGACCGCCATGATCACTGCGAGGATAAAAGCGACGGGGGTATAAAGCCTTGTAAAGCGCAGGGTGAAGCCCTCAAGCTTTGAGCGAAAGCCCTCCCGGGTCTTGACATTAAGAGCCATCTGCGCGGCAAGAGAATCCTGCTGCCGGCGGGTGACCTCCACACGGATAGCGCCCGTGCGGTTAATATATCCGGCTGCCACAGGGCAGCCCGCGGCACCGTTAAAGGGCGTTTTTTCCCCGGTAATAGGGGAGGTGTCAAAAGCGGTGACGCCGTCTATTATGATACCGTCCAGCGGGACGATATCCCCCGGTTCAATAACCAAAACAGCGCCGGGCATGACGCTCCGCGCGTCTACGCTCTCAACCCCGGAGCCGCTGAGCACACAGGCCTTCTCCGGAAGCACTGAGTAGATAGCCTCCTCGTCCATGCGCACACGCTCAGTCATAAAAGCCTCAACAAGGCGCAGCAGGCGATAGAGCACCATGACAAGCGCCCCTGTGGACGCCTTGCCAAGGAAGAAAGCAATGACAGCGACCAGGATACACAGCGTGTCCCGCGTCAAAAAACGTCGGCTCAAAAGCTGGTCAAGGGCCCGCCTTAAGGCATCATACCCTGCAAGAAGGGCGGGAATGAGATAGGAGCATATGCGCAGAACACCTTCCGTTGGCAGCGACCATACCCCGACAAGCAATACGCCCGAGGCAATGGTCAGAGCCAGCTCCCGCGCCGAGAAAATGCCGCAGTCCTCAGGCTCGTCAGTCCCGGATATATCGGGTATGCCGGATCTCAGCATGGTTTTAACGGCATCAGTGCTGAAATTTATCTTTTTTGAGGGCGAAAGATGCTTGCTCATAGCTATCTCCTTGAATAAACGCCGGATAAACCGCCGTTTATTACACATTACATAGGGTATATGCAATGTGTAAATAATATATATTGTGTGTTAACATAATATACCAATGCCCTGCTTTTTGTCAATGCAAATGCGCTCATCAGAAGCTTCTGCCGCTGTCGGTAAAAATTTTTTCAACATTTTCCTGCCCCAGCCGCCGAAGCGTCCTGCCCTCGTCGCGAAGGTCGCGCCCCAGCGCGGCTGAGGCGATGTTTATAAGTCCCGTGCAGACAGGAGTTTCAAGCCCAAGATGCTCGGAGAGCGCCTCCAGCATCACAAGACCCTGCGGCACGTCCTCGGAAATATATCGGGAGTCAACGCTCGTCGGCCCTTTTGCGCGGTATGGGGAGGCGGCGTATTCCTCAAAAACTTCCTTCGCGTCCCGCTCATCGTCAAGGCTGTTGCGGAATTTACAGGCATCAAAATAGCTCAGCCGCTCATAGCCAAAGCGCTCAAGGACATTCATTTTCTCATTATCCAGCGCGTCGAGGATCTTATATACGCTGGGCGTCCACACTTCCCAGTACATGCAGTATTCGCCCTGAGTTTTCTCGATGCGGGGTATGCTCATGATAGCGCCGACGGAGTGGACTATCATGTTCGGGTTGTGCAGCGCCGCCTCGATGACGGAGGAGAGGTATACATAGTTAAAGCCCATGGAGTCAAGCATTGGGCGCACCAGCGGCAGAGCAGCCGCCGGATAAACGCCCAGAGGATTGCGTACATTGCGAAAGCCCACGCGCACCTTGCCCTCATCGTCTATGCGGCAGTCGATGGTGGAGCTTTCGCCCTCGATGATGGTGAGCTTTTTCTCCGGGCAGTGCTTGAGAAAATAGGCGGTGGAAAAATAGCCCGGTGTGATAAGCACTGCCTGTCCGTCCCTCAGATAGGGGGCGATGCGCTCGATAAGCGCCTCGTGGACGGTGGTCTGCGTGGTTATATACACAAGGTCTGCGGTCTTGATGGAGTCAAGGTTCGTCGTAAGCTCATGGATCTTCGCCGTTTGCTCCGCACCCTCCTGCCAGAGCGTAATGCGGTTATCGTGCTCGGATACATATTTGAAGGTGTCATTGTGCATGGCGCCTGAGGTTTTAACAAGCGTCACCTCATGGCCCTTTATTGAAAGATCAGCCGCATTAGCGCAGCCCATGTTCCCAGCGCCAAGGATAGTAATTTTCATAATGCTCTCCATTCTGCCGCATAATAAACAGCGCCTGCCAACAGCAGACGGCAAAAAACGCGATTTTCAGTAATTTCATATTTTAGAGTATGGCGGCATAAAAGTCAAGCAAAGCGCCGTGAGGCGCGGCGCGGCGACTTGAAAAAATTGCATATTTTTTCTTGAATATCTAAAGCACATCGGCAAAAGATAAGCACGGGCAATAACCCAAATCTTTTGAGAAAAGGAGATGCAAGCTATGTCTACCAGAAATTCCAATCATCTTGTAAACCCCGCAGCCCGCGACGCTATGGAGAAGTTTAAGATGGAGGCCGCTTCTGAGGTTGGTGTCAACCTGAAGAACGGTTACAACGGCGATCTGACCAGCCGCCAGGCCGGTTCCGTTGGTGGTCAGATGGTCAAGAAGATGATCGAGTCTTACGAAAACGGCATGAAGTAAGCCTTGTGCTTATCCTATAGGCATAGCATCAACTTACTTTGTGTGCCCGGCTTGGCCGGGCATCCGGTGAGAATCGAACATCAGCCAAAAAATTGCAGGGCAGATTACTGCCCTGCAATTTTTTCATTTGTAGTTATATGTACATCAGAAAGCGACCTTCATGAACAATGCCACGCAGCACAAAATCAGGGTGCAGGGGACATAGAGATAGCGTCCGGCGCTGTGCCACAGCGAACCATGAATCTTGCCTGTTCCCTTGTTGATCTCGCCCATAAGCTGATCTTTTTTCATGATCCAGAACCAGGAGAGGGCACCCAGCGTAGCACCGATGGGGATGATGTAGATGGAGACGATGTCCATCCAGGGGCCCCACTGGAAGATTGGCTCCATATTTACACCAATGCCCAGACAAATTACGCACAGCAGCAGGAGCACCATTTTCCGGCTGAGCTTGGGGAAGCGGTGCAAAAGGGACTCGCCCACGGCCTCAAACATATTCTGCAAAGAACTGACCCCGGCAAAAACCATGGCNNATGATCGAGGCCTACGAGAACGGCATGAAGTAAGCCATTCTCAAGCGAGAAACGAAAATTGCAGGAAGCACAGCTTCCTGCAATTTTTGCGTATTCGGTGAAAAGGCTGTTCAGCTTTTGAACTCCGGGATAAATGTGCCGCTGACGCCCATGGCCTTAAGGCGGGACTTCATCTCGCCAAGCTTTTTGTTATACATCGCCGTGCGCAGCTCATCATCGGGTACAAAGCGGTAATACCCGCTGCAGAAAATATCAAAGCAGGCCGGAAAGCCGGGCTTGGTGCGTGGAATGAGCATCACAAAGGCCAGCACCGCGCCGGCAGCGAAGCATATTATCTGATAAGTTTTGCAAAAATGGATAGCCAGAAACAGCGTCAGCCCCGCGAAAATGATGTTCACAATGACCGAGACCGTGGTATAACGGCTTGCACCCGGGGCGATAAGCTCCTCGTTCAGAGCGTGCATTTTCTTGATGAGCGGATAGGCTGTGAGGAAATTGAACATAAGCTGTCTTATAAACAGATATGACCAGAGCCAGCCCAGCAAAAACAGCGCGCCGCCCCAAAGAAACTTCATTTCCATACAATATACCTCCATAACCGGCAATCTTTTCACATATGATAGCACAGCGGCGGGAAAGTTTCAAGAATATTTAGCGGCTGCGGGCATAGATTGTCCATGGGAAGTGAAGCTATGAACGGATTTGAAAAAGCCATGGAGCTTTTGCCGCGGGATCTGCGGCGGACGGTGGAAAAACAGGGGGCGGACAGGGTGGAGGAGCTGCGCCTGCGCCGGGGCAGAGCGCCGGAACTGGTGACGGCAGGAGAGAAAGTGCGCCTTGATGCTCCGCTGGTCGATGAGGAGCTTATAATGCGGGTGCTTGAAAAAGCCACCGGTGCCTCCATACACTCCGCCGCGGCGGAGTTATGCGGAGGGTACATAAGCTACAAGGGGCTGAGGATCGGCCTGTGCGGCACGGGAGTTATCCGGGACGGGGCGCTCGCGGGCTTTCGGGATTATTCTTCCCTGAATATACGCATACCACGGGAGCATAGGGGCATATGCGACAGCCTTATCCAGAGCCTCTATGCCGCCGGCTTTGAAAACACGCTTATTTTATCGCCGCCCGGCGGGGGCAAAACCACCGCACTGCGGGAATTTATCCGCCGCCTGTCAGACAGGGGACTGACCCTCGCCGTGGCGGACGAGCGCAACGAATTGTCCGCCAGCGAGAGCGGCGCTGCCCAGTTTGATCTGGGCCGATGCACCGATATGCTGGTGGGCGTGAGCAAGGCGGAGGCGGCTATCATGCTGCTGCGGGGTATGGGGCCGGATATAATCGCCATGGACGAGATAACCCATGGGCGGGACATCGAGGCCGTGACCCAAGCGTTCGGCTGCGGTGTTGGCATACTGGCCACCGCCCATGGCGAGAGCGCGGAGAGCCTGAGCCGCCGGGCGTTGTATAGGGAGCTTCTGGACAGGCAGATATTCAAAAACATTGTGACTATTCAAAAAAAAGGCGCGGCGCGTATCTATGAGGCACAGCGCATATGAGGCAGAAACTGCTTGGTGCGGTGCTGATAATCGCGGCGCTCTCACTGGGAGCGATAAATTACTTAAAACAGCGCCGGGAGCGTATGAAGCTCCTTGAGCAGCTGTCGGCAGCTTTGAATACGGCGGCGGGAGAGCTGTCGCTGAGGGCGCTGCCGCTGCCCAGACTTTTTGAGCTTTTAGCCAGCCGCACGCAGGGGGCGGCGGAGACGTTTTTTTCTGCCCTCTGCGATGATATGGACAGGCTGGGAGACGAGGACTTTTTCACACTCTGGGAAAGGGACGCCCGGGAAATGCTGCCGGGGCTTATGCCGGACGAGCTGGAAGAGCTTTCAAGGCTGGGGGCGGTGCTTGGCCGCTATGAGCTGGAGCACCAGCTTGAGGGCCTGCGAGCCTGCGCCGCTGCTTTTGATGAGGCCCTGCGCCGAGCGCGGCAGGATTATCCCGACCGGCGCAGGCTTGCTTTGGGCTTATCCGCCTGTGCCGGGCTGCTGCTGATAATAATACTTAGTTGACGGGAGAAAAAATGGACATTGACCTTATTTTCAAAATAGCGGCCGTTGGTATTTTGGTGGCGGTGCTGAATATCCTGCTCCAGCGCTCCGGACGGGACGAGCAGGCGTTGATGACAACAATAACGGCGCTTGTGGTGGTGCTGATGATCGTGGTGCAGAAAATAAGCGAGCTGTTCACCATGATAAAGACGCTTTTCGGACTGTAAGATGGAGCTTTTATTCAAGGCGGCTGCCGCCGCTTTAACGGCGTCGGCGGCGGCTCTGCTCATAAAACGGGCAAATCCGGAGATATCCCTGCTCTTAGGAGCCTGCACAGCGGCGCTTATCGCAATAGCCGCCATGGGCTTTGCAAAAAGCCTGCGCGAGCTGTCTGAGGCTGTGCGCACCATATCCGGAACGGCGGCGTCCTTCACCGCCCCTGTGCTCAAGTGTGCCGCCGTGGCTATCGTTACAAAGCTGAGCGCGGAGCTGTGCAGGGACGCGTCACAGGGTGCGGCGGCTGGAGCGGTGGAGCTTGCGGGGACGGTGTGCGCCCTGAGTATAGCCATGCCCCTTGTGATGACCATGCTGAAGATGATAGGGGGGATGATATGAAAAAACTCCTCATTGCGCTGCTTTTACTGCCTGTGCTCACCGTAAGCGCCGGGGCGGAGCCCGTTTATGCCGATGCTCTGCCGGAGGTGCGGGCGGTGGAGGAGGCTCTGCCAGAGAACGAGCGGGAGCTGAGCGGGGAGCTGAGCCTTGACGGCAGCTACGACACCACCGGGGCCTTGCAGCGGCTGTGGCAGCGCTTTATATCAAAGGCCAGGGAGCAGCTGCGGGAGGAGCTGAGCTATGTAGCGGGGCTTATCTCCATCGCGCTGGTGTGCGCGGTGGCCTCGGCTCTCTGCGCGGAGGGGAGCCTGAAAGACTATATAAGCATAGCGGGCTGCTGCGCGGCGGCGCTCATGCTGGCGGGACGGCTTGACGGGGTGATAGCGGACGCGGTGTCCGCTATCAACAGACTCTCGGACTATTCAAAGGCTGCCATGCCGGCCATATTCACCGCAGCCGCCGCCTGCGGAGCCGTTACCTCCGCATCGGCAAAATACGCAGCGGTGTGCCTTGCAATGGACGTGATAATGAGCGCTGCCCAACGGCTCATTATTCCGCTTATTTATGCGTATATCGCCATAAGTATAAGCGGCAGCATCTTCCAAAACCCCATTCTGCGCACGGCGGCGCGGCTGAGCAAATGGTGCGCCACCACCGCGATGACGGTGCTGACGCTCTCCTTCAGCGCCTATATAAGCCTTACGAGCCTTATAGCCGGCAGCGCGGACGCAGTGGCGGTAAAGACGGCCAAGACCGTTATCTCAAACTCTCTGCCCGTGGTGGGAGGCATCGTGTCGGATGCAGCCTCGGTCGTCCTGTCTGCGGCGGCTGTAATAAAAAACTCCGCAGGGGTGTTCAGCCTTGTTGCCGTCTGTGCGCTGTGCGCCGCGCCTTTTGCGGCGCTGTCGGTGAAAATTCTGCTTTTCAAGGCGGCTGCCGCCGCTGCGGACATGATAGAGGGCGGCAGACTCTCAGCGCTCATCAGCGATATGGGCACGGCGCTGGGTATGCTGCTGGGCCTCGTGGGCTGCTGTGGAATAATGCTGTTTATATCCATAATGTCCGGTATAAAGGTGGTGACTTTCTGATGGCTGAGATTATACGCAGGCTATGCGCCCTGTCAATACTCTGCGGCGCGGCGCTGAGCATAAGCCCAAAGGGCAATGTCCGGCGGATAATGGGAATAGTCTGCGCGGCGGCGCTCATCTGCGCCATGTTAGAGCCGATCAGGGGTATGGATTTTTCCGCCTACTCTCTCGAGCTCGCCAGAGCGGAGCAGCGCCGGGAGGAGTTTTTGGCGGATAATGCCGACACCGGCGAGAGGCTGAACCGCCTTGTCATACAGGAACAGTACAGGGCATATATTATGGACAAAGCGAAACAGCTGGATATACCCATGAGCGAGGTGAACCTTGAGCTGCGCTGGAGCGGCGAGGGACTGTGGCTGCCGGACAGCGCAAGCTACACTGCCAGACCCGGCGGGGACAGAGAGGCCCTTGAGCAGACTGTGCAGGCGGAACTGGGTATACCGGTGGAAAAACAGATTTGGAGAGGCAATGAGTGAACTGACGAAAAAGCTGAAAAGCCTGGATAAATTCAAATATCCGCTGCTTATCCTGGTGCTGGGGCTGCTGCTGATGCTTTCACCCACCGGCACAGGCCAGAAACAGCAAGCTCAGGAGCAGAGTACTGATGGGCTGCTGGGGGCGGTGCTCACGGCCACTGAGGGCGTGGGCAGGGCACGGGTCATCGTGTCCGACAGCGGAGTGGTGGTAGTTTGTCAAGGGGCGGGGAACGCTGATGTCCGCCTTGACATAATAAAGGCAGTAAGCGCATATACCGGATTTGGCTCAGATAAGATAACGGTGCTGAAAATGGCTGACGCAGATCTGAAGGAGGAGAAGGAAAAGCATGAAAAAACGGAAAAGAAACATTACTATGGTGGCGGTGCTGCTGTTCGTGTGCGCGGCGGTAGCGCTCAACTGGTCTTACAACAATCGCTGGGGCACGCCTGACTCGGAGATGGTGTCGGCGGAGGATAAGGCCATGCAGGAGGCAAACGCACGCTTTGAGCAGGGTGACGAGGCGCTGTCCGCCTCCGGCTATTTTGCCGAGGCGAGGCTTACGCGGCAGGTGTCGAGAGATGAGGCGCTCCAGCTTCTCCAGACCGCTGCCGCGGCGGAGACTGCCTCACAGGAGACTATCGACAGCGCCATGAACGCTATCTCCGCCATGGCCAGAAGCTCCATGCAGGAGTCCCAGATAGAAAACCTGCTCATCGCAAAGAACTTTGCCGACTGCGTCGTGTATATCGGGACAGACAGCATAACCGTGGCAGTCCCTGCGCCGGACGAAGGTCTGAGTACCGAGGCGGTGGCCCAGATAACTGACATAATCTGCTCCGAGACCGACTATCAGGCCGGCCAGCTGAGCATTATCGAGGTAAAAGGATAAAAAGAATAAACGAAAAAAGCTGCCGGCAGGGATCACTGCCGGCAGCTTCGGCTTATCAAAAAAAGCCCTGATGAGGCTTTTTTTGATAAGCCGAAGGGAGTGGGTGTTTTCACGTTCCCATGGCCGCGCTAAAAGGACATTTTGCTTGCAATACTACTCTTTTTGTAGTATCATACCAGTACCTGTGTGATATAGGATAAAAGGCGTGAATTTGCGCGTATATCCTATCCCCGGGCAAGACCCGGTAATCCGAGAGCTGCCCGCAATGCGCCCTGTAAGGCTGTTCGTTTTTAGCCACGCGAGAATCTTGAGCAGCATCAGGGCGGCAGACCATAGAGCGTATAGTGGAGCGGGGACGGCCTTCGGAGGGCAGGAAAAATAAGGATCGGGAGAGATAAAATGAAGGGAATTATTTTGGCAGGAGGCAGCGGGACGCGGCTGTACCCTCTGACAATGGTAACAAGCAAACAGCTGCTGCCTATTTATGACAAACCCATGATCTACTACCCACTGTCTACTATGATGTTGGCGGGAATCAGAGACATTTTGATCATCTCTACGCCCCATGACCTGCCCAATTTCGAACGCCTGCTGGGCGATGGAAGTCAATTTGGAATTGAGTTATCCTATAAGGCACAGCCCTCCCCGGACGGGCTGGCCCAGGCTTTTATACTGGGCGAGGAGTTCATCGGGGACGATCGCTGCGCCATGATCCTGGGGGATAACATTTTTTATGGTGCCGGCCTTACAACTCATCTCAGGCACGCTGTGGAGCAGGAAGAAGGCGCCACGGTGTTCGGCTATTATGTGGATGACCCTGAGCGCTTCGGCGTGGTGGAACTTGACGATGATGGAAAGGCGATCTCTTTGGAGGAAAAGCCGGCTGTTCCAAAGTCAAATTACGCGGTGACCGGGCTGTATTTCTATGACCGAAAGGTATGCCAGCGGGCTAAAGCGCTCAAGCCCTCCGCCCGCGGCGAACTGGAGATAACAGACCTCAACCGCATCTATCTTGAGGAAGGCTCGCTGCGTGTGATCACTCTGGGCCGCGGCTACGCATGGCTTGACACCGGGACTGTGCAGGCACTGAATGAAGCAGCAGAGTTCGTGCGTGTTATTGAGAGCCGCGAGGGGATACAGATATCCGCCCCGGAGGAGATAGCGTACCGCAACGGCTGGATCAGCCGCGAACGGCTGGAGGAATCCGCCGCGGCATATGGCAAGTCCCCCTACGGCGCGCACCTGCGCAATGTGGCCAGCGGCAAGTATATTTACTGAGGACGGAAAAGCAATGAAAATTACGGAAACAAAACTGAAAGGTGTATACATAGTCGAGCCGCAGGTATTTGGTGATCATCGCGGCTTCTTCATGGAGAGCTGGTCTCAGCGGGCCTTTGAGGAAGCGGGACTGCACTATGAATTTGTCCAGGACAACCATTCCTCTTCCACAGTGAAGGGGACGCTGCGCGGGATACACTTCCAGCGGGGAGATAAAGCCCAGGCAAAGCTGGTGCGCTGCTGCCGGGGCGCGGTGCTCGATGTGGCGGTTGACCTGAGACCCAGCAGCCCTACCTACAAGGAATGGGTGGGCGTGGAGCTTTCCGAGGAGAACAAACGCCAGCTACTGATCCCACGGGGCTTCGGCCATGGATTCGTTACGCTGACAGACAACGTGGAATTTCTTTATAAGGCGGACAACCCATACGCCCCCGAGGCGGACGGCGGTATCCGGTGGAATGATCCTGATATCGGCGTTGATTGGGGAGTTGACGAGCCTGTCCTGTCCGAGAAGGACAGCAGGTCTCCATATCTGAAGGATGCCGTTACCGGCTTTGAGGAGTGGTGAGATGAAGGTTTTTATTACCGGCGGCGCCGGATTTATCG
>DKYJ01000018.1:0-29914 GCA_002493305.1 Clostridiales bacterium UBA7103 | reverse complement strand
TTACCGGCGGCGCCGGATTTATCGGAAGCAATTTCATATTTTACATGGAAAAAAAGCACCCGGATTATGAGCTTGTCTGCTTTGATAAGCTTACATATGCGGGCAACATGGCGACCCTTGCCTCTGTGATGGACGAGCCAAATTTCAAGTTTATTCGCGGCGACATTGCAGATCGTGATACGGTCAACAGAGTGTTTGAAGAGGAGAGGCCGGACGTCGTGGTAAACTTCGCGGCGGAAAGCCATGTGGATCGCTCCATTGAAGACCCGGGCATCTTCCTGATGACCAATGTTATGGGAACGCAGGTCTTGCTTGACGCCTGCCGGAAGTTCGGTGTGGAGCGGTATCACCAGGTATCCACCGACGAGGTGTATGGTGACCTGCCGCTTGACAGACCGGATCTGTTCTTTACAGAAAAGACTCCGCTGCACACCTCCAGCCCTTATTCAGCCTCCAAGGCGTCGGCTGATCTGTTGTGCAACGCCTATCAGCGTACCTATGGCCTGCCCATCACCATTTCCAGATGCTCCAATAACTATGGCCCATATCAGTTCCCGGAGAAGCTGATCCCGCTGATGATAGCCAACGCTCTGGCGGACAAGGCTCTGCCTGTATATGGCGAGGGGCTTAACGTCCGCGACTGGCTGTATGTGGAGGATCACTGCGCTGCCATAGACCTTATCCTGCAAAAGGGAAAGGTCGGTCAGGTGTACAACATCGGCGGGCACAACGAGATGCGCAATATTGACATTGTAAAGCTCATCTGCGGCGCACTGGATAAGCCTGAGAGCCTTATCACATATGTGACTGACCGCAAGGGCCACGATATGCGTTATGCTATCGACCCCAGCTTTATCCACTCGGAGCTGGGCTGGCTGCCGGAGACCAAATTTGAAAACGGCATACAGAAGACCATCCGGTGGTATCTGGAGAACCGGAGCTGGTGGGAAGAGATCATAAGTGGAGAATATCAAAACTATTATGAGCGGATGTACAAAAACAGATAAGCCTGTCCTCCAGATTCTTCTGTCCACATATAATGGGGAAAAGTACCTCAGAGAACAGCTGGACAGTTATATTTCCCAGAAAAATTTTTCCATGTGTTCGGTTTTGATCCGTGACGACGGCTCAACGGACGGCACGAGGGAGATACTGCGGGAATATGAGCAAAAAGACGGGTTTACTGTATGTTATGGGGAAAACTGCGGTGTCAATGCCAGCTATTGGTGGCTGCTGGAGAACAGCGACAGCGAGTGTGAATATTTTGCGCTCAGCGATCAGGATGATGTCTGGCTTCCCGACAAGCTGGAAAAATCAATAGCGGGCATTGCCAAAACACAGGGTGACGGGGATATCCCGGTGCTCTTTGCCTCACTTTCCCAAATTGTTGACGAGAACCTGAATCCCATGGGCAGCACTCTGCACCCTAACAAGGGCGTCGGGTATTACAACGCGGTGGTGCAGAATGTCCTGCCCGGGCATACACAGGTGATGAACCGCAGTCTTCGTGATGTGATTCTCCGGCATGGCGCCGCTGAGATCCATGCGGTTGACTGGTGGTTCTATTTGGCGGCGGCTACTGTCGGCAAAATCTGCTTTGCCGGGGAATTTACGGTGCGGCACCGCCAGCACAGCGGAAACTGCGTGGGTTATAACACTTCGTTTTTGAAGAAAACAAGACAGAGATTCCGCAATCTGAAAAGCCAAAAGGCTAACGCCATATCCGTCCAGCTGGCAGATTTTTTCCTCCGGTATGAAGCAGACATGCCGGAGGAATACCGCGCTGAGACGCGGCGATATTTTGCCGCCATGAGCTCCTGCTTCAAAAGAATTGGATATGCGCTGACTTGTAAGGTATACAGGCAGTCGTCCCTGGACTCTGCGCTGTTCAGGGTCTTGTATGTCTTGGGAAAATACAACTACTGTATGGAACGTTGCGGTACTGAATAATGACGAATATTCTGGTTGAGTGCCCGGAGCTGATAGCCTCTGTCCGGGTCGGTGTGCTTGATCCGCTGCGGTTTTGGGTAAGCCGGGGCGGGTGCGATGTCCAATTTCGCGAAACGGACAGGATCCGGAAAAAAGACATTGAATGGTGCGATATTTTTATTTCCGTGCGCGGGATCGGAGCCACGAGCGAAAAGCTTGTCAAGGTCGCGAAGGCCTCGGGGCGTTTTTGTATCTATTTTCTGGACGATGATCTGGCGGATATGCCGCCTGAGATCCCGTCTGCGGACTTTGCCATAAAGCTGGGCGCGAAAAAGCATATTGAGGAGACTTTGCGGCATTGTGATGTCCTGTGGACGGTCAATGCCCAAATCGCGGAGAAATATAAGGTTTGGTGCGAAAGAACGGTTGTTGGCCGTGTCCCGGCGCAGGTAGTGGATTTTTCAACTGAAAAGTTTTGCGAAGAGCGCGTCGATGTGCTTTATGCCGGGTCGACAGATCATGAGCGAATGGTTCGCGAGCAGCTGTCACCGGCAGTCAGGCGCATCAGCGAGGACTACCCGGGCAGGTTTCAATTTACTTTTATCGGTGTGAACCCGGGACTGGGAACTTTGGATAACGTCCGGCATTTACCGTTTATGGACTCTTACGAAAAATACAGGGCGTTTGTTCGAAACGGTCAATTCTGTCTTGGCCTTGCCCCGATAAAAGAGGGATTTTTCTACCGCTGCAAGTATTATAACAAGTTTATTGAGTATGCCTCCATGGGCATAGTCGGAATATATGCAGACCAGCCGCCGTACACGTTGGTCGTGCGGGATCAGGTCAACGGCTTTCTCTGTGATACTACGCCGGACGCCTGGTATGACGCGATCCTTGAAGCGGCATCTGACAGGCAGCGTCTTGAGCAATGCGCTGAACAGGCGGCGGAACAGCTGCGGAGTGATTTTTCAGCGCAAGCCATAGGGGAGCTGCTGTATAGCAGTATACCGGAGCTGGTAAGCTATAAGGCTCCGGAGGGTAAAGTGCACTGGCCGCTGTTTATGCCTTTATTTTCGCTTTATTACGAACGGGTGCGCTATAATTTCCAGCGTTACGGGCTGGCGGCCATCGGCGTGCTGGCGTTCAAGGCGATCCGTAAAATCTGGAAATATTTCAGACGCAGGAAGGACGAATAAATTTGTTTGTTGATTTTTTCAAGGGAATATGGCGTGACAGGTTTATCCTTTGGGGCTTTGTAAATAAAGACCTGCAAATGAAATACCGCAAGTCAAAGCTTGGCGTTCTCTGGGCGATTTTAATGCCGACGGCGCTGTCAGTTATAATCGGCGGAGTGTATTCGATCATTTTCGGTTCTGACCCGAGAGTGTTTGTGCCGCTGATTTTTTCAGGTTTGAACCCATGGCTGTTCATCAGCGGTACCGCTGACGGAGCGACCATGGCCTTTATCGGCGCCGAGGGCTATCTCAAGCAGACAAATGTCAACGCGCAGATATTCCCGCTGAGAGTGATGATGCTGAATTTCATCAATCTTTTATATGCTCTTCTGGCATTCATAGGGATATATCTTGTGCTCCAGCCGGGAAAGATCGGCCCTATCATGCTGATGACGATCCCGGGCCTTATCATTATGTTCTTCTTCTGCTGGGGTCTTGCGAATATCTCAGCCTCCATAAATCTGAATGTCCGTGACTATCAAATGATGCAGAGCCTTGTCTTTCAGGGCCTGTTCTATGCAACTCCTATAATTTTTTCACCGGAAATGCTGGCCTCCCGCGGCTTTGCGGGCGTATATCTGGTCAACCCCTTCTATTACATTCTTGAGATCGTTAAAGTCCCGCTCCAGGGCGAGGTCATCCCCCATTGGAGCGTGTATGCTGTTGCCGTTGCTCTGACGGTGATAGTGTTCTGCCTCGGTGTTTATCTGGTCATGAAGAACAAGAAAGGAATAGCTTTCAAGCTGTAAATTATCTGCTATGAGTGAGATCATACTTGACCATGTTGATCTGGTCTTTAAGGTATGGAGAGATAAGCGTATCAAGGATGTCCTGATCCCCGGAAGCAACCGTTTCAACAACTATGGAACGGACGGCAGCGTTCACGCGCTGCGTGATTTGAACATCTCTTTTCATGACGGTGACCGGGTCGCCATAATTGGGCACAATGGCGCCGGGAAATCCAGCCTTTTGAAAATGATAGCCGGCATTTATCCGCCTACCTCAGGCGAAGCCACAGTTAACGGGCGCATTTCCAGCATGTTTGAGCTGGCGACGGGCTTTGAAATGGAGTCCAACGGCTGGGATAATATATATCTGCGGGGCCTTATGCTTGGCGAGACCCCGAACACGATCCGCGCCAAGATGCGTGAGATCGCCGAGTTTTCAGGGCTTGGTGAATTTCTGAATATGCCGGTCAAATACTATTCCTCCGGTATGTTTGCACGCTTGGCGTTTTCTGTGTCAACGTCTATTGAACCGGATATTCTGCTGCTTGATGAGGTCGTTGCGGCGGGAGACGCGGAGTTTATCAGCAAAGCGACACAAAGGCTGCACGAATTGGTCAACACCGCAAAAATCATGATCTATGTAACGCACAGTATGCAGCAGGCTGTTGAAATGTGCAACCGCTGTATCTGGCTTGAGCGCGGGAATGTTATAATGGATGGAGCACCTGAAGAGGTGACAAGGAGATATTTAGATAACCAGCTGCAATAAAAAATTAAGGAGAATTGGGCTTAGGATGAAGAGAATTTTATTTGTATCTCCCACTGGAGGGCATGCCGGGATCGATGTATGCTTAGAAGAATTGGTTTTAGGGCTTGACAGAAATAGATTTTCTCCAGTTGTCGTCTTTCCAGAAAATGCGTTGTTAAAAGAAAAATTTGAAGAAGAGGGTATCCTTTGCTACGAATTGCCGCTTATCTGGTGGTTCCCGATAGGCTTTTCAGGTTCAGATATATTGCAGGTTTTGCCCACTCTAAGGGATAGGGTAGATCCCTTAGTACATATTATTGAAGATAATAGAATAGACCTGGTGGTCACAAATACAAGCGTTGCGATGGACGGCGCGTTCGCGGCGGCGATTTGCGGTGTTCCCCATATTTATTTCTGGCATGCGCAGTTTGTGCCGAACATTTATACCAGTATGCAAAATGAGAGCAGGGATTTTCTGTATACATTGATGGGGAAAATGTCTGAGAAAGTGGTGTGCTGCTCCAAATTATTGCATGATGCTTTCAGCAGGTATATTGACAACTCCTGTTATATTTATAACGGAGTGGATACCGAAAAATTCGCATACAAACAAAGGGAAATAGAAGATGATCTGAAGCTTAACATGATATGCGTTGGCCATTTTAATCAGAATAAGCAGCAGGATTTCGTGATCAGAGCCTTGGCATATCTTAAAGAGAAAAACCCGGAGATGCTGTCACATATTCATTTCACCATGACCGGGCCGGGTGAAAAGGGATACTGTGATTATTTGAAAAAGTTGATAAATTCATATTCACTGGAAGATAATGTTTCCATGGAATCATATAGAGATGATATCAGCGAATACCTTGGTTCATTTAACCTGTATATCAACAGCTCAATTACTGAGAATCTCCCTCTTTCGGTTTTGGAGGCAATGTCAAGTGGAATGCCCGTGCTATGCACTTTGAATGAGGGCACGGCGCAGCTGGTTTCCGATGGGGAAAACGGTTTCCTGTGTGAAACGCCGGAGGAAATGGCTGAAAAAATGGTGTGGCTGCTGCAGAATCCAGATAAGTTCAGAGAGATGTCTGCGCAATCCCGGATAATTGTTGAATCAACATTTTCAGCAAAACAATATGTTTCCAAATTTTCAGATCTTTTTGACAGTGTTTTGTCCACGCCTGTTCACCTTGAAAAGAACGCAGTTTTCTTCAATGGCTTGTATGAAAGTATAGTCGGAGAAAGCATCAATAAATTTCCGCACAAAAAGATTTTGGTCATCTATCCGGATGCGGCTATGCCAACGTATATTTTGTGCGTGAAAATTTATTTCGATATATTAAAAGAATACAAGGTTCTGGATTATGACGCCATACAGCCAATTATGTATTCAGATGACATGCTGTCTGAATACGACGCGGTGCTTTGCGTCAGGTTTTATGATGATTTCGTATATTCCATACTGAAGAAAACGATTCACAGGAAAAAACCGTTTATTTGGCTGATCGACGATAATTACTGTGGCCTCAGGTTTGAGAATGGGGTTGCGATACACGAGGAATGGCAAAATGAACAGTATGAGCGTATGTTCCGTGACAGTACCGCTGTTTTTGTTTACAGCGGTGGGCTGTATCATTTTGGCCGGAAGTTAACAAATAAAATCGCAAGACTGAGCAACGTGCAGCCGGATAACAGAAAGCTGATCGAGAACGCAGAGCGTACGGACGGAAAAACCGTGATCGGCTTCATGGGAACCCTGCTCCGCGACGGTGATTTTGAAGTTGTCGCCCCGGCAATTGAGCGTGTCATCTCAAAATACGGGGATTCCGTGCGTTTTGAATTTATAGGATATATACCCGAATCCCTGAAGGATCTTCCCAATGTTGAGCATTTTGAGTTTATATCGGATTATGATGATTTCAGGGTTTTTCTTGCACAAAGAAAGTGGGATATTGCCTTAGCGCCTTTGAAGCAAACTCTTTTTAACTCTGCAAAAACAAACAATAAATATCGTGAATACAGCAGCTTTGGCATAGCGGGTATTTACAGCGACGTTGACGCTTATTACTGCGTTAAGCATGAATGGAACGGCCTTTTGACTGAAAATTCAGCAGACGCGTGGTATGAGGCTATGTGCAGACTGATCGAAGATGAAAGCCTGCGGAAATTCATTTCTAATAATGCGCTTGAAGATGTGATCCATAAATATTCACCGGAAGCGGGCGCAAAGGAAATGATGAGAGCCATATGCAGATATGGCTTCCCCAAAAGCTGCGTTGATGAAGCATTAGAGATCGGGCTTGACAGCCGCCGTTCTTTGGCTGAGGTGCCGCTTTCCTTTACAGGCGGTATCGCAAAGACGAAGAAATACAGGATAAGCTGCCGCGCCGCGGAGTTTTCCAAATTGGGAATCTGCTTTGCGTCCTTCGGCGAAGCCAGCGGCAAAATCACGGTCAGCATCTTCAGCGAAGGGATAAAGCTGCGTGAGTGTGTAGTGGATATGGAGAGATATGTCCACGACAACTGGACGTATATGGAGTTCCAGCCCATTGAAAACTCCGCCGGTCAGCTGTTCACGGTCCGGCTTGACTTTGATTATTCCCCGGGATCAGCTCTGGTCGGTGTTTTTGAAGATGCCACGAGGCGCAGCTTCATTTACAAGGTGTTGAACAAGCTGGGCCTGAGCCCGATGACAAAGGACGTCCTGTTTGCCGATTGCAGATGAGCTGAGGGATCAAAAAGGATTAAAGTGGGAAGGGAAAATTATTGAAAATTTTCAAAAAAATAGTGCTGCCGATTCTGATCTCGGTCTTGATCGAGGTGCTTGTTTTCAACTTTGCGCCCCTGCTCAGCATGATAAAAAACGAAGAACCGGTTGAATTTACGGCCGATGAGTTGACCTTCGTCAATTGGGAAGAATCCAATAACGGGAGATTGAGCCAGACGGACGCGTCGATCTATATTGAAAACATCTCCGTCAATGCGGATACGCTCACGGTTCATATGACCGCTCAGCCCCAACCGGGCAGTTATAAGCTTTTCCTCGCCAAAGGAGGGGAGTACTTTTCTGCGGAAAATTTGCTGGTCACATCAAATATGACAGGTGACGACAGCTTTCAGCTGGAGCGAAATATCTCTGCGGTCTGTGTGAACCTCGGAGAGAATGTCGGCGTTGAGCTTGAGGACATCAGTTTTGTGTTCAGCAATTCTACGGTGGAGCTTTCCCTTTCGCGGATCGTTGCCATGCTTGTGATCTGGTGGGGAACAAAGTTTCTGATGTCCCTGCAAAAGGCGCCTGACTATGGCATGGAGCAGAAAACGGAGGACTGAAAGTGAAGCACGGGTATTCAATGCGCTACCGCCGTGTGGAGCTGCGCCCCCTGACGGCGGAAACTGCAGAGCAGATGCGCGTTTTAAGAAATGCACGGCGCGATTGCTTTGTAAACTCCGGTGAGATCAGCGCCGAGGCGCAGGAAAAATGGTTTCAGAGCTATCTTAAAAAGCCAAATGATTATATGTTTGCCGTTTTTCATGTCCGCACGGGCAAATGGATCGGCGCGGTGAGCATTTATGATGTTGATGTCTCGGGAGGTCAGGCAGAGTTCGGCAGGCTTCTGATCGATAAGACTCTTGTAAACGAGAGCGGCCTTGGAGCCGACACGACTGTCTGCGCGTGCAGGATCGCATTTTCAATGTTGGATATACAGCGCGTGGTGCTGGAGGTTTATGCCGATAACGCTCCGGCGGTTCATACATATTTGCATTCGGGGTTTCGCCAATATGGTGAGATTTCTGATAATAATGGCAGAAAACTTATTCAAATGGAATTAAGTAGAAAGGACTGTTTAGCAATGTCAACAATTCAAGTATTGAAGCCTAAGTTTCATGTCGATGAGTGCTTGGCCCAGATCCGGGAATGCCTGGAAAAGGGTTGGACAGGTTCCGGCTTTAAGACGGCAGAGTTTGAGGCCAAGTGGAAGGAATATACCGGGCATAAGAATGCCTGCTACCTGAATTCCAACACCTCCGGTCTGCATTTGGCTGTGAATATTCTGAAGAGGCGCTATGGCTGGCAGGACGGCGATGAGATCATATCCTCACCGATCACCTTTGTTTCCACCAACCATGCTATCATGTATGAAAATATGAAGCCCTGCTTTGCGGATGTGGACGAGTATCTGTGCATTGACCCGGCAGATGTAGAGCGCAAAATCAACGCAAGGACACGTGCGGTTGCCTTCGTGGGCTACGGCGGCCGTGTCGGCCAGCTGGATAAGATCATCGAGATCTGCAAAAAGCACGGGCTGCGCCTGATACTTGACGCTGCGCATATGGCCGGAACCCGCGTCAACGGTGTTTTCCCCGGAACATGGGACGGCGTGGATGTCGCGGTTTATTCCTATCAGGCCGTTAAGAACCTCCCCACCGGTGACAGCGGCATGATCTGCTTTGCCGATGATGCTCTGGACGCCGAGTGCCGCATGGTTTCCTGGATGGGCATAAATAAGGACACTTATTCCCGCACCAGCAGCGAGGGTACCTATAAGTGGAACTACGGCGTTGACTATCTGGGATACAAATACAATGGCAACGCTATCATGGCCTCTATCGCGCTGGCGCAGCTGCCCTATCTGGACGAGGAAAACGCGTACCGCAGGAAGCTGTGCGCCATCTATGACGAGGCTTTTGCAGGCAACCCCAATATCCGCGTCATCGGTGCGCCGTACAAGGACGAGTGCGCTTACCATATTTATGAGATCGTGGTGCCTGATCGTGAGGCGCTGCTGGCTGAGCTGGCAAAGCATGACGTCTATTGCGGAGTACATTACAGGGATAATACCGAGTTCTCCATGTACACCTACGCTCAGGGAACCTGCCCGGTGGCGCATGAGGTCACAAAGCACATCATTACAATGCCGCTGCATATGTATCTGAGCGAGAGCGATGTGCGCATGATAGCGGGGCTTGTCAACGACTTTGTGAAATAAAAAAGGCTTTTCATAAAATTAAGGGAGCAAAATGATCAGAGAAGTTGCAGAGAATATATATACCTTCCCCATAAATCTGCCCCATAACCCCCTGAAGGTCTTGAACAGCTATGTTATAAAGGGCGGCGGAGACAGCAAAAATCTGCTGATAGATGTGGGCTTTAACTGCCCCCGCTGCCGCAGCGATTTGAAAAAGGGAATGGAGGCTTTTGGCCTTACGCCGGGGAATACCGATGTGTTCTTCACACACGGTCACGCCGACCACACGGGAAACGCCTCCTGGCTTAAAGAACAGGGCTATGAGCTGCTGATAGGGGAGGTTGACCACAAGCATATCTTCCGTGCCACAGACAGCGCTCATCTTGACCGTATGAGCCGGGAGGGAGTTCCCACAGAGGTTACGGACGCCATGCGTTACCGCAGCAAGAAAGAGTGGATGGTATCGGACGATTTTGCTGCTACGGATCTGAGGGACGGGGAAGTGCTAAGTTACGGCGGATATAAGCTCCGATGCGTCATGACCCCGGGGCATTCTCTCGGGCATATGTGCCTTTATGACGAGGATAAGCAGCTCATGTTCACCGGTGATCATGTGCTCTTTGATATCACGCCAAATATAAATGTTGCTCCCGAGGGTATGGACAGTCTTGGAAATTATATGCAGAGCCTCGAAAAGGTGGCGCATATCCCGGTGAAGATCGCTTTGCCCGGCCACAGGCAGATAGGCGGGGATTTTTCCGGGCGCGTTCATGAGCTCTATCAGCACCATATGGACAGGCTTAAGGAGGCGGAGAATATTGTCCGTGCCCACCCGGGTATCAGCGCATACGGCACAGCGCAGCATATGACTTGGTCGATCGTCGCAAAGAGCTGGGATGATTTTCCTGTTGACCAAAAGTGGTATGCCTACGGTGAAGCGCTCTCGCATCTGGTGTACTTGGAAAAGCTTGGACGTGTCCGGCGGGCTTTTTCCGGCAGCGGCACAGCGGAATACTATGTGCTTTGAGAGATTTCTCAACAAAAAAGTAAGAATTCTTAATATAATACCTGTTGAAATATACTCTCGCGGGAGATATAATACCGCTGTCTGTATTAAAATGATGGGAGACAGCTTATGATCTCATGGCTCACCGGGACAGCTCTTGGCAAATTTATAAGTACATTTTTCATATCAATGGCGCCAGTGGTCGAGCTGCGTTTGGGTCTGCCTTACGGCATAGCGCTGGGGCTGGATTATCCCTTGGCGCTGGCGGCTGCGGTGCTGGGCAATATGCTTCCGGTGCCCTTCATCATCGTTTTTATAAAGCAGGTCTTTGCTTGGATAAGACGGCATTGGTCAGCCTTTGACGGGTTCATCACCAAGCTTGAGACCAAGGCCCACCTCAAGGGAGAGACGGTAAAAAAATATGGCCCGCTGGGACTTATTATCCTTGTGGCTATACCGCTTCCCGGCACCGGTGCGTGGACAGGCTCCCTTGTTGCGGCCCTGCTGGATATGCGGCTTAAAAATTCCGTGCCAAGTATATTCCTCGGTGTGCTCATTGCGGCGGGAATAATGACTGCGCTGACCTTTGGTGTTATCAATATAGTTTGATCAGAATTGTTTTCTTTTCTAAAGTCTAAGCGGCCCCACTTTGTGAGGCCGCTTTTTATGTCCTCAGGAAAACCGCAGGCTGCGCCAATGGGTGGAAAAAAGCAAATTTGTCCCCGCTTTTTATTTATTGTGCTTTATTTTTTCACATTCCTGTGGTACAATACCTTGAATACTATTAGGAGGGTATACCATGGGTGAGACTTATATTACCTGCCGGGAAGAAAACGGCAGCATCAATATTTCCGAAGAAGTGATAACCGGCATCGTAAAAACAGCCGTGTCTGAGGTGGATGGTGTCGCCGGCCTTGCCGCGACTGCCGGGGGTGAACTCGCGGAGCTTATCGGCTTTAAAAACTCTGGCCGGGGCATTAAGGTTCAGTTCGTGGAAGGAAAGATGATAATAGATGTTATCATCACAGTAAAATACGGCTGCAATGTGGTCAATGTCGCAAAGACTGTGCAGGAGAGCCTGCACAACATCGTGCTGTCCACCACCGGCATGGAACAGGCCGAGGTCAATGTCCATGTGTCGGGCATTGCTTTTGAAAAATAAAACGCCCGCTTTGGTAAATGCTGAATCATTCATTTACCTGGGCTGAACGGAGAGAAATATGACAAGGACTGTGGCAAGAGAGATCGCCATTCAGCTTGGCTTTGCCGCCGCTGCCTGCGGCAGGGAGCCTGCGGAAATTATGGAGGAGTTTTTCCAGAAGGATCATTACGCGACCCTGGCGGAGGAAAACTCCATTTTTTCGGAGCGGCCCGATAAAAAGCAGATGGAATATATAGCGCGCCTCACCACGCTCATGGCGGAAAACCGCAGCGAGATAGACGGTTTTATTGAGCGCTATGCCAGCGGCTGGCGGGTCGAGCGCATTTCCAAAACGGCCCTTGCGGTGCTGCGCTGTGCCCTGTGCGAGATCATATTCATGCCTGATATACCCAATTCTGCCGCCATCAACGAAGCCGTAGAGCTGGACAAGAACTATGATGACGCTGATACGGTCTCTTTTGTGAATGGCGTCCTGGGCGGATTTATGCGGGGCGAGCCTGCATACACTGAGGAGAGCGCGGAGCAATGAGCGCCGGTGTGAATGTCCTCAGCGTCAGCGAGCTTAACGGCATCATAAAGGCTCTTATCGACGATGAGCCGATTCTGGGCAGAGTCGCTGTCCGGGGCGAGCTTTCAAACTATAAGATCTATCCCTCGGGGCACCACTATTTCACCCTGAAGGACAGCGAGAGCAGTTTGCGCTGCGTGATGTTCAGAAGCAGCGCGGACAAGCTGCGCTTTCGCCCGGAAAACGGCATGAGCGTTACAGCCTCCGGGCGCATTTCCGTTTTTCCAAGAGACGGGGCATATCAGCTCTACTGCACCGGGCTGATGCCGGAGGGCGCGGGGGACCTGCAGGTAGCTTTTGAGCAGCTTAAAGCAAAGCTCCAGGCTGAGGGCCTGTTCGATGTGGACCATAAAAAGCCGCTGCCCCGCTTTCCTGAGCGCATCGCAATCGTCACCTCCTCCGCCGGAGCGGCGGTGCACGATATGATACGTATTCTTGGCCGCCGCTGGCCGATGAGCCGGGTGCTGCTGCTGCCGGTGCGTGTACAGGGGACGGAGGCTCCGGCGGAGATAGCCGGGGCAATAAGATATGCCAATGAATTCAACGTGGCGGACGTTATTATAACAGGCCGCGGCGGTGGTTCCATTGAGGACTTGTGGGCATTTAATGACGAGCGGGTCGCCCGGGCGATATATGCATCGAAGATCCCGGTCATATCCGCTGTGGGCCATGAGCCCGATGTGACTATATCAGACTATGTGGCCGACAGGCGGGCGTCCACGCCCTCCAACGCGGCTGAGATAGCCGTGCCGGACTGGCGTGAGATGGAGGAGATCCTGAGAAGCAACGAAGTGCGCATGGATCAGGTCATGACACGGCGCATAAAGCTTTTGCGTGAGCGAGTGGACGCTCTGAGCCAAAAGAGGACGCTTACAGATCCCGGGGTCTATATAGATGAGCGCCGCATGGAGCTTGACCGCCGCCGGGACAGGCTCATAGCCGCCGCAGAGCGGGGGCTTGCCGCAAAAAAGCAGGCCTTTATCGGTTCTGCCGCCGCTCTTGATGCCATGAGCCCTCTGCGCGTTTTAAGCCGGGGCTATGCCGCCGCCATAAAGACCGACGGCAGCAGCGTTAAAAGCGTGGGCGAGCTTAAAACAGGCGATAAGCTATGCGTCCGCTTCGCTGACGGAAACGCGGGCTGTACCGTTGAAAGCATAGATGTGAGGGAGAATGACAATGGCTGATAAGAAACTGAGCTTTGAAGAGGCCCTTGGCAGGCTTGATGAGATAGTGCGCCATCTGGAAAAGGGCGATCTGCCCCTGAGCGAGTCGCTTAAGCTTTTTGAGGAGGGTTCCGGCCTGCTTAAAGATTGCAGCACCATGCTTGACGAGGCCGAGCAGAAGGTCGTGAAGCTTAAAAAGGGTGAGGACAGACAGCCTGTTGAGCTGCCCTTTGAGGACGAGAATTAGTGTGAAAAATCACACTATTTATTTAAAATGGCGTGCCACTCGCCGCTGAAGCGGCAACCGCGGCACATGCCAAATAATCTCCATTCGGCCGCACATGGAGGTTTTCGTTTCAATTTGTGCTGCCAATATGCAGCAGAATGGAGATTAGTATGACTGATAGAGAATACAAAGCCAAAATAGACGCGGCGCTCGATGCTTATTTCAAGACCGATGAGGACTATCCCATCAAGGGTCTGGCCGACTCTATGAGATACAGCCTCCTTGCCGGAGGCAAGCGTATCCGCCCAATGCTGGTGCTCGAGTTTTGCCGGATCAGCGGCGGCGATGTGGAGGCGGCGCTGCCCGCCGCCTGCGCCATTGAAATGCTGCACACATACAGCCTTATTCATGATGATCTGCCCTGCATGGACAATGACGAGCTGCGCAGGGGAAAGCCTACGAACCATGTGGTCTACGGCGAGTGCACCGCGACTCTGGCGGGAGATGCTTTGCAGGCGGAGGCCTTCGGCACCATTCTGCGCAGCAAGCTCCCAGCGGGGCGCAGAGCGCTCTGCGCCGAGTGCCTGGCGGACGGAGTAGGGCTTGACGGGATGTGCGGCGGCCAATATCTTGACATGCTTGGCGAGGGGAAAAAGCTCACCGAGGATGAGCTCAACGAAATAAACAGCCGTAAGACCGGGGCGCTGCTCACTGCCGCCTGCCGCATGGGCGTTGCTGCCGGCGGCGGAAATGAGGCCATGATGGAGGCCGCCATGCAGTACGGCGCGGCTATCGGCGCGGCGTTCCAGATCAGGGACGACATGCTGGACGTTCTCAGCACAAATGAGGTGCTGGGCAAGCCTGTGGGCTCGGATAAACAGGAAAATAAAAATACTTATATGGCGCTTCTGGGTAAGGACAAGTGCGCGGATATGATCCGGCGTCTCACCCAGTACGCCAAGACCGCTTTGAAGGGAGCCTTTGAGGATACAGACTTCCTCTGCACTTTGGCTGACTCTCTTGCAAATAGAATTATGTAAACTATATTCGCGGTCAGAACGGGGCTATTTTGAGCATATTAGAGAAGATAAACTGTTCAAATGATGTAAAAAAACTCAATACTGACGAGATAGACAAGCTTTGCGCGGAGCTGCGGGAGACTATTATTGACACTGTGTCCAAAACCGGGGGACATCTGGCCTCCAACCTTGGCACGGTGGAGCTTACAGTCGCCCTGCACAGAGTGTATGACACGGCGAAGGACAGGCTGGTGTTCGATGTGGGACACCAGTGTTACAGCCATAAGCTCATCACTGGGCGGAGGGATAAATTCTCTACGCTCCGCTGCTATGAGGGCATTTCAGGCTTCCCGAAGCCCAGGGAGAGCGATGATGACGCATTCATCGCCGGGCACGCGTCCAACTCTGTGTCCGTTGCGCTGGGTATGGCCAAGGCCAGAACTTTGGCCGGTGGGGATTACGATGTTGTCGCTCTCATAGGTGACGGGGCTTTGACCGGTGGGCTTTCGTACGAGGGGCTTGCCGCGGCCGCGGCAAGTGCAGAGCCTATGGTTGTTATATTGAATGATAACCATATGTCTATTGATGTGAACGTGGGCGGAACGGCACAGGTTTTGCAGAAGCTCCGTGTGCGCTCAAGCTATATCAGCTTTAAGCGCTGGTACCGCTCTGTGTTCAGTGCCGTGCCCAGGCTTTATGCCTTTAACCACAGGATAAAAGAATGGTTCAAATCCCGGCTGCTGCCCGGAAATATGTTCAGCGCCATGGGCCTCAACTATATGGGCCCGGTGGACGGGCATGATGTGGAAAAGCTGGAGACGGTTATCCGCTGGGCAAAGGAGATGCGGGAGCCTGTCATCGTCCATGTGCTGACAAAAAAAGGCAAGGGCTGCGCCTATGCGGAGGAGCACCCTGAGCGTTACCACGGCGTTGGCAGCTTTGACCCCGTCACAGGGGAGATAGACCCCGGGAGCGAGAGCTTTTCCGACAGGTTCGGCCAGACCCTCTGCCGTCTTGCCGAAAAGGACGGGCGCATCTGTGCCATTACAGCTGCCATGTGCTCAGGCACGGGGCTTGAGCAGTTTGCAAAGGCTTTCCCAGACCGCTTTGTTGATGCGGGCATTGCTGAAGGGCATTCGGTGGCTCTTGCCGCAGGTATGGCAAAGCAGGGAGCACTGCCCGTTTTCGCAGTATATTCGAGTTTCCTCCAGCGAGGCTATGATATGCTTATCCATGATGTGTCCCTGCAAAAGCTCCACGCGGTGTTCTGCATAGACAGAGCGGGTATCGTTGGCAGTGACGGGGAGACGCATCACGGCATTTTTGATGTGGCCTACCTCACATCTGTGCCCAATATGAGTATCTACTGCCCGGCAAGCTTCAGAGAACTGGAGGATATGCTCCAAAAGGCCCTATATGAGACTGATGGCCCCGTTGCCGTCCGCTATCCCAGAGGCGGCGAGGGGGAGTATAAGGGTTCGTGTACCGATGAGGAGTGCATAATAAAAAAAGGCACCGATGTAACTATCGTTACATACGGCACAATGATAAATGAGGCAGTAACCGCAGCGGCGCTGCTTGAGGAAAAGGGCGTCAGCGCGGAAGTTATAAAGCTCGGCAGGCTACGTCCCAACAGCTTTGAGCTGACCCTCGCCTCCCTTAAAAAGACAGGAAGACTTGTTGTCGCTGAGGAAGTGTGTGAGGTGGGATGCGCGGGGAGGATCATCCTTGCCGCCGCCGCGAGCCGGGGCGTTGCGCCCAGGACAGCTTTGCTCAACCTCGGTGAAGGCATTGTCGCTCAGGGCGGGAGAGCCGCGCTGATGCGGGACATGGGCATAGACGCTGCCGCGATAGTGTCTGCGGCTGAGAAAATTATCAGGAGAGAACATGAAGAGGCAAAGGCTTGACCAGCTTGTATTTGAACAGGGCTATGCCGAGAGCCGGGAGCGGGCGAAGGCGCTTATCATGAGCGGCAATGTTTTCGTTAACGGCCAGCGCTCGGATAAGCCGGGGACGCCCATTGCTCCCGACGCGAAGATAGAAGTCCATGGCGGGGCCCTGCCCTTTGTCAGCCGGGGAGGCTATAAGCTTGATAAAGCGCTGAAGGTCTTTCCGGTGGAGCCCGCGGGCAAAACCTGCATCGACTGCGGCGCGTCCACAGGTGGGTTTACCGATGTGCTTTTGCAGCATGGCGCTGCTAAGGTCTACGCTGTTGATGTGGGCTACGGCCAGCTCGCGTGGAAGCTGAGAAATGACGAGAGAGTTATAAACCTTGAGCGTACGAACCTGCGTTATATTACCGATGAACAGATCCCGGAGCTTTGCGACATGGCTGTAATGGATGTGTCCTTCATTTCTGTGAAGCTGGTTCTCCCGGCGGTCATTGGCCGGCTCAAAAGCGACGCGGATATCGTATGTCTTATTAAGCCTCAGTTTGAGGCCGGCAGGGAAGAAGTTGGCAAAAAGGGCGTTGTGCGGGATCCGGCCGTCCATTTGTCGGTCATTAACTCTGTCCTTGGCTTTGCCGGAGAAGTGGGGCTTAGCGTTATGGGGCTGGATTATTCTCCCATAAAAGGCCCTGAGGGGAATATAGAATACATTTGTTATATGAAGAACGGGGATTTTCCCGGGTCGGAAATTGACCCGGAGGCGGTGGTCACCGCCTCCCATGAAGCGCTGAAAGGCGGCTGAATATGATCGCAATTTGCCCCAACCCCTTTAGAGATACGGGACTGGAAATAACAAAGAAAGCGGCGGCTCTGCTGGAAGCAGAAGGCGTCAATACCGTAATATGCCCGGTTTTCAGCGAGGGAGAGTCGGGTGTTATCCCAATGGATATTGATGAGCGGGTGCTGGAGGACGAGGCTGCGCGCTGCGATATGGTGCTCGTTATCGGCGGGGACGGCACTATCCTTGAGGTTGCCCGACGCCTGCACCATCAGCCCATGCCTATCCTCGGCCTGAATCTGGGTACAAAGGGCTTTATGTCCACCCTCGAGCCGGAGCGGATAGACCTGCTCAAGAAGGTGGCTCACGGTGGGTATGCCGTCAGCCGCAGAATGATGCTCAAAGTCCGCCTTATCCGGGACGGGGTGACTGTTTGCAGTCATTTTGCCCTTAATGATGCGGTCATCCACGGCTATGGCGATTGTATCCGCCTCAGCGCTGCCTGCGAAAGCGGAAAGATCACCAGCTTTTCGGGCGACGGTATCATTCTCGCCACGCCTACCGGCTCAACGGGCTATTCAATGTCAGCAGGCGGCCCGATTGTGGAGCCTGATGCCCAGAATATTATCATCAGCCCCATCTGCCCCCACGCTATCGGCGCGAGAAGCTTTGTCCTCAGTGGAAACAGGGTCGTAAAGGTCACTGCCGGGCATCTGCGCGGCCGAAGGGCATATCTCTCCGTTGACGGGAAGTGGGCGGCGGATCTTTCCGGCGGCGATGTGCTGGAGGTCAGCCGAGCCGAGCATGAGACGCTGATGGTGGATCTTGAGCTAAAAAGCTTTTTTGAAGCGGCTTACGATAAATTGAGTTAAGGGAGGGAGAGCGTGAAGCCTGATAGACAGAGCATGATTTCCCAAATCATTGCTGAGCAGGATATTGAAACGCAGGGACAGCTCCTCAAGGCATTGAGCGAGCGAGGAGTAAAGAGCACACAGGCCACTCTTTCAAGAGATCTGCGGGATATGCGACTCGTGAAGGAGCTGGGGCCAAACGGAAACTATCGCTATGTAGAGCCTGCAAAGAACAACAGCGACGATTACGAGCAGCGCCTCAAAAAGATACTGAGAGAGTGTGTGATCTCTTATGATTACGCCCAGAATCTCCTTATCATCAAGACTCTGCCGGGGCTTGCCTCGGCCGCCTGCTCCGCTTTTGACAGCATGAACATAAACGGTCTGGTGGGAACTCTCGCCGGTGACGACACGGCCTTTCTCGCCCTGCGGGACAATGCCGCCGCCATGGATCTTTACCATAGGATAGAACAGATTTTTTAAGAGGTCGAAAGACTATGCTGAAAGAGCTGCATATTGAAAATATCGCCGTAATAGAAAAGGCGGATATATGCTTCTCGGAGGGGCTGAATGTGCTCACCGGCGAGACGGGCGCGGGTAAATCCATTGTGATAGACTCTATCGGCGCAGTCCTCGGCGAGCGGGTCAGTCGTGAGCTTGTGCGTTCCGGCGCTGAAAGGGGCCTTGTTACCGCCGTGTTCGAGCGTTGCGGTGTGGAGGACTGGCTTGCAGAGAACGACATTGAGGCCGAGGACGAGCTGATTCTGCAGCGCCGTGTGGGGAGCGACGGGAAAAGCGCCTGCCGCGTCTGCGGCACGCCGGTCTCTGCCGCTCAGCTCAAGGAGCTGTCTGCCCTGCTGGTGGATATCCACGGGCAGAACGACGGGCGTAGGCTCATGGACGAGCGGCTGCACGGGGAATATCTGGACGCTTTCGGCGCTGCGGACAACGAACTTTCGGCTTTTCGGGAGGAATACTCCCTGTATAAGAAGATAAAAAAAGAGATCGCCGACCTTGATATGGACGCGATGGAGCGGGAACGCCTCAGCGACAGCCTGCGTTATCAGATAGAGGAGCTGGAAAAGGCGGATATCCACCCCGGCGAGAAGGAAGAGCTGTCTAACCGGCGTGATCTGCTGCGCAATTATGAGAAACTCAGCGAGGCTGTGAGACAGGCGATGGCCGCCCTGTATGAGGACGATGACAACGCCGTCACGCAGAGCCAGAACGCCGCTTACTACGCCCAGCGGGCTGCCGCTTACGCCCCGGAACTTGAAACCGCAGCAAAGAACATAAACGACGCGGCCTTTTCCCTTTCAGATGCGGCGGAGCAGCTTAGAGATTATATGGACGGGCTTGATTTCTCCCCGGAGGAGTATGACAGGCTTGAAAGCCGCCTTAGAGAGATATCCCGCCTTGAGCGGAAGTTTAACCGGGACGCGGACTCTATGGCGGAGCTTTTAGACGAGTGCCGGGAAAAGCTTGAGGATATTGACTGCTCCGATGAGCGCCTGCAAAAGCTGAGTAAGCAGCTTGCCGCCCAGGAGAAGCGCTGCGCAGACGCGGCTGATAGGCTAAGCGCAAAGCGGAAAAAGGCGGCAAAGGAGCTTGAAGGGCGCATAGTCAGTGAACTGAAGGAGCTCAATATGCCCTCGGTGCGCTTCGCGGTAGAATTCAGCGGCGTGGGCGGCGTAGGCTTTGACGCAAACGGCGCGGAGGAGCTGCGCTTTCTGATGTCGGCAAATGCCGGGGCGGAGCTTGGCAGAATAAGCAAGATCGCCTCCGGCGGCGAGTTGAGCCGTATAATGCTGGCAATGAAAAATGTCTTTGCCGAGAGCGACAGTGTAGGAACGATGATTTTTGACGAGATAGACACTGGCGTATCCGGTATAGCCGCCCAGCGGGTGGGGGAGAAGCTGTATACAGTCTCCCTCGGCAAGCAGGTGCTCTGCGTGACGCATCTGCCTCAGATCGCCGCCATGGCGGACAGCCATTACCGTATCGTCAAGGAGGAACGGGGTGGAAAAACCTATACCCAGGTCAATGCCCTCGACAGAGACGGCAGGCGCAGAGAGCTTGCCCGCCTCCATGGGGGAGAAAATATAACCGAAACCACGCTGCTTTCAGCCGAAGAACAGCTTGAAGCGGCGGAAAAATTCAAAAACTTATGCGGGACGGGGAACTTATGAAAATTGCGATGATCGGCAGCGGCGCGGCTGGCAGTGTTTTTGCCGCGTATCTGAAAATGGGCGGAGCGGATATGTACCTTGTGGATAAATACAAGGCCCATATGGACGCCATTGCCGCAAATGGCCTGAGCTTTACCCAGTTCGGCGAGGAAAAGCAGCTCACAGGTTTTAACTGCGCGGAGGACGCCGCGCAGATAGGCGTGATGGACTATGTTATCATCATGGTCAAGGCCACTCAGACCGAGAGCATCATGCCATCGGTGATGAACTGCCTTGATGAGCATACGGTTGTCGTCTCTCTGCAAAACGGGTTAGACAATGACTATGTGCTGAAAAACTACGTTCCTGAGGACAGGATACTCTGCGGCTTCGGGCAGATCGGCACGGAGCTGTCCGCGCCCGGCGCCTGCGTCGCAAGACCTGAGAGCGGCGTTGTCATGCGCTTTGGCCCCGTTAAGGAGACTGAGTATCTCCGCGAGGCCGGGCTCAAGCTTGAGAAGTGCTTTATAAAAGGCGGCTGCCAGACAAAATATGAGCCGGAGATAATGCGCTTTATCTGGAAGAAAACCATTGCAAACAGCGGCTATAACACTGTTTCCGCCCTTATGGGTCTGAAGGTGGGCGAGGTGCTTTCAAACGACAGCGGCAGGGAGCTTGTCCTTAAGGTCTGGAAAGAGGCCAATGACGTGGCGGCGGCACTGGGCGTGGGCGAGCTGCATCAGGAGATGGAGGAGGAGCTGCCCCGGCTCCAGGGCGGCTTTGCCGACTATTATCCCTCCATGGCGCAGGATGTTTTTAAGCAGCGTCAGACTGAGATCCTGCATCTCAACGGCGCGGTCTGCCGCTATGGTGAGCTTGTTGGCGTGCCGACGCCGACAAACAAGGCGCTCACTCTTGCGATAAGCTGTATTCAGGCAAATTATGATAAGGTAAAAAAGTGAAAGCTATGGATATTAAAGAAAAGGCTCTTGAGATACATGACGCGGGCTTCAACTGCGCACAGAGTGTGCTGTGCGCCTGCGGGGATTATACAGGGATAGACGATAAGACGGCTCTTGCCCTAAGCGCGGGCTTCGGCGGCGGTATGCGCTGCGGAGAGGTCTGCGGTGCTCTGTCCGGCGCGGTGCTTGCGATCGGCGCGGCGCTGCCTTTTAATGACGCGGACGACGCTCAGGCCAAGGTCAGGATCGCCGCGCTTGCAAAGCAGAGCGCAGCAATGTTCAAGGATAATTTCGGCTGCCTGCGCTGCCTTGAGCTAAAAGCGGCGGGCAAGCCCTGCAAGGAGCTTATCGCCTACGGGGCGGAGCTTGCCGAGCAGATGATAATAGGAAACAGAGAGGATTAAGGGAAATCAAAATGGGAATTTATGAAGAGCTGGTAGCCCGCGGCCTTATCGCCCAGGTGACGAATGAGCAGGAGATAAGAGAGCTTATCAACAACGGCAAGGCAAAGTTCTATATAGGCTTTGACTGCACCGCCGACAGCCTGACAGCCGGGCATTTCATGGCGCTGACGCTGATGAAGCGCCTTCAGATGGCGGGCAACACACCTATTGCACTTATCGGCGGCGGCACCACCATGATAGGCGACCCCTCCGGCAGAACCGACATGCGCAAGATGCTTACCCGCGAGGATATTGAGCATAACGCCGAGTGCTTTAAGCGCCAGATGGAGCGCTTTATCGAGTTCGGGCCGGACAAGGCGCTGATGGTCAACAATGCCGACTGGCTGCTGGAACTAAATTATGTAAACCTACTGCGCGAGGTGGGCGCGTGCTTCTCGGTGAACAACATGCTTCGTGCCGAGTGTTATAAGCAGCGCATGGAAAAGGGCCTAAGCTTCTTTGAGTTTAACTATATGATCATGCAGAGCTATGACTTCTACTATCTGTTCCAGCACTATGACTGCAATATGCAGTTCGGCGGGGACGACCAGTGGAGCAATATGCTCGGTGGTACTGAGCTTATCCGCCGCAAGCTGGGTAAGGACGCCCACGCCATGACTATCACCCTGCTCACGGACTCTCAGGGCAAAAAAATGGGCAAAACCGCCGGCAACGCCGTGTGGCTCGACCCGAACAAGACAAGTCCGTATGAGTTTTATCAGTATTGGCGCAATGTTGCCGACAGCGACGTGCTCAAGTGCATCCGTATGCTGACTTTCCTGCCCCTTGAGCAGATAGACGAGATGTCCACATGGGAGGGCGGCCAGCTCAACCGCGCCAAGGAGATCTTGGCCTATGAGCTGACAAGCCTTGTCCACGGCGAGGAGGAGGCTAAAAAGGCCGAAGCCTCTGCCCGCGCCCTCTTCAGTGGCGGCGGGGACAGCGCCGATATGCCCACCACCGTCATCACCGCCGATGAGCTTGTTGACGGCGCGGCGGATATTCTGACGCTGCTTGTAAAGTCCGGTCTCTGCCAGAGCAAGGGCGACGCACGGCGCAATGTGCAGCAGGGCGGCGTCTCGGCGGACGATGTGAAAATAAACGACATCGCAAAGACCTTCACAGAGGCTGAGCTTAAAGAGGGCGTTGTCCTCAAGCGCGGCAAAAAGAACTTCAACAAGGTCGTCCTTGGCTGATAAAGCAACAAAAAACTTTGGGGCACCCTACGCAAGGAGGGTGCTCCAAAGTTTTTTGCTGTCAATTCTTATCGGTTTATCGTCTCGATCTCGCTCTGATAATACTGCTCCTGAAAATGGACTGCTTTTGAGATCTCATCTTTACTGAAGGCTGCGCCGTCGGGCGCGGCGACCAGCTTATCTTCCACATCGTTATGGCGGTGGACGATGCCGATAACGCGGGCTGTGTATTCCTCCACAGGGACATCCACGCCGAGCAAATATACATCGAGCTCTTCACCGTCGCCGCCCAGCACATTCGGGATATACCCATAATTTATCGGATAAATAAGGCCGGGGTGCTTAGGGTGTTCGCTGCCGATTGGCCTGTCAATTTTTATACAGACCGTTTTTCCGAGATAGGAGTTTACAAGCGCCTTTCTCAGAGTATAGACGATAAAATCGTGCTTGCCGCTCAGATACTTTTCTCTGCCGCAGTCCTGAAGGGCAAGGGATACCTTCAGCTTTTCGTACTCCTTTGCGATCAAAGGGGAGCTGTTGAGATAATCCCTGAAGTTTATGTAATTTATCCAGTCCATACTGTTTGTGCGGACGACATGGATAAAATGCGTTTGCAGATCGCCCGTGCCCTCATAAACGCTGCCGCAGGCAAACAGAAGCTGATTTTTGATGGGCACTTGCGGATCGGGGCGGTAGAAAAAGCCGTTTGCCCTGAGTTCTTCTTCAAAAGCGAGGATATCCTCAAAATCATCGACCGCGAGCGCAATATCAATTATCGGCTTTGCCTTTATGGAAGGTATGGAGGTGCTTCCTACATGCTGAATATCCTTGATGACATTGCCTAATATCTGCCTCAAACGAGAGATGGTATTGCGGGCTTCGATTTCCCATTCTTTTTCGTGGTCATATAGCTTTACCACTCCCCGTTTTAATCCAAGCATTATCCTGACCGCCTCCATAACTGCTTCAAAGCTCGTTTATGAATCTTTTCAGAGCATCGTGCCAGTCCGGGAGGAGGTCAAATCCGGCTTCTGTCAAGGCGCTTTTATCCAGCCGGGAATTGAATGGGCGCGGAGCTGCGGCAGAGTATTCGGCGCTTGTTATGGGCAGCACCTCGGTGCTTTTGCCTGCCAGACGAAATATCTCTCCGGCAAACTCGGCCCATGTGCATACGCCGCTGTTGGTAGCGTGATATATCCCGTATCTCTCGCTCAATATCATGTCACAGAGCAGTGGAGCAAGGTCTTCGGTATATGTGGGGCTGCCTGTCTGGTCACATACCACACTGATCTGTTCTTTTGTCTCAGAGAGTTTGAGCATGGTTTTCACAAAATTGCTGCCGTTTCGACCGAAGGCCCAGGAAGTTCTCACAATAAAAAACTTTTCCACCAATGTCTTGACAGCAAGCTCACCTGCAAGCTTCGTCATTCCATACACATTGAGCGGGGCGGCGGGATCGCCCGGCCTGAAGAAGTCTTCTCCCTCTCCGGAAAAAACATAGTCCGTGGATATATAGAGCATTTTGATGCCCAGCTCCCGGCAGACAGCGGCAATATTCCAGGTGCCCTGGGCATTGACCGCCCAGCAGCGCTCGGGTTCCGCCTGCGCTTTATCTACCTTTGTGTAGGCGGCGCAGTGGATAACGGCATCGGGAAGATATTGCTTTATGACTTTGGCGGCGGCATCAGGCTCGGCAATGTCGATATCCCGTGAGGATATGCCCAGATTATCAATATTCCGCCGGTCAAGCTCACGGCATACATCAAAGCCCAGCTGACCGCTGATACCAGTAACGAGAATTTTCATGTCGATTCCAATCTTTTAATCCCGCAGCGGGTTGTTTGGGTTGGGAATATCGTCAACGGCCGGGAGGGGATCACTCCTCCGGCAGCTTGCAGACGTCGATCCATTCAAGAGCCTTGGAATACTCGTAAAGCTCCTCAAGGTTCAGCTCAATGGCGCTGCTGGGACTTCCCACGGCGGGGAACACGGTCTCAAAACGCTTGAGACTCTCGTCAAGATATACGGGCACACCCTCGTTGATGCCAAAGGGGCACACGCCGCCCACAGGGTGACCCACCAGCTCCAGCACCTCATCGGCTGAGAGCATCTTGGCCTTGTGATGGAACTTATCCTTGAATTTGCGGTTGTCAATGCGGGCGTCGCCGGCGGCCAGAATGAGCATGCAGCCGTCATCGGTCTTGAAGGAGAGGGTCTTTGCTATCCTTGCCCCATCTACGCCCAGAGCCAGCGCCGCCAGCTCCACCGTGGCGGAGGAGACTTCAAATTCCTGCACGCGATCTTCTATACCCAGAGCGCGGAAATACGCTCTGCCTTTTTCGATAGACATTGAAATTACCTTCTTTTCTGTTTTGTTTCTGTGTGTATGGGATCATCTGCGGCCGCCGCCTCCGCCGGAGAAGCCGCCTCCGCCGAATCCACTGCCTCCGCCGAAGCCACCTCTGCCAAAGCCACTGCCTCCTCCGAAGCCGCCGCGTCCGCCGCCGAAACCGCCGCCAAAGGGCGGGAAATGATCGTCATCGTCCCAGCCGTGGTGACGGTGGGAATTGTTGCGCTGGGAGTTGAAAAGCAAGAACCAGGGCAGCCATGAGCCGCCGGAATTGCGGTATCCGTAACGCCGCCTGCGCGAGCCGCCAAATATGGCGGAAAAGACGATGGCGATAACAGCAATGGTTATTACCGTGGAGACAAGGCGGCTGCCGTTATCGTAAGCGCCGCCATAGTAATTGCTGCCGCTGTCGTAATATCCGCCGCCGCCGTGACCCATGCCGGAGGCTGTGGGCGCAGAGTTTGCGACACTAGAGCCGTAGACCCCATCATACCATTTGAGAAGCTGAGCAAAGAGCTTCTGCACCGCCGCGTCATATTCGCCCCGGTCAAAATCCTCCCAGAAATACTCCTCCAGCATATCGTCCACATCGTCGGAATCGATCCGGGAGTTTAGCCCCATGCCATAGGCGAGCCACGCCTTGTTTTCCGCCGTGGCCAGCAGCAGAAGCATGCCGTTATTATTCTCCGCCGAGCCTACGCCCCAGTCGTTAAAGAGCTGATAGGCGTACTCGTCGCTGTACATGCCGTCGAGATAATCCACCGTGACAACAACGACCTGCGCCCCGTCGCACTGCTGCTCAAGAGCGCCGTTGTAGTTGCATATCATCTGCTCGGTATCATTGGAGAGAACGTTCGCATAGTCTGCGGCGTAGAAGCTGTCGCTCTGACTTACCACCGCAAAGGCGGCGGGGCACAGGCAAAGCACAAGACACAGCGCGATAAAAAGAGAAATGCTTGTTTTGATTCGTTTCATACTCAATAACCAAAATATTCGGGCAAATCAACATCCGCGAGCATCGCAAGCTCATAGGCAAGCCCACGCCCGTTTTCACGCATGAACTCACTAACGCTCTCGTTGTAACCGGCCTCATCGATGGCCTTTTGCGCCCCGGTTATGCCGTCCACATACTGCTCAAGGCCACTCTTATCGCGCTCGCTCAGCTCTTTGTCATAAAGCTCGGCCTCGACGGCGCGCAGCTCACTCAAAAGCTCGTCATAACAGTAGTAGATATAGCTCTCATCGCCCCTTGAGTAGCTCAGGCCGAGCTTGAGATCCTCGTTCGCGTCGGAAAGCTCCTCGGAATCTATCTCGTAGCGGTTGGCGATGGTGACAATGCCGTCGGCATAGCCGATAATGTTGCGCAGATGACTTGCAATGGACGGGTGGGTGTAGCCTTTGTAGTGTACTCCGTTATAGAATCCATCTGTGATCAAGCTGCATTCTTTGCCGAAATGAATATCCGTTGACAGCATCATAGACGCCCACACTGTACATACGGCAACGATAACAGCCACCCAGCGCCTCTTGAAAAAGTTCATATTTTAATCTCCGTTATTTATCCCCTCATGTCAAGCAGCTTCTGTTTCAGCTCGCCCTCGATCTTGCCAAGCTCCTGCTCGGCCTGCGCACGGCGGGCACGGCCGTCGTCCTGAATCTGACGTACCTCGTCCAGCGTGGCGATAAGCTCCTGATTGGTCTTCTTGAGCGTTTCAATGTCGACAATACCGCGCTCGGCCTCCTTGGCGACATTGACGCTGCCCTGATGGAGAGCCTGGGCGTTCTTCTGGAGAAGCTGATTTGTCACATCCGTTACCTCGCGCTGAGCCTTCATGGCCTGCTCGGAGTGGTACATGGACAGGGCGAGAACCATCTGGCTCTTCCACAGGGGAATGGTGTTTACGATGGAGGAGCGGATCTTCTCGGCCATGAGGCTGTCGTTATTCTGAACCATGCGGATCTGGGGGGACATCTGGATGGAGATGGTGCGGGTAAGCTCAAGGTCGTGTATCTTCTTTTCAAAGCGGCCTATCATGTTGGCAAAATCGTTGGCAGCCTGAGCGTCCTCCGGCAGGCCGGACTCCTGAGCCTTGGCGACCATTGCGGGCAGATCCTTTGCGCGGAGCTCCTCAACTCTGAGCTTACCGGCGAGGATATACATGGTCAGCTCCTTGAGGTATTCCTGATTTTTTTCGTACATCTTGTCGAGCATGCTTATATCCTTCATAAGCACGACCTCGTGATTCTCAAGGGATTCGACTATCTTGTCAACATTGACCTCTGCCTTGTCATACTGAGCCTTGAGAGAAGCAATGCTCTGGCGGGTCTTTTTGAAGAGACCCTTAAAGCCTTTTTTCTCTTCCGGCTCAAAGTTCAGCCCCTGAAGCTCCACAACAAGGTCGCCAAGCATGCCGCCCACCTCACCGAGATCCTTGGTGCGCACGCAGTTGAGCGCGGCGCCGGAGAACTCCGCAATGTTTTTCTGAGCGTTGCTGCCGTAATTGAGCACCTGCTCGGTGTTGAGCACATCTATTTTCTGGGAAAACTCCTTCACCGCGGCCTGCTCGGCGGGGGAGAGCTTGCTCATCTCCGGGCGCTCCACGGGAATGTCCTTTTTTACATCCTCCTCCGAGGGGGCGGGCTGGGCAGCGGCTGCTGCGACTGCCTCGGCATTCGGCTCAAGGGTGAGGGTGGGGATAAAGCTGTTCTCTTCGTTCATGTTGATGTTCCTTTCTTTAGAGCTTATTAAAACTTAAAGTCCTTTTCACCAGCAAGGCCTTCCCGCTCAAGCATGGTGTTCATAACTTCTATATCTGATTCAATATCCAACGCCTGATTTGCAAACAGGGAATCCAGACGCTTTTTATACGCCTCGATAGCGGTATCCAGCATTTCGTTTATGTTCTTCATGCTCTTGTCAAGATTCTCGCCCTCTATACCCTGAGAGCTCATTCTGTCATAGGCATTGAGGAGCTTGATAGTGGTGGGCAGGTAGTAGTTCATAAACTTCTTTATCTGAGGGATATCCGATGGATCTTCAATAGCGTCCTGGGCTATTTTGTCGGTGATGCGCATGATCTCATTTATTTTTTTACGCACCTCAGGGTCTTTTATGGACATATAGAGCCTGCCCATTTCGCTGAGGGCGCGGTTGCCCTCCTTCAAAATGGCATCGACCTCCGGGCCATAGCTCTTTTCCGGTGCCTTGGCCTGCTCCTGCGCGACCTGCTGAGCAGCCGCGGCTTCCGCTGCCTGTTGGGTCTCGGCTTCGGCTTTCATATCCTTCTTCGCAGAGTGCTTGCCCACCAGAAAAGCCACAAGCGCGCTTGCGCCGATGGCGGCTGCAAGGCCCCATATGCGATAAAGAGGCAGAATAAAAGCCAAAACGAGCCATACCGCGGCGAAGCTGTATATCGCGCCCACACCGGAACGCCTCTTTCTGTTTCTGGACAAAGTAGAACCCTCCAATTTTCCTTCGTTTATTTCGCAAGCCGCCCCACCGCGCCGGGTAAAAAACGCGGGCTCGGAGAAACTATGTATATTGCGCGGATATCTTAACCAGTATATCGCATAAATCCGGAAATGAAAAGCGAAAAATTAAATAAACAGCAATATTTCCGGAAGACTGATCAAAGCACCATAATACCATTGCCTGTAAAATGACTGCGCAGCCTGTCGTCTATCCCATCGTCGGTGATAACAATGTCAACATCATCAAGATTGGCGTGTGTTATTGAGTAAGTAACGCCGAATTTCGTCGAGTCGATCGGCACGATGACTTTTTTGGAATTTTTCTTGACGACATCGAGCGTCTCGTCCATTATCTCTTTGATGCAGGTAAAGCCCGCGTCCTCGGAATACCCGGCTACTGAGAGAAACATGATGTCAAAGTTGATCCGCTCCATGTTTTTCAGGCTCGAGACACCGTCGCAGCTGCAATTATAGCGGTTGAGCGTTCCACCGTTTATGACTACCGTTGGCTTTTTCAGCGCCATAAGCTCATATGCGCAGCTGATACTGTCGGTTATAATGGTGCACCACTCGTCCGGAAAGTGCTTTGCGATCTCGGTAACCGTGCTGCCCGGCCCGAGGTATATCGTCAGATTGGGTGAAAGGCTCAGCTGTTCGCGCAGATAAGCCTCGGCTTTTGAGGCGATCTGCTCCTTTTTGTCAACATTTCGCTGAAGCCTGAACATATAAAGGTCAGATGCCTGAGTGTTGCGCTGAATGGATTTTGCGCCGCCCCGTGTCCGGATAATGCTGCCGGCGTCGGAAAGCTCCTTGAGATCTGTGCGCAGGGTCATGTCAGAGACGGAGGGGAAGTGCTTTTTAAGCTCGTTGAAGCTTACGCTGCCCATGCTGTTTATGTATTCGACCACATCGTGTCTGCGAAGAAGTTTGCTCATATCATCAACTCCAACAAATATTTAATTGAATTTTACATTATATACAATAGAAATGCAAGATAACCAACAAAAATTTTTGAAATATCAATAAATTCTTCGAAAAAACTAAAAAATTTT
>DKYJ01000049.1:11194-17546 GCA_002493305.1 Clostridiales bacterium UBA7103 | reverse complement strand
GGATGAGCTATGCCCGCATCAGCAGTAGCTATTCTACCACAAAATACGCGCTTGTCAAGAGGTAAAGGCAAATTTCCCCTGCTTATTCACTCAAATCGGCATAGTCAAGCTCCCCCTGACAGGCGGGATAGGAGGCCACATTCCAGCGATAGCCGCCCCAGATCTCATTGTCCCGCAGGAGAAAGCCCGCGTCCATGCCGGAGCGTATACAGGCGCTTATGTCCACATGGTAATGCTGTCCGTCAAGCTCGATTATGTTCCAGCTGTGCTCCATCCAGTTTTCCTGACCGTAGACTATCTCGCAGTCAAGGCCCAGCTCCCGGCACAGCTCCACATAGGCGAGAGCCAAGCCCTCGCTGTCGGCAGAATGCTCTATCAGGGCGCAGTATGCGTCATTCTCCCTGCCCTCTGCATCGTACCGGCAGTTATCCGCCAGATACTCCGCCGCGGCCAGCGCCCTGTGGGGTGCGTCAAGCATATCGGCATCAAGCTCAGCCAAAGGCTCAAGCTCCGAAAGCGCCTCTCTCCTGGCCTGAAGCTCCGCGTTGGATATCCCGTAGCTGAGGTTTATCTCATAAAGCCGCTGGTTGCCGCTGCCGCTGAACATATTGATGTCTGCCGCGGGCGCAGCCGGAGCCGCTATGGGGTTTTCCCTGTAAACTCGGGTGACAAGGCTCTGCATATCCTCCCCGGAGAGACTGCTCCTGTCGATAAGCACAACGAGCCGCCGCGTCCCCTGCTCAAAGGCGCTGAGCACGGCGCTCTCCGTTCCGGTAGCGTATTTCAGGCGCACAATATCCCCGGCAGTCTGCCATGCGTCGCTATAAGTAACGCTGAGCTTCGCCTCAAAATAGCTGACGATCTTGTTGAGGTCATAGGCGATGTTTTCAACGCAGTAGGCACACAGCGCGTCCTGCGTGCGCACCTGCCAGCAGGCGTCCGCCAGATCCTCGGTGACGTCCCCGTCATAGTTGGGGTCAAAGTATATCACGCCCTCCCCTGTCCCGAGAGAGACCAGCTCAAGGATGGCTTGCTTTAGCTCGCTGAGGTTTTTGACCGTCACCCGCTCGGCGTCATTCGCCACATCGGGCGTAGTGGGTACATAGTCGCTTATATGGACATATTCCTTGTTGAAAACGCTGCCGCAGGCGCTGAGAACAAGCACGGCGGCGAGGGCGCATATGACGGCGCAGAGCCTCTTAAGCATTATTTTACCTCTGAAATATTTTCAAACCCGTTGCCAAAAACATTCTTCGCGTCGGACACCACGAAGAAAGCGCGTTCGTCAATGCTCCTGACAAGACGGCGCAGCTCGCCTATCTGAGTGCGCTTTATGACGCACATGATGACATGCTTTTTCTGATGAGAATAAGCTCCCTCGCCCTCCAGAATAGTAACGCCGCGATGAAGCCTGCCGCTGGTTATGCTGGCGCAAAGCTCTGCGCTTTTTTCGCTGATGATATAGCAGAGAGAGGAGTTGTCGATACCGTAGAGGATAAGGTCGATCATCTTGCTGACAACGAACATGGCAATGACGGAGTACATCGCGCTCTCGTAATTTCCGAGAATGAGAGCGTAGGCCGAGATGATAACAACATCCAGCAGCAGAACGATCGTGCCAAAATTTATCTGCGGCATACGGCGGCGGAGTATCTTCGCCACAATGTCTATTCCTCCTGTGGTGGCGCCCACATAGTAGATGACGCCAAGCCCCGCGCCCTTAATGGCGCCGCCGATGATGCTGGCAAGCATGGGATCGTGGGTCAGCACAACTCCGCCGACGGCAAAAAGATCAACAAAAGCGGAGGACACCGCCATGCCGATAAGGGAATTGAGCATGAACTCCCGCCCAAAGGAGCGCCATGCGAACACAAACAGCGGGATATTGAGCAAAATGGTAAGCACGCCCACCGGCAGCTCTGAGAAATAGTTGATGATCATGGCAATGCCGGTGACTCCGCCGGAGACAATGGAGTTGGGGAACATGAAAAACTCAAATCCCGCCGCGTATACCGCCGAACCGATTAGGACGAACAGGTACTGTATAAAGCGCCGCAGATATATATTGGGTACTCTTTCCATTGCCTTTAGTCCTCCATAAGCGACATCTGCTGCTCCTCGCTGTCCTCGGGCTTAATTATAGCTCCGGCGGCAGGCAGGGAGCGAACCCTGTATCTTGAAGCGTTCTTTATCTGCGTATCCTTGATTGGCAGCGCTCTTTCAAGGCTCCTGCCCTTTTTCAGGCTCATGACGCCCACACCCTGAGCGGAGCGGCTGGTTTTCTGCTGTAAAAGGGTGCTGTTAAAGCTGAGCGCTCTGCCGTCGCTCGAGTAGCAGACGATATCCGTCTCTTCTGTCAGCATGACAAGGGAGACGAGCGGACTCTTGTCCGAATAGGCGTTTATGAGCTTTTTACGGTTGGTCTTTGTCTCATAGGCTGACAGGGCAAGCCTTGCGGCCTTGCCGTTTTCAAAAAACAGGACTATATCCTTGGAGTAATCGACAGGGTCAAGCATGGTGATAACGCTCTCGCCCTCGTCCATCTGGAGCTTGGAGGGCAGATAGGTGCCAAGCGCCGAGGCCTTTGTGTCCTCAAAATCGCAGACGCGGGCCTTGTACACCTGCTGCCGGTTCGTGAAAATAAGCAGCTCCCGCCGATTGGAGGATTCTAAGCTCCGGCGGAGCCTGTCCCCCTCCTTATACTTCTGCTCACTGTTCATACGCAGGGACTGGGGCGTTATCTTCTTGAAATAGCCTTCATTTGAGAGGAACAGAGTGCAGCTGTAATCCTCGATCTGCTCCGTCTCGTCAAACTCCTCCACCTCCTGAGCATAGACGATGCCGGTTTTCCGTGGCGTGGGGAATTTTTTATTTATCTGCTTAAGCTCCTCAACGATAATGCTGCGGATACGGCGGCGGCTGTTGAGGGTATCCTCGAGATCCTCTATATCCCGGCGCAGGGAGCTTATTTCGTCCGTGCGCTTGAGGATATACTCACGGTTAATGTTGCGCAGCTTTATCTCCGCCACATACTCCGCCTGAATTTTATCTATGCCGAAGCCCATCATCAGGTTAGGCACGACCTCGGACTCAAGCTCTGTATTGCGGATAATATCTATCGCTTTGTCGATATCAAGCAAGATGCTTTCAAGCCCCTGGAGCAGGTGCAGCTTTTCCTTTTTCTTGCTCAGGTCGAAGAATACCCTGCGCCTTATGCATTCCATGCGCCAGGCGCTCCACTCTTCCATGATCTCCAGCACGCCCATGACCCGCGGATTGCCGCCGACGAGTATGTTGAAGTTGCAGGGGAAGCTGTCCTGAAGAGTGGTGAGCTTGAAGAGCTTCTGCATGAGCTTGTCCGGGTCAGTGCCGCGCTTGAGGTCGATGGCAAGGCGCAGGCCCCCCAAGTCCGTCTCGTCGCGCATGTCGTTTATCTCGCGCACCTTGCCGGTTTTTATAAGCTCAGCCACCTTGTCAATGACGGCCTCGGAGGTGGTGGTATAGGGCAGCTCGAAGATCTCAATAATATTTTCTTTGGGCAGATACCGCCAGCGGGCGCGCACCTTGAAGCTGCCGCGGCCGGTGCGGTAGATATTTTCCATCTCCGCCCGGTCATAGATGATCTCCCCTCCGGTGGGAAAATCGGGCGCGGGGAGAGTTGTGAACAGATCGTGCTCCGGATCGCGCAGGCAGGCAATGGCAGTCTCGCAGACCTCATTGAGGTTAAAGCCGCATATCTGGCTCGCCATTCCGACGGCTATGCCGGAGTTTGCGGAGACCAGCACATTGGGAAAAGCCGTTGGCAGCAGCACCGGCTCCTTCATGCTGCCGTCATAGTTATCCGCAAAGTCCACGGTATCCTTGTCGATATCACGGAATATCTCGCCGCAGATTGCGCTGAGCTTTGCTTCTGTATAACGGGAGGCGGCATAGGACATATCCCTTGAATAGACCTTGCCGAAGTTGCCCTTAGAGTCCACAAAAGGCGTGAGCAGCGCCTCGTACCCGGCGGAGAGGCGCACCATAGTCTCATAGATTGCCGCGTCGCCGTGTGGATTGAGCTTCATGGTCTGACCCACGATATTAGCGCTCTTTGTCCGGCTTGAACCCAAAAGCCCCATCTTAAACATGGTGTACAGGAGCTTGCGGTGCGAGGGCTTGAAGCCGTCTATCTCCGGGATAGCGCGGGAGACAATAACGCTCATGGCGTAGGGCATGTAGTTTGTCTCCAGCGTCTGGGTGATGGGCTGCTCCAGCACCTGGGCGTGAAGCCCCACCACATCGGGATTATTGTATTTTTTCTTTTCAGGTTCTTTTTTCCTTGCCATAATCAAACGCTCTTTACTTCATTTTTTTGCCGGTGGTCAGGCTGCGCCTGCATCTGGGGCAGGATTTAACGCGCAGCACACCCAGCATTATCCGCTTGCCGCAGTATGGGCAGCGGCAGAATTTATACATCACAACAACTGTGGCCGCCAACATCGCCAGCGTTGCCGCTATAAGGATAACCTGCAGGTATGTACCCTGCGGCATGAACAGGCCCAGCACACAGAGCACCACCGCGAAAAGCACGCAGCTTTTGGCCATTTTCCTGCCGTATTCAAAGGTTCTGTCAAATTTTGCTTTCATATCTTACGAAATATCCGCCATATCAAGATATTTGTACCCAAACTCTGCGATATGGTTCTTCCTTCCTTCAAGATTATCCCCCAGCAGCAAATCAAACATTCCCGCCATGCGCTCGGCGTCCTCCGGCATGACCTTTATAAGTCGGCGGCTCTCTGGGTTCATGGTGGTCATCCACATCATGTCCGGGTCGTTTTCGCCGAGACCCTTGCTGCGGTTGATGCTTGCTCTCGCCCCGCCGAGGCTGTCAACTATCTCGGCCTTTTCATGGTCGGAGTAGGCGAAATAGGTTTTGCCCTTGCTCTCTATCTCGTACAGCGGGGACTCGGCGATATACACATAGCCCTCGCGGATAAGGGTGGGCACAAGGCGGTAAAGCATAGTGAGGATAAGAGTACGTATCTGGAAGCCGTCCACATCGGCATCGGTGCAGATGATGACCTTGCTCCAGCGCAGATTGCTCAGGTCAAAGCTGCTCAGATCCTTGGTGTGCTTGTCCTTGACCTCCACGCCGCAGCCGAGCACCTTTATAAGGTCTGTTATGACATCGCTCTTAAAAATGCGGACATAGTCGGCCTTGAGGCAGTTTAATATCTTGCCGCGCACGGGCATAATGCCCTGAAACTCCGAGTCTCTGGAGAGCTTGCACGCGCCGAGGGCCGAGTCGCCCTCCACAATGTATATCTCGCGCTTATCTGCGTCCCGGCTGCGGCAGTCGACAAACTTCTGCACGCGGTTTGCAATGTCTATACTGCCGGAGAGCTTTTTCTTCATGCCCTGCCGCGCCCGCTCGGCAGTCTCGCGGCTGCGCTTATTAATGAGCACCTGCTCAGCTATCCTGTCAGCCTCGGGCTTGTTTTCGATAAAATATACCTCAAGCTGCTCCCGGAAAAATTCCGTCATGGCGGTCTGAATAAACTTATTGTTTATGGCCTTTTTGGTCTGGTTTTCATATGATGTCTGTGTAGAAAAGCAGTTCGTCACCAGCACAAGGCAGTCCTGCACGTCCTGAAACTTCACCGAGGACTCGTTTTTTTGATATTTGCCGAGGCGCTTTATATACCCGTCGATGGCGGAGGTGAAGGCGCTGCGCACGGCCTTATCCGGCGCGCCGCCGTTTTCAAGCCAAGAGGAGTTGTGGTAATATTCCAGCGCCGCGACCTTATTTGAAAAGCAGAAGGCGGCGGATATCTTCACCTTATATTCCGGCTTATCCTCCCTGTCTCGCCCCTTGCGCTCGGCGGAGAGGAAGTACGGCGCTGTGAGGCCGCCTTCGCCCGCTATCTCGGACACATAGTCCATGATGCCGTTTTCGTAGCAGTAGTCCTTGGTGTCAAAGCCCGCGCCCTTTTGAATACGCAGCCGGAATGTAACCCCCGCGTTAACGACCGCCTGCCTGTGAAGCACATCGTCAAAATACTCTGCGGGAATATCAATATCGGTGAAAACCTCTCTGTCAGGCCGCCAGCGAATGGTGGTTCCGGTCTTTTTCCGGTCGGCTTCTTCCACTTTAAGCTCCTGACCTTTTTTCCCACAGACCTTGCCCTTTTCAAAATGCAGTCCGTATTTCTTACCGTCCCGACGGACAGTGACATCCATGTACTCCGAGGCGTACTGAGTCGCGCAGGAGCCGAGACCGTTAAGCCCCAGGGAATATTCATAGTCTCCGCCGTCGGCATTTTTGTACTTGCCGCCGGCATAAAGCTCGCAGAAGACCAGCTCCCAG
>DKYJ01000049.1:0-10913 GCA_002493305.1 Clostridiales bacterium UBA7103 | reverse complement strand
GAAGACCAGCTCCCAGTTGAAGCGTTTTTCCACCGGATTCCAGTCCATGGGGCAGCCGCGGCCAAAGTCCTCCACCTCTATCGACTTATCCTCAAAATATGTCAGCGTGATGAGCGAGCCGTAGCCCTCGCGGGCTTCGTCAATGGAGTTGGAAAGTATCTCAAAAACGGAGTGCTGGCAGCCATCTATCCCGTCTGAACCGAAGATGACCCCCGGGCGCTTGCGCACCCTGTCGGCCCCCTTGAGCTGGGATATACTGTCGTTTCCGTACTGGGGAGTGCTTTTGTTCATGGAATTTGCCCTTTCTTCAGTAAAAACTACATATGGTATAATGCAGGCGCATAATTAGCTAATTATAGTCTATTCAGTATAACACATTTGCCGGGAAATTCAAGTTTCAGGTGCTTAAATTTTATTATATCTCAGATTGAAAAAAGCCTCGCAGAGTTCGACGCCCGCAGGCGGCGAATAAAATTCAATCCGTTTTTCCCGGTGGCCTGTACATCGGGAAAAACACCTTTGCACAGAGAGAGTGTATTTTTGCCCTTCCACGCGGGCAAAAATGCGCGGTTCGGAGTGAAGCCCTTTTTTACAATTAAAAAGTCCAACCGGACTTTTTAATTGTAAAGCACAAAGGGCGGACTGCTTTTGCAGCCCGCCCCGGGGAAATCTCTAAATATCTCTTTCCCCTTGACAATTTCCCGTTTTGGATGTATCCATATATTATAAAATATATGCCACTTCATCCGCGGCTGTTTCTCTCTCGCCGCCGGGCTTGATTGTCCATGGCTATTATATGCGCATATCCGGCGCTTAAACCGGTATATTTTTCCTTACAGCGGGTAAAATAACAGCAGAAATCTGTTATCCGCCGGAGGAAAAGTATATGTATCTCAACATGGACAGAGACAGGAAAAACGCTAAAAAAAGCCCCGAGAATGCCGAACTGGACGCAATATCCATCGCCCTTGTGCAGGCTTACCGCAATTTTAACTCCACTACTGACCCGGCGGTGACGGACGCCTGTATTTTTGAGATCAACACCCTCAGAGAGCGGCGCAATAAGGTTCTGCGCCAGATGCGCGGGCAGGATGGAGCGGCAAAAAAATGAAAGGTTTCGCTTATGGAAAGTCTCTCCTTTATTCTCATGATAGCGGGCATCGCCCTTGTGTGTATTCTGCTTGTAAAACTGCTGGCAAAGCCGATAAAGATCGTGTTTAAGCTGCTGATAAATGCCGGCCTCGGCTTTATCATACTGTTTATTGTAAACTTTTTCGGCGGATTTTTCGATTTTTCTCTGGGGATAAGCTTTGTGAACGCCCTCGTTGCCGGCGTTTTGGGTGTACCGGGGGTCATCATACTTGTTCTTCTCAAGCTTTTTGGTTAAAACTTACATATGGTTCAAAGCAAATGACCCGTCACATCTGTGACGGGTCATTTGCTTATTATTTGCATAAATTAGTTTACATAATTTATAGTTCTTCAACGGTAATGATGTCGTCGAAGGCAAGGATGTTTTTTATAACATCTTCACCGACACCTCTTGAGCCGGTCTGGACGGTGACAACGGCGCAGTAATGATGCTGCTCGTCGCTGTCGGAAATTCGGGTTATTTCAAGCCCGTTCATGGAGAAATGATGCTCCTTCATGCTGCGGATGACCTGCTCGATGGTGGCCGAATGGCCGTACTCGATATATAGATGCGCGTCCAGCTTTTTATGGGCAAAGCGGTACTCTATCCTTATCAGCAGCAGCTCCGCCAGCAGCACCATGGCCGTCGCAAATAAGGCACATTCAATATATCCTGCGCCGCAGACAATGCCGATGATGGCGGAGGTCCATAATCCGGCGGCGGTGGTCAGGCCCTTGACACGCTGGCGTTTTGTGATGATTATCGTGCCCGCGCCGATAAAGCCGATTCCAGCTATGACCTGAGCCGCCAGACGGGAAATATCCGTAAAATAGTGCATGACCTGATAGAGATACAGGCTTGTCAGTATGGTAGTCGCCGCGCCGAGGCAGATAAGTATATGAGTTCTGAAGCCCGCGGGGCGGCGCTTGAACTCGCGCTCAATGCCGATAATGCCGCCGCAGATAAGGGCTGTAACCATGCGCACGGCCACACCAGCGATGGTCATTTCCCTCGCAAAATCAAAAAATGATAACACAGCCGCACCCCCTTACACTTCTTCTATGGAGATTATGCCATCGACTGTGGAAAGCATGGCGAGAACCTCCGTGTGCTGCCGCTTATTCGGCAAGCGTGTGCTGAAAAGAGCGTTTATCTGGGAAATGCTGCCGTGCTGGTCTTTGTCAATATCCACGTCGTACAGGCTTATATCCTCCGACTTCATGCGGTTGACGATCTCTCCCAGATTTTCGATGCTGTCCATCTCGATATAAATGTTCATGTTTCTGGCTTTTGCCAGAACAGCGTTTTCGATAAGCGGCAGCAGCTTCATGCAGACAACGATAAGCACGGAGCCAATGGCAAAGGCCTCATAAAATCCCGCGCCCACGGCAAGACCCATGCAGGCCGAAGCCCACAGGCAGGAGGCCGTGGTCAGCCCCTTGACCTCCGCTCTGGCGGTGACAAGAATAGTGCCTGTGCCGAGAAAGCCTATGCCGTTAATGACCTGCGCGCCCAGGCGAACAACATCCGTCCGCTGTCCCACGGCCTCCAGCGCGTCGGCCCATTTAGTGTCGAGCATGAGATTCAAATACTGACTGGTTATCATAGTCAGCGCCGCGCCCATGGCCACCAGCATATATGTACGGAAACCTGCGGGGCGATGCTTCATCTCCCGCTCAAAGCCCACAATACCGCCAACTATCACAGCAAGAACTATGCGCAGCATCATCGACTCTAAATTCAATTCTCTGAAATGAGCAAAAATTTCAGCCAACTATCCGCAGCTCCTTCGTATAAACTATAAAAGCGCCGGAACCCGGCGTTCAATTTCTCGTGTAAGTGTAGCACACGCACAAATTAAATTCAACAAAAATTGTATTTATTGACATTTTGCACATATTTGATCTTGTATTTCCAACTCATTGACCAAAACGCCCGGCCGAAGCCGGGCTTTAAGCTGCTTGGAGTCTCGTCAACGCCCAATGCCTCCCTCGTCAGAGGGAGCCTTCGGTGCGGCGCAGTTCTAAACACCACCGCCATTGCCACAGGAATTTCTGGACTTTAGGCAAAGTTATCCAAATATCTGCTCAAGCAGCGGGGGCAGCTCCGCGAGAGAATATATGACCCAGTCCGGCTTGATGTCCTCCCGCTCAGGGCGGCGGCGATGGTTGATCCAGCAGGTTTTTATCCCCGCATTTATTCCGCCGCGGATATCCGAAGTGAGGCTGTCTCCCACTATGATGGTGCGCTCAGGGTCGAAGCTCTCTATCTTCTCAAAGCACAGATCAAAATATTCTTTGCTGGGCTTGTCCGCGCCCATAGTCTCTGAGATGAATATGCCCTTGAAATATGGCTCTATCCCGGCGCTGGCAAGCCTCCCCGCCTGCACCTTTGCAACGCCGTTTGAGGCTATGTAGAGATCATATTTACCCTTGAGCGCTTCCAGCAGCTCCGGTGCACCGTCCATAAAATAGTGCCCTATGGATAAAAGCTCCTCATACATGGCGTTTGCCTCCGCGCCTGAAAAATCCATGCCATGGCGACGGAAGAGAATGTCAAAACGCCCCTCAAGCACCTGCCTGCGGCTGAGCTTTCCCTCCTCGAGCAGCTCCCACTGGCTGATGTTTATCTCGCTGTACTCGTCAAGAATATTGTCGTCCGCAGGCAGGCCAAGCTGGGTAAGGGTTTTTGTCAGCGCCGCCCGCTCCGCCTTTTTGAAGTCCAGCAGCGTATCGTCCACATCGAGCATCACGGCAGGCCGCGCCTGTATCTTCTGTTTGTCCATATTCATAACTCCTTCAATGCCTCGGCTATCTGTTCAAAGTGCATGCCCCTTGAGGCTTTCACAAGCACTCTGTCTCCGGTCTGTATCACTTCGGGCAGAGCCGCGATAAGCTCCTCCACAGTGTCATAGTGCCTCCCGATCTCTCTCGCGCCCCGGCTTATCTCTTTTGAAAGCTCCCCGCAGCAGAGCACGCGATCCATGCCCTTTTGGGCTGCATACGTGCCGAGATCATAGTGCATCTTCGGCGCGTCCTCCCCCATCTCCAGCATATCGCCCAAAATGCAGAGCTTTCTGCCGGGCAGCTCCGCGAGAGAATCAATTGAGGAGCGCATAGAGTCGGGATTGGCGTTATAGCTGTCGTCAATAATGCTTATCCTGCCCGTATCGGTGACTATACCGCGCCGTCCTAATATCTTATACCCGGCAATGCCGGCGACGATTTCTTCATCGCTCAGCCCCATAGCGAAGCCCACGGCGGCTCCCTCAAGGGCGGCGGTTATCATATGCCTGCCATAGGCCGGTACGGCGACGGGTATGCGCCGTCCCTGATACACGATGTCAAAAAGCTCGCTTCTGCCGTCGCTGCGTATATTCTCCGCCTTGAGAGCGCAGTTTTCACCCATGCCGCAGGTGATAAGGTTTTCACGCGGCATTTTAGCGAGACGCTCATCGTCTCCGTTTACTATGACGGGGGCTTCGGGCGGCATAAAGTCCAGCATCTCGGTCTTTGCCCTGTACACCCCGTCCTGATCATGGAGAAACTCAAGATGCGCGTGGCCTATCACGGTGAAAACCGCTGCGGTGGGCCGGGCGATGCGGGCAAGGCCGCTCATCTCTCCAAAGCCCGAGATGCCCATTTCCACCACCGCCGCCTCATGCTGCGGCTCAATTCGGCTTATGGTCATTGGCACGCCTATCTGGTTATTGAGATTCCCGTCGGTTTTCAGCACATTGAACCGCTGCGAAAGAACAGAGGCTATCATCTCCTTGGCGGTGGTCTTGCCAACGCTGCCTGTGATGCCGATGATGGGGATATTCAGGCTTTTCCTGTACTCGGCGCAGATAAGCTCCAGCGCTTTCTGCACATCGGGAACCACTATCACGGGCCGCGTCTCCCCCTCGGGTACGCGGCTGGCAAGGCAGCAGGCCACGCCCTTATCAAGCGCGGCGGTGATATAATCGTTTCCGTCCACTCTCTCGCCCTTATATGCCACAAAAAAGTCGCCCGCTTCAACGGCGCGGCTGTCGATGACCACCTTGCCAAGCTCGGCCTCCGGCTCAGGGCGGCAGTTGAGCTTTCCGCCGCAGACAGCGGCGGCCTTGATGATCGTGATTCCTTTCATGTTCATTCCTCCCATGCCGAAGTCTGTATAATTCTATGTCTCCGCCATGTCAGCATAGACACTCAGCCGGAGAATATCTCCGGCTGAAAAATAAATAGCCTTTATTTCGCGGGTCTGTTCCTACGGTTTGAATGACCCCTGCCGCGGCGCCGCGCCTGAGTGGCCTTGGCCTTGTAGTGATCGAGCATCTCCCCATCGGCGGCATACATCAGGCAGTTGAAGCCCCATGAATTATCCTCTATACATTTGCGGAATTTTGCACGCACAAGGTAAGAACCATGCTGTTCACAGCTAAAAACGTTCATATACCGCTGGTCGCCCTGATTGACCCACTTTGCGCCCTTGAGCGCCGCGCCGCATTCCGGGCAGCGCTGCGCCGCGAGGGCGGGATCGGCAAAAGCGGTGGCCTTGCTCTCAAAGCCGCCGCGGCTGTCGTGATAAAGCGGCTCAGGCCCCGCGTTTTCGGCGGGTGGGCGATAATTGGGCATACGGGCCGCGAGGATCTTATCCGCCTCCGGATAAAGGCGCAGACCTTCCTCCATATCGAGCCGCGAACAGACAAGCGCTGTGTTGTAGGCATCGCCCAGCGCGTCATGCGCGACGCGTGTCTGTTCTATCTCAAAATGCTCCATTGCACTGGCAAGGGACTTCTGGTTCTTATCCCCGCCGGTCTGGAGATTATATATAGGCTGGAGATTTATCCAGTCCTCGATCCAGTCCCAGTCAAGGTCGTGGATAATTATATTCTGCTCCATAATGCGCCGGTCGTCGCAGCCCCAGGTGAGAAAAGTCACCCCGTCGCCGCACCACTGGCGAAACTGCTCCAGCGCGTCTTTAAACGGCAGCCCCATGGCAAGGCGCTCCTTATCAAAGCCGGTGATCTTCTTGACCTTATAGTGCATACGTCTGAAGTACACGGGCTTAACATCAACTGTAAACTCCTCTCCGGGGAGCATATCCTCGGTGAGCTTCACCGCGCCTATCTCGATTATCTCGCCGCCCAGATGAATGGGCAGCTTGTTGAACACGGAGGACTGTGAGCTCATCGCCTGATTCCACTCCAGATCCACCACCACATAATTCTTACTCAAAACTAAAACTTCCTTACTATCAGCCGTCTATACTGTCAAAATATCTGCGGACTGTCTCAACATCCGCGCTAATGCGCTGTCGCAGCTCCTGAAGGCTGTCAAACCTGCGCTCGTCTCTGATAAATGAATAAAACTCAACTCTGGCCTGCCTGCCGTAGAGATTGCCGGAATAGTCCAGCAGATAGCTCTCCACGCTGACGCGTCCGTCATCTGAAACGGTGGGGCGCACGCCGATATTGGTTATGGCGCGGTGGCTGCTGCCGTCCTCAAGGTAGACCTTGGCGGCATATACCCCGTGCCGCGGAGAAATGACCCCCTCCGGAAAATGCATGTTTATTGTGGGCGTACCGAGCTTCGTACCAAGATGATAACCTGAGCGCACGGTATCCGTCAGAAAATGGGGGTGGCCAAGATAGCGGTTTGCCTCCTCCATGCGTCCTTCACTGATAAGAGTGCGGATATATGTGGAGCTGACGACGCGCCCGTCAAGCATGACCGGCGGGATTATATCGCAGACAACGCCGCGCTCCCGGCAGTATCCGCTTATGCGCTCCGCCGTACCCGCTCCCTTGTGGCCGCAGGAAAAATCATGCCCGATGACTATGCTGCATGCGTTCAGCTCATCGATCACCGAATCAATAAACTCCTGCCATGGCATCTGCATGATATGACGGTTAAAGTGGATAAACACCACATTTTCTATACCGAAGCAGCGGCGAATGACCTCTTCACGTCCCATTGCACTGTTAATGAGAGGCACTTCCTGCCCGAACACCAGCGTATCCGGGTGTACATCGAAACTCAGCACCGAGGGCGTGGCTCCCAGCTCGGCCGCACGCTCCCTGGTTTTTTCCAAAAGCGCGGCGTGACCTATATGCACCCCGTCAAAAAAGCCCAGGGCTATCGCTCTCTTTATCTCTGCCAAAGCTGTCCTCCATAAAATTTGTGAAAGCCCCAGCGGGGGAACTTACGCAATTTGACTTTTACGCAGGCTCAAAGAAGCTCTTCACGGTTTTGAGATTGCGCCCCTCCGCGCGGCACAGAGCCAGAAACTCCCCGCTACCGGAATACACCCGATACTCCCCTGCTTTAAGAGCCGCTTTCGGCGCACCTCCGCATCGGATAAGGCGCTCCGCCCTTTCCCCCACTGTATAGGCAGGAGCAGTGGTGAAAAGACTGTCCACCGGCAGGAGCAGGCTCTCCGCCTCGCCCCTGTCGGAAGTCTGCTGTACCTGCTCGATAGTATAGGCGTTTTCAAGCCTGAACTCACCGCAGCGCAGTCGCCGCAGGCCGCTCATGCAGCCGCCGCAGCCCAGCGCCTCGCCTATGTCATTGCACAGGGTGCGGATATATGTGCCCTTGGAGCAGGTAACGTCCAAAAGCCAGTCCTCCCCGTCTCTGCCGGTGAGCCGCAGCTCGGAAATGGTTATATCTCTGGGCTTACGCTCCACCTCTGTGCCCCGGCGGGCAAGCTCGTAAAGTTTCTGACCCTTGATTTTTATAGCGGAATACATGGGCGGGATCTGGCTTATCTGTCCGCGAAAGCCCGCCAAAGCAGCTTCAAGCTGCTCCGGGCCTATGTCAGGCTGCACTCTTTTGAGAATATTTCCGGTTATATCCTGCGTATCGGTGATGACACCGAGCCGCAGCCGGGCAAGATAACGCTTTTCATGGCTCTCCGCAAACTCCACCGCCCGGGTTGCTCTGCCCGCGAAGAGCACCAGCAGACCCGTGGCCATAGGATCAAGCGTTCCGGAATGGCCCAAGCGCTTTTCATGGAGCACACCGCGCAGCTTTGCGACCACATCGCTGCTTGTCCAGCCCTCGGGCTTATCTATAAGCAGTATCCCGTTCATTTCCAGAGTTCGTCAATAACCGCAAGCAGCATTTCCTTCGCCTTGTCTGGCGGGGAGGAAATAGTGCAGCCGGCGGCCATATCATGCCCGCCGCCTCCGAAAACCGCGCAGATCGCGCTGCTGCTGACTTCGGGATTGGAGCGGACGGAGATCTTGCTCTTTCCGTCTTCGGTCTCCTTTATGGTGACTGAGACGAAGCTGTTCTCTCCCCTGCCGGGAAGCCCCGCAAGGTCGCTGCAATCGTCCTCGGTGGCGCCGGCTTTTTTGAGCATCTCATTGGTGACAGTGGCGACTGTCAGCTTCCCGTCCCTGTAATACTCCATGGAGGAATATATTAGTCCCTCCAGCTTCAGCCGCGCGGCGGACACCTTGCGGAAGAACACAAGGCTCACCATGCGGTTATCCGCGCCATAACGCAGAAGCTCAGAAGCTGCGGAAAAGCTGCGGGCGTTCACATTGGAATACTGAAAGCAGCCCGTGTCCGTTGTAAGGGCGATGTACAAAAGCGTCGCCTCGGCCTTGTTGGGCTTGCCGCAGAGGGTCTTTATCAGGTCAAGCACTATCTCCCCACAGGCAGAGCGCTCCGGCTTTATAAGCTCGTTCTTTGCAAAGTGGCTGTTCGTGGGGTGGTGGTCGACGCAAAGCTCCACCGCGCCCTCAAAGCCGAGCGGGAAAAGCCCCTCGGTCGCAATATCCACGGACACGATGCAGCCCGGCTCGTAGCCCTCTGGCGCGAAAAGCGGCTCGGCGTAGGACACGAGCTTTTTTTCTATCTGTGTGTTCGGGTAAAGCCAGGCGGTCTTACCCTTGCGGCGCAGGGCGCTGCAAAGGGCGCAGGCGCTTCCGACTGTGTCCCCGTCCGGGTTTTTATGCGTCAGGATAAGGAACTTATCCCTGCCCAGAAGGGCTTTTGCAAACTCGTTGTTATTCATCGCTCTGCTCCCCCTTATCTATATCAAGGGAGCTGATGACCTGGCTGATATGCGCGCCGTACTCAATACTGCGGTCGACCTCAAACACAAGCTCCGGCGTATAGCGCAGGGACAGGGAGGCTCCCAGCTCCTTGCGGAGCCAGCCCGAGGCGGATTTAAGCCCTTTTTTGAACTCCTTCTCGTCCTCAAGCCCAAGCACTGACAGCCAGACCTTGGCATAGCGCAGATCACCCGTGGTCTCCACTCTGGTGACGCTTATCATGCCCTGCTGCACGCGGGGATCTTTCACGTCCCGCAGCAGCCTTGACAGGGCAAACTGTATATCGTCGTTGGTTCTGGCTAATTTATTCGATGGCATTTTTATACCTCTTCTGATACCTCTTTTGTTAAATCTGCTCCATCACGAAGCACTCGATAACGTCTCCGACCTTGATGTCGTTGAACTTTTCGACCTGCATACCGCATTCATAACCGGAGGCGACTTCCTTCACATCGTCCTTGAAGCGGCGCAGGGAAGCAAGGTCGCCCTCATGGATAACGATGTTATCGCGCAGCACACGCACCTCGCAGCCGCGCTGGATCTTACCGTCGGTGCAGTAGCAGCCGCAGACCGTGCCGACCTTGGAGACCTTATATGTCTCGCGGACCTCGGCATGGCCGATGACAACTTCCTTATATTTGGGAGCCAGCATACCCTTCATGGCGGCCTCTATCTCGTTGATGCAGTCGTAGATAACGCGGTACATACGCATATCCACATTCGCGCGCACGGCGCTGTCTCTCGCGGCGTTATCCGGGCGGACGTTGAAGCCCACTATGATGGCGCCGGAGGTGGCGGCCAGCATGATATCGGACTCGTTGATTGCGCCCACAGCGCTGTGGATGACCTTGACCCGAACCTCGTCGTTGGATATTTTCTCCAGCGAGGACTTGACAGCCTCGGCAGAGCCCTGAACATCGGCCTTGACGATGATGTTGAGGGTCTTCATCTCCCCGGCCTGGATCTGGTTGAACAGATCCTCAAGGCTGACCTTCTTGGTGCCGGCCATGGCGTTGCCGGCGATGTTGGCCTTGCGCTCGTCGGCAAGCTCTCTTGCCATGCGCTCATCGGCAACGGCGTTGAACACATCGCCCGCGGAGGGGACTTCGGACAGGCCTGAGATCTCCACAGGGGTGGAGGGCCCAGCCTCGGTGACCCGCTGGCCCTTGTCGTTTATCATGGTGCGCACTCTTCCGACGGCGGTGCCGGCAATGATGATATCGCCTGTTCTGAGGGTGCCGTTCTGGACAAGGACGGTCATGATGGGGCCCCTGCCCTTATCAAGCCGCGCCTCGATAACCGCGCCTTTGGCGGCACGGTTGGGGTTTGCTTTGAGCTCCTGCACCTCGGCAAGGAGAACAAGGTTTTCAAGAAGATTATCTATGCCCATGCCGGTCTTGGCGGATATGGGGCAGACGATAGTCTCACCGCCCCACTCCTCTGCAACCAGGTCGTACTCGGTGAGCTGCTGCTTGATGCGCTCAGGGTTTGCGCCCACGGTATCCATCTTGTTGATGGCGACCACCACGGGGATGCCCGCGGCCTTGGCGTGGTTGATGCTCTCAACGGTCTGGGGCATGATGCCGTCGTCCGCCGCCACGACAAGAATGGCAATATCCGTCACCATGGCGCCGCGGGCGCGCATGGAGGTGAAGGCCTCATGGCCCGGAGTGTCAAGGAAGGTGATGGGGCTGCCGTTTATCTCAACGGTGTAGGCGCCGATATGCTGGGTGA
>DKYJ01000009.1 GCA_002493305.1 Clostridiales bacterium UBA7103 | reverse complement strand
AGGGTCTCCAAGAGGAAGTTGCCGGTGTTGAAGTTTACAGGCTCAAGCCCGTAGGAGCAGAGGTCGACCAGCCCTAAGCGCGACATGAGGACGATAGCGTCCCCGTCCGGTATGCGCGGCTCGGCGCTGAAGGTGTAGTTCCCGCCGTAGAGGGAGTTGAGGTATTCGCTCTGCTTCTCCTCCTGCGGGGTGTAGCTCACGCCCGCGGGCTTCGCCGCCGCCTCCATGCGCTTTATTCCCGCCATGGTTGGCACGCTCACCCGGCGCGCATAGCCCTCATAGCTGCGAACGATATACACCTCATACCACGGGCTGGGGATATAGTCGGTGTCGGTATATTCCGGCTCGTCCACCGTGGCGAGGGGTGCGCCGTTGCGCCAGACCTCGTATGTGGTGGTATAGGGCGCGGTCTCGTCGGCGGGGTTCGGGTCTTGCCAGCTCAGGTCATAGCGCCGGAGCTTTTCGTTTGCGTAATACTCCTCGCCATAAGCCATGGCGCGCACATTTTCCGGCGCTTGCAGCAGCTCCGGCGTGACGGTGCTTTCCGCGCAGCTCACGCCCTCGATGTGCCATGCTGTGAGGGTGCTTGCGCCCAGCTCCGCCTTTACATACACCTGCTCCGCCGTCGCGTCCAGCAGGGAGTATTCCCCGGGAACAAGCTCGTGCCACTGCTCCCGGTCAACCGAGTAATAGTATCTGCCCGCGCCGGTGGAGAGCTCCTCCAACCGCAGGGCGTGGATGGGCTTGCCGCTATACAGCGCGGCGGTCTCTATCGTGCCGCCCCTGCCCACATTTTCGCGCAGCAAGATAGCCGTCTCCGCGCCGCTGCCGAAGAGGGTGTTCTCCTCGGTTTTGGCAAGCAGGGCTATTTTGCTCTCCGTCCCGTCGGGAATAGTGCGGACATCGAAATCGAAGGTCTCGGCAAATTTCTCGCCGTCTCTGTACAGGCGCAGAGTCTCCGCATTATCTGGTATATCCGCAAGCCGGGTCACGGCCTCCGTAACGGTGGTATCCGCAAGCCGGAAGCTCTCCACCGGGCGCAGGAGCTTCACAAGCACCCGCGTGGGGCTTGTCTCTATCACGCCGTGGAGCGTCCAGCCGTAGAGCGTGGGAGAACCATTCAGTTCCGCGCGGAGCTGTACGCTGTTTATGGGTCTGCGCACGGGTATATCTGTGCCTGGGTCAAGCTCCGCCCATGTCGCGCCGTCGTCCGTGCTGTAATAGTAGGCGATAGACGAGCCGGACGGTATATCCTCCGTCACTTCCAGCCGCAGGGACAGCACCGGATAGGCGAGCGCTATGGGCTGGGAGATAAGCTCACCGCTGCCGCTGCATACCGCGCCGCTGCCCAGCGTCACGCCGGAAGCAGAGGAGAGGAAAGCTTCGTCCTCAAAAATGTCCGAGAGCAGGACGAGGGAGGAAAGCCCCTGACTGAAAGCGATCCCGCCGCTGTCGGCCTTGGAGAGGACGCTTATGCTGTGCATTGAGCCTTCGGCGTAGGTTACCGCGTCAAAGGGGAAGCTCCCGCCGGTGCAGTCCCCGGCGTAAAGCCCGTCAATGTACAGCAGGCCCTCGGTCTCGCCGTCTTGGACTTTGCGCGTATATGTGCCGTTTATGTGGGGCTTGGTTATGGTCTCGCGATTTGTGGGGTATGTAAGCTCGCTGCCGGCCTCAATAGGCACTGCGCTCTTGCCCAGCGCCGTTACGCTCACGCTGACGGTGCTGCTGTTGCCCGCCTCGTCCTCGGCGCGGAGCGTCAGCGTTACCTGCTCGCCGTCATCATAGGCCGCGCAGTTGAGCATCGCCATCAGGCCGCCGTCCGTCTCATCCGTACCGCTGGCGAGGCTTCGCGCTTCGCCGTCGCTGCCTGTGGCGGTGATCTCCCAGCGCTTGAGGGAGATGTCCTTAACGCTGCCCCAGATCTCCACAACGCCGTTTACCGCGCCCATGTCGGCAGGGGAGAGCAGCGCCGTCTCCGGCGCGGTCACATCTCTGAATATGGGCAGCTTGTATGTTGCAATATTATCTGCCAAGTCGTCAAAGCACAGCGTCAGCTCATGCTCGCCGTCCGCGAGGGCAGTGATGTCTATGCCGGAGACAAGCTCCGCGTCTGTCCCCAGCGGGAGCTTATCCCCGCCGTCTATGCTGTACCATGCGCTTCTAACGCCGCTGGTGGCGTCGGTCAGGTTCTCCCATGACAGCGCCAGCTCGCCTTCGGCTGTCCACGCGGCGGGAGAGACGGTAATATTTTCCGCGGTGGGCGCAACGGTGTCCCGCTTTACGGTGAGCGTGCTGTCCTGACCTATGTTCCCGGCAACATCTACCGCCCGGACGCTCAGGGTATGCGTGCCCTCGCTGAGCGCAGACAGATCAAGCACATAGTCCGTGTACTCCTTCTCGGCGCTGCTCGCGGCGGTATACGCTCCGCCGTCAAAGGCGTATTCCACCCGGCTGAGGTCAAACAGGTCGGAAATGCCGCTCCATGTGAGCTTTGCGCTGTCATACCTGCTCCAGCCATCGGGATTAAGTTCGATGTTAGGCGCGGTTGGCGCTGTGTGATCCACATTGATGCTTGCGTACTGGGGAGTGTTCGTGTTCCCGGCGCTGTCCATCGCGCGAATGTACACAACATGCGTTCCGTCCTCCCAGTCGGCTATGTTCAGTGTATAGCTGCCAGTGCCGGAGGCCACCCCTGTGTTTGTCCATGTGCTTTGGTCGTCAACTCTATATTGCATGCCGCCGCTGCCAAGAGAGCTGACCGCGCTCCCGGAGGAGCCGTTATAGTCCGTGATTCCCGCCCATTTGAGGGTGACGCTGTTTGCGTTTGTATACCCGGCGGGCTCTATTGTGACAGAGCTTGCCTGAGAGGGCGGGATGGTGTCCGGCAGCTTTGCCGTTTTGATGGCGTTTGCCGGAGGCTGGTTCATGTACCCCGCGCTGCTTGCGGGGATCACGCTGACATAGTAGTTCAGATCCCCGGCGTAGGCGCTGCTGACATTTCGGTAGGCAAGGCCGGGCATCACGCTCAGCTCAGCACCGCCGCCGGAGGTGTGCAGCTTATACCGCCCGGAGCTTACCTCAGCCTCTGTGGGCCATATGCCTTTGCCTTTTGTACTCCAAGAGGTCACATTGCCCACATAGATATACTCATATACCTCGCCATTAAAGATCGCCACATAGTAGCCGGTGGCGTCGGAGACTGTGTTCCATGATAGGTTCAGATAGCCGGTGCGGGAATTTGTGCCGTTCCCCTGCGCGCTGACCTGGAGATTCGCGGCAGCCGGGTCGGGGTAATACACGAAGCCGCATTTGTCGCATACATGGTCGCCGTTGCCGTCCGCGTGGGCCTCGTATGAAGTTCCGGAGATGCTGCCGCATATGGTGCAGGCCGTCCTTACCTCATGCTGTGTGCGGGAGACTTGGGTATATGTAGTCTGGTAGGCGTGGACATAGTCGCCCTCCCACATAAGTTCCGCTCCGCAATCGCCGCACACATATTTCGCCCATGTTTTGCGATAGCAGTTTCCATTGTCAGATGAGATAGGGCCCACCCAATTGGGGTGCTTACAGGTTGCTTTCGCCTTGGCTCTGAACAGCCCGGGTCTGCTGCTTGCAGTATTGTTGAATTTGATTGATGAAGCTACGGATACAGGGAATTGCGCGCTCTCAAGCCAATCCTCGTCCATGGAATAGCTGAGCCGCCAGCCATTGTCTGCCGCTTCAAGCTCTGCCGTAACAGCTCCGCTGCTGCCGGACGCGTCAAACGCATGAGGCGCGGAGATCTCCGCAGCCAAAGCGCCGTCCGCATTATATAGCTGCACGCTGTTTCCCGAGAGCACCGGCGTCATATTCTCAAGGCGCAGTATATGGCTGAGCCTTGCCGTGGTATATCTGTTAAGGGTGATTTTCTCGTTCAGCCCGGTTTCCGAGAGGCTGAGTTCTATGTCCGTATATTCATTTATCGCGCCGGGGTAGAGAACGGCGCTGCCCAGATCAATGCCGCTTACGCTGCCGTATACCTGAATTTCTTCTCTTTCGGCAGCGGAAGCGTCCACGATGGCCGATTGCTCAGGAGGTGGCGTCTCCGCCTCCTGAGCCTCGGCGGGAGCGGGACTTTCTGCCGTCTGTGCTTGCTCAGCGGGTGCAGGGCTTTCTGATTCTGGGGCTTCCTCCGGTGCGGCAGCTTTCGTGCTCCCTGCATCTGCCAAAGGCTGCTCCTGTGCCGTACTCTCTTCTGTCTCCGGCATCAGGCCTCCCGCCGTCTCCGGGTAAAAAGAAAGGCTCGTCCCGGCCCGGCTGATAACGGCAAGCGCCTGTCCCTCGACATAGCTCTTGCCGAGGCTTATATCTATGCCGTTGTTCATGCTCAGCGTATAGCTGTCGCCGCTGTCTGTAAAAGAGCGCGATGCCTCGCTTGAGCTGTCAGCCTCTACCGCAATGGCTGATGAATCAGCCTTGGGCGTCAGCCCCGCCGTCTCCGCGCAAGCAGCGGCCACATTTTGTGTTGCCATGATGATCGCCAGCATCATCGCCGCAAATCTGCGCAATTTCTTCATACCCAAATCCCCTCCAAATGATTGCTTCTCTCTAAGTTTTGGCAAAATTTTACATGTTTTATTTTTCGCCTTTACCTATCTATTCCATCATGTTGGCAAAATGTGTCTGCACATTTCATTTTTCTATTTTTTGCACATAATTTGCTTTCCAAATTTGTATAAAGAGCAAAAAAGAACGGCTCAGATGATCTGAACCGTTCTTTTTGATATTCTGTTGATTTTTCCTGCACAGGTCACGAAATGTTAATTCCTGTTGCTTGTGGGGCAAACGCCCCGCCTGTATAATAGCGTCAAGGAGGCGAAGCTCATGCTTAGCGAAAACATAAAACACTTCCGAAAGGCAAAAAAGCTCAGTCAGGAGGAGATGGCGGTAAAGCTCAATGTGGTAAGGCAGACTGTCTCAAAATGGGAAAGCGGGCTGTCCGTACCCGACGCCGAGATGCTGATCCATATATCCGAACTTCTTGAAGCTCCCGTGAGCCGGCTTCTTGGCACTGATGAGCAGCCCGAGGAGCAGAACTTATCCGAAGAGCTTGAGAGAGTGAACCGGCAGCTTTCGGAAAAGATACAGCGGGAAACGCTGCTGCGGCAGGTGGACAGTAAGCGGGGGCTGATACTCACCTTTTCATTCCTTGCCATGCTTATCGCGTTATCTGTCAAAAATCCGCTCGTGTCCGTCATACTGGCGGGGCTTTTCATGCTATCCGCCGCGCTGGTTTTGTACCGCAATCTGGCCTTGCTCACAAGCGTCACAACAAATGATCTGCGCATTGGGACTTTAAGAATAACAACTGTGTTTGATATTCTGATGCTGCTTGTGGGGATAGTATTTGCCGTTTTGACAGCATTGGACGTCATCACTTTTTCGCGGCACGGCGAGGAGATGTTTGCAACGGCCGTTATCTCCTGCGTGATGCTCTTTGCCGGGATCATATCCCCCAGGCTGCCGTTTACCCGGCACACGGGGCTTCGCCTGCCGTGGACAGTCCGCGATGAGGATACATGGAATGTGGCTCACAGGATCTTAGGGTACATTTCATTGCCGGCCGCGCTGCTGTATATCGCCTGCACCCTTACGGTTCCCAATTTTGAAGCCGTGACCCTCTGCGCCATGCTGATATGGCTCGGTATTCCAAGCCTGTTCTCCCTTGTTTTCTTTTACAGAAAAACCCGCGGGGACTAAATCCATTGTCAAACGCTCTCTCTTCCGCATATCCTGTAAGCAGATTACTTTTTAAGGAGCGTTACCATGAACAAGTCATCTTGCGCAGTTCCCCGGATCGACCTTATCTCCGTCCTGCGGAGCAGGCCGCAGGCCGTGGCACGGCTCTCGGGCAGTGAAAGCTGCCCGGATATATCCGGAACCGTGCGTTTTTATCAAACCCGCTCGGGAGTTGTCGTCCGGGCGGAGGTGCGGGGTCTGCCCTGCTCTGAATCTCCGTGTGAAGCGCGGATTTTCGGCTTCCATATACACGAGGGTCAGGCCTGTACAGGCAACACGGACGATCCCTTTGCGGATGCCATGGGACACTATAACCCCTGCGGCTGCGAGCACCCACAGCACACCGGGGATATGCCGCCGCTGTTCGGAAACCGGGGCTATGCCCTCAGCGTATTTCTGACTGACCGCTTTTGCGTAAACGATGTAATCGGCAGGACTGTCATTATCCACGACTGCCCGGACAATTTCACGACCCAGCCCTCCGGCGGCTCCGGCAGGAAGATAGCGTGCGGTGGCGTCAGACGAAAGCAATTTCATTCCATTTCCCGCTGTTAGCGGAAAATTCCATATCCATTGCTTCCGTCTTCCTTTTCCACCGCAGATCCGCTGACGCTGGGTTCTGCGGTGGGGGGAGATAGCGTAACGAAAGCAATTTCATTCCATTTCCCGCTGTTAGCGCTATCAGCGCTTGAAAATGCCGCCCTTGCCCCGCTTTTTCGCGTCCTCGCGTATCTCGTCAAGGCAGGCGGCGGGTACTGCGCCGCACTGGCGGAAGCTGGAGACAGCGTTGCTCATGGCGCGGAAATTAAGCTCTGTGCCCTCGCTGTCGGCCACATAGTCCACGGCCCTGTCGGCCTCGATGCCAAAGCGCCCGGCGGTCTCAACCGCGTCGATATTCGCGCCGAGGAAAACAAACTCCCAGCCGTAGCGGGTCTTTTCTTTCTGGATCATTTCTTTGACCCGGTCGGACGAATACTCGCGGCTGGAGTTCTCCGCGCCGTCGGTGATGATGACAAACATCACCTTCTCCGCCCGATATTCCTCGGCGGTGTTTTTCTGCGCCGCAGCGATCTTGTGGATAGTCCTGCCGATGGCGTCAAGCAATGCGGTGCAGCCGCCAACGAAGTACTCCTTCTCCGTGATGGGCCTGACGGCGCGGATGTCGATGCGGTCATGCAGCAGCTCGTAGCGGCTGTCAAACAGCACAGTGGTGATCCGGCACTCGCCGGGGAGCTCCTTCTGTTTTTGGAGCATGGAGTTGAAGCCGCCGATAGTGTCGCTCTCCAGCCCCGCCATAGAGCCGCTCTTGTCAAGGATGAATACCAGTTCCGTAAGATTCTTTTTCATTGTAAAACCCTCCTGCTTTATTGTGTCTCAATAATAAAGCAGGAGGGCATTGTTTTGGTCGCTTCAAAAGCGACAAGGCGTATAAAAGCGCACACTTGCATCTGCTCGAAAAAACCGGGATTTGTTGCGGTGATGCCTTGGCTCTCCCTCTGGCTGCGCCCGCAGGCGCGTTTAGGAGCGGAGCTGCTGCAAATTTGCACCGTCATCTTGTCTCCCCTTGTCGCAACAAGGAGAGCTGTCAGCGTAGCTGACTGAGAGGATAACCCGCGCGAAGCGCAAAAAATGTACACGGTGAAAGTCCAACTATGCAGGAGCTATCCTCTCCGTCTTGCCGCTTCGCGTCAAGCCACCTCCCCTTGTTGCGACAAGGGGAGGCAAGGGAGTGGGCAGAGATTTACAACTTCCTATTTATTTTCCCATCCTACATTCCCAGCAGCGGCTGGTCGTACTGGAAAAGTACTTGATTTATCTCAAAAATATCGTACTTTCCGTTCACGATGAAAAACTCAACTATCACATCGAATTTACTGGCGTGGGACAGGGCGTAGCCCGCACGCTCCAAAAGGTCGTCCGTCTCCTCAAGACTCAGCTCTAGCGCGATGGCGAGGGCGAGGATCGTCCGCTTACTCGGCATGTAGCCCTTGCCGGTGCGTATCTTTGAAAAGAGCTTTCGGTCGATGTTGGCGCGCTTGTAGACCTCCGCGTCGGTCTTGCCTCTGGCATCGATAAGGCGGAGGAGCGTCGTGTTGAAAGGCTCGTCCAGATTGCCGATCAAATCGTCAAGGTTTTTTCCCTCCGGCATCGGTGCGGCGGCGCAGGGCAGATTCGGAACAGCAGCCTCGCTCAGGGCCTGACGCTCCACATTCAGCAGAAAGCGGCGTCTTTGGCGCCCGTCCACAAAATTATCGTCAATATAGCTCTCCACCGCGCCCATCAGCTTCTCGCTGACAGAGAGGGCTTCCCTGTCAAACACCGCAAGGTACACATCCATATCGTGCCCTGCGAGGAAGTCCTTTATTGCCTCTGTGGCGACATTGAGCGCCTTGTCCTTGGGAAAGCCGTAAGTCCCGCTGGAGATGAGCGGAAAGGCTATGCTCTCGCAGCCGTTTTCCAGTGCCAGTTCCAGCGCTTTCGTGTAGGCCGAGCGGAGCAGCCGCGCGCTCTTTCCCGGCTGCCAGCGGCTGTACACCGGCCCGGCGGCGTGGATAATAAACTTTGCGGGCAGCGTGAAGCCCGGCGTTATCACGGCCTGACCAGTCTTTATGGGGGCAAGCTTCCGGCAGACCGCCTCAAGCTCTTTCTCCCCGGCGGCCTTGAATATCGCCCCGCAGACCCCTCCGCCCATTTTAAGCTCGGTATTGGCGGCGTTGACTATAGCGTCAAGCTCCATTTTTGTTATGTCCTGCCGGACTATTGTAAAGGGCATAGCTGTGCCTCCTGTGGTTTTTTGCCTGTTATTCGATCCCGGAATTTCAATTAATTCATTTTATAATCCTTTGCGCATTTTGTCAACGCGGACAAAAAAGCCGGAGCGGGCATATTCGTCCGCTCCGGCTTGATATGGCTGTTTATTCTTCCTCTATCTCGAACTCCTTAGCAACGGAGACCAGCAGCTCGCGGATGTTCAAATGCTGGGGGCAGGCTTTTTCGCAGCGGCCGCACTTGATGCAGTCGCTCGCCTTGCCGCCGTGCTGAGTGTGGGCATTATAATAGAAGTTGGCGTTCCAGTCGCGATAGGCCTGCTTCGCGTTCATGGCCGCGAAGAGGTCGGGAATGGAGATGTGTTTCGGGCAGCCGTCCACGCAGTAGCGGCAGGCCGTGCATGGGATTAGCCTCATGTCCGCAAACACCTTCTGCACCTGTTTGACCGCCGCCTGCTCCCGCTCGTCGAGGGGCTTGAAGTCCTTCATGAAGCTGATGTTATCCTGCATCTGCTCAAGGGTACTCATGCCGGAGAGCACCATCAGCATGCCCTCAAAGCTCGCGGCAAAACGGATGGCATAGCTTGCGGGGCTGCCGCCAAGCTGCTCATAGACCTTCGCGCCCTCCTCCGGCAGCTTCACAAGGTTGCCGCCCTTGACCGGCTCCATGACGATGACGGGCTTACCAAAGCGGCGGCAGGTCTCATAGACCTTGCGGCTCTGGACGGCGGCGTCCTCAAAGTCCACATAGTTAAACTGTATCTGCACGACCTCGACCTGAGGGTACTCGGTCAAAATCTGCTCCAGAACTTCGGGAGTGTCGTGGAAGGAGATGCCGAAGTGCCGGAATTTGCCCTCGGCCTTCAGCTCCAGCGCCGTCTCATAGGCGCGGTTGGCCTTGAAATGCTCAAAGGTGGTTTTGGTCTGGGCGTGCATCAGGTAGAAGTCAAAATAGTCCACGCCGCAGGCGGCGAGCTGGCTCTCAAAGAATGGGCGGATGTCCTCCTGCTTTTCAAAGAAATTTCCGGTCAGCTTGTCGGTGAGTATGTATTTATCGCGCGGATACCTGCTCGTAAGGCACTCCTTGATGGCAAGCTCGCTCCTGCCGCCGAGGTAGCCGTGGGCGGTGTCAAAGTAATTAAAGCCGTTTTCCAAAAACAGGTCGACCATCTTCTTGGTCTGCTCAAGGTCTACCTCCTCGCCGAGCATCGGCAGACGCATACAGCCGAAGCCGAAGTTCTTCTTTATAAGTTCCATTTACTTGTCCTCCTTGCTTAACCTGCACAGTTTTTGTTCATAGAGCGCTATTTTATAGTCCAGCCTGTCCAGCGCCGCGCAGAGCTGGGTTTTCTGCTCATACAGGCTCTCCCGCTCCCCGCGCAGGATGTTGAGCCTGTCCGCGATCGTCCCGTCCCCCTCAAGGGCGAGGCGCACGTACTCGGCAATGGCCTGCACCGAAACTCCGGCGTTTCTAAGGCAGAGCGAAAGCTCTACCCAGCCGAGATCGCTCTGCTGATAATCCCGTATTCCGCTCGCCGTGCGCGAGACCGGCGGGATAATGCCGGAGCGCTCATAATAGCGCAGAGTGTCCTGACTGATGCCGTATTTTTCGCTGACTTCCTTTATCGTCACCCTATCACCGCCTTTACATATAAGCATTATAATAGCTGGAGCTTACTCCAAGTCAAGGGTAATTCCGTATAAGTTTTCACGTAAAATAAAAACGCCCGCCTTGCCGAGGGCAAAGCGGGTGTTTTTATGTACGCCATTCGGCAAAATTGTTTCTCAGGTGAACAGAGCGACAAAGGCAATAGTGCTCAGCTCGCCCCTGAGTTCCTCAAAGAAATCACCAACGGAGTGGAAATGCTCTTTTCTGCTCAGGTAGAAGAAAGCACAGCCGGCCACAGCGCCAACGAGAAGAAACAGGCAGAGCTTAAGCAGCTTCTTGCAGACTTTACACATAATGATCCTCCTAAAAATTTTTAAGCGTTATGCTGAGTGTATTATACAGCTTTCCGGCGACAATTACAACAGAAATAGTAAAAAAACCGGCAAAAAAATCTCTCAGATGGTTTTTGGGGTACGTATTTAAGCGTTTTGCGCCTTCGTGTTTTGTCACTTTGGTGGAATGTGTAGTATAGAAACGGCGGAATATGCTGTGGGAAGATCGTCTGTTGTATCCGCCTGTCAATTTGTTTTTCTTTTTGCGGTGTTAATAGACGCAATTAAAAGCTTCTTAATTTCAATGCACTGTTCAAAAACCGCCTGCTGGCTTTTAGTGAAGAGTGAAGAGTGGATAGTGAAAAAGTAATAAGTAAAAATCGCCGGATTTCTAAGAAACCCGGCGATTTTTGGCGGAGATGGAGAGATTCGAACTCTCGAAGAGCTTTTGACCCTTACACGATTTCCAATCGTGCGCGCTCGACCAACTACGCGACATCTCCATATCTGGTCGAAAACAAAACGCTGTTAAATTGTCAGCTTGGATATTATAATGCACACCTGGTATAAAGTCAAGTGTTTTTGCACTGAATAATTTTTATCAGGCCTCAAATAATAACGAAAAAAGTAAGCGATGAATAAATCAGCGAGAGCAGCTTGCGAGAAAATTTGTGTTCTGACGATGACACTTTTTTGCAGACATACTTTGTGTATTTCAAGAAAAAGTGGCGAAGTCAGGGCGCAAATTGTCCGCAAAATGCCGAGAAGATTTGTTCAGCGCTTACGTCAAAAAAAGGGAGTGTCGCCCATGGAAATGACAAACGAAGAATATAAGGAATACGCCGAAAAACACGCGCCTCGTTCGCCTGTGGGAAAAAACTGTCTGGCCGCATTTTTGATCGGCGGGCTTATCTGCTGTGTGGGGCAGCTCATAAACCAGCTCTACACCATGGCGGGTCTGGACACACAGTCCGCCGCCACCGCGGACAGCATCACGATGGTGTTTTTAGGTGTGCTGCTCACGGCGCTGGGGCTGTATGACAACATCGCAAAGCTCGCGGGCGCGGGGACGCTTGTGCCCATAACCGGCTTTGCAAACTCCGTGGCCGCCCCGGCGCTGGAGTTCAAGACCGATGAGGGTGATATAATAAGACCAAGTCATAAAGGCCCTGAATTTCTAGGTGGGTATGATGATTCAATCCAAAAAGATTCTGTATGAAAGGAGCGCCGGTATTAATTCAAGCACCGATAGGCTAACTGCTACATAAGACCAGATGGGAATGAACCCCTGTCTGGTCTTCCCTTCTCTTATTCCCAGTGAGAAAATTAGTCAAAAGATGATTTGGAAATAATTTCCAAATCGTTGCAATTATGAGGCAAGAAACAATGATCTTTTTGATTCTGAAAGTGAATGGCTTGGTATCTGGTTTCGCTATCCTCAGTAATGACATACCAGATGGTCTCCCCTGCTTTGTTCTTTGCCTTGGCCATCTGACCGACCACATTGCAAAGACCGAGAATTTGAGTAAGAATCTTCTTCGGCAGGTTTGGGAACTGGCGCATAGCAATGGTGCCATCGTTTTTCGTTACCTCTTCCCCATCGTCCCAGGCAGTAAATGTCACATGGCATTTAGCGTTAGCCGCAATACGAGTCAGTCGCTTAAGTGCCATATACACCGCCTGATAAACCTGGCGGATATCCTTTATCTTCCCTGCATCCTCAATCTCCTGCAGAGCAAGCTCCTTAATATCTGTAAGGTTATCCACTACGATGAGCGAATATTTGCCGGATGCTATTGCTGCCTCAAACTGTGCGGTGAAGTAGTTCTTACCATCACCGGGATCAATCCAGTGCTCTACTCTCTGCACCGTCACATTCTTTCTGTTGAACATATTCAAAACCACAGAGGAATTATCGCTGCAGAGCAGCAAAATCTTCTCTTTCTCAGGAGCTGTCGCTGCCACCGTCTTACCGGAGCCGGGGCTTCCCCATATCATTGCTACAGACATTTTTCTTCCCCCTTTTTACGACTATTTGTTGTATTTATTCTGTTTTAAAAATTTACACAACAAATAGTTGTATAAATTCTCAAAAACTAAAGCGTTCCGAAGATCGCTTTCCTTTCAGCTGTTGAAAGGCCCACCAACTCGAAGTCTATAGGCTCTTTCAGTTTCTTGGTCTCGCGGCAATACTCACAAACACCGCATCGCTCCGGCTCAATAGCACCGGATTTTACGGCCAGTATGTGAGGCATTGAACATTCTACTTCATGAAGCAGCTCATCTCTGCGCCATTTAGGGATTTCTATGATTTCCAGGTCTGAGGGTACCTGCTTTGTTACAACGGCAAGGTATGTACTAAGCGGTTTCTTTCTCCCCTTAGCCTTCTCCTCTACTGCAGCATATATAGCCATCTGCAGGTCGTAGCCCCAGTATTCCACGAAGCTTTTGCCCATAATGCGCTCCATGCTTCGCATGACCTTTAGGTCTACTATTTTGTCTCTAAGACGGCTGTCGATCTTGATTTTCCACCGGCATCCGAAGAGCTCAGCTGTGCGGATTACCTGCTTTTTGCCAGACATATACTCCATAAACAAGTAGTCTGCCTGTACTCGGTCAACGATTTCACTTGCTTGCTGGAAGTCTGCTTTCAGACTACCATCTTTCTTGAATATCTGCGGGTTTTCCAAACGGAACTTTCCAAGGGTTCCTTCAAACCATGCATCTACATAGCTTCCTACAAGAAGTGCTGTCGATTTCGGCTGCTCCCACTCCCCTCTTATCTGGGCCATGGCTGCTGCCTCGCATTTCTTGAACTGCTTGTACTGAGAGACTGACATGAACTCCATGTTTGATTCCGAGGAATAGTAGTTACTCTCAGTCAGGGTCATAAACAGCTACTCCCTTCGCATCATTTACGCACCTTTCGCACCACTGCTCGTCCATGATCTCCCAGTAGTCCTCTCCTTCGTAGATAGGATCTCCACACCCGGAGCAGATAAACACCCTAGGAGCTTCAGGAGCATTGGGGCATCGGCTATCGCATATTGTCATCAGGCAGATATCGCACAAAACAAACTCACCTCCGTGCAAATAACGTTTCCAGATCATAAAGCTCAAAAAAATGGCATATTTTTATTGCTTCTTTTAACTGTAACCGTGTCTGACCACGAAGTCTTCTATACATCTGAATATCGCTTAGATCTACTACCCTGGCAAGGTCGCGGTAATTCTGACCTCGTTTTTCCAGTTCTTTGTCTATATTCGGAAAAATAGAGTCCATGGTCGCGCCTCCTTTACAACTATTAGTTGTATTTACTATTTTACTATAATTTTAAATTTCAATTTTTGCAATACTTTTAGATATAATCAAAATCTTTTGACACTTGACAACATATGTGATATTATATCCGTATCATTACAACTATATGTTATATTATTTATTTCGTACACAGGGAGGTTTAAAGATGGCTATTGTACCAGACAGCAATTTTTCAGTAAGTTATGGATCTTTTATTCGTAACGGCCGCCAGGCTAAGAAGCTTAGCCAGTCAGAGGTTGCTCAGCATTTGAATATAACTCAGGCTTACTATTCAGCTCTTGAACTCGGTAAACGCAACATCGACTTAAGTATGGCCATGAAAATTTGTTCTTTTCTGGACTTAGACCTTGGGGATTTCATAAAGAGCTGCGATATTTGATGATCTTTGCCCCTAAGCAATTAGACTCGTTCTATCAAACCCCCATGTGCTAGATGCCGGTCGCTAAACAGTACACCTAGCACACATTATTAGGGTCGATTACAAGATATCACCGGGATTTAAGCCTTTCAAGTCTCAAATAGAGGCTCAATAGGTCCAAATAAAAGCTCAGTTGAGCCACTTCTGAGCCAGATTCCGGTTCAATTGCTTTTCGATCATGAATCAAGATTTGGAGAGTAAATAAATGAAAAAAGCACGAAAAATGCCCGAGCTCATTCTTCGCTTGAAGGCTCAAAAGGCAGAACTCGGTTTATCCAATAATGAAATTGCTGCTAAACTTCAGGAAAAAGGCTATAGCACTTCCCTGAGTACTGTAAAGCGTGTCTTTGCAGAGGGTTCAGAGCATCAGAGCTTTTGGTATGGAGAGAGCATCCAGCCTATTGAAAAAATTCTCCTCATTGAAGCAACTCCTGTCCCCGTAGAAGATCTGGAATCCTTGGAAGAGGCGCAGCAGTATGTCTCTCAGATTGAAGGTCTGCAGGCTGCCGCCAGCTTCAAAGATGAACTCATGGAAGAGCTTCGCAACAGCAACGCCGAACTTAAAGCCTCTATCGTAAAACTGGAAAACGAAATCTCTTCATATAAGAAAAAGCTTTGGGTTGTCATTGCCGCCTTCATTCTGCTCGTTTTCCTCGGCCTCTTCTATCTCATAATCCACGACATTCCCAATCCCGAGTATGGTATCTTCAGCTTCAAAGCTTTTATGGAAGAAACAGCTTCTTTCTTTAGCCGCGGCACAGCCGGTGTAGGAAAACAAATTGCTAATTCTATAAAACTGTAAATAAAAACAACAAGTCCCTTGGTATATGCCAAGGGACTTGTCTTATTGACGATATAAGTTAAAGCTATTCTGCATTATGATTTTCCTCTCTAGGTTTCCCATAAATCATCGACTTGTCGTCAAGAGAAATATCCTTGTAATTAAAGTGATGATTATGAGAAATTCATACGAGAGGTCACGTTGTTCACCGTAAGCTGTAAAAACATGCACGATGAAACCCCTTAGGATTGTCTAATTAAATTATATTTTCCGTGCGGGACCTGTGCTGGACCTTAATACAAGTTTGGGGGTATATTCCACTTTAACGGTGCTGATAGGAGACTGCTCTTGAACAGGGTTATTCGCATTTTTAATTTTTTTAATCAAAATGTTGACAGCTTCTGAAGCGCGATGACTTGTATAGTTATCTACAGTAGTCAAAGAAAGGCTTTTAATGTTGGATAAAGAGGTGTTATCGCAGCCACAGACAGAATAATCCTGAGGTATCCGTTTCTTTTTTCTTTGAATGGCATCAATTATACCAAAACAAACCATATCGTTATTACCTACAAAAGCTGTGACAGGATATTTATCAATAATGGAATTTGCTAGAATAAAACCGGCTTCATAGTCGGTCATGTTTTCTCTGCTTGCTATATCCTCTGACTCAAAAGTACATGCGATAATGCTTTTATCCGGATCATATCCGTTGTTCTGATATGTTTTTTTTATGCCGTTGAGACGGTTTATTCTAAGTGAATGCTTGTCGCTGAGTTCTGTAGCCACAAAGGCTATGCGTTCGTGACCCAAGTCAATGAGATGCTGCGCAATAACAGAGCCTATCTTGTCGCTGTTTGTCTCTATTGAGTCAAAACCTATGATAGGATCATGGTCGCAAACAGAGATAGAAGGGACGAGCGATTCAATATTAGATATAAGCCATGTATTTTCCGGTTTATAGAGAAAAATGACACCATCAATGGAGTGATTTGAAATGGTCTGCATTATCTTTGTTTCCACATCGGGGTTTCTGAGGCTGAAGAGAGTAAGATTGTTGTAACCGTAACTGATACAACATTTCTGTATAGTTTCTACCGCTACCATATAATCAGGATTTCCGCAGGAAGGACATATAGTCAAGATGGTTTTTTCGCTGTTTTTCCTTTTGATAGGTGCGAGGCTACGGTAACCGGTAGCAATGCAAGCCTGATATACCTTCTGACGGGTCTCCTCGGTAAAACTGCCATAATCACTGTTATTAAGAATCATGGAAACTGTAGACTGTGAAACACCTGCTACCCTGGCAACGTCAAGGCTAGTTACGGAATTTTTTCTTTTTGCCATATAAATAATTCCCTTATGATTTTATTGATATTTATTTGTATGGTAGTATGATAAACCTAAAATTACTACAAATCAAGATTTTAAAAATAATTATCAAAAAATTATTAATAATATTAATTAAGTTACAT
>DKYJ01000056.1:74185-89976 GCA_002493305.1 Clostridiales bacterium UBA7103 | reverse complement strand
TCGCAAATATGGGGGTATAGCTCAGCTGGGAGAGCGCTTGAATGGAATTCAAGAGGTCAGCGGTTCGATCCCGCTTATCTCCACCATTAGACGGTGTACTGGGTAGTTTTGTTTTTTGACCTGCTTTTGAGCAGGTTTTTTTGCGCCCTTTTCGCGACCTCGAACCCCTGACCTCTTGGTTTTATTGAAGCCGCCTCCGGCGGCGGGCGGCGTTTGCCGCCGCACAGCTCAGCGGTTTGATACCGCCTATCTCCACCATCAGACGGTGTACTGGGTAGTTTTGTTTTTTGACCTGCTTTTTGAGCAGGTTTTTTTGCACCTTTTTCGCGGCCTCGAACCCATGACCTCTTGGTTTTATTGGAGCCGCCTCCGGCGGCGGGCGGCGTTTGCCGCCGCACAGCTCAGCGGTTCGATCCCGCTTATCTCCACCATCAGACGGCGTACTGGGTAGTTTTGTTTTTTGACCTGCTCTTTGGAGTGGGTTTCTGCGACTGTCTGCGGCTATAACCCCGTGTAGTAGGCAGCATATTTTATATAACACCGGTCTGCTGGAACGACTAAAACGCCATCATTTTTTCCCTGCTGCTGGACAAGCAGGCATTTCCACACGCTCCCCATCTCGCATTGCGTATGATGATCTTCTATGAACCTTCTGTCCGCAGCCATATCCGTGATAAAGTTTTGATAGTCAATTGCCCCGAGACTTACCCTTGCCACAATTTCATAGTCCTGTTCCTCATTTATATCATGGGGAATTTTCAAGTCCTCCATCCTCCTTGGGAAATCAACAAAATATGCCCGTCCTGATTTTGCCACGCTCATATCCTCCTTTGCTGTATTTTCTGACAGCATTTATAGTTTAACATAGTGGTAATTTCCTTACAAGTACACTGTATAAAACCATCTTGTGAAACGGTAAAATAAGTACAGTAAGGTGGTGACGTTATGGATATTCACGCAAAATTACATTTGCTTTTGAATGAGCGCGGGTGGACAGAGTATAAACTGGCAAAAATGTGCGGTCTGTCTGAGTCCACGATCGCCAATATCTTTCGCCGCAATGCCACGCCATCTTTTTCTACTTTGGAAGCTATCTGCACAGGCTTTGGAATTACCCTTTCCCAATTTTTTGCCGAAAATGAGATGGTAGAGCTTACTCCGGAGTTGAAAAAGCTGTTTGAAGGCTGGCTGCCATTGACAGCCGAGCAGAAAAAGGCAGTCCTGCAAATGGAACAGGCATTCAGCCGGAATACGGATAAGTAAAATGAAGGGTGTCTCAGAGAGGCACCCCTCATTTTTTATAAAAAAATCCCTCCCCGCAAGGCGCATCGTTCCGGTTTCCTTTTTTGGGTTCGCTCTCTGCTATTGGTGCTCAGATATTCAATTTATTTCTAACTTGATAATTATATCACCGATATTAGGAATTTCAATCTAAAAATTGAAGATTATAATACCAGCAAACTTGGACGGTTAAGGATAAAATAATCTTCAGCAAGGGGGCGGTATTATGGACGAACAGGCATACTATGAAAGCCTGCTGCGTGAACGCATTACTGCGCTTCGCATAAAAAAGAATGTTTCCGAACACCGTATGAGCCTCGATTTAGGCAAGAGCGGTTCATACATTCGCGGGATAACCAGCGGTAAGGCCCTGCCGTCAGTCAAGGAACTATTTAATATCATCGCCTACTTTGACATGACCCCTGATGAGTTTTTCAACGGTATAGGAACTAATTCTCTCCGTTCTGCTGTGCAGGAAAAGCTGTTAGGGCTGAATGCTGATGAGTTGGATAAGGTCAGCCAGTTTATTGGCTGGATAAAAAAATAAGATGCTCAACCATTAAATGCGTCTCGATCTGAGGCGCATTTAATGGTTTTTATCCCCAATTTTGCTCTAAATCTTTCTGCTTTAGTCCGCGGCTTGTTTTTCGTCAAAATACCTCTGGACGAATATCCCGCCATGTGATAAATTATCCCGGAAAAAGCCGAAGCCTTTAAGGAGGGAATCAGCTTGAACAGACACGAAGCCTATGAGCAATATCTCCGCGCTCTCAAGCAGGGCCGCAAATGCCACAAGGACTGTGTGCTCCATGGCCGTTACCCATATCCGCAGGTGCTGGACGAGATCCTTGACAGCGCCGCCGTTGCCGGGCAGGTCGAGCTTGGCATCATCGAGATCCCTACCGAGCAGATAACCGGCACCAGAACGGAGGGCCGCCGCTCAGCCTTTGCCGCCGACTTTATGCCCCTGATGGAGCCGGACTCCGAGTTTGCCCAGAAGTGGATAAGCCTTTGTGCCATCCACCTGAGCGACGAGGGGATACAGGATCCCATTCACTGCTGCGAGTACCTTGGCCGCTTCTATGTTCAGGAGGGGAACAAACGGGTCAGCGTGCTCAAGAGCTATGGTGCCCCTACCATTACCGGCTCCGTGACCCGGCTTATCCCCGTCTGGTCGGAGGACGCGGAGGTTCTGGCCTACTATGATTTTATGCGTTCCTACCGGCTGACGGGGCTGTACCGCGTTTCCTTCAGCCGCGCGGGCAGCTTTGACAAGCTTCAGGCCGCCCTTGGTTTTGAGCCCGGGCACGTGTGGACTCCGGAAGAGCGGCAGCACTTCACCGCCGGTCTTAGCTATTTTCAGGAGGCGTATCGTAAGCTTGGCGGAGAGCGCCTACCCATCACCGTAGCGGACGCCCTGCTGGTTTGGCTCAAGGTCTATGACTTTGAGGAGCTTAAAGTCATGTCCTCCGCCGAGCTCGTCAAATCCCTCTCTTCCATATGGGCAGATATAAAAATGCTTGAAAACGCCTCGCCCATCTCCGTCAGCACCGAGCCGCCGGAGCCGGATGAGGGCGGTCTGCTTGGCCGTCTCTTCAAGCCGAAGGCTCCGGAGCGGCTGGATCTGGCCTTTATCAACGAGTATTATCCCCAGCAGAGCGACTGGATACGTGCTCATGATTTGGGGCGGCAGTATCTGGAGGCAGTCATGGGTGAGCGGGTAACGACGCAGGTTTTCAACGGCCTGCACACCGCCGAAGCGGCGGACGCCGCAATAGACCGCGCGGTGGCCAACGGTGCTCAGGTGATCTTCTCAACCACACCGCCGCTTATCGGCGCCTGCCGGCGGGCCGCCGCCAAATATCCCGCCGTCAAATTTCTCAACTGCTCCGTGTTCATGCCCTATACCGGGGTCAGAACCTATTACAGCCGTATATATGAGGCAAAATTCATCACCGGTGCAATAGCGGGCGCCATGTGCCCCGACGGTCAGATCGGCTATGTCGCCAGCAGCCCCATTTTCGGCGTGCCCGCCGGTATCAACGCCTTCGCGCTGGGGGCACAGCTGACCAATCCCCGCGCCCGCATACGCCTTCGCTGGTCATGCGTGGAGAAAAACGCCATGGAGCTCCTCGCCCGCGACGGGCTTACGCTTATCTCCAACCGGGATGTCCCTACGCCGGATCGCACGCGGGAGCCCTGGGGCTTGTGTCAGGTCATAGATGATGGCAGATTTCTGTCGCTGGCTTCGCCTTATTGGCACTGGGGCAATTTCTATGTAAAGCTGGTTCACACCATCCTGAGCGGCGGCTGGAACGCGACGAGCAGCCGGCAAGGCGCTCAGGTCGTGAATTACTGGTGGGGTATGCGCAGCAAGACCATCGGCGTTCTGCTCAACGATAGTCTGCCCGCTGGAGTCGTGCAGCTGGTCGAGGCGCTGCGCTCCGGTTTGGAAAGCGGCTCCATTCTCCCCTTTCACCGGCCCATTCGCTCACAGGACGGCGTCCTGCGCAGCGACGGGAGCTATTGGTTCCTGCCGGAAGAGATCCTCCGCATGGACTGGCTCTGCGATTGTGTAGACGGCTCTATCCCCGCTTTTCAGGAGCTTCTGCCCTTTTCCCGGACTATCACCCGCTTTCAGGGTGTGTACCGCGACAGTATTCCCCCCGAAAAGGAGGGCGTCATCCTGTGAAGCTTCTTCTCATATCCGACAAGGAGTGCCCCTATTACTGGGACTACTATCAGCCCGGACGGCTGGATGAATTTGACCTTATCATCTCCTGCGGCGACCTTGACCCAAACTATCTGTCCTTTTTGGTGACCATGGCCCGCTGCCCGCTGCTGTATGTTCACGGCAACCATGATACCCGCTATACCTCCGCCCCGCCCGAGGGCTGCGACTGCATAGAGGACAGGGTAGTAACGGTAAACGGTCTGCGCATCATGGGCCTTGGCGGCAGTCCAATGTACAGCGGCGGCCCCCACCAGTATACCGAGCGGCAGATGGAACTGCGCATACTCAAACGCAGGCTTGCTCTTCAGCGCTCCGGCGGGGTGGATATTATTGTCACGCACGCTCCGCCCGAGGGCTGCGGCGATGCGGAAGATTATGCCCACAGGGGCTTTGCCTGCTTTCTGCCGCTGCTTGACCGCTACAAGCCCCGTTACCTTATCCACGGCCATGTACACACCAACTATGGCGGCCGCCAGTTAAGGCTTATACAGCGCGGCGAGACCTCTGTGATCAATGCCTGCGAGCGGTATGTTCTGGACATTCCGGACGGGGAGCTCCCTGTCCGCCGCTGAAGCCTGTTTCTTCTTGCAGATAGCTCTCAAAGCGGTTATAATATCTGCGCAAAGTTTATCTTGTGAGGTGGCAGTGCCATGCAGCAGGAAAAATCGCGGTATTATCTTATTGACGGGATACGAGGTCTTGCCATTGTGAACATGGTGGTTTTCCATGCGATGTATGATATCTGCATCGTCTACGGGCGTGACCCCGGCTGGTATAATCAGGTCGGGACGCATATCTGGCAGCAGTTCATATGCTGGACTTTTATTTTAATCTCCGGCTTTGTCTGGCCCTTTGGCCGCTCGAAGAACCTGCGCCGTGGGCTTATCATAAACGCGCTGGGTCTTGTCATCAGCCTCGCCACGCTTATCGTTACGCCCGATCAGGTGATTTGGTTTGGGATCTTGAACTTTCTCGGCTGCGCCGTGCTGCTGATGTTCCCACTGGAAAGGCTCAGCCTAAAGCTGCCCGTCCGCTGGGCGCTGCCCATCTGCTTTTTGCTGTTTCTGCTTTTTCGAAATGTCGATCAGGGCTATATCGGCATCGCCGGCCTGTTTCAGGTTCGGCTTCCCGGGGTTCTGTATTCGTTTCGTCCTCTGGCCCCGCTGGGCTTTCCCGATCCCGGTTTTTTCTCCAGCGATTATTTCCCCATTCTGCCGTGGATGTTTTTGTATCTCTGCGGCTTTCAGCTCAACCGCCTATTCATGCGGCAGGGCCCATGGCAGAAGCTCGGGCGTGTAAAGCTCCCGGGTCTGAGCTATCTGGGGACAAAATCCCTTTGGGTCTATATGCTCCACCAGCCGCTCATCATGCTGGCCTGTATTTTGATTTTTAGGTGAATATTCAACCGCGCCGAGGTCTTTTGACCTCAGCGCGGTGTTTTTTTATAAAAAGTTCCCAACTATACAAAAACGATACAAAAAATTGGCCGAAAGTATACAACAGCGGTGTATCATATGCTCAACTCTTGAAAGGAGGAGCAATATGACTGCATTAAAACGAATCACAGCCTTTGTTCTTTCGCTCTGCCTCCTGCTGGCCATGACAGCCTGCGGTGCAAATGACAAGGCCGCTGAGACGCCGTCCGGCGTGGCCCCGGAAAGCACTCAGTCCCCTTCCCCGCCCGTCAATGAGCCGGGAGCCGCTGATGAAAATGTGCCGGACTATATCGGCACGGAGCTTGTGTTGCCGGACTGGATCTCTGAACTAGACTGTTTTGATTCTATTGAGACCTTGGGAGATACATTGTTCATGAACGTCAGCACCGTGGACGGCACTCAGGCAATAGCGGGCTACGATACTCTGAGCGGCACATGGCAGCGCTATGATCCGGACACCGGGAACGGTATAGCCGCCTCCGTCAGCATTCATCTGTTCTCTGCGGCAGATGGCGCTCTATGGATTTTTCTCAGAGAAACATCTCCGTCGTTAGCCGAGAATGACCACGATTTATCCAAGCTCCTTGAAAGCTATTATCTGCTGTATATAGACCTTGACACCGGAGAGCGGCGTGTTAATCATTTGGATATATGGCAAGGGGCTAAAACCCCCTTCCTCATGTCCCTCATCGCCCTTGACAAGGACAGAGCACTGCTGGGCGATGGAGAAAGCGCCCTTCTAATAAGCCCCGACGCTCAGCGAGTTGGCTCAGGCGAGACAAAGGTCAGGGGGATGGGCTTTCATGTGCGCATCAATGGGGTTCTCTATGTGGACACCGCCAAAGGCCTCTCCCGGCTGGATATGGACACGCTGCAATATGTTGAGCCGCTTGAAGAGCTTATCGACCAGTTCCTATATGGCAGCTCTCTTGGGCGGGTTTTAGCCGACAAGGACGGCATATTATACGGCGTCGACCCCTCCACCGGCGAGAAAACGGAGCTTTTCTCATGGGCGGACATCTCCGCCAGCCCCGGTCAAAGCGGCTTTGAAAACGCAAATGGGGACATTTTTATCCTGTCGGACAGACTCTTCAAGGTCTCTCCAACCTAAGACGCCATCTCAGAAAGGAAAAACGAAATGAAAATTATCGGGAGAATCTTATCTGTCGTACTCTTGCTCAGTATGCTGCTGTGCCTGGCCGCCTGCGGTAAGGCAACCGAACCGGGCGCAGCGTCCGAAGCGCCCACCACAGCAAATGGCGAGGGTGCGCCCGTCTCCTCCGAGCCGTCCCAGCCCAGCATGAGGTATATTGCCAAAGCCCTTCCAAAACCAGACGGCATGGGTGAGGTCAAAGCTATGGCTATGGACGGCAGCACGCTCTACGCCGTTGACGAAAACCTCTCCCTCTTTTCCGCCGAGCTTGACAGTCTGAGCTGGACGGAGCTTGACCTTGACGTGGCAGAAGGCTATCCCCTGTCCATGACCGTGGGCGGCGGCAGGCTCTGCCTGCTTGCGGGCAAGGAAAAGAACGGCTTCGAGGATGACACTTTCTTTATAATCTATGACCTTGAGGCGAAAACCGCGCAAATTGCGGAAAAAGAACCGCTGACTGACGGTCGAGCCAAATCCATCTCCTATGTTCAGGACAAGCTCCTTGTCCTCTCGGACTTTGGCGGCCTGTATGAGTATAGCGCCGATGGCGAGTATGTTGACATCTGCACTCCTGAGGGCACTTACGCAAGCTCCGTCGCCGTCGTTGGCGATAAGCCATATGTGACCTCCGGCGGACAGCTTTGCGCACTGAATGTCGATACTCTTGACCTGACGGCCATGTTCCCCGTGGGCGAGGAATATACCTCTTATTTCTCATATGTCAGCCCTGACGCTCTGCTGTGCGTCACGGGCGACAGCGTCACCCGGCTGGACGCGGAGACCGGCTTTGCCGAGCCGCTGTTTAACTGGCTGGATACGGGCTTTGCCTTTTATTCCTCGCCCATCGGCCTGACCCTCACCGCCGCCGGAGAGCTTATTTTTGCAGACCCCGCCGATGGAGAGATATACTGCCTGAGCCAAACTGACGCGCCCGAAACACGCAGGGAGCTGACCATCGGCGTAGGTGTCGGCGTGAGCGGCACATTTCTTTCGCGCGCAATGGCTATCTTCAACATGAACAATCCCGACTATATCGCCGTCAGGCGGGACTTTGCCATGGAGGACGCGGACAAGCTCCCCGCCGAGCTTGCGACCTCCAATGATATTGATGTCCTGTTTTTAGGCTCAAGCATCGATAACGAGAGCGCCTTTCGCAGCGTTCCGCTCAAGAGTACCCTGTTTGTGGATCTACTCCCCTATCTGGACGCAGACCCGGAGCTTTCACGCGAGGATTTCATCCCCGGCGCGTTTGACAGCATGCTGCAAAACGGCCATCTCTACGGGATAGTCCCCGGCGTTTATCCCGATACCATTACCGCGCCAGTGTCCGTTGCCGAGGACTACGCGCCTTGGGATATGAACGCGATCTTGCGCCTAAACGCGGCGCTTCCCGAGGATCACGGACTGTTCGACTTCTCGCCGGAGCTTTCGCTTGAGACTCTGCTTGAGTACGCCTGCGCGCGCTTCGTGGACAGGGACAATGCCGCCTGTTCCTTTGACAGCGAGGAATTTATCGCCCTGCTCAGGCTTTTGGACGAGGCAAAGCCCTATGACCGCTCCGCAAGCAGCGGCAGCGCGCTGAGCATCGGCAGGGCGAGCATGAACATTAGCCACTATAAGGCAAATTTCAACAGCGATATAGCCTACATTGGCTTCCCCTCGGCTGACGGCGGTCAAAGCATTTTCACCCAGAGCATCGGTCCGTTCTCCATCATGGCCTCCAGTGAGAACAAGGACGCCGCGTGGCAGTTTGTCCGCATTTTGTTCACGCCCCAGCTTCAGAATAACGAGGTCTGTGCCTTCGGGCTGCCGGTCATCGAGAGCTGTCTGGATAAATACCTTGAGCGGCACATGGCTCAGGACGATACTACCACGCAGGAGGATCTCGATAAATACAAGGCGCTTATCATGAGCTGCCGGGGCTTTGCCGACGGCGGCGCGGTGTACACCATAGCAAACGAAGAGGTCAACAAATACCTCGGCGGCGGCAAAACCGCCGAAGACGTGGCCAAAAGCATCCAGTCACGCGTGAGCATATATCTCTCGGAGCAGTTTGGATAAAGCACAAAACTCCCTCCCGCGTTGCGGGAGGGAGTTTAACTATCACGGGTTCATGGTGTAGTTCGGTGCTTCCTTGGTGATGTATATATCGTGGGGGTGGCTCTCCTTAAGTCCGGCGCTGGTTATGCGCACAAACTTGCTCTTGGTGCGCAGCTCATGGATATTGTGCGCGCCGCAGTAGCCCATGCCGGAGCGCAGGCCGCCCATCATCTGATAAATCGTCTCTGACACAGCGCCGCGGAAGGGCACGCGACCCTCCACGCCCTCGGGGACGAGCTTTTTGTTGTTCGTCTGGAAGTATCTGTCCTTAGAGCCCTTCGCCATCGCGCCAAGGCTGCCCATGCCGCGATAGACCTTGAACTGTCTGCCCTGATAGACCTCCGTCTCGCCGGGGGCTTCCTCGCAGCCGGCGAGCATACTGCCCATCATGACGACGCTGCCGCCCGCGGCAATGGCCTTGACGATGTCGCCGGAATATTTGATGCCGCCGTCGGCGATGACGGGGACGCCGTACTTGTCGCCCATCTCGGCGCACTGTAAAATTGCCGTCACCTGAGGCACGCCGATACCGGCGACCACGCGGGTGGTGCAGATAGAGCCGGGGCCAATGCCGACCTTCACGCAGTCAGCGCCTGCTTTGATGAGCGCCTCGGTCGCCTCGGCAGTGGCGACATTGCCCGCGATAAGCTGGATGTCGGGGTACTTCTCCTTCACCAGCCGCACGCAGCGCATGATGTTGGCGGAGTGCCCATGGGCGCTGTCAAGCACCAGCGCGTCAACACCCACATCAATGAGCGCCCCGGCCCTGTCAAGCACATCGCCCGTCACGCCGATGGCGGCGGCGCAGAGCAGGCGGCCGTTCTCGTCCTTGGCGGAGTTGGGGTATTTCATGACCTTTTCAATGTCTTTTATGGTAATAAGCCCTTTGAGCTTGTAATCCTTGTCCACGATAGGCAGCTTCTCAATGCGGTTTCTGCGCAGTATCTCCTTGGCTTCGTCAAGGGTAGTGCCCTCAAGGCCAGTGATAAGCCCCTCGGAGGTCATGACCTCCTCGATGCGGCGGTTCATATCCGTCTCAAACTTCATGTCGCGGTTGGTGATGATGCCGATGAGTTTACCGTCATCGTCCACGATAGGCACGCCGGAAATGCGGAATTTCCCCATGAGCGCGTCCGCGTCGCCGAGGGTATGGCCTGATTTAAGGAAGAAGGGGTTGGTGATAACGCCGTTTTCGGAGCGCTTTACCAGATCGACCTGCTCTGCCTGCGCGTCGATAGACATATTTTTATGAATAACACCGATACCACCCTCGCGGGCTATTGCGATAGCCATGCGATATTCGGTAACGGTGTCCATAGCGGCGCTCATAACGGGAACATTGAGCCTGAGTTTTTTGGTCAGCATCGTGCCAAGGTCGACATCGGCCGGAAGCACATCGCTCTCCGCGGGCACAAGAAGCACATCGTCAAAGGTCAGACCCTCGCCCACGAAGCGGTTGGAATACTCATTTTTAAGCTGCATATGAAATTACCCCTCTCCATTTTAATATCATATCGCGGCGGTAAGCTCCGCCGCGATACGGTAAATTTTTGTCTATTTTAGCATAAATTTTCCCTTTGTCAACACCTATTTTTCGAGGCTTGAAAAAGGCAGACAAGCATCGGGAAATACCGGGTCGTTCAAGCGAGAAAATATAAAACCTCTCTCAAATTTTTCCCGCCGATATTGTCCTCCATGAATGTGCCCGAATAGATAAACCCGTTTTTTTCGTAAAAATGTCTTGCCCTGTGATTATCCTCCAAAACCCATAAAAGCACTTTTTCAAAGCCGCAGCGTTTTAATTCCTCAACACATTTTGAAAGCAGCAAGCCACCATACCCTTGTCCAATAAACTCCGGCAGAAAATATATGGAGACGATTTCTCCGTACTCGCCGTACTTATCCCATCTTGACCCGCAAAAGCTCGCCGTACCTATGATCCTCCCGTTTTCTGTCAGAACAAGGTTGTTCATGCTGGCTTTGCCGATGCTGCCGGCCCATCGTCCTGCCGGGATGCTGTCAAGATATTCCTGCGGGATAATGCCCTTGTAGGCGTATTTCCAGCTTGCTTCATACACGCCGCTTATCTCAAGCGGATCATCATTTGGGATGACATATCTTATCTCCACCGCGCAAACTCCTTCAATTACATGAACCGCAGATGCATTTTCAGCATAAGAGCTGTAAATTTGCGCCTTTACAGACTCCCCTCTGCGCAGGGGAGTCTGTAAAGGCGCAAGTTAGAAGCAAAAGTGCTAAACATACACCACACCAAATCTTGGCTTCCCATGAGGGGAAGCTGTCAGCATAAGCTGACTGATGGGGGGATGTCTTGTAACGCAGTTAATAAGAAAGTGCTTCTATCCTGCCCCAGAGCAGTCCAGCCCCCTATCCCCCGCCTATTGCGGGTACTTCCCCCTCATGGGGAAGCAAGGATAGGAATTGCACAAACTCCTTATAAGCTAATTCAGCTCATTCCGCCCCTCGCTCCGGGCGTAGTAGAAAATGTACTGCTGGGCAAGCCCCGCATAGTCCCCCAGCGTTTTGGGGTCAAAGTCCGGCGGGAAGTGCTCCTTGAGCGCCCGCTTTATCCACACATCAATGGGAAATGCCTCCATATGCCGCAAGCCGAACAGCACCACGCAGTTGGCGACCTTGTCCCCAACTCCGTTGAGGCTCAGCAGCGCTTTTTTCGCCGCCGCGCCGTCGCAGGTGATAAGCTCCTCAAGGCAAAGCTCCCCCGCGCTTACGGCTCTTGCCGCGCTGATTATGTACGCCGCACGGTAACCGCTGCGCAGCGGGGCAAGGTCGCTCTCCTCGAGCAGTGCCAGCCTCTCCGCCGGGGGAAAGGCAAAAAAGCGCTCGCCCTCAAAAAAAAGCTCCTCCCCATACAGGGCGCACAGCCGCTCGACTATGCCTTTTATGCGGCTGATGTTGTTGCACTGGGAGATGATGAACGAGCACAGCGCCTCCCACGGGTCTTGTCGCAGGATGCGGATGCCCATGCCGTAGCGGACGCACTCGTCCAGATATTCCCCTCCCTGAAAGCGGCTCGCGGCGGCGTAATCCCGCTCTAAATCAAAATAATCGCGCCACAGCTCCTTCGGCGCGGCGGAGCGTATGTACACGCTCCCCTCCTCCGCCCAGACATGGGCAGGATAGCCCAGCGCGACGCCTGTATAAACTCCCTTTTCGTCCCGGTTCCAGCGAAAGCACTGGCCGCACTCAAAGGTTTTCACAATGTCCAGCTCCTCTTGCGCGCAAAGTCGCAGGGTGCTTATCTCTCTTTCTGTCATTGTTTTCCCTCTACATTCTAAAAAAAGCCCCTCACGGGGCTTTTTTTAGACACTAATCATTTGTCCAGATAGTTTTTCAGCAGCTCCTGCATCAGCTCATCCCTGTCGATGCGGCAGATAAGCGTGCGGGCGTTGTTATAGTTTGTGATATAAGTCGGATCTTCCGAAAGAATATAGCCCACGATCTGGTTAATGGGGTTATAACCCTTGACCATGAGGGAGTTATACACGGAGCAGAGTATCTCTTTCATCTCGGTCTTGCTGTCAAGGGCAGTAAACTTTCTTGTCTTGTCTTCCATGATCATCCCTCCTTTTGTTTTACGTAAGCGCTGAGCATACGGCCAACGCCGATTTATTCATCACTTACATTTTGAATCTATGGCTATATTATAACATAAAGCGCTGTCAAGTAAAGTCGAAAAATGGGGGGAAATAGTTAAGAATTATTAAATTTCCCCCATTTTTTCCAGACATAGACAGCCTTTGACGGTATTCTATCCCCTATCTTTTAAAAAAGCCTCGCAGAGTTCGCCGCCGCATCGGCGAAAAAAGTGGATCATTTTTTGCCGGGGTATGTAGCTGGCAAAAAATACTTTTCAGGCTGCAACTCTTTGTTTGAAAAGCCCAGGGGGGCTTTTCAAACAGCTTATCTTATCACCGCGCCAAATTTCTCGCCCAGCGCCTTGAGGACGGCATTGACAGTCTCGTCGGCGTGCTCATCGGTCAGGGTCTGGTCGTCGGCCCGCATGGTCAGGGAGAAGGCCGCGGATTTCTTGCCCTCGGCGATGTGGCTGCCGGTGTAGATATCAAACAGCTCGCAGCTTCTCAGGTACTCCCCGCCGTTTGCCATGATGCACTCCTTAAGCTCGCCCACGGGAACGGACGCGTCGCACACGATGGCGATGTCCCTCGTCGCGGCCGGGAAGCGGGGCAGGGGCTTATACACCGGAATATCGCCCTTGACGGCGAATATCGCCTCAAAGCTCAGCTCCGCGCAGTAAACCTCCGCGTCCACGCCGTAATTTGCAGCGACCTCCGGGTGTATCTGTCCGAGAACGCCGATGCGCTTATCGCCGCAATAGACTTCCGCGCAGCGTCCGGGGTGGTAGGAGGGGTTATCCCGCACAGCGGTGAAGCGGGGTGCGGGCGCATCAAGGCTCTCAAGCAGCGCCTCGACCCAGCCCTTCATCACGAAGAAGTTCATACCGCTGCCGTATGCGCCAAGGGAGACGATCTTCGGCTCGTCGGCAAGGCCGTCCGGGCGCTTGAAGTACACCCTGCCGATCTCATACAGCGCCGCGCTCTTGTTGCGGTAGTTATAGTTGCGCGCGACTATCTCCAGCATGGAGGGCAGAATCGTGGTGCGCATAATGGAGGTATCCTCGCCCAAGGGGTTTAAGATGCGCAGGCTGTCTCTCAGCGCGGAGTTCTTCGGCAGGCGGATCTTGTCATAATAAGCGGGGCTTATGAAGGAGTAGGTTATTATCTCGTCCATGCCCAGACCGCGGCAGACCTCGCCGATGCGCCGCTCGCACTGCTGTTCCGGGTCAAAGCCGCCGCAGGTGGTTATGCCGCCGGCAAAGCGGATGGGGATATTATTGTAGCCGTAGAATCGGGCTACTTCCTCCGCGATATCGGAGTAATGCTCCACATCGCCGCGCCAGGACGGGACGATTATCTTATCCCCGTCCAGCTCGAAGCCCAGATCGAGGAGGATCTTGCGCATGGTCTGCTCGGAGATATCCGTCCCCAGCAGGGCGTTTATCTTCTCCGGTTCGAGCTTGACGACGGCGGGTGTGAATCCCTCCGGGTAGACGTCTATAACGCCCTCGACCACTTCACCCGCGCCAAGCTCCTCAATAAGCTCGCAGGCGCGCTGAACGGCCTTGTAGGTGTTCTGCGGGTCAAGCCCCTTTTCATAGCGGGAGGAGGCGTCGGTGCGCATACCGAGAGCGGTGGCGGTGCGGCGGATAGAGGTGCCGTTGAAGTTCGCGCTTTCAAAGAGCACCATGGCCGTGTCGCCCACGATCTCGCTGTTCTCGCCGCCCATGACGCCGGCCACGCCCACGGGCTTATCCGTGTCGCAGATGCAGAGCATATTTGTGCTGAGTTTGCGCTCCGTGCCGTCAAGCGTGCGGATAGTCTCTCCCTCGCGCGCAAGGCGGACATGGATCTCTCCCTTGTTCACACAGCTGAAATCAAAAGCGTGCATAGGCTGCCCCAGCTCCAGCATCACATAATTCGTGATATCGACAATATTATTTATCGGCCTCATGCCAGCGTTGCGGATACGCTCGCGCATCCAGACCGGGGACGGGGCTATCTTCACATTCTTCACCATCCGCGCGGTGTAGCGGGGGCAGAGCTTGGGCTCCTCGACTATTATTCTGGCATAGTCGTTTATATCGCCTCCGGCCAGCGCCTTTACCATCGGCTCATGGAGCTTGAGCTCCTTGCCGAAGGTGACGGCCGCCTCGCGCGCAAGGCCGGTGACGCACAGGCAGTCCGGCCTGTTGGGGGTTATTTCAAACTCCACCACATGGTCGTCGCAGCCTATCATCGCCGCCACATCGTCCCCGGGCATCACGTCCTCATGGAGAATGAATATGCCGTCGTCGATGCAGTGGGGAAACTCCTCCTGCTTTGCGTGCAGATCGTCAAGGGAGCAAATGCTGCCCTTTGCGGTGTCATAGGCCACCAGATCACCGCCATGGATATTCTGGCAGTCGCTCAGGCACTCGACCCGCTCCGTGCCGGTATCAAGCGCGCAGCTCCATAGGTTGAGCCCCGCAGGTTCAACAGACAGCACCGCAGCCGCGATCACCTTGCCGAAGATTTTATCCCCGGCCTTTATGTCGGCGGAAATGGAGGGCTTGTTTGGGTCAATGGGGTGATAATCGCCCAGAATGGCGGCGGGCTTTATCACGGCGTAGGGGTAGTCGTGAGCGGTGAGGCCCAGCTCCTTAAGGGAGCAGAGCATACCGTTTGACGCCTCACCCCGGAGCTTCCCAGCCTTTATAACGGCGCCGGTGGGCAGCTTTGCCCCATCGAGCGCGGCGGGCACGAGGTCGCCCTCGTGGACATTCCACGCCCCGGTGCATATCTGCACGCTCTCGCTCAGCCCCGCATCGATTTTCAGCACCAGCATATGGTCGGAGTTGGGGTGCTTTTCAACGGACAGGATCCTGCCCACCTTTACGCCGGAGATGCTCCTGCTCAGATCCTCCGTGACCTCGACCTTAGAGCCGGTCAGGGTCATTGCCTCGGCAAAGCTCCTGTCGTCGCACTCGCTAAGGGGCAGGTCAACATATTCGTTCAGCCATTTTCTTGAAAGCTTCATTTCACTCTACCTCCCCTAATCAAAACTGCTCCAAGAACCTGATATCATTCTCGAAAATCAGGCGCAAGTCGGTGATTTTATACTCGCCCATGGCAAGGCGCTCAAGCCCCATGCCAAACGCCCAGCCGGAGTACACATCCGGGTCGATGCCGCAGCCGGCAAGCACCTTGGGGTGCACCATGCCAGCGCCCAGCACCTCTATCCAGCCCTCACCCTTACAGGTGGGGCAGCCCTTGCCGCCGCACTTGTGGCACTGGATATCCATCTCGCAGCTGGGCTCGGTGAAGGGGAAATGATGCGGGCGGAAGCGGGTCACGGTGCCCTTGCCGTAGATTTTCTCGACGACCAGATTCAGCGTGGCCTTCAGGTCTGCCATAGTGACACCCCTGTCGATGACCATACCCTCTATCTGGTGGAACATTGGGGAATGGGTGGCGTCCACCTCGTCCTT
>DKYJ01000056.1:65117-73875 GCA_002493305.1 Clostridiales bacterium UBA7103 | reverse complement strand
GTCCACCTCGTCCTTGCGGTAGACACGCCCCGGAGCGATGATGCGGATAGGCAGCTCTCTGCTCTCCATGGCGTGTATCTGCATGGGCGAGGTCTGGGTGCGCAGGAGGATGCTGCTGTCGTCCTTGAAATAAAAGGTGTCCGTCCACTCGCGGGAGGGGTGCCCCTCGTCAATGTTCAGCTTAGTAAAGTTATAGTCGGCAAGCTCTACCTCCGGCCCGTCCACTATTTCAAAGCCCATGCCCACAAAAATGTCCTTTATCTGGTCAAGGACGTTGTACATGGGGTGCTTATGACCAACCACGCTCTTCACAGCGGGCATGGTCACGTCCACAGTCTCCCGCTGGAGCTTCATCTCCAGCATTGCGGAGGACAGCTCCTGACGGCGGCGCTCTATCGCGCTCTCAATGTCCTCACGCAGCTGGTTTGCAAGCTGACCCATCACGGGTCGCTCCTCGGCAGAGAGCTTGCCCATCTGACGCAGGATCGCCGTCAGCTCGCCCTTTTTGCCCAGATATTTGACCCTCAGATTTTCAAGCAGCTCGGCATTGTCGCACTCGACGATCGCCTTGATCGAGGCCTCTCTCAGCCCCTGCATAAGCTCTTTCATACGCTTCTCCTCTACTCTGACAAAAATAAAAAATGCCCCCGTCCTCTCCAACAAAAAGGGACGAAAGCTATACTTCCGCGGTACCACCCGAATTCGGCGCACTGCGCCGCGCTCTTTGGGCTTAACGCGCCCTGACGCCGGGGATTGGCCGGAGCTCCCGGGCGAACCAAGCACAGGCGGCTTAGGGGGCTTTCAGCCGGTGACCCCCGTTCTCTTAAAGCCGCAGCAGGTGCTATTTTCCCGTTCTCAGCGCACTTATGCTATCACATAATACACAAATTTTCAAGCGCTTTTTTGTATTTTGTTACAAAATTCTGATTTGACTATTCGCGGCGCGGTGATTATAATAATGAAAAGGCATCAGCGCGCATATGGTATGCTGCAAATGAGAAATTTGGAGGTATACCATGAAGCGTTTTAAGAAGCGTGTCTGTCTTTTGCTCATAGCCGCGCTGTCCCTGCTGCTCACCGCCTGCGGCAGCGGCTCGGCAAAAAAAGAGTTTGAGGCTTTTTCTTCGGAGCTGTCCGAGCGCAGCAGCCTTGAGTTTACGGCGGCGCTCACGGCCATATACGAGGACAAGAATGTGGACTTCACCCTCGCCTACGAGAAGGACGGGGACGGCTGCCTTGTCACGGTGCTTGAGCCGAAAATGGTCGAGGGTATCCGTGCCCGCGTCTCCGGCGGCGGCACGGCCGTTGAGTATGAGGGCATAATGCTGGACACCGGCAGGCTTGACGATTACGGGCTCAGCCCCATGACCGCCCTGCCCATGCTGGTGGAGGCCATGTGCTCCGCCCACGCGGACAGCTTTTGGGAGGAGGGCGGCCTCAACGCCGTCAAGCTCCTGCCCAGCGATACACTCAGCGCCGTGGTGTGGTTTGATGCGGGCGTGCCTGTAAAGGCGGAGCTTATAAGCGAGGGGCGGGTCACCGTCAGCTGTGAAATAAAGGACTGGAAATAATGAACGATCTGCAAAAGAGAACTTGGGCTGAAATAAGCCTCAATAATATTCTGCATAATTACAGGGCTATCCGCGCCTCCCTTCCGGAGGGCTGCCGCTTTCTCGGCGTCGTGAAGGCGGACGCTTACGGCCATGGCTCATTGCCTGTTTCCCGCCTGCTGCAAAGCGCGGGAGCGGACTATCTTGCCGTCTCCTGTCTTGATGAGGCGCTGGAGCTGCGGTGCGGCGGCATCACCATGCCCATTCTTATTCTGGGGCACACCCCCGCCGAGTACACGCAGACGCTCATCGACGAGAACCTGACGCAGACCGTCACCTGCCTTGCAAAGGCCCTTGAGTACTCTGCCGCCGCAGATGCTCTGGGCAAGAGCCTGAAGATACATATTAAGCTTGACACCGGCATGTCCCGCCTCGGCTTTCTCTGCGCGGGCGGAATGTTCGATGAGGGCGTTGACAACGTCATTCAGAGCTGCCGCCTGCCCGCCCTCGAGCCGGAGGGGATTTACACCCATTTCTCCGTCTCCGACGAGCCGGACGAGGAGAGCCGGGAATATACGCTCAAGCAGTTTGAGCTGTTCATGGCGGTTATCGCGGCGGTGAAGGAGCGCGGCGGCATTGAGTTTAAGCTGCGCCACTGTGCCAACAGCGGCGCGACGGTGAATTACCCCGAGATGGCGCTGGATATGGTTCGCCCCGGCCTGCTGCTCTATGGCTATGGGGACGGCGGCAAGCTCGGCCTCAAGCCCTGCATGCGCCTTGTCACCACCGTCAGCACTATTAAGTTTTACGAGCCGGGCACCTCTGTCAGCTATGGGCGGCGCTACATCACCGACAGGCGCAGCCGCATGGGCGTGCTCGCAATTGGTTACGCTGACGGTCTGCCGCGGCTAATCTCCAACAAGTGCAGCTTCGCCGTGGCGGGCGGCTTTGCTCCCCAACGGGGCACCATATGCATGGATATGTGCATGGTGGACTTGAGTGAGCTTCCAAAGGCCGATGTGGGTATGGAGGTTGAGATTTTCGGTGAGCGCAGCGATATATATAAGCTCTCCGCCGCCGCGCAGACAATACCCTATGAGCTGCTTTGCTCCGTCTCAAAGCGTGTGCCGAGAGTATATACTGACTAAAAAAATGAGGGAAGAAACTCTTCCCTCAATTTTTTAGTCCTCCACTGTCCAGCTCAGATCGACAAATGTTGGCTCGTGCCCCAGCGCGGGGAGCAGCTTATTCATCAGCGCCTCCGTACTGAAAGCCACGGTGGAGGTATTCAGGCAGGGGTGACAGGCAAAATTATCCTCCTCCAGCAGTTCCCTGTCCATCAGCAGGTGCACCGCGCCGCTTTTATCGTTCATAAGGCCGAGGACGCTCACCGAACCGGGGGTAATGTTGAGGTGCTTCTCCATATCCTCCGCCCCGGCAAAGGACAGGCGTGCAGAGCCGATCTGCTTTGACAAAAGCTTGGTCTTGAAGGGCTTTTCACCCGGCATGAGCAGCAGATAAAATTCGCTTCCCTGCCGGTTGGTGAGAAACAGATTCTTGCATATCTTCGCTCCCAGCAGCTTTTCCACAAGCTGGCAGTCCGCGATGGTGTTGGCCGGGTCGTGATCCGCCCGGCTGTATTCGATATTCAAGCTGTCCAGCAGCTCATAGCAGCGCGCCTCTTTCTCCGCGCGTCCGTCCGCCGCGCCATAGTGTAGCACAGGGTCAATATACATAGTTACTCTCCATTATCAAAAAGGAAGGACAGCTTTTGCTGTCCTTCCTCGTGAAATTGATGCTAAATGCTATGTAAGAAAGGCTCAGGCCTCGGCCTTCTTGCCCTTCTTGGCCATGGTCTGCACGCCCTCGATAACGAGCAGGACAGCCAGAACCACAAGGCCGATGGACCAGATCATCTGGAACCAGTCGCCCCAGTTGGCAGCCGCATCGGGGATCATTCCGGCGATGAGCTTGATCTTGGCAATGATGGTGAGAACCAGGGAAGTACCGGTTGCGACGAGCATAAACACCATGGGGACGAAGAACATCTTGTTGTTCTTGCCGATGTTGCCGAGCCAGGTGGCGACAGCCAGCATGGCGATACCGGCGAGCAGCTGGTTGGCAGCGCCGAACACGCCCCAGATCTGGCTCAGGCCCATGAAGCCCATGCCGCAGCCGATGACGACCATGATCAGGGTAGCGACGAAGGGGTTGGAGAAGAACTTGGGAGCACCGGTCAGCTCTTCGCGGGTCTTGCCTTCGGGAACGAACAGCTCAGCGAACATGTAACGAGCAAGACGAGTACCGGAGTCAAGAGAGGTCAGAGCGAAGACGGAGACAGCCAGAGTCAGCAGGGTGTAGACGACCTTGTAGGAAGCCTCGCCCGCGAAGGAGGAAACCATGGTAGCAATACCACCGGCGAAGATGGTGGGAGGAGCGGAGATCATGAACTTCTCGCCGCCGCCCGCGTTGGTCTGAGACCACACAACGCCGACTGCGATCAGAGCGATGACCGCCAGAGCGGACTCAACGATCATGGCGCCGTAGCCGATGACCTTGGCGTCCTTCTCGGAGTTGAGCTGCTTGGAAGTCGTGCCGGAACCGATCAGAGAGTGGAAGCCGGAGACAGCGCCGCAGGCGACAGTGATGAACAGGGTCGGGAAGAGCATGTTGCCGTTTGCCAGCTTGAAGGAGGTGAAGGCAGGCAGCTCAACGCTCATGTTGGAACCAAAGATACCGACGATAGCCACGATCATCATGCCATAGAGCAGGAAGGAGCTCAGGTAGTCACGGGGCTGGAGCAGCATCCAGACAGGCAGCAGGGAAGCCAGCATAACATAGACAGCAATGAAGATGACCCATGCGGTGCGGCTCATGTTGATACCAAGGTTCAGACCGGCGATAACAATGGCGATGATGCCGATGATGCCAACGATGGTGGCGGGGCCGATCTTGCAGTTCTTGCGGTACACGAAGAAGCCGAAGATAAAAGCGATAACGATGAACAGCAGGGAGGTGGTGGCGGTGGCAGCATGGTCGCTGACATTAGCCATACCGGTGGTGAAGAAGGGCAGGGGAGCCTCTCCCTCAGCAGCCACGGACACAAAGGTACCGGCCACGACTGCGGTGAAGGATGCGATGACCAGGATCAGAACGAGCAGTGCAAAGATGGTGAACAGTCTCTGAGCACGCACGCCCATGTTGTGCTTGATGACCTCGCCGATGGAGCCGCCATTGTGGCGGATGGAGGCGAACAGAGCACCAAAGTCATGCATGGCGCCGAAGAAGATGCCGCCGATGATGATCCACAGGAAAACGGGGACCCAGCCGAAAACTGCGGCCTGGATAGGTCCGTTAATGGGGCCTGCACCGGCAATGGATGAGAAATGGTGACCCATCAGCACGGCGGGGTTGGCAGGAACGAAGTCCTTTCCGTCGTAGCTGGTGTGTGCGGGGGTCTCGCGATTGGGGTCGACGCCCCACTGCTTGGCAAGCCAGCTACCATAGAAAATGTAGCCGAGAGCAAGCACGACGATCGCGATAACGAGAATAAGAATTGCGCTCACACTTTTCACTCCTTAAATAAAAAGTATAAATTTATCAAGCATTTGCCTGCGGGTCAATCGGCCCTCAGAGCAAAAAGCTTCTTAAAATATTTTACAAGATCTCTGCCGGCCTTGTTGGTATAGGTCTTCCCGGTGCCCACATCGACCGCCGCCAGAAGCAGCGTTGAATAGCCGTGTAGAGAAAACTTGTAGCTTTTGGAAAAGCAGCGTTTACGCACAGCGCTTATAACTTCATCGCTCAATTTGTCCGCCAGAAGCACCACCTGAATATTGGTGTACTGATGCTCCTTATGGGGCTTTACTCTGGGCAGGCCGTCGTCAAGAGCGAAGCTCACACAGCGCTCAGCAAGCTCCTTTGAAAATTCCGGCGCAGAAAATATGTATGCAAACTCGTTTTTTTCATTGCCCCAGATAGGGATGCTTTTGCTCAGCCAATACTTCTCCGCGCGGGAAAAATAATCTGCTCTGAAAGCCAGGGGCAGCTCCTCCGGGCTCGTTTTCCGGGACAGCTCCGGCTCGATGATATTGTAATACGCACCGTAGGAATCCTTCAGGACTTCCTCGAAAACGCCGCGCTGGACAGCCATGATACTCCCCCAAAATAATGAACAAACTGTTACACAGGCATAATATAATACCAATTTCTCAAAATATCAATAGGTAATTTTCCACAAATTCACAAAATGTTAAAGTATTTTCGGAGCAACGACATTTACTCTTATTTTATCTGTTTTGACCCTTTAATAATGTGTATCCTTTTTTCAGTTTATTTTGGCTTTTTTATGAATTATTCGTTATTCGCATTTACAACTTAAAAAATTTGTTGTATCATTGACATATAGTATCAGCTGGCAGGAGAAGGCAGTGCCCTCCCCTGCCGCTTGATTGAATGAGAAAGACGAGGCTTTATACATATGCAACTGCGGCTTTGCGTCCCCTGCCTTTTGGGGCTGGAGGGGCCGATATCTGAGGAGCTGAAAAAGCTGGGCATGGATGATGTGCTGGCGGAGAATGGGCGCGTTTACTTCTCCGGCGGGCCGGAGGCTGTGGCCGCGGCAAATATCTGCCTGCGCATGGGTGAGCGGGTGCTCATTGAGCTGGGCAGCTTTAAGGCAGAGAGCTTTGATGAGCTTTTTGAAGGCACGCGGGCCCTGCCCTGGGAGAGCCTTATACCCCGGGACGGTGCCTTCCCTGTTAAGGGGCACAGCTTAAATTCCAAGCTCTTTTCCGTCTCGGACTGTCAGAGCATCATCAAAAAAGCCGTTGCAGTGCGCCTTGGCCGCGCCTATGGGCTGAACCGTCTGCCGGAGAGCGGCGAAGTTTATCAGATCCGCTTTTCCATCATGAAGGACAGAGCTTCCCTCTGCCTTGATACCACCGGTGCTGCCCTGCACAAGCGGGGCTACCGCCCGGCTCATAACACCGCCCCCCTGCGTGAGACCATGGCCGCAGCCATGGTTCATCTCGCCCGTTACCGGGGCCGGGGGGACTTCTGCGACCCCTTCTGCGGCAGCGGGACTATTCCCATTGAGGCCGCGCTCATCGCTAAAAACCGCGCGCCAGGGCTCAGGCGGGATTTTGCCGCCGCCCACTGGCGGGCCGTGCCGGATAGACTGTGGCAGGAGGCGAGGGCCGCCGCTATTGCCCGGGAATTTCATGGGGAGTACAGTATTCTCGGCTCGGACATTGACCCGGCCGCTCTTGAGCTTGCCAGGGCAAACGCCCACCGGGCGGGGGTCGATGATGTGGTGCGTTTTGAGCTTGCCGACGCAACGAAGTTTGACCGCAGCACCGAGCGCGGCGTCATTGTGACCAATCCCCCATACGGCGAGCGCATCATGGAAAAGGAACAGGCTCAGGAGCTGTACCGCGGCTTCGGGCAGGCGCTTTCAAAATGCTCCGGCTGGCAGCTTTTCCTGCTCTCGTCACACACGGAGTTTGAGCGCTGCTTCGGCAGGCCCGCCGACAAAAAACGCAAGCTTTACAACGGCATGATAAAATGTGATTTATATATGTACAGATAAAGATGAGGGAAAAGGGGAAACGGAAATGAAGCATCTTTTCATAGTCAACCCTACTGCCGGCGGCAAGGATCACAGCGCGGAGATAAAAGCCAAGGTCGAAAAAGCCTTCTCCGGGCGCGGCGGTGATTACGAGGTGTATGTGACAAAGGCTCCAATGGACGCGCCGGTCAAGATCAGGGCCGCCGCAGAGGATGAGGAGCACCTGCGGGTCTATGCCTGCGGAGGTGACGGGACTTTCAATGAGTGCGTCTGCGGCGCGGCGAAGCTGCCAAACGTGGCCGTCTGTCCCTTCCCAACCGGCACCGGCAACGACTTCTGCCGCATGTTTGGTGATGAAAAGGATCTGTTTCGTGATATTGAAGCGGTCATCGACGGCGGAGAAGTCCCCATTGACCTTATCGACTGCAACGGCAGGTACAGCGCCAATATCTGCTCCGTGGGCATTGACGCGCGCATAGGCACCAGCGTTCACAAATACAGCAAGCTCCCCATCATCGGCGGCGCAGGCGGCTATGTCGTCTCCCTTATCGTCAATGTTGTCAAGGGAATAAATTCCCATATGCGCGTACGCTGCGGAGATTTCTTCGCCGATGGCAAGCACGCTCTGGTCTGCGCCTGCAACGGCAGGTACTACGGCGGCGGCTTCAACCCCAGCCTTGACGCGCGCCCTGACGACGGACTGCTGGACTTCTTTATTGTAAAAGGCGTGTCCATTTTGAAGCTGGCTGCGCTGGTCGGCAAATACGCCGCCGGAAAGAGCGATGAATATCCCCAGTATATCACCCATATCCGTGGTCGGGAGATCGAGATAGATTTTGACGAGGAGAACGTCATCAATGTGGACGGAGAAGCTTTGTTTTCAAACCGCGTCCGCATGAAGCTGCTGCCCAAGGCTCTGCGGCTCATCGTCCCCTCCGGCATGCGCTTTTTCGGCAGCGTTGGTACAGCCGCCAAGCTCCCCGCCATGGCCGAGTGAGCAGAGAAAATTGCCCGCTTAACAAAAAGTTTATAAATTCCACCGGAATTTTTAGCTGATAGGGCTTGAAAATTCCTGAAAGTGTGGTATCATAAGCACCGTTAGCACTCAAGGAGAAAGAGTGCTAACGGTGCTGAATTTTGTAAAAAAATATTTGGAGGTATATAAGAATGAAACTTAAACCTTTGGCAGACAGAGTCGTTCTCAAGCAGAACGCGGCTGAGGAGCGCACCCAGAGCGGCATTTTCCTCACCTCTTCCGCTCAGGAAAAGCCTGAGGTATATCAGGTCGTTGAAGTCGGCCCCGGCGGCATGGTGGACGGCAATGAGGTCAAGATGATCGTCAAGGCCGGTGAGAACGTGCTTGTTGGCAAGTACAGCGGCACCAAGGTGAAGCTCGACGACGAGGAATACACTATTGTCCGCCAGTCCGATATTCTGGCTGTTATTGAGTAAGGAGGAATTGAATCATGGCAAAACAGATAATTTACGGCGAGGAAGCAAGAAAAGCAATAGAGCGCGGCGTCAACCAGCTGGCTGACACCGTTAAGATAACCCTTGGCCCCAAGGGCCGCAATGTGGTTCTTGACAAGAAGTTCGGCACTCCGCTTATCACCAATGACGGCGTGACCATCGCCAAGGA
>DKYJ01000056.1:57388-64806 GCA_002493305.1 Clostridiales bacterium UBA7103 | reverse complement strand
GCCAAGGAGATCGAGCTGGAGGACGCTTTTGAGAACATGGGCGCCCAGCTCATCAAGGAAGTCTCCACCAAGACAAACGATGTCGCCGGTGACGGCACCACCTCCGCCACTGTTCTGGCGCAGGCCATGATCAGCGAGGGTCTTAAGAATCTGGCCGCCGGCGCGAATCCCATGACCATGAAGCGCGGCATTCAGAAGGCCACTGCCGCCGCCGTTGAGGCTGTCAAGGCCGTGTCCCAGCCTGTTTCCGGCTCCAAGGATATCGCCCGTGTCGGCACCATCTCCTCCGGCGATGAGGTCATCGGCTCTCTGATTGCCGACGCTATGGAGAAGGTCAGCCAGAACGGCGTTATCACCATTGAGGAGTCCAAGACCGCTGACACTTACAGCGATGTGGTCGAGGGTATGCAGTTTGACCGCGGCTACCTCTCCCCCTACATGGCCACCGACACCGAGAAGATGGAGGCCGTCATTGACGACGCTCTTATCCTCATCACCGATAAAAAGATTTCCAACATTCAGGACGTTCTCCCCCTGCTCGAGCAGATCGTCAAGGCCGGCAGGAAGCTGCTGATAATCGCCGAGGACGTGGAGGGCGAGGCTCTTGCCACCATTATCCTCAACCGTCTGCGCGGCACTTTCACCTGTGTCTGCGTCAAGGCCCCCGGCTTTGGTGACAGGCGCAAGGAGATGCTCGAGGATATCGCCGTGCTGACCGGCGGTCAGGTCATTTCCAGCGACCTTGGCATGGAGCTTAAGGATACCGACATCTCCATGCTCGGTCAGGCTCATCAGGTCAAGGTCTCCAAGGAGAACACCGTTATTGTTGACGGTGCCGGTTCCTCCGCAGATATCAAGGCTCGCGCCGCTCAGATCCAGCGCCAGATCGAGACTACCACCTCTGACTATGACCGTGAGAAGCTTCAGGAGCGCCTTGCAAAGCTCAGCGGCGGTGTTGCAGTTATCAAGGTCGGCGCTGCCACCGAGACTGAGATGAAGGAAAAGAAGCTGCGCATTGAGGATGCGCTCAACGCCACCCGCGCCGCAGTTGCCGAGGGTATCGTCGCCGGCGGCGGCACGGCCTACGTCGTGGCCTCCAAAGCTGCCGACAAGCTGGTTTCCACCCTCAGCGGTGACGAGAAGACAGGCGCCGCCATCGTTGCCAAGGCTCTCAAAGCCCCCATCATGCAGATCGCCGCGAACGCCGGTCTTGAGGGCGCAGTCATTCTCAACAATGTTTACTCCAGCAAGAAAGCCAACTACGGCTTTGACGCCGCCAATGACAAGTACGGCGATATGATCGACATGGGCATTGTCGATCCCACCAAGGTCTGCCGCAGCGCTCTTGAGAACGCCGCCTCCGTCGCCTCCATGGTGCTGACCACCGAGAGCCTCGTTGCCGACATTCCCGAGAAGAATCCTCCCATGCCCGCCGCTCCCGATATGGGCGGTATGTATTAAATATACAAAAAACCAGCAAAACCCGGCCTGTCCGCTTTGGACAGGTCGGGTTTTTGTGTCAATTTTGCCCTATTAAATCATTCTGCCGCCCGGCGGGCTTATCTGCATATGACGATCTCCCAGTCAGGGTCAACAATTCCGTAAGGCACATCGAGGCCGCCGTAAACTGTCACCCTGTATTCAGAGTTTGGCTTGACTCTCTGCACCTTGTCCGCAGTTGTCAGATAAAGCTCGCTGTAATCCTCGCTGTGAATTTGAAAATAGAACTTAACTGTCATCTCATAATCCGTGTCATTTACAAACTCCGCGTAGCAATCATTGCCGTCCGGCTCGTAGTAATTAATATTGGAAAAGTCGTCAAACAGGTCAATGTTTATCTCCGTGTACATTTTAAGCAGCTTTTCGATTCGCTCTCTGCCCTCTATGTATTTGTTCACAAACTCTGAGTCATCCGCCATGAACCCGTAATTTTCATACAGCGTGTTGAGCACAGCATACTGCTCTACCAGAGCCTCCGTCCAAATCAGCTGCTTTGAGCACCTTCTTGTTTCGACATACAGCGCATCGATCTGTCTGTCGGCCGCAGCAACAAAGTCCTTGGCAGCCTTTCTGATGTCCTTCTGGTAAAACTCTTCCTCCTTGAACGGGAAGAGCGCGTAATACTCCCGCTCTGACAGTACCTCGGACACGGCCTCGTCACCATAATTCATTCTCCACCGGACGCACTCCTCCAACGCCTCAAGAAAGGCGCTGTCGGCTTTTTCGTCCATACCTTTTCTTATTTTGCATTGCTCATACAGCTTTTCACTGTCATTATATTTCAAATCTTTCAGGAATTCGATGGCTTTGTCCCATTCCCCGCTCTCGGCAGCGGCTTTCCCTGCTTCATAGCTGCAATACACCAGCTTTTCCGCTGAATCCTTATAGAAATTCAGCTCCTCAAAAATCGCCGCAGCTTCATCATACTCGCCTTTCTCCATGTGTGCCAGCGCGTTGTTATAATCCGTTGATGAACACCCCGCAAGAACAACGCACATTATAAAAATGAATAATGCCGCTATATTTTTCTTCATATGTCACCTCTCCTTATTATTTAATATTATAGAATATATCATAACTTTTGTCTAGCTTAAACTATATGTTTTGATTTTCACTCTAAAACAGTTTATAATATCCCCGGTGATGAAAATGAAGAACACAAGCCTCTGTTACATAGAGCGGGATAATAAATACCTCATGCTCCACCGCGTCAAAAAAGAGCGGGACGAGAACCGTGACAAGTGGATAGGCGTCGGCGGCAAGTTTGAAGAGGGCGAAAGCCCGGAGGAGTGTATGCTGCGCGAGGTTCGCGAGGAGACGGGCTTTGAGCTTCGCTCATGGCGCTTTCGCGGTATAGTAACCTTTGTGTCCGATGAGTGGGGCACGGAGTATATGCACCTTTTCACCGCCCCGGCTCCGGATGGCGAGGCGAAGGACTGTGACGAGGGCGTTCTCGAATGGGTTGAAAAAGCTCAGATACCCAAGCTCCCCATCTGGGAGGGAGATAAGCTTTTTCTCCGCCTTTTGTCGGAAAACGCCCCGTTTTTCTCCCTCAAGCTCTGCTATCGCGGCAACAGCCTTGTAAGCGCCGCATTGAACGGCAAACCGCTGTAAAAAAATCCCTGCGCCGAATTAAAGGCGCAGGGATTTTTTATCGCCCGCTCGCGCTCACTCGATGCCCAGCACCTTGTAGTCCTGAGCCTCGACGGCGGCCTTGAGCGCGTCATTGTCGGCGCTGCCGGTGACAACAGCTGTGCCGCTCACATGGCTGACCTCCGCGCTCTCAACGCCGTCGAGCGCCTCGAGAGCCTTCTTGACCCTCGCCTCGCAGTGCCCGCACATCATGCCTTCGATTTTCATGGTTTTTGTCATTTTCTTTTCCTCCGATCCATTATTGTTATGCGCCGCTTCGGGCTTTCTCGCCCTGTCTTTTGAAGCGTCGCGTATATTGACTAGATTCAGCCGCAGGGCGTTCGTGACCACGCAGAAGCTTGAAAGGCTCATGGCCGCCGCGCCCAGCATGGGATTGAGCGTCAGCCCCGCCCAGACCAGCGCCCCCGCCGCGATGGGTATGCCGATGGTGTTATAGAAAAACGCCCAGAACAGGTTCTCGTGAATATTTCTCAATGTTGCCCTGCTCAGGCGGATAGCCGCCGCTGCGTCAAGGAGGCTGCCGTTTATGAGCACCACATCCGCCGCGTCGATGGCGATGTCCGCCCCCGCTCCTATGGCGATGCCCACATCGGCACGGGTCAGAGCGGGTGCGTCGTTTATCCCGTCGCCCACCATGATGACCTTGCCCTGCTCCCTTAGCCTTCTTATCACGCTCTCCTTGCCGTCGGGCAGCACGCCTGCTATGACCTCATCCACCCCCGCCTGTGCGCCGATGGCGGCGGCTGTGCGTTGGTTATCACCCGTGAGCATGACGACCTTCAGCCCCATGCCCTTAAGCTCCGAGACCGCCTCTGCGCTGTCGGGCTTTATCACATCCGCAACGGCTATTATCCCGGCAAATTTACCGTCCGCGGCGAAGTACAGCGGCGTTTTCCCCTGAGCGGCCAGCTCCTCGCCCCGGCGCAGGCTGTCAGCGTCTATTCCGGCAAAGCTGCCGATATATTCCCCGTTTCCGCCGAAGACCTTCGCCCCACCGATATCGGCGCTCAGGCCCTTGCCCGGTATGGCCTGAAAGTTTTCTGCCTCCGCGATCTCCACGCCCTTCTCCGCCGAATAGTCCAGCACGGCCTTTGCCAGCGGGTGCTCGCTCCGGTGCTCCAGAGCCGCCGCGAGGCGCAGCAGCTCGTCCTCCGCCATGCCGACGGATATAACATCGGTGACCTTGGGTGCCCCGGCGGTGATGGTGCCGGTCTTATCCAGCGCCACAACGGCAGCCCGTCCCGTCTCCTCAAGGGCAGCCGCAGTTTTGAAGAGAATACCGTGCTTCGCGCCCACGCCGCTGCCCACCATGATTGCCACCGGCGTTGCAAGGCCCAGCGCGCAGGGGCAGCTTATCACAAGCACCGAGATACCCCGCGCCAGTGCAAAGCCCACGCCCCTGCCCAGCAGCAGCCATATAAGCGCCGTCACCAGCGCGATGCTTATCACCACCGGCACAAACACGCCGGAAACCTTGTCCGCCACCTTGGCGATGGGCGCCTTTGTGGCCGCCGCGTCGCTGACCATTTTTATTATCTGGCTGAGCGTTGTATCCTCGCCCACGCGGGAAGCCTCGCAGCGGATAAAGCCCGTCTGGTTCACCGTGGCGGCGGAGACGCTGTCCCCGGCGGATTTTTCCACCGGTATACTCTCCCCGGTCAGGGCAGACTCGTCCACAGCGCTGGTTCCGGAAAGGACGACGCCGTCCACCGGGATATTCTCCCCCGGACGGACAAGAAAAATGTCCCCCTTCTTCACCTGCTCCGTGGGCACCGTGCGCTCCTGCCCGTCCACCTCGATAGTGGCGGTCTTGGGGGCCATCCTCATCAGGCCCTTTATCGCGTCGGTAGTTTTTCCCTTGGAGCGCGCCTCCAGCATTTTGCCCACGGTGATGAGCGTCAGGATCATGGCGGCGGACTCAAAGTAAAACTCGTGCATCCAGGCCATGGCTCCAGCCATATCCCCGGCGGCCTGCGCCGCGCTCATGGCGTAAAGGGCATAGGTGCTGTATACAAACGCAGCCCCAGCGCCCAGCGCCACCAGCGTATCCATATTGGGTGCCCGGTGCATAAGGCCCTTAAAGCCGCTGATGAAAAACTTCTGGTTTATCACCATCACGACAGCCGTCAGCAGCAGCTCACTTATGCCCAGCGCAACGGGATTTGCCGCAAGCGCCGTCGGCAGAGGCCAGCCCCACATTCCGTGCCCCATGGAGATGTACATCAGCACTATGAGAAAGCCCAGCGATGTGAAAAGCCGCCGCTTCAAAACCGGGGTGTCCCTGTCCTTGAGCGCGTCCTCTCCGGGCTCGGCGCTTTTTTGAGCGCCCTTGACGCTCGCACCGTAGCCCGCCGCCTCGACCGCGGCTATAACCGTGCCGGCATCGGCGCTGCCCTCGACCCCCATGGAGTTTGTCAGCAGGTTTACCGAGCAGGCGGTCACCCCGTCCACGGCTGAGACCGCCTTTTCCACTCGGGCAGAGCAGGCGGCGCAGCTCATGCCGGTCACATCAAATTGTGTCATTTTATCACATCCTTAATTAAGGCTAAATCATCGCATCAGCTTTTGCAGAGTATTGAGCAGCTCGTCCACCGTCTCCTCCGCCTTGCCCGCCTCAATATCCCGGACCACACAGGTCTTGATATGCTGGCTCAAAAGCTCCTTTGCGAAGGAATTGAGCGCAGCCGTCGCCGCCGACACCTGAATTAGTATGTCCGGACAGTAGGCGCTTTTATCCAGCATCACCCGTATGCCCTTTACCTGTCCCTCGATCCGGCTGAGCCTGTTTGCAAGGCGCTTATATTCCTCGTCGCTGCGTTCTCTGGTCTTTTGACAGCAGCAGTTATTATCCATCGTCATCTGCTCCTTTTTCTTTATGTCCCGATTATATACCCCCACGGGGTATCTGTCAACAGCAAAAAGCACGGAGGCTAAGCTTCCGTGCTTCAATCAAATAATATTTTTTCTAATATATAAATATTCCGTCGTTCCCGGTATTGTCCCGGCATTATTCCCGCAACAGCAAGCATAAAGCCCGCCGCGCAAAAGCGCAGCGGGCTCATAAAAACATCAATTTATGCCTGCTTCCTGCTCTGCTTCTCAGCCTTTATGAGCTTTTCAAGCTCGTTGAGCTTCGCGGAGCTGATGTCATACTGGGCAATATATGCCTCGGTAAGCTTGACAAAATCAAGCACCTTCTGGGTGGATGTGAAGGTACTGGCGTAGTATTCCTCAACGGTGACGGCCGCCTTGTAAACTCTGCCGCAGGTCTTTCCGCACTTCACAAAGCCTGCCTCAGCAATCGCGCCCTTCTTGAGCATGCTGTTAAGCAGAATGTGGACAGAGCTGTCCATCCATGTTTTATCAACGGAAAGTGATAGAATCTCTCCGCGAGACAGCGGGCGATCCTCACGCCAAAGCGTGTCCATAATCTCAAGCTCATTTTTTGTCAGATACATTGTTCTCTTTCCTTTCGGTATTTCCATGCTGGTGAGCCAATGATAACACCGCAGCAATTTGAATATATGAAAATTTTGTGAACATGTAAAAAATTAAATATTTTTACTTTTGGTTGAAAATGGCTGATTATGCCGATTTTGCTCTTATTTTTCAAATTTTTGCAACTTTTTCGGACATAATCCTTTTTTCTCCGCGCCGCTCTACTACCAGTAGAATAATAGAATCAGTTTTTCTATTCTTCGCTCTCCCCGGTGTATAGTGCTTTTGGTTCCAAGTAGCTTGTTTCCACTCTGTGCTGGGAATATGATAATAATACAGGCAAATCATTTATACATTTACCCTTCAATTGTCAAAATTATACATGATGATGACAAATAATCAATGAATAACAAACATTTTCGGAGGCGCAGCATGAGTTCCACTACAAACAGCATCGCAAAAATCATCCGTGTGCTTACAGTGCCGCCGCTCATGGCAGCCGCGCTCATTTTGACCCTGCGCTTGTGCCCTGCGGGTGTCATTGAGTCAAACATCGTTGCTCTGGTCTCGCTGTTGTTTCTGGCGATAGTGCCCATCATGGCCTATCCCATCGCCGCGGCGGTCAAATCCCTGCGGGATAAAGGTCGGGAGGGTCAGCGCAACACAGCCTTTGTCATGAGCGTGCTCGGCTACTCCGGCGCCGGGGTCTACGGCGCGCTCAGTGAGCTTGACGGCCGGGTACTGTTTATATACGGGACATATTTTTTCTCGGTCGTTCTGCTGCTCGTATGCAACAAGCTCCTCAAGCGCCGGGCTAGCGGCCACGC
>DKYJ01000056.1:56538-57114 GCA_002493305.1 Clostridiales bacterium UBA7103 | reverse complement strand
AAGCGCCGGGCTAGCGGCCACGCGTGCAGCGTTGTGGGTCCCATGATACTGATCATGTACTTTGTGGGCGGCTGGGCCGTGCCCATATGCCTTGGTACCTACGCCGCCAGCTTCTGGGGCTCGGTTTCGCTCAAGAGGCATACCGTGCGCGAATATCTGCTCGGAACGCTCTGCTGTATTCTCGCCGGGGTCATCTCGTGGTTTATCTATCTCGGCTGAATGGCACTAACCCCTCCGCTATGAAAGTCCTTCGAAACCCTCTTATAGAATGTCAAAACTCCCCGACCACCGGCCGGGGAGTTATTGTCAGCACTGCTGCATGAGCCTTATGAAGAACTCCACCGCCCGGTGGATGACCTCAAGGCGGATGCGCTCGTTGTTGCCGTGGATAGTGGCGCGCTCCTCTGCGGTCAGATCCATGGCCGAGAAGCGATACACCTTGTCCGAAAGCTCTCCGTAATGTCGGCTGTCAGAGCATTGCACCATCAGATACGGGGAGACGATAGACCCGCGCCATGTGCCCGACACGGCGCTTACCACCTTCTGCCAGCTCTCGCAGTCGGTGCGGGAGACGGG
>DKYJ01000056.1:27597-56251 GCA_002493305.1 Clostridiales bacterium UBA7103 | reverse complement strand
GCAGTCGGTGCGGGAGACGGGGCTCGGCTCCATGTGCGTACCCATGGACAGCTGTATATCCTTGTCGTTTATCGTCCTGCGCACATAGTCCATGGCGCTGTCAATGGAGTCCGCCGGGTTGAGGCGGAGGTTTGCGACCATTGAGGCCGTGGGCGGGATAACATTGGGCGCCTTGCTGCCGCGCATCTGGGTAAAGGCCACCGTTGTGCGCACGAGAGCGTTGAGCTCGCCGCCGTTTTTCTTGCACATTCCGTTGAGTATGCCCTTGAACAGCCAGAGGTTTGCGAAGATCATGCGGTAAACAAAGGTCGAGTGCCGCCCCAGCGTGTCGAACATCTGCCCGGCAGGGCCCTCGAAATGGGCCTTAAAGGGCTTGGCCTCCAGCTTCGTGCAGGCCATTGCAAGTCTGCCCACGGGGGTATGGGGCTTGGGCGCGGAGGCATGGCCGCCGTTGGAGGAAATGGCAAACTCCAGATTGATGGCGCCCTTTTCCGCAATGCCTATAAGCGCGCAGGGCTGCTTGACGCCGGGGAAAACATCCTCCACAACGCCGCCGCCCTCGTCCACCACCATGGACGGGACGATGCCCTGACTCTCAAAATACTTTACGATGTTCGCAGCGCCGGGGCCGTTTGATTCCTCGCCGCCGGAGAAGGCGAAGTATATATCGTTTTCCGGGGTAAAGCCCTGCTTTATCAGGTTCTCGGCAGCCGACATGATGCCGTTGAAGGTGACCTTTGTGTCCAGCGTGCCGCGCCCCCACATGACGCCGTTTTCGATCACCGCGTCAAAGGGCGGCTTCTCCCAGTTTTCCTCCTCGACGGGCACAACGTCATAGTGCGCCATCAGCACCGCCGGGTCGCCCTCGCCCTTGCCCTTCCAGCGAAACAGCAGCGCCCTGCCGTCAAAGCGCTCCATCGGGCAGCTCTTTATCACATTGGGGTAGAGCACCGGGAGCTTACCGATGAGCTTTTCAAACTCCGCGTCGTCCTCGTTGGCGCTGTCGAGGTCGGACACCGTGCGGCACTTTACAAGCTCCGCCAGCGCGTCCTCCGCCGCGTCCCTGTCAAAATTCACATCGCCAAAGGCGGCCTTCTCCTGCTCTGCGGGCTTAAACCTCGCCGTGCGCACCAGCACAATGGCGATAAGCGCCGCCAGCAGCGCAAGAACAACAAATAATGCAATCATGATCCATTCTCCTTAAAGCAATCCCTTTTTGTACATAAGCCTCGACACGCCCAGCGTGAACAGCACGCCCACGGGCACCATGATTCCCACCGTGGAAGAGTTGAGCGCGGGGACAAAGATAAACAGCACCAGCATCAAAATAACCGGAGCAATGGAGATCTTCCAGTTGCGGGAGATGAACACCACGCCCAAACCGCCGAACAGGGCGGGCAGTATCTGCGCGAAGGCAGGCGCGAGCGCCGGGGAATTGAGAACCGGGGTCAGCGGTGTAATGAGGATAACGCCCACGATGATGATAAGCGTCGTCACAATGCTTGACACCGCGATAGCGATGGTGGAGATGACCTCCCCCTCCTCGGAGCTGGGCTTGACCTCCGCCTGCTCCAAGGCGTTGAGCGCCACCGGCAGCTTGAGGTTTGAGATGTTGCCCGTCACGAAGGACAGGTACGAGCCGCCCGCGCCGAGCATCGGCACATAGGTGACGGTCTCCACCGCGCCCACCGCCCAATACATCGGGGCAGTCGCGACAAGACCCATGCCGAAGCCGCGCCAGTCGGGAGCTGCGCCAAAGACGAGCGCGACCACCACCGGGAAAGCCAGCAGAATGACCATCACGCTCAGATTCCAGATGCGCCCCGCTCTGTGAACGGAGTCTATGTAAGAAAGCTTGTTTTTCATGCTCCAACCTCCTCTCAGCCCAGCCACGCCGTAATGGGTATGGCGCTCGCCATGCCCAGCACAAGGCTTATCGGCAGCGCGTAGTCCAAGATCCAGCGCCACTTGAGCTTCTTCACCGCAAGCCCCGCAATGCCCATGACCAGTGCCGACACCAGCATAACCAGCGGCGGGATAAGCCCGGAGCTGTCGCCCTTGAACACAACGCCGAAATCACAGAACACATAGCCCAGAAATGCGGAGATCATCCCGATAAATAGCGAGGCGGAAAAAATATCCCCCCACTTTTTGTCGCGGTTTTCAAGGCTGATGACCCCGTTTAAAAGCTTCTTTCCTATAAGCGGCACGAGCCATATGCCCAGCATGATGCTAACCGTCATCACCGCCGCGATGGTCACATACTGGCTTGCCGTCAGCGCGCTGACCTGCCCGAATGTAAGCCCCATAGCGCTCTCGGCGTTTGTTGCCGCGATAGTCTCATACGAGAGCGAGCCGACCACGCTCAGCCGCAGCCAAGGCAGCGGCTGGCCGAGGTCTTTGGCAAGGGTAATGACGCTTATCACGATGGCCACCGCCGGGGCAATGGTAAAGACCCCCGCCGTGACCGCAACGCGCTTGAGCTTGTCCGCGCCCATGCCGATCTCCCTGCCGCGCCGCCACGCTTTAACGAGGAAAAATACCGACTGCGCCAGCACAACGGCGACGATCACTCCCGCCAGCACGAACAATATCGGACTGTTCACATTAAATTCCAATTAAACTTCTCCTCTCAATTCATTGTTTGCTATCATAATACACTGCTTCGCTAAATAAGGCAAGCAGAAAAGCCGTTTTTTGGAAAATTACTCTGCGGGTAATTTAAGATTTCTTTAGTGGTATTCCGCCGGTATTTGGGTTAATATTAAGAAAAAGCTGATTGGAGATAGCACATATGAAACTCATAAAAGCCCTTCCGCTTATACCGCTCTTTTTGCTGCTGTGCGCCTGCGGGATAGCCGCGCCTGAGCCGACGCCGACTCCCACCCCTACGCCCGCTCCGGAGTCCTCGCCGATGATGATCTACGGTGCGGGCGTCACTCCCGCAGTATCCACCCCCGATGATGCCGCCGTGGAGGATTGGAAGCGGGCCTACGCCGATTATCTCCCGGAACACACCAGCTCCATATCTCCCCGCCGCTTTGTGCTTATCTATCTGGACGATGATGACATTCCGGAAATCGCGGATATAGGGGACTGCGAGGCCGAGGGCAGCCGCATACTCAACTATTCCGACGGCGCGGTGCATGAAACTCAGCTTTATCGCCTGAGCTTCAGCTACATTCCGCGCGGCAATCTCCTGCTCAATAACGAGGGCAACATGGGGCACTATATTGCGTCCGTGTACAGCATAGTTGATGGGCAGATGACCGTCATCGCCGGCGGTACGCGTGATCAAACCAGCGAGCAGGCGGAGTTTGACGAAAACGGCAACATAAAATACAACTACACATGGAGCGGCGCCCCGGTGTCCGCTGAGGAATATGAGGCAGAGCTCGCCTCTGTGTTCGATGCGTCCCTTGCTGTCTATTCCTATGATCTCTATAACTATGTCCTCGGCGACAACGGTTTTTATTACGATGGTCTTTACACCGCCGAGGAAATAGTCGAGCAGCTCGGCGATATGTAAGCAAAGCTCCCCGATTTGCGGGCAAATCGGGGAGCTTTTTCATACCACTTGAAAAATATAGAACTTCAAATAGTCCGTCTCCGGGACATTCCAGAGGATGGGATGATCCGGCGCTTGCTGGCGCGCTTCTATCTGCTTTAGTTCCACGCCCGCGTCGGCGGCGGCGGAGCGGAGCATACGCTCAAAATTTGCCGCGGGCATAAAGTGGCTGCATGAGGCGGTGGCAAAATATCCTCCGCGCGGCAGGAGCTTGAGCGCGCGGTAGTTTATCTCCTTATAGCCCCGCTCGGCATTATCCATGGTCTTGCGGGACTTTGTAAAGGCGGGCGGGTCAAGAATGATGAAGTCATATGGCCTGCCCCCCTGCCGCTCCAGCTCCGGCAGGAGCTTAAACACATCGGCGGCGATGAACTCCGTCCTGTCCTCAAGTCCATTTCTGCGGGCGTTGGTGCGCGCCATCTCCACCGCCGTCTCCGACACATCAACGCCCGTCACCCGCTCCGCGCCGCCCATGGCGGCGTTAAGTGCGAATGAGCCGGTGTGCGTGAAGCAGTCCAGCACCCGCTTGCCCCTCGCAAGGCGCGCAACGGCGAGTCGGTTGTACTTCTGGTCGAGGAAAAAGCCGGTTTTCTGCCCATTTTCCACATCTACATGGTAAAAAACGCCGTTTTCGCATATTTCGGTCAAGGGGCTTTCCGGCAGCGCCTCGCCCTCAAGGGGAAACCAGCCCTTGCCCTGCTCCATGCCCTCACGCTCACGCAGGGCGACATCATTTCTCTCGAACATGCCGCGTATCTCCTGCCCGTCGCGGCGAAGAGTGTCTACTATTATAGGAAAGAGCATAGACTTTAGCTGCTCCATGCCCACGGAGAGCGTCTGGGCAACCAACAGGTCTGAAAATCTGTCCACCGTCAGCCCCGGAAAGCCATCCGACTCGCCGAAGATCACCCGGCAGCAGCCGATGTCACCGCCCATGACGGTTTTGCGGTAGTCCCAGGCGTACTTGACGCGCCGCCGCCAAAAGGCCTCGTCAAAGCGGTCATTCGCGTTGCGGGAGACAAGGCGCAGGCGTATCTTGCTGCTCGGGCTGTAAAATCCCGTGCCGATGTACTTGCCGTTTTCGCCCACTGCGTCGGCAAGGCAGCCGCTTATAAGCTCCCCCTCCTCGTCCACGATGTCCGATTCGTATATCCACGGATGCCCCTGCTCCGTCCAGCGCAGACCCTTGCGGCTGACGATAACGCGGGGGTAGTCCCTTTGAATTTTCATGCTTGTCCATCCTTTTCGGAGATTATTTAATATGCAAAATGGCAGAGAGTGAACTAAATCATCCTGCGCCTCCACCCGACAAACTGGAAGTTGGCGATTACAGCACTAATCTGTAGCGTTCAAGGTTGTCCAATTTATCCTCGTATACAAATCCGTTTTTGATTGCAATCTTTTTGCTGGTGATTTGTCTTTCATCACATTCAATGACGCAGCTTTCGACACCCAAATTTTTTGCGAATCTTATCAGTTCTTTTGTCACTTCATCTGCAATTCCGATTCCCCCAGTAATTTTTGTTTAATACCCAACCGATCTCATAGTCGTTTTTCTCATAGGAATGAAAAATTGCATGCCCAATTACTTTGCCCGTCATTTTCCAGACAATTGCATAAACCAATGGCAGTTCGCACAATCCTGCCGTTTGGATAAAACATCTTGTCCGATCCATGTCAAAAACCTGTTCAACATACATCATAACACTTGCGTCTGAAAGCACTTGATATAAATCGTCAGCATCTTTCATCATCATGCTGCGGATAATGCATCTTTCTGTTGATAGTTCCATACTTGTCACCGCAAATTCCGATTTGTCTATTTGATTCTATCATACCCGTCGGTACGACACAAGCGCAAAAAGCGCTGTCCGGTAAACGGGAAGTTATCACGGTATCAAAACCAGTTAGCTTTTTCTTCCTTTAATTGTGGGGTGTCGCTGTTTTGATAAGGATTATAGTTGTTCAGATTACAGCCGAACTCCTTTAGAAATCTAATTTTGCTGTTAGATGTCCATTCAACAAGTGATATTCCATCAAATTCTTCAATACGCCCATTTTCCATTCTGTTTTTGAAATACCATTCAACAACAGTTTGATTTTCCTTGTGAAAGAACTGTTTTATGTCCCATACAAGAACTTTCCCCCGAGTATTCCATTCCTCAAACCAGTGCTTTACAGTGGCGCGATTTTCATATTTCGGGCTCCAGCTTTCGATATAAATAACATCATCTGTGAAAATTTCATCTATACCTAAATCTTTTTGCTGCAGCCACATATTAAACCACAGACGGATTATCTGCTCTCTTTCGTTCATCAATCATTTCCTCCCCAAACCTCGATTTGCCGATTTGATTTTATCATACCCGTCGGTACGACACAAGCGCAAAGAGCGCTGTCCAGTAAACGGGAAGTTGTAAATCGGGAATTGTCATCTTCCCTTTTTTCGCAACATGTGCTAAAATACCGCATATTCATTCTATTTTTCGGCAGGTGCATAGTGCGAAAATTCACACTATGCAATAAAAACGGCGCGCCGCTCGCCGCTGAAGCGGCAAGGCTGCACATGCCGAAAATCTCCATTCTGCCGCATGTGGAGATTTTCATTTCTTTTTGTGCTGACAGTTGTGCGGCAGAATGGAGATTATCATATGAACAGAGAAAACGCCGCGCGGCTGAGCGTCATCGGCTCAATGCTGATCTACGGCACTATCGGCATCTTCGTGCGGTATATTCCTCTGCCCTCCGCAGTCATCGCCATGGCTCGCGGGCTTATCGGCGCGCCCTTCCTGCTGCTGGTGCTGCTTATAAAGCGCTCCCGCCCGGATATGGCGGGCATAAAGCGCAATCTCCCCCTGCTGCTGGTGCTGGGCACGCTGCTGGGTGCAAACTGGGTACTGCTCTTTGAGTCTTACCAATATACCACTGTGGCTGCCGCCACCCTGTGCTACTATCTAGCGCCCATTCTGCTGGTTGCCGCCTCTCCTTTTTTGTTCAGGGAGCGCCTGAGCGCGCGAAAGCTCTTGTGCGTTCTGGCAGCACTTTGCGGCATGGTGCTTGTCTCCGGCGTGCTTGGCGGCGGCGCGCCCGGCGCTGAGCCCGTTAAGGGCATGGCGCTCGCCGTTGGCGCGGCAACGCTCTACGCCTGCATCGTTGTTCTCAACAAAAAGCTCCGTGGCGTCTCCGCCTATGACCGGACGATAAGCCAGCTTGCGGTCTCCTCCGTGGTGATGCTGGCGTATAATCTTCTCGGAGGCAGCCTCAGCGGTCTTTCGCTTGACGGCTTTGGCTGGATAATGCTTATCATCGTTGGCGTTGTGCATACAGGACTTGCGTATTTTCTGTATTTTGGCTCAATGGAGGCGCTGAGCGCGCAGACACTTGCCATCTTGAGCTATATTGACCCTGTGACTGCGGTGCTGCTCTCGGCGCTGCTGCTTAAAGAGCCGCTGGGTATCGGCGGAGTTATCGGCGCTGTGCTTATTATCGGCTCTGCCGTCATAAGCGAGCTGCCGGGGAAAAGCAAGGAGGAGTAATTATGTTCAGACAAATGCGCAGAGCCAAGCAGCAGCTCGATGAAGCGAGCTCCGTCAGACTGCTTGAAGAGTGCAGCAGCGGCGTTCTCGCCCTATCCGGGGACGAGGGCTATCCCTATGCCCTGCCCATAAGCTATGTCTACTCTGATGGATGCATATATTTTCACTCCGCCCTCACAGGGCATAAAATTGACGCTATCAGTCGCTGCGACAAGGCCAGCTTCTGCGTGGTGGCGCAGGATAAGGTCCTGCCTGAGAAGTACACCACCGCGTATAAAAGCGTTATCGCTTTCGGACGCATCCGTGTTATGGACGAGGGGGAAAAGCTCCCCGCCGTTTTGAAGCTGGCGGAGAAGTATAACCCCGGTCACCCTGCGCAGAGCCGCGCCGAGGCGGATAAGAGCATAAAGGCCATGCACATGCTGGAGCTGAAAATCGAGCATCTAACCGGAAAGCAGGGCAAGGAGCTTTTGAAGTAAACCTTTTGGATTGACTTTTCCATGCGAACATGGTAATATTCTATACCGTTATGGAGGGTTACCGAAGCGGTCATAACGGGGCGGTCTTGAAAACCGTTAGGGCAGTGATGTCCACAGGGGTTCGAATCCCTTACCCTCCGCCAGCTCTAAACAAGCCCTTATAGCACGAATCCCCGCCTTGCGGCGAGGTTTCTTAGCCTGATGGGCTTGTTTTTCGCTTCCAAACCGCACCCACTGCGTTGGGCTGCGGTTTGGTTTTAGTTGGCTGCATCTTTAGTGTAAAGCTTACACAAAACGGAAATCCGTTCTCGTAAGAGGACGGATTTCCGTTTCATATTATCCGTTTTTGATTATTCAATATTTATCATTCATTAAATCGGATTTTCGTTATAAATGATGAAGCCGCTTCGCTGATGAATACCACAGTTCAATCCGTCAGCACGATACCGCTGACAAAGGCTTTTACTTCTTCATAGCTCATATTGAAGAATCGGCCTTTTCCGTCCAGAGCGCGAAGCTGCGCCATTTCCCCGTCTGTCAATATGCAATTATCGGTGACCTTAAACGCCGACCAGACGGTTTCCGGCGCGCTGTCCACCATTTTAAGATAAATTCGGTGTGTCTCCCGGTCTGCCGGCGTGACCTCCTGACAGGCGCGCTTTTTTGCGGCAATGTCCGCTTTTATGGAGGAAATTTGCTCGCCCAGATGTTTGTCGATCTGCATTTGCTCGGTCATATCGAATACTGGCAGGAAATTGTCTACCATGACCATGCTGTTAATGTAATCCGCGCGCTTGCCGATGGAGCGGGGGTAGTCTTCTTCCAGCTCCGCCGCGCCGCCATTGAGAGCGCCGTAAGTCAGCACGATGTAAAAATAATCGGTCTCAAATTGCACCTTCCGCAAAAAATCCTTCACCATGGCCGGCATTTCGTGGCCGTATCGCCGTGCCCATTTCCGATGCAGAATTTAACGTGACTTATTATCTGGCTTTTCTCAGGGAGGATAGAAAGAGATTCACTCGCTTGTTTGAATGAGCGCTTAAGAATCCTCTCCAACCCAAAGCAAACCCGCCACTCTTCACAGTGGCGGGTTTTTGAAGTTCACTTACTCATCAAATACTGCTTCAGCGCACAACGCGCTTTGCCGCACGTATCAGCAGGGGCATTACTGCGGAAAAAGCGGCAGATTTTATCAGAAAAACCGCAATCCTGGGCAGCATCGAGCCGAAAATATAGACAAAAGAGTAGTACCCGTACACCTTGCTGTCAATATACATGACAATGGTGTTGAGCAGAAAGATCAGCGCGCAGGAGACGAATACCGCGGCGGTGATCTGCTTGTTATTAAGCTCAAAATTCTCCCGCCGGGCATAGTACCCGGCCAGGAATCCGCACAGCGCGTAGGGCAGCATCCACAGCACGGTGGTCACGCTCACACCGTAGCGCAGGAGCTGATAAATAAGCGTCCCTATGCCGCCCACGGCAAAGCCGTCCCAAGGGCCAAACATCAGCGCCGCCATCAGCACCGGCAGGCTCTCAAAGCTGATCTTCAGGTTACCGAAATCCAGCGACAGCGCGCCCAGAACCGCACACATGGCGGCCAGCACCGCATCGGTGGCAAGCTGTTTTGTTTTCATAAGTGGACCTCCTTCCACGCCGCAAGCGCGGTATGCTTCGCCAGCACCGCCGTGGTTACGCTCCCCACGCCTCCCGGTACCGGCGACACCGCCCCCGCAACAGGAGCGGCACTTTCCATATCAACATCGCCCAGAGTTTTTCCTCCAACGCTGCTGATGCCTACATCTATTATCACCTGCCCGGGGCAGGTAAAGCCAGTGTCAACAAGCCCCGGCGCACCGGCGGCGGGGATCAGAATATCCGCCTGACGGCACACGGCAGCAAGCTCCCTTGTGCTGCGGGAGCATATGGTCACGGTGGCGTTGCGCCGCTCAAGCATGGCGGCAAGCGGCTTGCCCACGGCAAGGCTCCGCCCGATGACGCAGACCCGCGCCCCGGCAAGCTCTATTTTATAGTAGTCTATCAGCTCAAGGCAGGCCTCCGCCGTGCAGGGGGCAAAAAACTCTCCCCTGCCGGTAAACAGCCTCCCAAGACTCAGGGCAGAGGCTCCGTCAATGTCTTTCTCCGGCGCAAGCGCATCCAGCGCGGCACTATCCTCTCCCTCTGGCAGGGGGCAAAGGATCATGCAGCCGTGTACGCTGCTCTGGCGGTTGATATCCTCTACCGTCTGCCTCAGAGCGCCTATCGGCACAAAGCGGCTCTCGGCCTCAATGCCCAGCCCTGCGCAGTATTTCTTTACAGCCTGCTCATAGGCAAGCTGGGACGCGTCCTCGCTCATGCGCAGTATAGCCATGCGCGGCGCAAAGCTCAGCCCGGATATTATCTTTTCAGTCTCCCGGCGGATCATCTCCGCCACGGGAGCGCCATATAAAAGCTCTGCCATTAAGTCTCCAAATACTCCTTGACCTTAGTTGAAACGGCCTCCACCCGTGGGAGATACTCTCTCACAAGTTCCGCCGCCTGACGGCTCAGTCCTTCCGCTTCCCCGTCGCCCTTGAGGCTCCGGGTATTGACAAACACATTCTGCTCCGCCGCCTTCATCGCCCCGGCGCAGAGCGCTGCCGCACAGCCCGCGTCGGATAAAAGCATGGGGCTGCAAACCTCATAAAGCCGCTCAATAAGCGCCGTAAGCTCTGCGCAGCAGCGCAGCATCTCCATGGGAGGCTGACAGGCTCCTATTGACGCAAGGCGCAGTGCGGCGGCATAATCCGGCGCGTTCTTATCCATGGAATACGCCCTTGAGAGCGGGGCAAAAGCCCGCTCGTCCTCCTCCGCCAGCTCCAAAAAGCGCAGGCGCAGAGCCTCCGCCCCATTTGCGACGGCTTCCGCCTCGCCCTTCACGGCTATAAACTTCTTGTTTTTTGCGGTTATCCCGGCGGCCATGGCGCACAGAGACGCGGCCAAAGCCCCCGTCACCGCGGCGGCGCCGCCGCCTCCTGGGGTCGGGCTTTTGGAGGATAATGCCCCGGTAAAATCCCGCAGGCTCATGTCTATTGCTCTGTCCATAACGCGCCTCCTGTCCACGTGGTGTAACTTATTAATTATAGTAAGTTTAATGTACATTTGTCAAGTGCGCAAGGCCTTGACAGTGCGGCTCTGCGCGTGATATTCTGAGATATAACTCAAAATCAGAGGTGATTCTTCACGAGCATACCGTCTGACATTGAAATTGCCCACAGCTGCAAGATGCTGCCCATAGCGGAGGTAGCGGCGCGGGCGGATATAGATGAAAAATATCTGGAGCAGTACGGCAGGTACAAGGCCAAGATAGACCTTGCCGCCATCGGTGAGCGCAGAGCGGACAGCAGGCTGGTGCTGGTCACGGCCATATCGCCCACACCCGCCGGGGAAGGCAAAACCACCAACACCATCGCTCTGGCGGACGCGCTGCGCCGTCTGGGGCAGGACGCGGTAGTCGCTATGCGAGAGCCGTCCCAAGGGCCGGTGTTCGGCATAAAGGGCGGAGCCTGCGGCGGCGGTTACGCGCAGGTCGTGCCAATGGAGGATATAAACCTTCATTTCACCGGGGATATACACGCGGTGGGCGCGGCGAACAACCTGCTGGCTGCCATGCTTGATAACCACATTCAGCACGGCAACGCCCTCAACATCGACCTTGAGCGCATAATCTGGCGGCGCTGTGTGGACATGAACGACAGGCAGCTTCGCTTTATCCGCGACGGGTTGGGCGGTGAGAAAAACGGCGTTCCCCGAGACGACGGCTTTGACATAACCGTTGCCAGCGAGGTGATGGCCGTTCTCTGCCTTGCCGATTCTCTGCACGACCTCAAGCAGCGTCTTGGGCGCATGGTGGTGGCATATGATAAAGCCGGCCAGCCTATCACCTGCGGGCAGCTAAAGGCTGCCGGCGCTATGGCCGCGCTTTTGAAGGACGCAATAAAGCCAAACCTCGTCCAGACCATGGAGGGCACCCCCGCCTTTGTCCACGGCGGGCCCTTTGCCAACATCGCCCACGGCTGCAGCTCCGTCATCGCCACGCGCCTTGCCCTGAGCCATGCCGACTATGTGATAACCGAGGCGGGCTTCGGCGCGGATCTGGGCGCGGAGAAGTTTTTTGACATCAAGTGCCGTCAGGCGCGGCTTGTGCCGGACGCGGCGGTGGTCGTAGCCACGGTGCGGGCGCTGAAAATGCACGGCGGCATGGATAAGACGGAGCTTGCCAATGAGGATCTGGCGGCGCTTGAGCGCGGCATACCGAATCTCATGCGCCATCTACGGGTCATTAAGGAGACCTTCGGCCTGCCCTGTGTTGTCGCGCTCAACCGCTTTGAAACCGACAGCCCGGCGGAGATCGCGCTGGTCATGGAGCGCTGCCGGGAGCTGGGCGTGGAGGCGGTATTGTCCGACGCGTGGGCCATGGGCGGCAGAGGCGCCGAGGAGCTGGGCAGGCGTGTGATCGAGCTTTGCCAGGGCGAAAAGGGCGCTTTCCGCTATGCTTATGACGATGGCGTGAGCCTTGAAGAGAAACTCCGCGCCGTTGTGCAGCGTGTGTACGGCGGGGCGGATATATGCCTGAGCGAGCAGGCGCGCTCTGAGCTTGCGGCGCTGGAAGCCCTTGGCTTCGGGCGGCTTCCCGTGTGCATCGCCAAAACCCAGTACAGCTTTTCGGACGATCCCTCAAGGCTGGGCGCGCCGGAGGGCTTCACGGTAAACATTCGCAATGTGAAGGTCGCCTCAGGCGCAGGCTTTGTGATAGCGCTGGCTGGAAATGTGCTGACCATGCCGGGGCTGCCCCTCTCCCCCGCGGCGGAGCGCATAGATGTGGACGACAACGGCGTCATCAGCGGCCTGTTTTGATCAGCGGCCTGTTTTGAAAGGAGAAAGATATGGAGCTAATAATTGCCTCAAACAACCGGCACAAGCTGGAGGAAATAAAGGCCATTTTAGGCGGCAAGTTTGATAAAATACTGTCTCTGCGGGAGGCCGGAATAGAGCACGAAACCGTGGAGGACGGCGCGACCTTTATGGAAAATGCCCTGAAAAAGGCCCGGGAGATCGCGGAAATTTCCGGCAAGTGCGCACTTGCTGACGACAGCGGCCTGTGCGTTGACGCGCTGGGCGGCGCGCCGGGGATCTACTCCGCGCGCTTTAGCGGCACACACGGGGACGACGCCGCCAACAACCGCCTGCTGCTTGAAAAGCTTGATGGCGTCACTGACCGCAGCGCCCATTTTACCAGCGCCGTCGCCCTCGTCTGGCCTGATGGGCGCTGCCTAACGGCCGAGGGCTACCTGCACGGCGTGATCGGCCTCGAGCCGAAGGGTGAAAACGGCTTCGGCTATGATCCGCTGCTGTTCATACCTGAGCGCGGCATGACCGCCGCTCAGCTCAGCGCGGAGGAGAAAAACTCCATCAGCCACAGGTATAACGCCCTGCAAAACCTGCTGAAACAGCTTAACGCGCAGGAGTGAAGCCGCGCTAAATTCATTTTGCGCCGCACCCACTTGCTCCCCCCTCATGGGAAGCCAAGGTTACTGCGGTGAACTAATTGGTGCAATGCAGTTTTGCAACACACTACCTTGCCTCCCCTACCGCAGTAGGGGAGGTGGCTTGACGCGAAGCGGCAAGACGGAGAGGATGCTCTCTGCGTGGGGCAGGTTTTCATCAGTGCAAATTTCGCGTCTCGCACATGCCCTCTCAGTCGGCTTCGCCGCCAGCTCTCCCAAAGGGAGAGCCAAGAAACGGCGCAATTTTCAAGTCAATAGCAGCACCGGAGAAGATGAAATCATCTTTCCCGGTGCTTTTTTACGGTCAGGGCTTCTCAAAATCGGTCAACGGCTTTAATATGTCGTTGGACGAATCGGTCAAGCAAAAGGAGGCTTCCCCATGAACGAAAAATTCTTTTCTCTGCCGGAGGAAAAGCGAAAGGCCATATTAAACGCCGGATACAGGGTGTTTTCGCAAAATTCATATAAGCACAGCCCCATGAGCGAGATCGCGGCGGAGGCGGGCATCAGCAAATCCCTGCTGTTCCACTATTTCCGCAATAAGAGGGAACTGTATCTTTTCCTGTGGGATCAGTGCGCGCAGATAACCATTGAGTATCTGACCCGCAGCGGCTGCTACGAGCAAAGGGGGCTGTTTGAAAGCATGGAGCGCGGTATGCGCGCAAAGCTTGAGATCATCCGCCTCTATCCCGACATGGCAAACTTCACCATCAAGGCCTTTTACGAGACGGACGCGGACATCTCCGCCGCCGTTCAGGAGAGCTATCACCGATATTTTAACCTCAAGGCGGATAAGGCGCGGGTGAACATGAGCCCGGAGCAGTTTGTACCGGGGCTGGATATTCCGATGATGTATCGCGAGATGTACCTCGCCTCCGAGGGCTATCTCTGGGAGATGGTTCAGCGGGGCAATGTGGATATGGCGCAGATGGAGCGTGATTTTTCGAGGCTCATGGAGTTTTGGAAAAGCATATATCTGAGAAAGGAGTGACCCATGCAGATGATCAAAACCGAAAAGCTCACAAAATATTACGGCAAATCAAGGGGCATCATCGACCTTGACCTCACGGTGGAGGAGGGCGAGTTCTTCGGCTTCATCGGGCCAAACGGCGCGGGGAAATCCACCACCATCCGCACGCTGCTGGGGCTTATCGCCCCCACCTCGGGCCGCGCCATGATATTTGGAAAAGATATCACCAAAGAGAGGGAAGCCATCCTGCGGGATATTGGCTACCTTCCCTCAGAGGCAGTGTTTTACCCGGGAATGAAAGTACAGAATGTGCTTAAGCTCTCCGCCGACCTGCACGGGGAGGACTGCTCTGCCGAAGCAAAATTGCTCTGCGAGCGCTTGCAGCTCGATACCTCGCGCAAAATTGACGAGCTGTCCTTTGGCAGCAGGAAGAAGGCCGCCATTGTCTGCGCCTTGCAGCACATGCCGAAGCTTCTGGTGCTGGACGAGCCGACGGGCGGCCTTGACCCGCTGATGCAAAAAGAGTTTTTTGATATTCTGCGTGAGAGAAACCACGGGGGTACGGCTATCCTCCTGTCAAGCCATGTTCTCTCGGAAATTCAGCGCAACTGCACCCGCGCCGCGATAATTCGCGACGGGCGTATAATTGCTTGCAGCAGCGTGGACGAGCTTTCAAAAACCAGCGCAAAGCGCGTGAGCGTCCACGGCAGCGTTGACTTCAAGGGGCTGAGCGGCGTGCGCGATAAGAAGGAAGCTCAAGGCTCAGTCAGCTTTCTTTACAGCGGGGAAATGGGCGAGCTTCTTCGCACGCTGTCGCGGGGTCAGGTCGATGACCTCACCGTCACCGAGCCGGACCTGGAGGAGATTTTCCTGCACTATTATGAAAAGGACGGTGAGCCGGTATGACGCTTGTAAAGCATGAACTGCGGCAGGGTAAGACCTCGTTTTTGATATGGACGGCGGCCATTGGTTTTCTTCTGGCCGTGTGCGTCTTTCTCTTTCCGGAGATAAAGGGGCAGATGGAGGGCGTCAGCGATGTGTTCGCCTCCATGGGCTCTTTTACCGCGGCTTTCGGTATGGATCGCCTGAATTTTGGAACCTTTATCGGGTTTTACGCCGTTGAGTGCGGCAATATTTTAGGGCTTGGCGGCGCATTTTACGCGGCCATGTGCGCGGTGGGAATACTCAGTAAAGAGGAGAAAGATAAGACCGCTGAATTTCTGCTGACTCACCCTGTCAGCCGCAAAAGAGTTATTACGGAAAAGCTGCTCGCCGTACTTATCCAGCTGGCGGCGATGAATGTCATAATTTTTCTTCTTTCTATCGGCTCAATAGCTGCCATCGGCGAGGAGCTTCCGTGGCGGGAGATAAGCCTGCTGCATCTGGGCTATTATTTGCTCCAGCTTGAGCTTGCGGGACTGTGCTTCGGCATCTCGGCCTTTATCCGCAAGGGCAGCGCGGGCATTGGCATCGGCATAGCCGCCGTGATGTATTTTATGAACCTCATTGCGAACATCTCGGAGCGCGCCGAATTTCTCAAATACATCACGCCATTTGGCTACTGCGAGGGTGCGGACATTGTCTCAAGCGGCAGCCTTGACGGGACAAAACTCGCCATTGGCGCGGCGATTTGCATTGCCGGCATCGCTGCCTCCTATATCAAATACACCCGGAAGGACATACATTAAATCATCTTTTCAAATCGCCGGTGGCGGGATTGTCTATCAAATTCCCGTCCTCGGTGAAACGTGAGCCATGGCAGGGGCAGTCCCATGACTGCTCCTGCCTGTTCCATTTCAGGGCGCAGCCCATGTGCGGGCAGCGCGGCGCGGTGGGTGTCAACAGGTTGAATACCGCTCCGGCGGCGTTAATGGCAAGCTGCAGGTGCAGCATGCTGCGGCTGGGGTCAAAAAGCCCGCCATAGGCCTGTCCCTTGCCGGTAAGCATATGCGTAAGGCAGCGCCCGGCCACCATCGAGCCGGTCATGCCCCATTTATTAAAGCCTGTTGCCACATAGATGTTCGGCTTTGCCCGGCTGTACTGCCCGATGTAGGGCATGCCGTCAAGGCTCATGCAGTCCTGCGCCGCCCAGCGGGTGACCTCCGCCGACTGCGGATAATAGGCCTTGGCAAAGTCCTCCAATGGTTTCCAGCCTCCCTTGCCCCTGCCAGTGCGGTGGGAGTTGCCGCCGAGGAGGAGCAGCTCCCCCTGATTTCTGAAGGACAGGCCTCCCTCCTTGGCGTCAATATATATCCCGCCCACATCCTGCGCACCGGAAAGCGCCAGAACATAGGCGCGCTGCTGATAGAGCTTGAGAAAATAGCCACCGTGCTTGTTCATGAACGGAAAGTGCGTGGCCACGACGAAATATGCCGCCCTTATGCTGCCGCCGTTCGTGAGCGCCACACCGTCGCGTATCTCAAGAACGCGCGTCATCTCGTAAATACGCAGCTCCCGGCTGATTCCTGCGGCGAATTTAAGCGGCTCGAACTGCGCCTGATTTTTAAAGCACACAGTGCCCGCAGTCTCTATTGGCAGGGGCAGCTTATCCACGAATTCCGCTGCCGCGCCTATGGCCTCAAGCGCAGCCATCTCCCGCTCGAGCGCTCGCGGGTCGTCCAGAGAGTAGGTATAAGCATCCTTTCGCTGAAAATCGCAGTCTATCCCGGCGCATAGCTCGGCATAGTCCTCAATGGCGGCGGTGTTGGCCTGATAGTACAGCCCCGCCCGCTCTCTGCCCATGCTCACGAGCAGTTTATCGTATATAAGCCCATGCTGGGCGGTGATCTTCGCGGTTGTGTTTTTTGTTATCCCGGAGCAAACCCTGTCCGCCTCGGCGATCACGCAGTCCACCCCCGCCTTTTGCAGGAAATACGCCGTCAGCAGACCCGCCATGCCGCCGCCGATTATCAGAACATCAGCTTTGATCTCCCCGCGCAATTTTTCAAAGCGGCATATGCCGCTTCTGTCCCAGATTGATTTCACAGTGTTCATCACCTCAATGCTGGTATTCCCAGTTTGAGGCGCTTTGATTCCATAAAAAACCGCAGGTTCGTCTGAACCTGCGGTTTTTTATTTTTATCTCTTTTTATTCCTCACTATCTCTATCCAATATCCGTCCGGATCCTCGATGAAATACACCTTCATGTTGGGGTTATCGTGGCAGATGCAGCCCATTTTCTCGTGCTTTGCGTGGGCAGCGTCTATATCGTCCGCCGCCATCGCGAGGTGAAACTCTCCCTCGCCCAGATCATAGGGCTGTGTTCTGTCCGTGAGATATGTGAGCTCCAGAGTAAAATCCGTCGCCCCGTCGCCAAGAAACACCAGCTTAAAGCTGCCGTCCTCGGCTATCTTCTCCCGCACGGGCTTGAGGCCCAGCGCCTCGTCATAAAACTTTATGCTGCGCTCAAGGTCACTGACATTGAAATTATAGTGATTGAAAGTGAACATATTTATCTCCTCTGCGTTTTTTCTCAGTATAGCATAATTAGCCGCTCTCATACAAGTAACGCTTTCCATAGTGCATGAATAAAATGATAGCGGAGGTAGGTAAAGCGTGAAAAACACTCTCGCCCTGTGCGCCCTCCGTCCCGGAGAGCGAGGCACGGTCACTGCGCTGCATATGGGCGGCGCAATGCGCAGACGGCTGCGGGACATAGGGCTTATTGAGGACACTCCGGTGGAGTGCTTGGGACTTGGTTCGGGCGGCGGCATCGCCGCTTATTATATACGGGGCGCGGTCATAGCGCTCCGCCGGGAGGATAGCGGCGGTGTGGAGGTTGAGCCGCTTTGAGCAAACGATGAAGTAGTTTGCTCATGACAGATGGGAGGAACGATATGGGGCTGACTGGCAGTTCAACAGGCAGAAAGGCCGCCGCTGACTTTCGCGGCGGGACGCAGGGCGTAACCGTGGCGCTGGCGGGAAATCCAAATGTGGGCAAGAGCACGGTGTTCAACGCCCTGACGAATATGCACCAGCACACGGGCAACTGGGCGGGCAAGACCGTCTCCAATGCCTGGGGCTTCTGCTCCGGCCCACGGCGGGATTATACCTTCGTTGACCTGCCCGGCACATACTCTCTAATGGCGCACTCCGCCGAGGAGAAGCTTGCGCGGGATTTCATCTGTTTCGGTGGGGCGCAGGCCGTAGTGCTGGTGTGCGACGCGACCTGTCTTGAGCGGAACATGAACCTCGTGCTGCAAACGCTGGAGATAAGCGGCCGTGCGCTTGTGTGCGTCAATCTTATGGACGAGGCGAAGCGCAAGGGCATAAGCCTCGACCTGCCGCTCATATCCCGGCGGCTGGGCGTGCCCGTCATCGGGATATCCGCCCGGGAGCGTGCAGGGCGCAGGGCGCTTTTATCGGCGCTTGATGAACTGCTGGACTCGCCCGCTCCCCCGCCCCGCCGCCTTACATATCCTCAACCCGTTGAGGACGCCGTTTCCGCCCTGCTGCCGGAAATTGAGACTTTCTGTCCGGATGGCATTGACCCGCGCTGGCTATGCCTGCGGCTTATTGAGGGCGATGAAACGCTCATCGCCCGCTGCGATGAGGCAAGCGGCCGCAAGCTCGGGCAGATTCTCCCCCTTGCCGCGCAGGAGCGGGCGCGACTCGAGGAAAATGGGATAGGCGGCGACGAGCTGGAGGATATTTTCACCGCCGCCTCGGTGCGCGAGGGGGCGGCGGTGTGCGCCGGCGCGGTGCGCCTTGACCGGCGGCGCTACGGGGATTTTGACCGGCGGCTCGATAAGCTGCTCACAGGGCGGTGGCTGGGCTATCCGCTGATGCTTTTGCTGCTGGCGCTGGTGTTCTACATAAGCCTTGTCGGGGCAAATTACCCCTCTCAGTGGCTCTCTGGGCTGCTTTTCGGCCTCGAAGCGCCCTTAAACCGGCTTTTTGCGGCGCTCTCGGCCCCGGAATGGCTGCGGGGGCTGGTTGTAGACGGGTCATATCGTGTGCTGGCATGGGTGGTGTCGGTGATGCTGCCGCCCATGGCGATATTCTTCCCCCTGTTCACGCTTTTGGAGGACTCGGGCTACCTGCCGCGCATAGCCTATAATCTTGACAGCCCCTTCAAACGCTGTCATGCCTGCGGCAAGCAGGCCTTGACCATGTGTATGGGCTTTGGCTGCAACGCGGCGGGGGTGGTGGGCTGCCGGATCATCGACTCGGAGCGAGAGCGGCTGCTCGCGGTGCTGACAAACGCCTTTGTCCCCTGCAACGGGCGCTTTCCCACGCTAATCTCCCTGCTGACGATGTTCTTTATAGGTTCTGCGGTGGGCGGCGGCGCGGGGATACTCTCCGCCCTGGGGCTGACCGGGCTTATCGCCTTCAGCATAGCGGCGAGCCTTTTGGCAACGCGCCTGCTCTCCGCGACGCTTTTAAAGGGCAGCCCCTCCTCCTTTGTTTTGGAGCTGCCGCCCTACCGCAAGCCGCAGATCGGCCGGGTCATTATAAGCTCCGTTTTTGACAGGACGCTCTTCGTTCTGGGCAGAGCGGCGGCAGTGGCCGCGCCCGCCGGGGCGCTGCTGTGGGTCTGCGCGAATGTGAGCGTGGGCGGGCAGAGCCTCATCTCCCTGCTCTCTTCCTTTCTCGACCCCTTGGGGCGCTTTATGGGGCTGGACGGGGTGATACTGCTGGCTTTTATTCTGGGCTTTCCCGCAAATGAGATAGTTTTCCCGATCATCATCATGATCTATACCTCCGGCGGCAGTCTCGCGGAGCTTGGGGAGCTTGCCGCCGTCAAGGCGCTGCTGCTGCAAAACGGCTGGTCATGGGTGACGGCGCTGTGTATGCTGGTCTTCACCGTGATGCACTGGCCCTGCTCCACCACACTTTTGACCGTGAAGAAGGAGACCGGCAGCCTGAAATGGACTCTTATCGCCGCGCTTTTGCCCACTGCAGCCGGCTTTGTCTGCTGCTCGCTCATCGCCGCTCTCGCGAGACTTTTTTGACAGTTCGCACCGGCTGTGCTATACTCGTGCGCAGATTCTTTCAAGGAGACACGCGCATGGAAAACAGCGTCTCAAAACAGAATAAACGCCGGGACTGGGCGCTCATCGCGCGCTTCACCAAAGGCAGCAGGCTGAGCTTCCTTACGGCTCTGCTCTGCTCGGCGCTGGTGGCGCTGGCGGATATGCTCAGCCCGCAGATAATCCGTGCCGCCGTTGATAACGCTCTGGGCGGACTGCCCGCCGACTATCCAAAGCCGGTGATGGTGCTTGTCTCGCGGCTGGGCGGCTTTGAGTATCTGGGGGAGCATATCTGGATAATGGCGTTGGGGCTTTTAATAGTCGCCCTGATACGGGCCGGCAGTCAGTACGCCTTTCGCCTGTGCAACACGCTGGCGGCGGAGGGCTTTGTAAAGAGCATGAGGGACAGTCTTTTCTCCCACATTGAGCGCCTGCCCTTCTCGTGGCATATGAAGCACCGCACCGGCGATATCATCCAGCGCTGCACCTCGGATATTGACACGGTGAAAAACTTCATTTCCGAGCAGATGAGCTCCGTTTTCCGTATAATCGTGCTGCTGGCGCTGTCCATAGCGTTCATGCTGAGCATGAACCCAAAGCTCACGGCGATCGTGATGATCCCCGTGCCGGTGATAATCGTCATGTCCTTCGTGTTCCACAGCCGCATCGGCAGGGACTTTCTCGCCTGTGACGAGAACGAGGGCATACTTTCCGACATGGCGCAGGAGAATCTGACCGGGGTGCGGGTCGTCCGCGCCTTCGGCAAGGAGCGCTATGAGCGTGACCGCTTTGAGGCGCAGAACAAATATTACACCGGGCTCTGGATGAAGCTTGCCCGCCCGCTGAGCGTATACTGGTCGGTTGGGGACATTCTCTCAGGCGTCATGATCCTGCTCTCGGTGGTGTTCGGCTCGAAAATGTGCATTGAGGGGACGCTCAGCTCCGGCGAGTTTCTGGCCTTTATCTCCTACTCGACGATGATGGTCTGGCCAGTGCGAATGTTGGGCAGGATGATTGCCGAGATGAGCAAGGCAGGGGTGTCGCTTGGACGGGTGGCCTACATAATGTCCTGTCAGGAGGAGCGGCCCAGCGAAAAGGCTCTGACCCCGCCCCTTGACGGAGATATCTGCTTTGAAAATGTGTCCTTCGGCTACGAGGACGGCGCGCCCATACTAAAAAATGTGAGCTTTACCATAAAATCCGGCACGACGCTGGGTATCCTCGGCGGCACTGGCAGCGGCAAAAGCACCGTCGCCCTGCTGCTGGACAAGCTCTATGAGCTGGCCCCCGGGCAGGGGCGCATTACCATCGGCGGGGTGGATATCCGGGATATAAGCACCCCATATCTGCGCCAGAATATCGGCATGGTTTTGCAGGAGCCCTTTCTGTTCTCCCGCAGCATTGCGGAGAATATCGCCATAGCCGAGCCCGGCGCCGGGCCTGATCGCATCCGTCAGGCGGCGGCAGCGGCCTGTCTTGAGGAGACTATCGAGGGTTTTTCCAGAGGCTATGACACCTTTGTGGGCGAGCGCGGCGTGACCCTCTCGGGCGGTCAGAAGCAGCGCGTGGCCATCGCCCGGGTGCTGGTCGGCTCTAAGCCCATCATGATTTTTGACGATTCTCTGTCCGCCGTGGATACAGAGACAGACGCGAAGATCCGCGCCGAGCTTGAAAAGCGCTTCGGCACGGCCAGCATCGTGCTCATCTCACACAGGATAAGCACGCTTTCCAAGGCGGATATGATAATAGTGCTTGACAAGGGGCGCATTGCCGAGGCGGGCAGCCATGAACAGCTTAAAGCCGCCGGCGGCATCTATGGGCAGATCTGCCGCCTCCAGTCGGGCGCGGAGGAGGGCGGCATATGAAAAAAAGCGAACATAAAAGCCTGCCTTTCTTCGGTGTGGGCAAACTGCGGCCGTTTTTGAAGAAATACCGCATTGAGCTTGTGGTCATGGTCATCTGCGGGCTTATCGGCAGCTGCATGGATATATTCACGCCGCTTTTCCAGCGCTACGCTCTGGATACCTTTATCGGCGGCGGCAGCCTTGCTTCCCTGCCGGTGTTCGTCGGCGTGTACCTGCTGACCATTCTGCTCACCGCCGGGGCGAATTACCTCTGCTGTATGCGGGCGATGAAGGTGGAGGTCGGCGTGGATATGGATATGCGAAATGCCGCCTTTTCGCATCTTCAGACCCTGTCCTTTTCCTACTTCAATCAAAACAGCGTGGGCTATATCCACGCGCGCGTGATAAGCGATACCTCCCGCATCGGCTCGCTGGTGTCATGGACGCTTATGGACACCGTATGGAATTTCAGCTTCATCATCGGCGCGGTGGTGGTCATGTTCAGCATAAACGCCTCCCTCGCCCTGCCGATAACACTTATCATTCCGCTCATCGTGGCGCTGTTTTCCCTGTTTCAGGGCAAGCTCATCCGCGTCAACCGGCAGGTGCGTGAGATAAACTCCCGCATAACCGGCAATTTCAATCAGGGCATAACCGGTGCCAAGACCATAAAGTCACTGGTGATCGAGGAGACGGTGGAAAAGGAATTTACCGCCGAAACGGAGCAGTACCGCGGCAAGGTCGTAAAGGCCGCTCATTTTCAGGGCGCGTTCGCAGCGACGATGCACCTTGCCTCCTCGCTTGCCCTCGCCATAGTTCTGTGGCGCGGCGGCGTTCTCGCCGAGCATCAGGTGGGCACCTTCTCCATGTTCATGTCCTATGCCATGGGCATGATGGAGCCCGTGCGCTGGGTAGTGGACGCGATTTCAAGCCTTATCACAACTCAAGTCAATATCGAGCGCTATTCAAAGCTGCTGGAGACCCCGTCCGACGTTACGGACACGGAAGCTGTCATAAACCGTTATGGCGACTGCTTCGAGCCGAAGCGCGAAAACTGGGAGGAGCTCCGGGGCGATATCGAGTTTCGCGATGTGAGCTTCAAGTACCCCGACGGGGACGAGTATATTTTAGAGCATTTTGACCTCAATATCCCCTTTGGCACAAATGTGGCCATCGTGGGCGAAACAGGGGCGGGCAAATCCACGCTTGTGAATCTGGTCTGCCGCTTCTATGAGCCCAGCTCCGGCGCGGTGCTGGTGGACGGGCGCGACCTGCGTGAGCGTTCCCAGCTCTGGCTGCACTCCGGCATCGGCTATGTGCTGCAAACGCCGCAGCTATTCTCCGGCACGGTGCGGCAGAACCTGCTCTACGCAAACCCTGACGCTACCGACGCCGAGATCGACGCTGCCTTGGAGCTTGTGTCGGCAAGAGATGTGGTGGACAGGCTCGAAAACGGCCTTGATACCGATGTCGGTGAGGGCGGGGATATGCTCTCCACCGGCGAAAAACAGCTTATATCCTTTGCCCGGGCAATACTATCAAAGCCCAAGATCCTTGTACTGGACGAAGCCACCGCCTCGGTAGACACCATCACCGAACAGAAAATACAGTCCGCCATAGACAAGGTCATTCGCGGGCGCACCTCGATCGTCATCGCCCACCGGCTCTCCACCGTGCGCAATGCCGATATTATCCTCGTCGTCAACGATGGAAAAATTGTCGAGCGTGGAAAGCACGAGGAGCTTATGGCCGCCCGCGGGCAGTATTACCGGCTCTACACCCGGCAGTTTGCCGAGGAATCAGTGCAAAGTATATTGGGATAAGAGGCCGCAGCCACTTATCCCAATGAAATCCGTTCCTTTGGAACAAATGATATATCTGCGATATGATTTGTTTTACCCTACTGTTGATTTATATATCTGCCATTTACGCAAAAGAGGCTGTAGCAACCTTTTCGGTTTGCTGCAGCCTCTTATCTCTATTTCGCTATTTAATTCAGCGTCTTACGAAGCCGGTTTTGCTGTTTTGGGGGTAGCCCAGCTCCCACGCTTTCGCGCCGCAGCTGGGGCAGGTCTGCCCGTCCTCAAGCAGCTTTTTCACTCTGGATTCGGCCCGCATGAGGTACATGTTGGTCTTATCCACATAGCCGCATTTGGGGCAGAAGCAGAGGTAGGTCGCAAAGCTGTCGTATACGTCCTGCTGCCGCAGCGCCTTCTCCTCCTCCGTCAGAGCACGGGGAACGATATTGGGATTTACCTGCATATTCCGCCCTCCTTAAATCAGATGCTCCCGCTTGACGGAATCGTGGTGCTTATCAAGAAACGGGAGAATGACATACTTCATCAGCTTCATATCCAGATTAAAATAGTATACGGCGAACAGCCCGCCCACAGCGGCGGCGGTGATCGCCAGAGTTTTGCCTATAATTTTCATTCCGGCCTCCCTTTCTTACCAACCCATGGTATCGTCGAAATCCACCAGCGTGGGGTCAAGCGGCTCCTCGTGGAGCACATTGAACATATACTCGTTTACGGCTCTGCGCGCCTCGGCGTTGGGCACAATGCGGGGATCCATCAGAGAGTGAGGCATCCAGATGATGTTGAAGCGGTCGCGGTGCCTGTTCATCTCCTCCTCGATAAGCCCCTGAGCGCCGGCCATGCCCTTACAGCCTACATCGTCATACATGATGATAGTGTCGCAGTTGAATTTCTCCGCCGTCTCCCACATCTGCATCAGATGGCGGTTGCCGCCTACTGTATGGGTGCGCATGGGCGTGTGGGAATACCAGTCGGCAATGTCCTCAAGCATGGTCTCCTTATCGTCAAGGTCAATGAGGTTGTGTCCGGTGAGCGAGTCCATATTATTGACGCAGAGTATGCCCCAGGCGTTATACAGCCAGAGGCTCGCGTAGCAGTAGTAGGTAGAGCCACAGCTCCAGGCTATCGCCCTATGGCGGGCTCTGGGGAAGGTGTTGAGCTTTTGCTCGACAGCCTCATAAAAGAGCTTATTTACCTTCTCGGAAGCCTGCGCGAAATACTTTGTGGCACCCTGCTGGTAGAAATAAATTCTCCACATGGCCATGCAAACGGGATTGAGAACGCCGCTGTTGGTGGTGGCATAGATATCCCAGCGCTCTATCTCCTCCTGATTGAACTTGTTCGTGGCGCTGAGGTGCTTTTTGAGGGCCTCCCAGTCCATTTTCTGGCCGAACTGCTCCTCCATGAATTTTATGGCCTCCTCCACCTCGTGCACACCCAGCTCCTTAGTAGTGGGGTCGTCGTACATAAGTGGTGAGGTAAAGGGGTGCACGGCCTTTTTGCCGTTGGCGCTCAGCTCACGGTACATGGCGTTGTTGTCCATCATGTTCGCATCGCAGGGGTTGTTGGAGGTCATCCAGAAATTGCCGATGTCGGGATACTCCTGATCCATGGCGACGCCGGTCTCTACCAGAGGCAAAGTGCACATGTCGCCGGGAATTCCCACGCTGATGGCCTGATCGACATAGTATGAGCCCAGCTCCTTACGCATCAGCGGCACCATGAAAGCGGCGTGCTGCTGCATATTGATGGCGTATTTTCCGGGGAAGCCGAAGATAAGGTGCTTCGGCAGGGTGTAATCAAAGGCGACCGTATCGTCAGACCATTTTGTCTCGCCCAGCTTCCTGTCGGCCCGAAGGGACTCCCACAGAGTCTGCACCGAGTCGGAGATCATGCAGTCAACGACCATAAGGTCTGCCTTGAGCGTTATACCTCTGTCGCCCTCGATCCATCTGTCGATCATAGCCGGAGAGACAAGATACGCGCTGAGCCAGCGGTAGTTCCAAAAGGCCTTGAGTATACGCACGGGATCGCGCGCGACAAGGCTGCCCATCTTGACCCAGGTCAAGAGCCAGTAGCCAAAGGCAAGACCCGTGTCCTTAACTCCGCGCCACTCCCTGCGGGCGAGGATATTTGTGCCCTCTATGTAGCGCTGGCCGATGTAATGGCAGGGCTCATCGCCCTTGAGAAAATGCTTTAGCGAACCATACTGCTGCTTAAGGCTGATTTTTCTTTTCCACATATCCTTCACCTCACCTTTCCGCCTGGATACGCTTTATCTCAAGCGATTCAACAAAAGCCTGAAATCTCGTACGGAGCTGGCCGGTGGCGGCGTTGGAGTAGTCCTTCTCTATCTGGCAGACGGGTATGGTACCCGGCAGAGAAAAGCCGTCTGTCAGCCACTGGGCGGCCTGTGCCCGCTCATAGCCCCAGTACTCGCAGAATTTCATGCTCTCAATGATGACGCCCTCGGCCTTGTAGTCCTTGGCGATGTCATAGATAAAGCGCTTGCGCTCCCTGATGCTCTCGCTGCCCATAGAGCGGGGACACTGGTTCGCCTCGTGGTAATACTCCGCGATGGCTTCCAGTGCGCTCTGGCCCTCTTTTATGACTATCTCCTGCCTGCCGGGTAGAGAGCCGAAGCAATATCTGTCCGCCACGACCAACGCGCCGCATCTCTCAAGCAGCTTTGTAAACTCAGGATCGTCCACCTCAGAGCCGGCTATCATGACGCGGGCCCTGTATGTGGGCTTCTCCTCCGGCTCTCGGCTTCGCAGCTCCTCCATCGTCTCGCGCAGATAGGGCAGGATGAGCGCCTTGGGGCACACCAGCGATACAAGCTGGATAACATGGAACTCGTACCCGGTGATGGGCGGGTTATCAAGCCTGCGGAGAGCTCCTATCTCGGTGATGATGCGGCAGAGCTCGTTGTGACGCTCGAGGGCGGCACGTATCTTCTCCTCTGAGAAATCCACCCCGTATGTTTTTTCCAGCGGCTCGGTTATTTTCTTTTGTATCTGGCGGAGAAAGTACCCGTCATACCACTCACCCTTTTTCAGCGGCATATCTATGTAGGATACGAAGAACTTCTCCTTTGGGATAAGCTTGCAGTATTCAAAATACTGCTCGGTGCGGTTCATGGTGGTGCAGCATTCCTGCCCCAGCAGCGCGTCGATGAAATTATACCCGCCTTCAAATGCGCGCTCCAAAATGCTCTTGGAATAGGGGCATGAGCGGTTGGTCATGTAATATGTCGCCATGTCCGGGTTTGTGCAGTGTGGCGCCCGCAGCCGCAGGGCGAAGCAGCCCTCCACGTCCAGCAGCGGCTCAGGTATGTACGAGCAGTTGTAGGCCAGCGCCAGCTGCCCCTGCCCGCAGGCCTGCCGCACGAGGGCATTGTTCGCCTCCTGCAAAAGCTGCTCGAAGAAAATCATATGCTTCAAGTCTCTCATTGCTTCCCTTCTTTCCGTAAAAATTTGCGTGTGTCCTGTTTTCATTATGCGCCCGTGGGAAAAAATTGTCAATGTTAAATATCATTGAAAACAGTCAAATTTCACTACATTATTACGCTTTTGTAAAGACATCAATGGGAAAATCTGTCAGGTTCTAAAAAACATATCTTTCCCGGTGGCCCAGCAATTCACAGCTGCGGTTTTCATGTTTTTATCAACGCTGCCGGGAGGTTACGCGTATGCGCTCAGGTGGGTCAAGCCCCCGGTGAAACCACCCGGTTTTACCCCCCGGAGTGGGGCTTTAGGTGGGGGAAGGAGCGCATTTTCGTAAAATATACGCTTTCGGCCCTCGTCAAATTTACCAAAAATGCCCGGAGTTTTTCTAAAAGCGGGCGCGAATAAAGGGTCAAAGCAGATGAAAAACGGGGATTTTGACGCTAAAGTGGGGAATTTCTGCCAAAAATCGCCCAAAATGCGGGGCTTTGCATAGTGCAAGACTTGACGAAAAGCAAAAGAAAGTGTATTATTTAGAAGCAGTTTAATACCCATTTTCTATTCACTTTGGAATGGAGGAACTTGTATGAGCATGATTCCTGAAGTCAAGTGCCGCCGCTGCGGGGAAGTTTATTCCTCGATGCGCAGCCGCTGCCCCAACTGCGGGACGCGGAGAGTTACGCAGAGCGGGCGCACCCCTGCCACCACCGCGAGCACGGTCAAGGGCACGGCTTCATATGAACGCGCCGAAACTAACACCAAGTGGCAGATGATTTTCGGCTTGATACTGGTTGTTGCGGTTATCCTTGCGGTTATAGTCATGGTATCCACCAGCCTTAACGGTGCGGACGGGCCTTCCAACAATGCGAAGGTCACCCCTCCCCCCGCAACGGAAGATGTTATGCCGAGTATTGATCTGGCGCCCACGCCCACACCCACGCCCACACCCACCATTGAGAGAGTTGACTGCTATTATTACACCAAGAAGCTGGGCTTTGAGGAAAACAAGGAATACTCTCCCACGCTGAAGCTGAGCGATCCGGACATGGTTAAGATGCAGGTCACCGCGGCGACTTTTCCCGTAGGTCTTGCCCAGCCCAGTGATTTCCACTGGAGCTGCGATGATGAGTCCATGCTTAAGCTCGAGCCTCAGGACGACGGTTCCTGCATTATCGAGATTCTGGCTGGTAAGGACTCCGGCGGCTGCACTGTCACCTGTGAGGTTTTCGGCGTACAGACAAAGTTCTTTGTCTACTGCCGCAACTGATCGCGGTACGGCAAAAGAAAAATGAACCCTCAAAAGAGGGTTCATTTTTCTTTTGTATGATAAAACTAATATTGACACGCAAAAAATCTCTTGACAAACAGCGGAACTTGGAGTAATATAGCTAACGCTGATGGACGATTGGCGCAGCTGGTAGCGCATCCGCTTGACGTGCGGGAGGTCACAAGTTCGAGTCTTGTATCGTCCACCA
>DKYJ01000056.1:26363-27303 GCA_002493305.1 Clostridiales bacterium UBA7103 | reverse complement strand
GTTCGAGTCTTGTATCGTCCACCAAAAAATCGACAAGCACCGTCAGGGGCTTGTCGATTTTACTTATTACTTTTTCACCATTCACTATTCACTAAAAACCTGCAGTCGATTTTTGGAAGGTAATATGTAATAGTGAAGAGTGAACAAGTATTTTTACACACGCTGTTTGAGCAGGCATTGAGCTTGCTCCGATTTAATTTACGAGGTGTTGTATGTGATCTGTTCCCGGGAATATGATTATTTTACCAACAGGACAGGGCTGAGCGCCCTGTTCCAGATTTTTCAGGATATCTCCGCCGTGCACTGCGAGGAGCTTGGCAGAAGCCCCGCCCGCCTGTATGAGGATAATCTTATATGGGTCGTCGTGCGCCATTTTGCGAGGATAAACCGCCTGCCAAGCCCGGGAGAGCACATCAAAGTCAACACATGGATTGCTGATACCAAGCATGGGATGTTCCCCCGCTATTATAAGCTTTTCTCCGCCGAGGGTGAAGAGCTTGCGAGCGGCGGCGCTTTGTGGGCAATGGTTGACGCAGACACGAGAAAAATGGTAAACCCCGATAACTTCGGTCTTTCCATGGAGGGCGACCCCAACGACCCCGAGCTTCAGATGTCCTCTCTTGTTAAGAAGCTGCCCGTAAGCGGCAAATCTGTCTTCGAGGTGCCGGAAGAGTTTGTGGACGAAAACGGCCATCTCAACAACACCCACTACTACGACGCGGCGGAAAACAGCATCGCCCATGAGACGGCGGGCCTTAACCCCATGGAGGTGCGCACATCGTTCATCGCGGAGCTTCCGCGCGGCGCGGCCATGGATCTGAGCTGGGGTCACGAGGGCGGCCTATGGTACATAAGCGGTGAGAGTGACCACCCGATTTTCAAGATGAATATAAGGTATGAATGAAAACAGTTAACTGAGCGTATCGGTATCGATACGCTC
>DKYJ01000056.1:19495-26029 GCA_002493305.1 Clostridiales bacterium UBA7103 | reverse complement strand
GGCTCTCCCTCTGGGAGAGCTGTCACCGAAGGTGACTGAGAGGGCTACATCCGATTTTGAACGGTTGAGCCGATTTGTTCACACACGCTTTGAAAATCTCTGTCTATCTCCCGGTTGGAAAAGTGCAAAACCTTCAAGCCAAGCGCCTCTAAAAATTTGGAGCGCTCAGAATCATAAGTCATTTCCCGAGGCTCATAATGCTGGGAGCCATCCACTTCGATGACCAGTCGGGCAGATGCGCAATAAAAGTCTACGATAAAGCTGCCGATAATTCGCTGTTTATAAATTTTTGCCGGATATTTGCGGAGAAAAAGATACCACAGCTTGCACTCATGAGGCGTCATTTCCCTGCGAAGCTGCCTGGCATTTTCCAATTGGCGGTTATCTTTTGGTACGGTCATGTTTTGCCCTCTCAGGCGCTTCGCGCCAGCTCTCCCAGAGGGAGAGCCAAGATTAACTTCGCTAACTGCGGAATCCAATTAGGTTTCCTCTTGCTCATAGTTATCACCTTCTCGATAAATTTCATTTTTACGGTCTTTTTCCATACTATCACATGATTACAAAGAGCACAAAGGTATCCACTTTAGTGTTATTACCGCTTTACCGCAGTTTATAAAAATTTCCCTCCACCGTTTGGCAGAGGGAAATTCTTATATCACACGCTTTCAAATTCTTTGACTATCTCCTCGCCGGGAGCTTTGGTGCAGAGGCTCACGATGACGATGGCGAGGCTGCCGACGATAAAGGCGGGTAGCAGCTCATATATGTTCCATGCGCCGCCGAGAGGACGGACAAGGTACTTCCAGATAAAGACCATCGCGCCGCCGCATATGAGGCCGGATATGGCACCGGCGCGGTTGGTGCGCTTCCAGAACAGTGAGAAGAGCATCAGCGGGCCGAAGGATGCGCCGAAGCCCGCCCAAGCGAAGGACACGATACCGAACACGGAGCTGTTGGGGTCGCGGGCGAGGACAAGACCCATAGCGGCGACCACCAGCACGGTGATGCGCGCGATAAGCATCTCCTGCTTGTTTGTGAGCTTGAGGTGGAACACGCCCTTAAGAATATTGTGGGATATACTGGAGGCTGCGGCAAGAAGCTGGGCGTCGGCAGTGGACATGGTGGAGGCGAGGATGCCCGCCAGCACAAGACCTGCCAGCAGCGCGGGCAGAACGCCGTTCTTGCTCAGGAGCGCGGCAATGCTCACGAGGATAGCCTCAGCGGAGGAGGAGCTTTCAAAGGTGCCGATGGCGCCCGTCCTGCTCACGGCAAAGCCCACAACGCCGGCGGTGATGGCGAAGGCCATGGACACTACCACCCATGTGGTACCGACACGGCGGGAGGTTTTGAGCTTCTCCCCGTCCTTGATGGCCATGAAATGGTTGAGGATATGGGGCATGCCGCAGTAGCCAAGGCCCCAGGCCAGAGTAGAGACAATGGACAAAAAGCCGTATTTCCCGGGAGTAGTGGAGAGTATGCTGGTGCTGGCGGTGAGGCTCAGGTACCCGGGCACGGAGCGGGCGTTTTCCACAACGGCGCTCCAGCCGCCGGCGGTGTTGATGCCGAAAATGAGGATGATCGTGAGAGCCACGGTCATGACCATGCTCTGGATAAAGCTGGTGACGGAGGCCGCCATGAAGCCGCCCATGACACAGTAGGCCACTATGACCGCGGCGCTGATGACCATGGCGGTCGAATAGTTCATGTCAAAAAGGTTGGTGAAGAGCTTGCCGCAGGCGGCAAAGCCGGATGCTGTATAGGGCACAAAGAACACAATGATGATTATGGCGGCGATGCCCTCGATAAAGCCGCTGTTGTCGCGATAGCGGTGGGCAAAGAAGTCAGGTATAGTGATGGCGTCTACCACGGCGGAATATTTGCGCAGGCGCTTTGCGACGATCAGCCAGTTTAGGTAAGTACCCACGGCAAGGCCGATGACCGTCCATGCGGCGTCGGCAAGGCCGCAGAAATAGGCAAGGCCGGGCACACCCATCAAAAGCCAGCCGCTCATATCCGAGGCTTCAGTGCTCAGCGCCACCACAAAGGGGCCGAGCTTCCTGCCGCCAAGGTAAAAATCGGTGGAGCTTGTGTTGCGCTTGGAGTAGAAAAAGCCCACAGCCAGCATACCGGCAAGGTATATCGCAATGGCGATGACGATAAAAACAGTTCCGCTTGTCATGGTTTTGTCCTCTTTTCATTTTCGATGTTTGGATTATAGCGCAGAAAAATTTTCCCCGCAAAGGGCAAATCACGGCTTTTCTCTTGAAAAATCATTTTTTGCCGCTATAATATAAACAGATATAATTTTGCTCATGTAAAGATGAATAATTTTCATAAAGGAGCGCAGCATGGCTCAAAACAGCTTTTCAAAATATCAGGTGCTCTCCTGCGTTATCGAGCAGGGCAGCCTTACACGGGCGGCGCAGCAGCTGGGCTGCACCCAGTCCGCCGTGACACACAGCATCGACGCGCTGGAAGCCGAGCTGGGCTTTGCGGTGATCAAGCGCGGCAGGGCCGGGGTGAGCCTCACCGCCGAGGGGGAGCGGCTGCTGCCCTCCGTGCGCGATCTGCTGTCAGGTATGGAGCGCCTCAATCAGACCGCCGCTTCCATTCGGGGGCTTGACTGCGGCATGGTGCGGCTGGGGGCGTTCACCTCTGTTGCAGTCCACTGGCTGCCCGCGGTGCTCAAGGAGTTTCAGGCGGACTATCCAAATGTGGAGTTCAGCCTCTTTAACGGCGACTATCACGATGTTGAGCAATGGCTCTCCGACGGTAGCATCGACTTGGGCTTTGTAAACCTCCCCTGTGGGCTGGATATGGAGTATATCCCGCTGATGGAGGACAGGCTCCTTGCCATTTTGCCAGAGGACAGCCGCTTCGCCAGCTATCCAAAATTCCCTCTCGTTGAGTGCGAGACGGAGCCATTTATAAGCCTGCTGCAAAGCTCCGACCATGACGCCAAGCGCGCCCTTGACATGGCGGGAGTCAAGCCCAATGTGCGCTTTTACACCAAAGACGACTACGCTATTATCGCCATGGTGGAGCAGGGGCTGGGCATGAGCATAATGCCGGAGCTGCTGCTGCGCGGCAGAAACGACAGGCTTCTGAAGCTCCCGCTCATTCCGGAGGCAAAGCGCGTTATCGGCATGGCAATTCCCGCCGGGGAGAAAGCAGGCCCGGCGGTACGCCGCTTTGCGGATTATGTTCAGCGCTATGTCGAGCAGCAAAAAAATTGATCTTTGAGTAAGCGCTGAACAAACCGTCTGCGAATCTTTTTTGACGATCTATTCATCACTTACTCTTTAGTTGAATAATAAGTCACACTGTGATAAAATTGCGTTGGTGTTTTATAGAAAAGAGGTTGTGGATATGACTTTGGATGAAATGCGTCTGGGGCAGAGCGGGATCATCACCGCCGTCGGCGGCTCCGGCGCTCTGCGGTGCAGACTTTTGGATATGGGGCTTATCCCCCACACAAAGGTAACTTTGCGCAAGATCGCGCCCATGGGCGACCCTATACAGATAAGCGTCCGCGGCTATGAGCTGACGCTCCGTGTGGCGGACGCAAAACAGATACAGGTTGAAGCGGAGGCGCAGAAAAAATGATTTTTGCATTGGCCGGCAACCAGAACTGCGGCAAGACCACGCTTTTTAATGCCCTCACCGGCTCCAACCAGCATGTGGGCAATTTCCCGGGGGTCACGGTCGACCAGAAAATAGGCGAAATGCTGGGCAGGAAGGACTGCTCTGTGGTAGACCTGCCGGGGATATACTCCCTGCGCCCTTACACGCAGGAGGAGATAGTCTCCCGGGATTTTATACTCAATAACAAGCCTGACGGGATCATAAACATCGCCGACGCGACAAATATAGAGCGAAACCTCTATCTCTCGCTGCAGCTGCTGGAGCTGCGCATACCCACGGTGCTGGCGCTGAACATGATGGACGAGGTGCACGCCAACGGCGGCTCGGTGGATGTGCTGAAGCTCAGCGCTGCTCTGGGCGTGCCCGTTGTGCCGATAAGCGCCGTCAAGGGCGAGGGCGTGTCCGAGCTTGCTGACAAGGCCGTGGAGGTCGCCCGCAGCAGGACGCTGCCTAAGGTGACAGACTTTTGCGAGGACAGCTCCCCCGTCCACCGCTGCATACACGCGGTTATACATCTTATACAGGATCACGCCGAGCGGGCGGGTCTGCCTTCCCGTTTCTGCACGCTCAAGCTCATTGAGGGCGATGAGGAGCTTGAAAAGCTGCTGGAGCTGGATCAGAATGAAAAAGAGCTGCTGGAGCACTGTATTTTGCAGATGGAGGCCGAGTCCGGCCTTGACCGCAACGCCGCCATCGCAGATATGCGCTACCGCTTTATTGAAAGGGTAGTTGCTCAGTCGGTGGTAAAGCCTCACGAGAGCCGGGAGCACGCCCGCTCTGTGAAGATGGATAAGCTGCTCACCGGGAAATACACGGCGATACCGGTGTTTCTGGCGATAATGCTTCTGGTTTTCTATCTGACCTTTAATGTCATTGGTCAGGGGCTTTCCGACCTTCTGAGCCTTGGGATAGACAGGCTCTCCCTGATAGTTGACGCGGGGCTTACCGATTACGGGATAAACCCCGTGGTGCACAGCCTTATCATAGACGGCATATTCGCCGGTGTGGGCAGCGTGCTGTCCTTCCTGCCCATAATCGTAACGCTGTTTTTCTTTTTGTCCATTCTGGAGGACACCGGGTATATGGCCCGCGTCGCCTTTGTTATGGACAGGCTGCTGAGAAAGATAGGTCTGTCCGGGCGGAGCTTCGTGCCGATGCTCATCGGCTTTGGCTGCTCCGTTCCCGCCATCATGGCGACGCGGACAGTCTCCTCCGACCGTGACCGGAAAATGACGATCCTTCTCACGCCGTATATGAGCTGCTCTGCCAAAATACCGATCTACGCGGTGTTCTCCGCCGCGTTTTTCCCGGGACACAGCGCCCTTGCCATGATAGCTCTCTATGTGACTGGTATGGTCGTTGGCATAATCGTCGCGCTCATCCTCAAGGGCACCGCCTTCCGCGGGCAACCCGTGCCCTTTGTGATGGAGCTTCCCAATTACCGTATGCCCTCGGCAAGGAGCGTAGGTATGCTGCTGTGGGACAAGGCAAAGGACTTTATCGAGCGTGCCTTTACCGTTATATTTATCGCCACCATCATAATCTGGTTCTTGCAGACCTTTGACACACGGCTCAATGTCGTTACCGACAGCGCCGACAGTCTTCTCGCCCTGGTGGGGCAGTGGATCGCGCCTATTTTCGCGCCTCTGGGCTTTGGCGACTGGCGCATGGTCACGGCGCTCATCTCCGGCTTCACGGCAAAGGAGGCCGTCGTCTCCACGCTTGCGGTGCTGCTGGGCACCAGCATGGCGGAGCTTGGCGGCGCGCTCCAGAGCGTGTTCACGCCCATAAGCGCGGTGAGCTTTCTGGTGTTCACTCTGCTGTATACCCCCTGCGTCGCGGCGGTGGCCACGATCAAGCGGGAGCTTGGCAGCAGGTTAAAGACTATCGGCGTGGTGCTGATGCAGTGCGGCGTGGCGTGGGTCTGCGCCTTCATCGCTTACCATATAGGAGCGCTGCTGTGAGCTGGGCGGATATTTTCCTCATCGCGATCATTGCCGTCACGGTGGTGTTTGCCATTGTGCGGATACGCAGGGGCAGCGGGCGCTGCTCCGCATGCAACGGGAACTGCTCCGCCTGTAAACAAAGCTGCCGCAAAAGTGATAAAAATAACGGCGATAAAGTTTGACATTGCTCCCGCGCTAATGTACAATGAGGCTTGATGGAACGCAAAAATACATTATATGAGGTGTTTTAATGTACAAAGTTGTTAAAAAGCAGTTCTTGAACGAGGCAAAGACCATATGCCTGTTTGAGATCGAGGCTCCGCTGGTCGCGCGCCACGCGCAGGCCGGCCAGTTTGTTATCTTCCGCCTTGATGAGCAGGGCGAGCGCGTCCCTGTGTCTGTCGCCGGTTGGGACAGGGAGAAGGGCACCGTCACCGTTATGGTGCAGGCCGCCGGGCGCACCACCAGAATGCTGCACACCGTGGACGAGGGCGACTATATAAGCGATTTTGTCGGCCCGCTGGGCAAAGCCACGGAGATGGACGGCCTCAAGAAGGTCTGCGTAGTGGGCGGCGGCGTCGGCTGCGCCATTGCCTACCCCATTGCCAAGGAAATGCACAAAAAGGGCATTGAAGTTACCTTCATCGCGGGCTTCCGGAGCAAGGATATCGTTATCTTGCCCGAGGAGCTGAAGGCAGCCTCCGATAAGCTCATCATCTGCACCGATGACGGCAGCTATGGCGAGCAGGGCTTCACTACGAAGTTCCTCAAGGAGGAAATAGACGCCAATATTGCCGAGGGCAAGCCTCAGTTTGACAGGGTCGTCGCTATCGGCCCCGATATTATGATGAAGTTCCTCGCGGACGTTACCCGCCCCTACGGGATAAAAACCATTATCTCCCTCGACCCCATCATGGTCGACGGCACCGGTATGTGCGGCGGC
>DKYJ01000056.1:1022-19198 GCA_002493305.1 Clostridiales bacterium UBA7103 | reverse complement strand
ACCGGTATGTGCGGCGGCTGCCGCGTCATTGTCGGCGGGGAGACGAAGTTTGCCTGCGTTGACGGGCCGGACTTTGATGCTCATGAGGTCGATTTTGATTCTCTCATCAAGCGCGCCGCGTTTTATAAGGATGAGCAGGACGCTGCCGCACAGCATATCTGCAAAATGACGGGAGGTAAGCGCAATGGCTAACATGAAAATGCAGAAAAACCCCATGCCCGAGCAGGATCCCATAGTCCGCGCCGGCAATTTTGACGAGGTTGCTCTGGGCTACACCCCCGAGATGGCGATGGACGAGGCAAAGCGCTGCCTCAACTGCAAAAACTCCCTCTGCCGCACCGGCTGCCCTGTGTCCGTGCGTATCCCCGAGTTTATCGCAAAGGTCGCCGAGGGCGATTTTGACGCGGCTTACGACATTATAACCTCCACCAACTCCCTGCCCGCCGTCTGCGGCCGTGTCTGCCCGCAGGAGAAGCAGTGCGAGTCCAAGTGTGTGCGCGGCATCAAGGGCGAGAGCGTGGGCATCGGCCGTCTTGAGCGCTTCGTGGCGGATTATCACAACGCCAAGGAAAACAAGCCTGACCCCGAGGTTCCCGCCTCCAACGGCCATAAGATTGCCGTTATCGGCTCCGGCCCCTCCGGCCTGACCTGCGCGGGTGACCTGCGCAAAATGGGCTATGATGTGACCATTTTTGAAGCCTTCCACAAGTCCGGCGGCGTGCTGGTCTACGGTATTCCGCAGTTTCGTCTGCCGAAGGAAATAGTGGCAGTTGAGATCGAGAACCTCCAGAAAATGGGCGTCAAGATAGTCAACAACGCCGTTATCGGCAAGGCCATGACCGTGGACGAGCTGTTTGAGGACGGCTTTGAGGCTGTGTACATCGGCTCTGGCGCGGGCCTGCCCCAGTTTCTGCACATTCCCGGCGAGAATCTGCTCGGCGTTTACTCCGCCAATGAGATCCTCACCCGCACCAATCTCATGAAGGCCTATCGGGACGATTATGACACGCCCATAAAGAAGCTGCACAACGTGGCCGTCGTCGGCGGCGGCAATGTTGCGATGGACGCCTCCCGCGTGGCAAAGCGCCTCGGTGCGGAGCATGTTTACATCACCTATCGCCGCGGCAAGGACGAGCTGCCCGCCCGTCTGGAGGAGGTCGAGCACGCCGAGGCCGAGGGAATCGAGTTCATGCTGCTCAACAACCCCGCCTCTATCGTGGGCGATGAGGAAGGCCATGTCACCGGCATCGAGCTTATAAAGCAGGAGCTTGGTGAGCCTGACGCCAGAGGCCGCCGCAGCCCCGTGCCCGTGGAGGGCAGCAACTGGGTCCTGCCCGTGGACGCTGTTATCATAGCCATCGGCACCAGCCCCAACCCGCTGATCCGCTCCACCACGCCGAACCTGAACATCACCCGCAAGGGCGGCATCGAGACTGACGAGAACGGCTGCACCTCCCGCGAGGGCGTGTTCTGCGGCGGCGACGCGGCCACCGGCGCGGCAACGGTCATCCTTGCCATGGGCGCCGGCAAGACCGGCGCGAAGAGCATTGACAAATACATAAAGAGCAAGAAATAAGACTATGCGTTAAAAAGAGCTGACAGAACTTTGTTCTGTCAGCTCTTTTTATGCGTCCTCACATCTTCCGCTTATAATACAGCTTGCAAATATTCGCCGTCGCGGCAATGAAAAGCTCCGCACCGAGCAGGGAGAAGAACACCGTTACGCTGAAATACCCGGCGATAACGGTGACCGGCAGCATACCCAGCAAGAAGATATTCGCGGCGGTGCTGCGGGCTTTGTCGCAGATGGCTCTGGTGCGCTCGTCGCTCCACTTGATGTAAAGCTTTCTCAAGCGCTGCTCATTTTTAAGGGCGCGGGCGTCCATGATGATGCCGACAAGCATAAGCGCCATAATGCCAAAGCTAAGCCCGGCGATAAAGCCGTTCCAATAATCTCCAAAACGCTCTCCGGCGGCGACGGGTCGTATTACCCCCAGCCACGCCAAAACCTGCACCGCCAGCAGCAGTGCCACACCAATTGCGTTGATAGTTATCTCTTTTTTGAGTTTTTGCCTGTATTCCTGCATTTTTTCGTCCATAATGATTCCCCTATTCCACATCCGAAAAGTCGAACACTTCCTCGATGCTCAGTCCGAAATACCGCGCTATTTTATACGCAAGAGGCAGCGAGGCCGTGTATTTGCCCACCTCGATGGAGGTTATGGTCTGGCGGGTAGTACCGACAGCGTCCGCCAGCTCCTCCTGAGAGAGCTTATTCGCTTTCCGCAGTTCTTTTATTTTTGTTTTCATAGATATACTCCTATTTTGCTAAGTCGACTTTGCAGCTTAAGTATAGTATACTTTGCATTTTTTGTCAAGTAGGCTTTGCAAAAATGTTAAAAAAATTTGGCGCAGGATTTTCTCCTGCGCCTGATAAACTTATTCCATTATGCCGACATGCTCCGCCAAGGTGAAATCCGCCTCGGTACAGGCGCGAATGTCCCCAACAGTGTAGCCGGGGGCAAGTTCCATGAGGATAAGGCCCTCAGCCCCAACCTTGAAATAGCAGCGCTCTGTGACAATATCGGTGACGCACTTTGCCCCCGTCAGCGGCAGTGTGCAGCGCTTGAGTACCTTAGACCGGCCTGTCTTATCGCAGTGCTCGGTGGCGACGATTATCTTCTTTACGCCGGAACACAGATCCATCGCGCCGCCCATACCGGGGGCGAGCTTACCGGGGATTATCCAGTTGGCAAGGTTGCCCGCCCCGTCTACCTGAAGCGCTCCGAGCACAGTGCACCCGATATGCCCGCCCCGGATAAGACCGAAGGACTTGTCATGGGGCACAACGCAGCCGCCGGGCAGGATAACAGCCGGCTTCGCGCCCGCGTCCGCCACGTCAATGTCCCACTCATCGGGGCTTTCGGCGCTGCGGTAGCCGATTGTGCCTATCTCCGCCTGCAGGAAAATGTCCACCCCGGCGGGCACATGCTTTGCGCACAGCAGAGGGATCCCTATGCCCAGATTGACAAGTGCCCCGTCCTCAAAAAACTTTGCGCAGCGGGAGGCAATAAGCTCTCTTCCTGTGAACGCCATCAGCCTTCGCCCCCTTCTTGCTCCGCCTTGAGCTTTTGCCATGACAGCGGCAGCGGGCGCTTCTCGCCCCGCTTGAGGTAGAGCATATCCACCACCGCGCCGGGCACGTCTATTTCGTCCGGCTGGAACTCTCCGATCTCCACAAGCTCCTCGACCTCGACTATCACCAGATCCGCCGCCATGGCCATATAGTCCTGACAGCAGATGCTTGTGCGGCGAAATTGGAGGTTCCCCGCCTTGTCCGCGCGGGTGGCTTTCAATAGAGCAATATCGCCTCGGATCGGCTTTTCAAGGAGAAAATCCTGCCCGTCAACATTCACAACGGGCTTGCCCTCGGCAAAGGATGTGCCCAGCCCCGTCTTAGTCAGCACGCCGCCGAGCCCGTAGCCCCCGGCGCGTATGCGCTCGGCAAAAGTCCCCTGTGGAACAAACTCGACCTCCATTTCCCCTGAGAGCATCTGCTCATGGCTGAAGGGGTTGAGACCGATATGTGAGGTGAGTATACGGCTTATCTGCCGGTTTTCCACCAGCTTACCTATGCCCATTCCGGGCTGCCCGGAGTCCAGCGCCACGGCAGTGATATCTTTCACGCCCTTTTGGACAAGCCCGTCGATTATCTCCTGCGCGGTCATCGCGCCCTGCATATCGCCAAAGAGGACGCACTGCCCGTCATGAAACTTTGACAGCACCTCATTCATGGAAAACAGCTTGTTTTTCACTCTTTTCACCTTACAACACTGATTTTTTATCAGTATATCACAGGCAAAAGTCCTTTGTAAAGCGCGTCAAAAGAAACTCAGGTAACGAAGTTTCCGCCAAACGTGGCGAAAACTTCGTTACGTTCTCTCCTTTTTCCTTTTCCAAACCGACCCTTCGCCCGCTTCGCTGGGCTTCGGTTTGGTAGAGGCCCGGAGCTAATTTGTTAATTTTTCCTGCAATCGGCATTTTCCGATTTACGTCTCCTCCGGTGCAGAGCAAAAATATGTATAGCCCAGCACCTTGTCAACAAAGGTGTTGTATACCTCGCCTCTTGGCTCCGGGCCGAAGTAAATGACATTCGCCTCCAGCATACGCTCGCCCATCAACAGGCGCAGCGCCGCCGAAACGCAGTCGCGGCTAGGCACGATCTCGTTAAAATGCAGATCGTGGCAGCAGTCAAACTCGCCCCGCTGAAAGATCACGCGCTTGAGGCTGCTGGGATAATCCGGGGACTTGACGCGGTTGAGCGCCACTTCTCCCACGCACAGGCGCATTTCGTCACTGAGCCAGTCGCTGCCCGCCTCGGCGTAAATAAACTGTGCCAGCAAATAAAGATCGTCAAAGGATATCTTGACTTCTCCGGTCTGGTGTTGGTCGATATATGCGCTGCGCTCCTGTGCAGCAGCGCGCCCGGTGTCGATGTCCCCCTGCCGTGCGGCCTCAGTCATCATTGCCAGATAATCCGGTGCCGGTGTATCCTCAGCATATGTAAAAGAGCTTATCACAAGGGCGCAGGATATCAGGAAAAACGCCGTTATCAGGTTTTTAAAGAGCCTTTTCAGGAATTTTTTCAAAAAAACACCCCCCTTTGCCATGAATCAAGTATACTCACAGCAAGGGGGTAAATTTTGTCAAAACGCGCCGGGAAAAGCAAAAGAAATCAAGGCGTCGGCGAAGGGCGACGCCTTGATCGTTTATACATGAGTATTCATAAACACTTAGGATAGCTCTGCCTGCGGTCAGACTGCGCTCCATTTAAGCATATTGCCCTCGAAGGCGGCAGAAATCTTTCCGCTATCGTAAAGCCACGAGAGATATGAGCGCACCGTGCTGCCCACCAGCACGTACTGCTCAAAGCTCATCGCGAGCTGATATTCATCAAACAGCGCTTTCAAAAGCTCTTCCGGGCCCATGGGCGTTTTCAACAGCTCAAGGATCTTGTCAGCAACGGAAAGCACCGTCTCCCTGTTTAGGCGGACGAGGTCTTTAATGTTCCGGGTCGCCTCGGCATGGGCAGGGACAAACATCTCCGCCTCCATAGCCTCCACCCTATCAAGAGTCTCAAGATAGGCAGGAATGTCGTAGATAAAGCCGATTTTGTATTTTTCAAGGGTGGCGGCGCTGCTGATACAGTCGGCAAGGAATACCACATTATCCGCCGTGCGCAGACCGATCATATGGAAAAAGTGCCCGCGCAGGGGAATGACTTCCAGCCCCTTGGGGAAGTCCGGGGAGCTGATGTCCTCCGCCGCGCTCTCCTGCGCAAGAAGGAATTTATGCCGCAGATCCTTATTGGGATACCCGCCGTAGAGAAAGGACGGCTCCAGCATGGGGTAGCGGGTAAAAGCTGTCTCTATCCCGTCGGCAAAAACGCGGCAGCCGGTATTCTGCTGGAGGTACTTGTTGCCGCCGATATGGTCGGCGTTGGAGTGGGTGTTGACGATGGAATGAAGCTTCCAGCCCTGTTCGTCCAGAATCTTCCGCACGCGGCGGCCGGCGTCCTTGTCATTGCCGCTGTCGATAAGGCAGACCTCATCGTCAGTCAGCTTGAATACGCCTATTTTGGCCGGGCAATTTATATAGTAGCTTCTGTCAGTGATCTGATTGAGTTCGTACATAATAAATCTCCATTCTGCCGCATAGCTGTCAGCAAAAATGAAATGAAATTCTCCCCATGCGGCTGGATGGAGATTTCGAGCGTGTGCCGCAGCTGCTGCTTCAGCTGCGAGCAGCACGCTTTTTTAATCAAACAGCGTGATTTTTACGCTATTCTTCCTCCTCCGGCTCCTCAATATAGACCCATGAGCTGTTATCCGGCAGATAATTCACCACAACGGGAACCAGCCTGTCATACACTGAGCCCACAGGCACACTGTTTTCCATATCCGTCACATTGAAAGAATAGGTATATCTGTCTGTTGGGAAATAGACCCTGTCGTATATTTTCATAAACAGTGCCGCGTCCTGTCCGTTGGCGGTATCGGGCTTTGCAAGGGCGGTGCGGGTGTTGCAGTAGATAGACAGCAGCCCGCTGCGCTCAGACAGCTCCTGAGCAACATACACCGCAAAGCCGCAGACTGCGTTCACCGGGGTCGGGTCGGTGGACATCTGCCGGGTGTACATAAGCTCCGGCGGGTTTTCGCCCTCCTTTACCTCAAACACCGGGTGCATCACATCGGCCAGAATGACTTCATCAAAGCCCATGTCATACAGCTCCCCGGCCAGTTCAATGATATAGCTGCGCACATCGGAGTTATACGGGTCAAGCCAAGTGCCCTCCTTGTCCGTATAGTTCCAGCCGGTCACGTGGCACAGGGCGACCTTGGTGCTGCGGGTGGCGTAGGCTTCGTCAAGGCAGCAGCTTATCTGAGCGGCAAGGTATATCCCCCGCTCTTTAAGCTCCGACACGAGCCGCGGCATGGCATTAACAACCTCCGCCTCTGCACGCAGGGCATAGCTCTGAGCAGCTGTGGAATTGGAGTTCCACATCAGCAGTCCGCTTCTGGGCTTCATCTCCAAAAGCAGGGCATTGCCGCTGGAAAGCCTGTCCGCCGCGGCATTGATATTTTCCTCGCTCAAGTCCTCCGCCGCCATATATATAGCTCTTATGGGCTGGGAATTTTCCCCTGCGGAGACCTGAACGCGAGAGTAATCCGGCGGGTCAAACACCACTTCAAGCTCCACCGGAGAAAACTCACGCTGAACGCTGCCGTCAGTATCCAGCGGCCCATCTTCACTATCTCCGTTAATGGGCAGCTTTACCGCCACGCCATCGTCAGATATGACCGCGTATTTCTGTGTGCCGTAAAAGGCGACGACCAGCAGCGTCACCAGCGCCAGCACTATTGCAAAGGGCACCAGCGCGTAGTTGCGTTTTTTGCGCCTGCCCTTGTAAAATTCACTGTTTCTTGCCAATGTATTCTCCTATCTGTTTCTAAGGGTCTGCACCCGGCAGCTCAGCCCTCTATCTTGGCTATGCGCCGCTTATGGCGCTCATCGTTGGAAAAAGGGGTGTCAAGAAAAGTATCCACTATTTTGAGAGCCAAGCCCTCGCCCACCACTCTCGCACCCAGGGCCAGAACATTCGCGTCGTTATGCTGGCGCGTGGCCTCGGCGGAAAAACAATCCCCGCACAGAGCCGCCCGGATACCGGGGACTTTATTGGCGGTAATGGATATGCCGATCCCCGTGCCGCAGATGGCAATGCCCCGCTCGCACTCGCCTGAGGCCACCGCAAGCGCCACCGCTCGGCCAAATTCCGGATAGTCGCAGCTGTCCTCGGAATAGGTGCCGAAATCCTTATATTCAAGCCCTCTGTCGCTCAAATGCTTCATAACCGCTTTTTTAAGGTCGAAGCCGCCGTGGTCGGAACCGATAGCAATCATTTTGCAGCCCTCCTGCGTATTTTTTCAGTTTATTTTATCACTATATCCAAAAAGGTTCAAGCGGAAGTTGGCGGGAATCAAAGCTTGTCGGTTTTAACAGGCAGATTTTCCCCAATATTTTGCTGCGTCATAACAAGCTCATATCGTTTCGTTTCCGCCGGGCGTGGCGGAGACGGAGCGGCTTTCATTTCAACTGACGCCGACGGGCGGTAAAGGTTCAATTCCCGTCAACTTCGTCATTGAAACCTGGCGACACTTGTGTTATACTGTCATTGATTTACATAAAACAGTTGACCGGGGTGTTGAAATATGCCTTTATTTGTGCTTGTTATTCTGATCATACTGGCGGCTGCCGCGCTGCTGGCGATCGACGCTTTTGTGGCCATGGAGTTTTACAAAGCAGCATCAGCCAAAGGCTGGGGGCAGAAAAAGTATTTCTGGCTGGCCTTTCTGCTGACCTTCGCGGGGTACCTCCTCATCGCCGCCCTGCCTGACAGAGGCGGCCAGCAAATGTCCGTTTTGATAAGCGACGAGCTGCCCGAGCTTTGAGTGTTCGAAAGGTGATTGATTATGGCAGAGAGATTTAAGAGGCTGTTTTCCGCCGAGAGCAACCTGTACACTGCTGGTGCTCCCCTGCTGATTTTGGCTGGAGCCCTCCTTCAGGACAGCTACGGCGGCAATCTGCTCGCCCAGATAAAATACCGCAGCATAAGCGAAAAGGCTATCAGCGCCGTCACAGTGTCCGTCGTAATGCTGGATGCCGCCGGCAAAAGCCTTGGCCAGCCGGTGAGGTATACATATCAGAACCTTAACATCTCCCGTGACGGGGAGTTTGGCCGCAGCACCGCCATCGTCCTGCCGGACGCCGCCGCCCGCGCTTTCAGCGTGGAGGTGACAGAGGTTGCCTTTGCCGACGGGAGCGTCTGGAGCTGTACCGCCGAGTGGGCGCCGATAAAGGAGCTAAAAACTCTTGAGGAGGACTACGGCGACGCGGAGCTTGCAAACCAGTACCGTGTGCGCTATGGGTCTGACTGCAAGTATGCCCCGCTGAGCATCGGTGAGATATGGTTTTGCAACTGCGGCGGCGTAAACTACGCCAGTGAGGCCAAATGCCACCAGTGCCGCCGCTCTCTGAAAGCCCAGCAGAGCATAAATCTGGCCTCCCTGCGCACAGAGTGCGCCGAGAGAATGAAATTAGAGCAGGAGCAGGCAGAGATCGAGGCGGCCGAATTAAAGGCCAAGAAGAAAAAGCGCGCCGTTACCGCGGCGATCCTTCTGCCCATTATCGTGCTTATCATCGCCGCCGCGCTGACTGTGCCAAAGGCTCTGGAGCTCAACCGCAGCTATCAGAGCGCTGTCTCTCTGCTCAATTCCCACGATTTTGATGGCGCAAAGGAAGCCTTTATCGCTCTTGGAGACTACCGGGACAGCGCCCAGCAGGCTGAGAAAAATGTGCCTTACATGGAGGCGGTGTATATCATGGAGAGCGCCGCGGAGGAGGATAATTCCGCCCTGTCCGTGGCCGGGATAAGCCGCTCCGCCGCCGAGGAGACGCCGGTGCTTCTGCTTTTGTATAACGCGGCGATAGAGCGCTTCACTGCGTTGGACGGCTATAAAGACAGCGCGCAGCGCATAGAGCTGTGTCAGACCGCCATATCTGACTATATTCAGGCTCAGTCTCAGGAGCTTTATGACAGCGCCGCCGCCCTTTTGGACAGCGGCAGCTACCTGCGCGCAAGGGACGCTTTCCACGAGCTTGAGGGCTTTTCTGACAGCGCCGAGATGGAAAAGGAGGCCGTGTACCGCAAGGCCGTGGCTCTGTACGGCTTTATCGGCAAATATGATATCCGAAGCATCAGCGCCATTATCAGCACTGAAACCGGCAGCCCCAGCCTGTTTTATATCTCCAAGGAAGCTGCGCTGAAGCTCGGCTCAGAGGTGATAGCTGACCTGAACGCCGCCTGCGGTCAGGACGCGGCCGAAATCCGCCTTGATGAGGCCCCGCCCGCCGACGCGTTGCCCCTCTCTGACGCTCTGACTGCGCTTTTTAACGACCTCGGCAGCTACAAAGACGCAGCATCCTATCCCGAGAAGATAGCCTATGCCATCGACTACACAAGGGAATTTTTCGAGCTGTGCCGGGAGGGCAGGCTCTACGCCGCCTATGACTGGCTCACCGCTTATGAAGAGGAGTTCCCAGGCAGGGAGCACTGGATGGCACTGCTGGACAAGTATAAGCCCTATTGCGACTGCTGGGTGCTCAACTCCGGTGACGCCACCGTCCTGCCTATGACAGCAGGCAAAAATGAAGCCTGCAACAGCTTTGACAGTGCCGTTATCCTCGACGGCAGCAGCGTGACCCTGCGCCTGAGCGGCACTGGGGCAGAGTCCTTCACTGTGGACCTGCCCTCAGGTGAGGACGGTACAAGCTTTATTTACAACGACGGAACCTACACTTACTACGCGGCAATATCCGTTGTAGATCATCTTGCCTACCTCAAGTACGATGATGCCGGCAATATCAGGAGCAGCTGCGAGTACGAGAGAGTTAAGTAACTGTAAATTATTCGCCGCCGGGCTTGACATATCCACTTTTGCTTCCTAAAATCGGGTTATAGACAAATAGACATTATCCACAGGCTGAGATATTTAGGGGGCTTAACGGTGAACAAGGGCAAAGGTTTTTTCTCAGGCAGGCAGGGTATGGACGAGTTTTCCAAGTACCTGTTCTGGTACGGGGCTTCGTTTATTCTTATGGCTCTGCTGCTGCGCATTTTCAGCGGTGTTCTTGTGGCGGTGCTGTCCTCAATAGCTCTGTGGATAGGCGCGGCGCTGCTGATATACAGCTTTGTGCGTGCCTTTTCCCGTAGGCTTGACCGTCGGGAGGCGGAAAACCTTGCTTTCATCAGGCTCTGTGCTCAGCGCAGGCAGAAGCGCCTTGACGCCAGAGAGCGCTGGCGTCAGCGCAAAAGCTATAAGTTTTACAAATGCCCCGGCTGCGGCACTATGATCCGTGTGCCCAAGGGAAAGGGTAAGATACACATTAAATGCAAATGCGGGTACACGCTGTACAGGAAAACCTGAAAAAAGCACGCTTTCGCGTGCTTTTTTCAGGTTTTTTACTTTTTTGCCTTGCTGTCGATGGTCTTGCCAAAGACGAAGAAGCGCTGATACAAAAACTCCGTTGAGAAATTCAGCAGCATGTTGATCCCCGTCACCAGATATTCGTTCCAGCCCAGGCCGTCTGCCAGATAGTGCCCCAGCAGGGTCGTCGCGGGAGTGAACACGGCATAATATGCCAGCACTTTCATCATCGCCACGGGGACATTGGCGGCAGAACGGAATGTAAACCTCCGGTTCAGTGTAAAGTTCCACAGCACGGAAAACAGCAGTGCCGTCAGATAGCAGGGCCAGTAGCTCAGGTGCGTCAGCTCATTGAGCAGCGCAAAAGCAGCCATTTCAACAAGCCCCGCGCTGATTGAAAAGAGCGTGAATTTCAAAAACCGCTTTATTTCTTTGCCTTTCATTTTTTTCACCTTCAGGAAAATTTCTTTTGAATGAGTATAGCGCGAAATCTGCCAAAGGTAAAGAAAAATTACAAAAAATTAAAGTATTTAGCTTCTTATTTTGATTTGTACAGTGTTTGCTTATTATTTCACATTGTGTTTTCCCCCGATATGTTGTATTATTTATACAAATCGTGAAAGGAGTAGGATATCTTGAAAAGAGCTCTGTTGATAATCGTTGCCCTCTGCCTGACGGTTGGCTGTCTTTCCGGCTGCGCTGATAGGACGGCGCAGTCTGTCTCCATCATTTTTGCCACCGACACACACTATCTCTCCCCTGAGCTTACCGACGGCGGAGCGCTTTTCAAGGAAGCAGTCGCTCTGGGCGACGGGAAGCTCATTGAATATTCCGAGGAAATAAACGAGGCCTTTTTTGCAGAGGTCATTGAAAAGCAGCCCGACCTGCTGGTGCTGGGCGGCGATTTGACCTTAAACGGAGCCGTGCAGAGCCACAGAGATTTTGTCAAAAAGCTTGAGCGCGTGCAAGAAGCCGGTATACAGGTTCTTGTCATTCCCGGCAACCACGATGCGGGGCGGGAGTTTGCCATAAAATATATGGGCAAGGATTACGAGCTGGTGGACGCGCTCACTTCCCAGCAGTTTTTTGAGTATTACAGCCCTTTCGGGCGGGAGCAGGCCGAGAGCCGGGACGAGAGCTCCTTCAGCTATATTTACCGCGCAAGCGATGAGTTAAAAATCCTCATGCTCGACGCCAACTGCGGCGGCAGCGGATTTCTGAAGGACGGGACTCTTGACTGGATAAAAGCGGAGCTCAAGCTCGCCAAAAGGCAGGGTACAGATGTTATAGCGGTCTGCCATCAAAACCTCTTTGCGCACAATCCCCTGCTCAGCTTTGGCTACCAGCTATTAAACGCCGATAAGCTCCAGGCCCTGATGGAAAAATACAAGGTCAGGCTCATTCTCAGCGGGCACATACACATTCAAAGCGCCAAATCGGAAAACAGCATAACCGAGATCGTCACCTCGTCCCTTGAAATGGCACCCATACAGTACGGGACGCTTACATATGACGGAAAAGGTGTTGACTATGCCGTGCAGAGAGTCGACGTGTCAAAATGGCTGAGATCCCACGGGCAGGCAGCTCCGGAGCTTGAGGACTTCGCGGCCTTTGCCACGGAGTATTTTGAATATACCTCCCGGCTCAAGGTGGAAAAACAGCTTGCGGATTCTCCTCTCTCCGCTGATGAAAAAGCGCTTATTGCTGACGCTTTTGCCAGAGCAAACACCCTATATTTTGCCGGTGAGCGCTTCGACCCATCTCAGTTTGATGAGGCCATGGAGCTGATAGAGAGCTCCGGCACAGCGTTTTTCGGCAGCTATCTCAACTCGATGTTTGAATCCTCAGCCACAGAAAAACGAAGCTTGCGCGTGCTGCTGTAACATAACCTCATATCCGCCTGACGCAAAAAACAAGTGTACTGTCTTTCAACGGTACACTTGTTTTTTTATAATTATCAGTCCTTCGCCAAGGGATACTCGTTGCATAGCAGGCGGTAGGGCGGCTCGTCCTCCTCGATGACCGGGAAGCGGCCCACCGGCGGATTGAAGCGGTTATCGGTGTTGTCATCGTTGCACTGGCTCACCTCTCCCAGCAGCACCGGCCCGCTGCCCGCCTCAACGGAAAAATCGTGATAGAGATACTGCTGGATGTGGATGCTCTCACCGGGGGTCAGGCGGATCTGCGTTCCGGCGGGGACGGTGTAGGTTCTGCCGTCTGTATGCACCGTCACATCGGAATCATAGTCGATCTCCTCGTCCGGCAGAGAGTTATACACCCTTATGAGCACATTCCCGCCGCCGCGGTTTATGATGTCCTCTGTCTTATACCAATGGAAGTGGTTTGGCGCGTACTGCCCCTCTTTCAAATACAGCAGCTTTTCCGCGTAGACCTTGGGGTATTTATCGGCCATGGCTCGGTTGCCATTGCGAATGGTGATGAGCGAAAAGCCTACCTTGTCAAAATCGCCGAGGCCGTAATCGGTAATGTCCCAGCCCAGCATACAGTCGCGCACCTCGTCGTATTCATGGCCTATGCTCTGCCACTTCTCGGGCGTAAAACCGCAAAAGGGCGGCAGATAGCAGCAGTGCTTCCGGCACATGGCTTCCAGCTCCATCAGAGCCTTGTTTATCTCGCTTCTTTTCATTTTTATCCTCCTTAGCAAACGCTGAATAAGGCAAAATATATCGCGCCTACGGCTTGGGCATATTGGGCGACAGTCACATTCTCCATGTCGCTAAGCTGCTTCATGAGCCCGGTATAGGCCATATGCTCGTCAGCAGCCAGCAGCTCCGCCTCGGGAGCCATGGCCTCAAAGCCCTCTTTTATGAGTTTGAAGCACTGCTCCTTTTTTGCAAAGCGGCCAAAAAGATACCGCGTTTTCGGCAGCTCACCCAAAACAAACTCCGCCTCGCGGTTGAGTATCCCGAGGTTTCGGCCTATCTGCCGGAAGATATCCGCCGCCGCGCCGTCTCCCCTTGCCGCAAGCTCCATCAGATGCTCAAGGCAGGGCTTACGCAGGTCGGCAGGCAGCGACGCTATCTTCGGCACAGCTCCCCCGGCCAAAAAGCCCTCCAAAAGCCCGGGCTTTTTCTCCATAGCAAGGCGGTATGCAGCCGCCTGCCCCAGATACCGGCGCACACCGGGCAGGCCGGAGTTTTCGTTGAGTATGCTGCGCAGATCTTCCGGCGGCAGGGCCCGCTGCGGCCTGCTGCCTAAATCGAGGAGAAAATCATACAGTTCCAGGGGTATCTCCGGGACGCTGCCGTCACCTTCGAGCCAGCCTGTCCCCAGATCTGTACCCAGCGACAGGGCAAAAACGCCGCTGTCCACCTCCGCGCCGCTTTCGGCAAGCTCCACGGCGGCAGTAAAGGCCGTCATGCTCCCGTCGTTTATGATGCGTACATGCGCTCCCGCTGCGCACAGCTCCCCGAGCCGCGCCCCCAGCAGGGATACTCTGCTAAACTCGGTTTCATATTCAAGGGCGGAGTTTTCCCGTATGCCCTTGGTTTTTGGCGACTCGCCGCCCACTATTCTGTTTCTTATGACCACATCCGGAAAGCTCAGGCCGATGCCGTCAAGAGGGGCTCCGCCGAGTTCCTCCCGGCACAGGCGCGCGAGCTCGACTATCGGCGCGATGAGCTTCTCCGCCGTGTCAAAGCCGGAGGGGTCCCAGTCATATTCGCGCACAAAAAGCAGCTTTCCGTCCTTAGCGCCCGCGATTTTTATGTCCGTTCCGCCCACATCAAGGCCACAGTAGCAGCCCTTGGCGCTCCGCCGCGCCGCGCCCCTCAGGCGCTCCGCAAGTGCGCTGTCCGTGCGCTTTGGAGTCTGAGCATGGGGTCTGTATCCCGCGATATCACCTATTACAAAGGACAGCTCTCCCCGCCCGAGACTGCGGTTGATGCGGTTTGAGACGCTGACTGGCTTCCCGTAACCGGAGCGCTTTTTATTCGCAAGCTGGAAAATCTCGTTCAGCTCTCTTATCAAAGCAACAAATCCGGTTTCTTCCGGGTCAAGGTAAAATGTGAGCTCTCTTCCGCCGAAAGCAGCGAGCAGATTATACACGCAGGCGCAGAGGTATTCCTTCACGAACTCCCGCTCCTGCTGATTTTCCCAGCGGGGAAAATGGTAAACACGCTCTATTTGACTGCCGTTATCCAGCCGGAAAAGCACCTCAACACAGTTTTCCGCCCCGGCACAGCTCTCGCGCAGCTCCGGCAGCCACAGCGGCTGCCCGCGCCCGCCCTCATCTATCCATTTTTGCACTGATACCGTCATACTGTTTCTCCCTGATTTTCCGCGCAGACGCCCTGGGAAGCAATATTGTCCCAAGGCGTCCGTTTTTATTGCTTTACCGCTATACCCTTTTCATTCAGCTCCCGGCGCAGGCGCCGGACGTCGCCGCGAAAGACGACGCCGTCCATACCGGTACACTGGGCGCCGTCAATATTCGCGGGGGAATCGTCAATGAAGATGCACTCCTCGGGCTTAAGCGAAAAGCGGCTGTACAGCAGCTCATAGATCTCATGCTGGGGCTTTAAGAGCTTCACATCGGCGGAGACTATGCGCCCGCTGAAATGCTCCGCCCCGGGCAACCGGTGAAAATAGCTGTTGAGGGCACTTGAGGCATTGGAAAGCAGATAAATATTATATTCCATTCCCTTGAGCTCCGCAATAAGCTCCGCCATGCCCTCCATGGGCACAAGCTCAGCCTTCCACCATTCCAGCACAACAGAGCGGGCAGCACTGTGCAAACGCTCCGGCAGACGGCGACAGATAAGCTCAAGGCTCTCTTCCGCTGTCATTCTGCCTCTGTCCATGGCCGTCCATTCAACGCCTCCGAAAACCTCACTTATCAGCAGGGCATTGTCCTCCTCAGGCAGGGAAAACCGACGCGTCACCAGCTGCGGCGACCATCGGATCAGAACCTGACCCATATCAAAAATGATGTTTTTTATCACGCAGTTTCTCCTTTTTTGAACAAACGCTTGAATTTCTCCACGCGCTTTCTGCGCCTGTCCTTGGCCTCCAGCCGCTCGCCCAGATCGCGCGCGCCCACGCCGTAGACAAGGTAGAGTATCAGACCCGAGACCATCATGATGAATACCGTCGATGCGCAGCGGCGGCCCGTTGCGTTCACGTTGTAGCCGTAAAGCCCCTCCTCGGCGCACATGGACTGGATGACCATGGCGTAGCTAGTGCCATAGGAGCTGGCAAAGGTGGCTGACATATCGTACTCGGTAAACAGGGCGTTGAAGTTCAGCGCGAACACCGCTAAAACGCTGGGTAAAATGATTGGCAGCTTCACCTTAAGGAAAGTCCTCAGACCGCCGGCGCCCAAATTCCGCGCCGCGTCCTCCAGCTCCTCGTCAATGGTATAGAACGAGGCCTTTATCATGCGCAGCGAGAACGGCAGCTTCACCACCGTATAGGCCAGCACGATAAGCAATCGCACATTTTCCGCGTAGTAGAGGTTGTTGTTGCCCACATACCAGATAGCGTCGCTGTTAAAATATGTGCGGTATGAATAGCAGATCAAAATCGTGGGCAGCAGCCACGGGAAGAGCAGGCAGTATTCAAGGATAACGCCGCTTTTTTTGCCGCGGTTTTTGAAGATGTAGTTGCAGGCGATGACCACCAGCACACAGGCCAGCGCCGCCGCCAGCGCCGAGAGCACAAAGCTGAGCTTGATGCCGCCCATGGTCGCGTCGTTTGAAAACAGGCCGGATATCGCGCCCTCGCGCACCTTGTACTTGCCGCGGTTGGTGAGGTACATATAATCTTCCTGCCCGAAGAAGTTTACAAGCGTCCACTGGCTCAGATCAAGCCTTCTCATTCTTATGGCGCCATAGGTCTGGAAGGAAAAAATGATTATCATGACCACCGGGGTCATGTAGATTATAAACAGCACATAGGCGTAGATATGCGCCAGCACATTTGTCACGGGATTTGTTATCTTCTGCTTTTGGAGCTTGGCCTTGGTCTTAGAGACGGAGAGGTAATGCCCCTTGCGCTCGTAGGCCGTCAGCACCGTCAGCAGCAAGATGGTGAACATCGCAAGAATTATCGAAAGCAGAGCCGCCCGCGCCTGCGGGAAGGCCTCGTCCGCGACGGAGGAGCCCGCCAGACGGACGATCTCCGGGTTAATGGAGTCATAACCCAGCAGGGTCGGCGCGGACATGGCACACAGGCCGGTTATAAAGGTCATGACCGTAAGCGAGAACATGGTGGGCACGAGGGTGGGGAAAACCACCTTGCGCAGCACGGCAAAGGGCTTTGCCCCCATGTTCCGGGCAGCCTCAACGGTATTATAGTCGATGCCGCGAATGGCGTTTCTGAGAAAGAGCGCGTGATTCGAGGTGCAGGCGAAGGTCATGGTAAACAGCACAGCGTTAAAACCCGTGAACCAGTTGTCTTTCATGTTGGGGAAGATGCTCTTCATGGCGGTAGTCACCATGCCGTCGGGCGCGTAGAGGAACAGATACCCCGTCACCAGCGCGACGCCGCTGTATATAAGCGTGGTCATGTAGCCAAGGCGCAGGATCTTCGCGCCTTTGATATCAAAATACTCCGTCAGCAGCACGATGGAAACGCCCACTACATTGACCGTTATTACAAGGCAGATGGCAAGCTTCAGCGAGTTCCAGACATATTTGCCCATGCTGCCCGCGAAGAAAAAGCGGATAACGGCAAAGGCGTCACGCTCACCGGCGGCGTTTCTGGTGTTGAATATGCTCGTAAGTGTATTTAGGCAGGGCAGCAGCATAAAGCCGAAGAAAAAGTAGGCAAAGAAAACCACGCCAAATACGCGAAAAAGCAGCTCCGGCGTCAGCCGTTTCTTTTCAAGCCCGCCGCTCATTGCGCTACCTCCGCCGCTTTAGGCTCGTATGCCATAATATCCGCAGGGTTGAGCACGACCTTGACCTGCTCCCCCTTCTCGTAGATGCAGACCCCGTCGTTCTTTTCGATGACCTTCACCGTCTGGCAGCCTAGGTCAACATAGTATTTGATGTAAAGCCCGTAATACTCCCTGTCGGTGACAACGCCGTCGAGCGTCAGCTCCCCGGCCTTGGGCTGAGTGTTGACGTGCAGGCGCTCAAGGCGAATATAATTATTTTTTCTGTCGGAGACCTCCGCCCCCGCCGCCTTGAGCTGTTCCACCAGCTCGTCGCCGATTTTATTTATATCGCCAATGAAATTGCAGACAAACTCCGTTTGAGAGTGATTATAGACCTCATTGGGCGTGCCTATCTGCTCGATATATCCGGCGTTAAAGACCGCGATGCGGTCAGACAGCGTCAGCGCCTCCTCCTGATCGTGGGTGACATATATGGTAGTGATGCCGAAATCCTTCTGCATCTTTTTAAGTTCGTTTCTGAGTTGGACACGGAGCTTCGCGTCCAGATTTGAAAGCGGCTCATCCATGCAGATTATGGCAGGCTCCGTCACCAGAGCGCGGGCAATGGCCACACGCTGCTGCTGCCCGCCGGAGAGCTGGGACACCGCTTTTTGAAGCTGCTCGTCGCTCAGGTCAACCTTGCGCGCTATCTCGCGCACGCGCCGGTCTATCTCCGGCTTTTTGAGCTTTTTGACCTTCAGGCCAAAGGCGATGTTGTCATACACCGTCAT
>DKYJ01000056.1:523-716 GCA_002493305.1 Clostridiales bacterium UBA7103 | reverse complement strand
GGCGATGTTGTCATACACCGTCATCGTTGGGAACAGAGCGTAGCTCTGGAAAACTATGCCGATGTTTCTGTCCTCAATGGGGACATGGGTAATGTCCTTGTCTTTTACCACAACCGTTCCTGAAACAGGCTCAATAAAGCCCGTTATCGTGCGCAGTGTGGTGGTTTTCCCGCATCCTGACGGGCCGAGGAAG
>DKYJ01000056.1:0-235 GCA_002493305.1 Clostridiales bacterium UBA7103 | reverse complement strand
GCATCCTGACGGGCCGAGGAAGGTAAAAAATTCCCCTTCCTTTACATGTACATTTATGTTGTGAAGCGCCGTGAAATCCCCGAACCTCACAACGATATCATTGAGCCTTATCATGTCTTTTCCCTCTCATTTATAAGTCTTGCATCGGTTTGTCAAAGAAGTCCCGCCGGGGCTTCTTTGACAAACCGACTATACGAATATGGCGGGCCTTGCGGCCCGCCAAATGAAGTTTTTG
>DKYJ01000033.1 GCA_002493305.1 Clostridiales bacterium UBA7103 | reverse complement strand
GAAGCTCCGCACGATGCGGAGCTTCGGTTTTTAATTTTTAATCTATTTTCTTTTTGGCGCTGGCGGGGTGAAAGTCCGGCTCGGTGTTGGTTATGAGCCGCTTGATATTTCCCCGATGCTGTATGATTATAAGCAGCGCCGCCGCGATTGCAATAAACACCCGCTCACCGCTCAGCGGCAGCAGCAGCGCCGACACGGCCACGCTCAGCGCCGCGCATATTGAGCCGAGGGACACCTTTTTGCTCCACAGCACCGCAACGGCAAAAACCGCCACTGCTATCAGAAACATGCGCCAGTCGATAGCCAGCGCAACAGCCGCCCCGGCAGACACGCCCTTGCCGCCCTTAAGATTGTAGTAGATCGGGAAGCAGTGCCCCAGCAGGCAGGCCAGCGCGCCCACGGCAAGGCCGCCCTCGCCCAGCAGCAGCCAGCCGATGAGCATGGCTATGCCGGACTTCGCAGCGTCCCCCAAAAAGGTGAACACCCCGGCGCGCATGCCGAAAACACGCGCCATATTGGTCGCCCCGGCGTTGCCGCTCCCCTTTTCGCGCACATCGCCGCCCAGAATAAGGCTGGATATGGCAATGGAAAAGCTTATCGACCCCAGCAGATAGCCGCAGACGGCAGTCACTGCGTATTTGAAAATTTCCATAAAGCAACACCGATGCGGCAGTTATCAATAATTGCTGCAAATCCTTTAATTACTTAAAACATTTTAAGTTTAATCCGAGTATATCTTATATTCTATCCAAATGCAACCGATCCGATAACTGTTTTATAAAAATTCATAAAGTCCAGGGATATTCATTTGGCGGGGCCTTGGCAAATTCAAGCCGTCTGCCGTCCGCCGGGTGACGAAAGCGAAGTTCCGCCGACCAGAGCGCCAGCTTACATGGGTCGTTAAGCTCGCTGTATTTCCGCTCCCCGAAGAGTGGGAAGCCGCAGTGAGCAAACTGGCAGCGGATCTGGTGCGTCCGCCCGGTTATGAGGCGCACGCGGATAAGGCTGCCCTCCCGCTGTGGGCAATAGCTCAGCCGCTCATACCGGAGCACTGCCTCCTGCACGCCCTTACCGGGTTTATCGGTGATGAAGGACATCTTCCGAGCCTTGTCCCTGTACATCAGGTGGCGCAGCTCACCGGCGGCGGGAGTATCCCCGTGGACAAAGGCGAGGTAGCTTTTCTCAAGGCCCCCCTCGCGTATCTGCCGGGAAAGCTCTGAGGCGGCGGCCCTGTTCCGAGCCAGAACCATAAGCCCACCGGTAGCCCGGTCAAGGCGGTGCACAGTGCGTATCTCCCCGCCAAGCTCCGCGCACAAAAGCTCCGGCAGGCCGCCCGGCTCATCGGTGGAAAGCACACCCGCGGGCTTTACGCAGACCACTATATCATTGTCACAATAAATTATCTCCATGAAAAGTATAATACCACAAACTCCGTACTTTGCAAATCAGAAAGGCCATGATATAATTGTCCTGTAACAGCAATTATGATTTTATGAGGTATGACATGGCAGAAAGAGAATTAACGCCCTGTCCCCTGCGGCACAAGTGCGGCGGCTGCAAGCTGCAAAATCTCAGCTACGAGCGACAGCTGCAATTTAAGCAGGGGCAGCTTATCTCCCTGCTTGGGGAGTTCGGGCATGTTGAAAATATAATCGGCATGGATGATCCCCTGCACTACCGCAACAAGGTCCACGCGGCCTTTGGGCTGGACGGGCGGCGGAACATCGTCTCCGGCGTGTACAAGCCGGGCAGTCACGCAATCGTCCCCGTGGACAGCTGCATGATAGAGGACGAACTGGCGGACAAGATAATCTGCACCATCCGCTCCATGCTGAGAGATTTCAAGATTCAGGTCTATGACGAGCGCAGTGGCAGCGGCTGGCTGCGCCGGGTGCTGGTGCGCCGTGGCTTTGCCACAGGGCAGGTCATGGTGGTGCTGGTGGCGGTCTCCCCCATCTTCAAACTCCAAAAGCCGTTTCTTAAAAAGCTTATAGAGCTGCACCCGGAGATAAGCACAGTAGTTCTAAACATCAATGACCGCTTCACCCCGGTCATTCTCGGCAAGCGGGAAAAGGTCATCTACGGCAGCGGCTATATTGAGGATGTTCTCTGCTCCCGGCGCTTTCGCATTTCCCCGGCCTCGTTTTATCAGGTAAACCCCGTGCAGACGGAGGTTTTGTACCGGAAGGCCGTGGAATTTGCCGCTCTCACCGGCAGCGAGACTGTGCTTGACGCTTACTGCGGCATAGGCACTATCGGCATCACCGCGAGCGACAGGGCAAAGCAGGTCATCGGCGTGGAGATAAATCAGGCCGCCGTGAGAGACGCCATAACAAATGCGCGGCTAAACGGCATCAAAAACTGCTGGTTCGCCGCCGGGGACGCCGGAGAGTACATGCAGCAGATGGTAAGGGACGGGCATCGCCCGGATGTAGTTTTCATGGATCCGCCCAGAGCGGGAAGCGACGAGCGCTTTATCTCCTCCCTGCTCGCCGCCGCGCCGGAGCGCATCGTATATATCTCCTGTGCGCCGGATACCCTGTGCCGCGATTTGCGGCTCATCACTGCCGGCGGCTATGCTGCTGAGCGTATCCAGCCGGTGGATATGTTCCCCTTTACAGAGCATATCGAGTGCGTGGTGAAGCTGGAGAGGGTTAAAAAATAAGTGCCGGGAGAAGCACAACTGACTTAGGTAATATGAAAATCAAAGAGCAGATCAACAAATGAAGCTGTTAGGAAAAACAACGATTTATATAAAGACGGTATAATTACAAAAACGGGTTATGGCGTGATGGCCATAACTTCAATTATCGGATTTTTTTGTTTTTCGGCTGGGCGTTCATTATACGCAGAAAGACACTGACACTTCAAAGGGGCAGACTATGAAAACAGTCACTATCTGCGGCAGCATGAGGTTTCAAAAACAGATGTGCGAGATTGCCTTTATTCTGGAAACTCGCCACAGTATGAATGTTCTGCAATGCGTGTACGACGGTGGGCACGGCGTTACCGCTGAGGAGAAGGCCGCTCTCGCCGCGGCGCACCGCCGCAAAATCGAGCTTTCGGACGCGATATATGTTGTGGACATTGATGGCTATATCGGCGAATCCGTTTCAGAAGAGATAGTGCTTGCAAAGGCTCTGGGGAAAGAGATAATTTACCACTCGGAGCTTGAGAGTATATCAGGAGAATAACAACATGGCTATGTGGAACCCATGGCGGGGCTGTAAAAAATGCAGCGACGGCTGCCTGCATTGCTACATTCACAAGGGCGATGCGCGGCGTGGCGTGGACACCGCCGACATTGTGAAAACCAAGGACTTTTATAAGCCCATCGAGCGCTTGAAAAACGGCAATTATAAGATGAAGGCCGGCCTTGTCTACCTCTGCTTCTCAACGGATTTTCTCATTGAGGAGGCGGACGAGTGGCGTGGGGAATGCTGGGAGATGATAAAAGCCCGGCCTGACTGCCGTTTTCTCTTCCTGACGAAGCGCATCGAGCGCTTTATGGACTGTCTGCCCGATGATTGGGGCGAGGGCTATGAAAATGTCATTGTGGGCTGCACAGTGGAAAATCAGGCAAACGCGGACAGAAAGCTCGCCGTTTTCCAAAAGCTGCCGATAAAGCACCGCTGCATCACCGCTCAGCCGCTTATCGGTTCTATCGACATGGAGAAATATCTTGACGGCGTGGAGCTTGTGGTGGCCGGCGGCGAATCCGACATAAACGCCCGCCCCATGAACTATGACTGGGTGCTGAGCATACGCGAGCAGTGTACGCGCAGGAATGTGGACTTCGAGTTTCGCCAGTGCGGCACATTCACTTTGAAGGACGACAAGCTATATAAAATTCCGACAAACGCCCTCGCAAAGCAGGCCAAAGCCGCCGGGATAGACGTAAAAACGCGGGATTTGGGCTATTGACAACAAAAAGGCACCCCCGTAGGCCGGGGGTGCGAGCCGGAAAATAAAAACTACATTCTGCCAAGCGTCTGAGCCTTGAGCGTTCGGCATTGTCTTGGGCGCGGTTCGCCATTTTGAACCGCGCCCAAGTGGTGTAAATTCCTGAACTTTCCTTAAGCAGATGGGAGTCGAAGCATGATTCGACTTTCATCTGCTTCCCGTACAGCTCGCGTAGGCTCATCCGCAGCGCTGCCGCGGCATCGTGAGCATATACGGTGTCTATATATTTATATTCATCGGCGCTGGGATTTATTCCCTGACCGTTGAGCCTATAATAACACCGGAATGTGAGCAATGTCTGAAAAAAGGATAAAATATCTGTGAAAATTATGTTAAACTGTTGTTGACAAAGAGCGGCTTTTTTTTTAATATGGAAGCAGAAAAAAATTCAGGGAGGCTGTCAAATGATTTCTGCAATAGTTTATAATTCCTGCACAGGCTCGTGCAAGAAGTACGCGGAGCTTCTCTCCGCCGCTATCCACGCCCCCGCCATGCCGCTAAAGAGCGCTTATGTGCGTGACGGAGGAAAAATCATTTATGTTAGCTGGATATTCGCCGGAAAGGTCTGCGGCCTTGAGAAAGCCGCCGCTAAGTTCAACATTGCCGCCGTGGTTCAGGTTGGCATGAGCGCCGTCAGCGATAAGAGCGAGGCTGTCTGCCGCGAGAAAAATTCCATCCCCCGTAACGCAGCGGTGTTCTGCCGTCAGGGCGGCTTCAATATCAACAAGCTCCCCCTGCCCTTTAAGCTCATCATGAAACTCAAGTGTAAGGAGATTGCCGCAAGGCTTGAGAGCAAGGGTCAGCTCAATGAGCAGGAGCAGGCCACGCTTACCATGGCTTCCACCGGTGTTGGCGAGCCGCCGCGCTGGGATATTGACGATATTGTCGCGTGGGCGGCAAAGTAATTTTCCTGATTTACCTGCGCCCGCCGTTACGCGGGCGCTTTTGATTTGCATTTATTGCGGGAGATAGAGACATGAAAAACAAAAGTTCCGGCCGTGGTACGGCCTTAGTTATTATCGCGGGTATGTTTTGGGGCAGCATGGGCCTTTTCGTCCGAGCGTTGGGGGATCACGGCTTTTCGTCCATGCAGGTTGCCTGTATGCGCCTGACGGCCAGCGCCATAATTATGGCTTTGGTAATGTTATTCAGGGAGCCGGAGGGCTTTCGTCTAAAGCGCCGGGATATCCCTCTGTTTCTGGCGCTGGGGCTGCTGAGCGTGCTGTTTTTCTCGGTGTGCTATTTTATGGCCATTGAGTTGATGACTCTTTCTGCCGCTGCGATCCTGCTCTACACCTCACCCATCTGGGTCATGCTTCTGTCCCTTGTTATCTTCAAGGAAAAATTTAGTCTGAAGAAGCTGCTTGCTCTCCTCCTCGCCTTCGCGGGCTGCGCGCTGGTCTCTGGTATTGGCGGCGGTGGGCTGACCCCACTGGGTGTGCTGGTAGGGCTCTGCGCGGGCGTGGGCTATGCGTTTTACAGCATATTTTCAAGCCTTGCCATAAACCGGGGCTATTCCCCCATTGCCGTCACCACTTACACATTCATTATTTCTGCCGCCGGTTCATGGTTTTTATGCAGGCCCGGTGAGATGCTCGCCATTGCGGGCGCCGCCGAAAGCCTCGGTTCGCTCCTGCTGCTCATAGTAATAACGGCGCTTGTTACGGCTATTATCCCCTTCATGTGCTACTCGCTTGGGCTTAAAACCGTTGAGCCAAGCAGGGCCGCCATCCTCGCCACCGTCGAACCCGTGGTGGCCTCGGCGCTGGGCGTGATAGTTTATCACGAGGTACTGACGCTCCCCGCCATCATCGGCATAGTCCTCGTGCTGTCGGCAATCGTTATTTTGAGTATTAAGAAAAAATAAGAAAATCTCAAGGTTTGAATTATTGAATAGCTCCCCTGTTCTGGTATAATTATAGCCGTGGAGGTGAGTACCATGAGCGGCAGGATACTCGTTGTTGACGATGAAAAAGAGATCGCCCAGCTTGTTGAACTGTATCTTGTAAACGACGGCTTTTCCGTTGTAACGGCCTATAACGGCACTGACGCACTCAACGCCGTAGAGGAGCAGGAGCCTGATCTGGCAGTGCTGGATATCATGCTGCCGGATATGACGGGCTTTGAGCTGTGCCGCCGTCTGCGCGAAAAGTACCTCTTTCCAATAATAATGCTCACCGCGAAGGTGGAGGCATCGGATAAAATAACGGGGCTTACCATGGGCGCGGACGATTACATCACCAAACCCTTTAACCCGCTGGAGCTGTCCGCCCGCGTCAAGTCCCAGCTAAGACGGTACACTAAATATAACGGCGCTCAAGCGGCTCATGAGTATGACTTTCGCGGGCTGTACATCTGCCTTGACAGCCGCAAGTGCCAGCTCTATGGAGAAGATGTGCCGCTCACGCCGCTGGAATTTGATATACTCTGGTACCTGTGCGATAACTCCGGGCGGGTGGTGTCCTCGGAGGAGCTGTTTGAAAAGGTCTGGGGACAGAAATACCTTGACTGCAACAACACCGTTATGAGCCATATCGCCCGCCTGCGGGAAAAGCTCAAAGAGCCGCCTCGCAGGCCGCGTATCGTGAAAACCGTTTGGGGGGTGGGCTACACCGTTGAAAAATAGAACCAATTCCCGCCGCAGTCGGCTGACCCGGCGGCTTTTGCTTGAATATATCGCGAGTCTTATTCTCTTTGCCGGAGGGACTTTGCTGTTTATTATGGTCACATGGGGGCTGTGCAGCCGCATTGTCTGGCAGCCCTATGACCCGCTTTGGATAATTCTCAGCTTTATCCGGGACAACCTTATTATCCTTGCCCCCCTCTTCGTGCTTGTCGGCGCGTGCTTCATATCCTACCATTTTCTCTCTAAACCCCTCGGGTATCTTGACGAGGTGGTGGCCGCGAGCAAGGCGCTGGCCTCCCCGGATATTGAGCTGCCCCAGCTTTCGGGCGATATAAGCGAGATACAGGGCGAGCTGAGCCTTGTGCGTGAGCGCGCCCTGAAGGAGGCGAGAAACGCCGCCGAGGCCGAGCAGCGAAAAAACGACCTCATAGTCTACCTTGCGCACGATCTAAAGACCCCGCTCACGAGCGTCATCGGCTATCTTAGTCTTATTCAGGACGAGCCTGACATCTCCCCGGAGCTCCGCGCAAAGTACACGGGCATCGCTCTTGATAAAGCGCTGCGGCTGGAGGATCTGATAAACGAGTTTTTTGACATCACGCGCTTTAGCCTCAGCACAATGAGCCTTGAGCGAAAGGTGCTGGATCTGAGTCTGCTGCTCGAGCAGGCAATAAGCGAGTTTGACCCCCTGCTCAAGGAGAAAAACCTGCACTGGATGACAAAGATAGACCCGGACATCCCCGTCTATGCCGATGGGGACAAGCTCGCCCGCGTCATTGATAATCTCCTGCGAAACGCCGTCAATTACAGCTATCCCGACAGCACCATTGCGCTCAGTGCCTATAAAAACGGCGACATGGCCGTTGTAAACATCAAAAACCGGGGCAAGACCATTTCCCCGGAAAAGCTCAGCCGTATATTTGAGCAGTTTTTCCGTCTCGATTCCTCCCGCGCGAGCGCGACAGGCGGTGCGGGGCTCGGCCTTGCCATAGCCAAGGAGATAATCGAGCGGCACGGCGGCAGTATTCGCGCCGAGAGCGCCGATGAGAGCATAATTTTCACGGTGGAGTTGCCGCTGCAATAAATTCGCAAGAATTTCGTTTGAAAATCGCATAAAATGCGCAGGGATATGCGAATATATCCCCGCTTACGCTCTGGTATCATTCAGATACCAGAGCTTTTTCTTTTTAGTAAGCGCTGAACAAATCGGCTTCGGGGTCTTGCGGACAATTTGCGCCCTGACTTCGTCACTTTTTCTTGCAATACACAAAGTATGGCTGCAAAAAAGTGCCATTGCCAGAACACAAATTCTCTCGCAATTCCCTCTCGCCAATTTATTCAGCACTTACTTGATAATCAAATAAAGGAGGTAGTACATCATGCGCAAACGATTTACCGAGCTTTTCCCGTTTCTGCTCCCGCTGCGAAAATGGCAGCGCAAGCTCTGCTTTTATGCCGCCATGCGCAGGGACGGGACGCGCTATGCCAGGGTGCAGCAGGCGGAGCATCTGCCCTATCTTGTTTATGAGACAAGCTGCCCCATGATAAACGAGAAAACAGGCTTTGAGCTTAAGTACCAGCTCAACAAGATCTTTAACCTACGCCTTGCCGCCAAAACGCTGGACGGGCTTATTGTAAACCCGGGCGAAACCTTCTCTTTTTGGCAGGCCGTGCGCTATGCCGACAGGCACACGCCCTATAAGGAGGGTCTTGCGGAGATAAACGGTGTTCTGCGCACCGAGTACGGCGGCGGGCTTTGTATGCTCTCAAACCTTCTGTTCTGGCTTTTGCTGCATACTGAGCTCACCGTCATAGAGCGGCACGGCCACAGGGAAAAAGCCTTTCCCGAGCCGCCCAGCGACGCGCCTATGGGCGTTGACGCCACCGTTGCGGAGGGCTGGCTTGACCTGAAGCTGAAAAATGAGACGGAACAGCCCTTCCAGCTCGAAATTGGTTTTGACGATGAGCGCATCATCGGCAGGGTCTATTGCGCCGCCCCGGCAGAGCCGCCGCTCATAGAAAACGGCGGGCTGCGCTATGCGCGTGAGCAGGGCGAGATTTACGAATACGCCGATGTCTTGCGCTCGGGCAGGCTTTTGTATACAAACCGCTGCCGCATCACCTACACTCTGCCGGAGGGCACAGAAATTGAGGAGGAAGAACAAAAATGATAAGAAAGAATATTCTCGTGATATTCGGCGGCTGCTCCCCGGAGCATGGGGTGTCGCTCCAGTCGGCGCAGAGCGTCCTTGAGCATATAGACAGGGAAAAATACGCCGTCACCATGCTTGGCATCAGCCGCAACGGCAAATGGTATCGTTATGATGGCCCCGTATCAGAAATTTCGTCCGGCCGCTGGCAGGACAGGCGCTGGTGCACTCCGGCGGCCATCCTGCCCGACAGGGGCGAGGGTGCTCTCGCCCTGTTTCACGACACGGCGGTGGAGCGCGTAAAAATTGACGCGGCGCTGCCCATTCTCCACGGCAAGAACGGAGAGGACGGCACGGTTCAGGGGCTTTTGGAGCTGGCGGGCATACCCTGCATTGGCTGCGGAGTTCTCTCCTCCGCCCTGTGCATGGATAAAGCCCGCTCGCATCTGCTGGCAGAGGCCGGCGGCGTCCCCTGCGCAAAGGGCTTCACCATTGAAAGAGACTTTAACGCCGAAAGCTTACTGTCCGCGGCGAAAGAGCTTGGCTATCCCCTGTTTGTAAAGCCCCTGCGGGCAGGCTCCTCTTTCGGCATAAGCCGGGTAAGCGCTCCGGAGCATCTTCTTAACGCGGTGAGCGCCGCATTGGAATACGATGATAACGTAATAATCGAGCAGGCCATTGACGGCGTTGAGCTGGGCTGCGCGGTTATCGGCAGCGGCACGCTTATCACCGGCGAGGTGGACGAGATAGAGCTTAGCGGAGGCTTTTTCGATTTTGAAGAAAAATACACCCTCAAAAGCTCCCGCGTCCATGTTCCGGCAAGGATAAGTAACGAAAAGGCTCTTGAGGTGAAGGAAACTGCAAAGCGCGTCTACCGCGTCATGGGCTGCTCCGGTTTTGCGCGGGTGGATATGTTCCTGACAAAGGACGGGGAGATATATTTCAACGAGGTGAATACCATTCCGGGCTTCACCGTCCACAGCCGCTTTCCCGGTATGATGGCCGCCGCCGGAATGGACTTTGCCTCCGTGCTTGAAAGGATAATCGAGGAGGGACTTAAATGCTCCGTGAAGTGATATACGATTACTCTCTGGGCAACGACCTGCGCCGATTCTGGAGGCTGTTTTACCGCCGGGAGCGGACAAAAAGCCGCTTTATCCGGCGGATGCTCAGCTTTCTCATAAACCGCAGTGCCCACCGGCACGGGGGTTATATCGGCCAGGGCGCGAAAATTGAGGGCATCCCCAGCCTTCCCCATGGTCTGCACGGGATATACATCTCCCGCTATGCAAGCGTCGGCGCAAATTGCCGTATCTATCAGGGCGTGACTATCGGCGAGGTGGACGGCAAAGCCCCCACTATTGGCGAAGGCTGCCTGATAGGCGCAAACGCCTGTATCATCGGCGGTATAAGTGTGGGCAAAAACTCGAAAATCGGCGCGGGCGCGGTTGTTGCAAAGGATGTCCCAGCCAACAGCACAGTCGTTGCCGCGCCGCCGCGGATAATTGTGAGGGGCTGAGCATGGACGAAAGAAAAAACCGCGTCTGGGCGGAGATAAGCCTTGCCGCCCTGCGGCATAATGTCAATTATCTCGGCTCACTTCTCCCCGAAGGCTGCCGCCTGATGCCCGCGCTCAAGGCAAACGCCTACGGCCACGGGGCTGTACCCATCGTGCGGGAGCTGAGCCGCCTCGGCATAAGTGAATTTTGCGTTGCCACGGCGCAGGAGGGGGCCGAGCTTCGCAGGGCATGTGTAAATGGAGATATACTCGTCCTCGGCTACACCCACGAGAGCGGGCTGGAGACAGTAAATGAATATGATTTGACACAGTGCGTCGCTGACGAGGAATATCTTAAAATACTGCTGTCCCAGCCGCTCCCCTTGCGCGTTGAGCTTGGCGTTGACACGGGAATGCACCGCCTCGGAATAGACTGGCGGGACACCGCCGCGGCCCTTACGCTGCTTAGACAGGATAAGCTTGTGGTCGAGGGGGCGTTTACCCACATCTGCACCGATGACGAGGGCTTTTCCACCCAACAAAAACGGCGCTTCGAGAGCTTCACAAGCTCTGTTACCCTCGCCGGCTTGAAGCTCAGGCGCAGGCACCTGATGAGCAGCCAAAGCCTTTTGAATATGCCGTGGCTCGGCGGTGACCTTGCGCGGGTGGGCATAGCGCTCTACGGGCTTATGAGCCGCCGGGGCGATGCGCCGATACATGAGGCCATGCTCCGCCCTGTGCTGACGCTCAAAACCCGTATCGCCTCCATGCGCCATATCAGCGCCGGTGAGGGCGCGGGCTACGGTCTGAGCTATCAGGCGGAGCATGACGGGCTTCTTGCAACGCTGCCCATCGGCTATGGGGACGGCCTGCCCTCCTGTGCCTCCGGAAAAGCGTCGATACTCATAAACGGCCACCCGGCTCCTATTGTGGGCAGGGTCTGCATGGATCAGTGCCTTATTGATGTGACGGGTATCCACTGCAAAAGCGGTGACGAGGCCGTGATCATCGGCAAAAGCGGCGGCGCAGATATAAGCGCATACGACCTCAGTGAGAGCTGCGGCATAATAACAAACGAGCTTCTCAGCCGTTTGGGGCCAAGAGTTGAACGAATAGTTATGTAAACCTTCTTTTCAAAAAATCCCGTGATTCCGGGACTTTCCTAACAGTCGAGCCGGGTTTTGGCGGTTTTTTATTGATTTTTTCCGTACCTTGGGCTATCCTGTTTTCAGGCTTGCAAGACCTTTTTTGAATGGAGCATCAATATGGAAAACAAGAAAACCTTCGGCGCGTACATACTCCGCCGCCGCAACGAGCTGGGCATGACCCAGCGGGAGCTTGCCGACAAGCTCTTCGTCACGGAGTCGGCAGTGAGTAAATGGGAGCGCGGCATGAGCTACCCGGACATTACACTTATACGAAGCCTCTGTGAGATACTGAATGTGAGCGAGCACGAGCTTCTCACCGGCAGCGACGATGTCGAGCAGCGAAACTCCGAGCGCCTGGCGGCAAAATATCTCCGCCTTGCCCGGCGGTACAGAGTCATACAATATATCGTCTACGGCCTTGCGCTGCTGGCCTGTTTTATTACAAACCTCGCCGTACAGCACAGGCTTGACTGGTTCTTTATCGTCCTCTTTTCCATCGCCACCGCCGCTTCCCTGACCCTAGCCCCGGCCATTGCCGCCATGCACCCAAAGACAGAAAATTACAGAGCGCCTATCACCCTCGGCTGCTTTGTGCTGTCGGTGGAGCTGCTGCTTTTGACCTGCTGCATTTTTACCGGCGGGGATTGGTTTTTTATCGCGGGAATATCCGTGCTGCTCGGCTCGGCGGTGCTGCTTTTGCCCATGGTGATGGCAAAGCTCCCCCTGCCCGCTGCCTTGGCCGGTCGGAAAGCCAGCGTATGGCTGCTGCTCTCGCTTGCGCTGCTGCTGGTGCTATTGGCGGTCTGCGCGATATACACCGGCGGCGGCTGGCTGCCGGTCACGATAATCGCGGTGATTTTCGGAACGGGCTTTATCATCTTCCCGGTGCTTTTGCGGCAGCTTCCTCTGCCGGAGGAGCTTCAAGGCCACAAAACGCTTATTTTCTTCGCCGTAGAGACGCTTCTGCTCTTTGCGCTGGTCGGGATCTGCACACAGGAATACTTTCTGCGCGAAGCGCTGCCTAACCTGCTCATATGTCTTGTGCTGCCCTGGGGCATCATGCTCATCTGCCGCTATCTGCACGCAAACGGGGCGATAAAAGGCGCGCTGTGCTGCCTGCTCTCCGGCATATGGCTGTGGCTCTTCCCGTATCTGTGCTGGCGCTTCAGCGAGGCGCAGGTGTATGTGGACAATAGGCCGGTGGAGTCGATTCTCTGGATGAATGTGGACTTTCTCAACTGGGGCGTTGAGCATATATCCAGCAACGTAAACGCAGCGGTGATATTGTCGTTGATATTGGCGGCTGTCGTTCTTTTTTTCCTTGGCCTTTCAAAGCAAAAACGCCGCTGAACGGCACGAAAAATCCCCTCTGAGCTTGCTCAGAGGGGATTTTTCGTCAGTCGGCAGCCTGTCATTAAATCGCCAACGCATTTTATTTTGCATAAATTTTACCAACCAGGAAATTTGAAAAGCGGCGGGGCGCAAGCTTCGCTATCATGGCGGCGCCCTTATAGCTCAGCCCCAACGCGAGGAGCGGACGGCTGTTCTTTCTGAGGGCGGTTTTAGCGATATATCTGCCTGCCGCCTCCGGGCTCATACCGCCGCGTTCGTCCCGCTCCATCACCGCAACGGAGCGCTCAATGCGCCCTGAATATATATCGTCCCCCGCCTGAGATTTCCTGCGGGCGTCTGTAAAGCCGGAGGCAATGTCCCCCGGCATAACGGCGCATACCGTGACGCCGAAGGGCTTGACTTCGTTTTGCAGCGCCAAAACGTAGGCGTTTATAGCAGCCTTGCTCACCGAATACCAGAGCTGGAAGGGTATTGGCAGGATACCGGCGATGGAGCTCATGCAGACTATTCTGCCGCCGCCCTGCCTGCGCATTGCGGGCAATACCGCCCGGGTCGCATTGTCCATGCCGAAAAGATTCAGCTCAAGCTGGGCGTGGGCCTCCTTGGGATCTGTCAGCTCCGCGGCTCCGGATATGCCAAAGCCCGCGTTATTTACAAGGATATCTATTCTCCCCTCGCGGGATAGCACCTCGTCCACAGCCGCTCGCACCTGAGCTTCGTCCGTCATATCGGCGGTGATATGTATAATTCCGTCCTCGGTCTTGCCGCTGCGGGAAAACTCATAAACAGTGCACCCGGCCTTTTTAAGGCTCTTCGCCGTGCAGCGGCCTATCCCGCCTCTGCCGCCTGTAACAATAACAATTTTATTCATGATCTATCCTCCGGTTGATTATTTTACACCAGAGGAAAGATACCGTCAAGAAAGATAATGTCTGGAATTTTGCGCCGCGCTGTGATATAATTTAAAAAAACTTTTAAGCGGTGAGTTTCTTGCAGCCAGAGGATAAAAATTCATTTTTAGGCACTGAGCCGCTGGGTAAGCTGCTGGCTCGTCTGGCAGTGCCCACAGTTTTGGCTCAGCTCGTCAACATGTTATATAACATCGTTGACAGGATTTATATCGGCCACATCCCCGATGTTGGAAAAGACGCCCTGACGGGTGTCGGCGTTTGCCTGCCGATAATTTTGTTCGTAGCGGCCTTTACAGCTCTTATCAGTGCAGGCGGCGCGCCCCGGGCTTCTATTTGCATGGGGCGGCAGGATAACGCCTCCGCCGAGCGCATCATGGGTACCTGTCTGACGGCGCAGGTCGTAGTCTCTGCAATATTGACGGCGGTAATGCTGATTTTCGGCCGGAGTATGCTCATGGCCTTCGGCGCAAGTGTCAACACCGTTGGCTACGCGCTGGATTATATCAGCATCTACGCCATAGGGACGGTTTTTGTCCAGATCACCATGGGCATGAACGCCTACATAACCGCGCAGGGCTTTGCCCGCGTGGGCATGTACACTGTGCTTATTGGGGCGGTGCTTAACATAGTGCTTGACCCGGTGTTCATTTTTGCGCTGCATTTGGGCGTTAAGGGTGCCGCTATCGCCACGGTCATATCTCAGGCTGTTTCCTGCGTGTGGGTGCTGATCTTTCTCAGCGGTGAAAAAACCTCTCTGCGTATACGCCGCAGCTGTCTGCGCCTTGATTTCAAGGCTCTGTTCCCCTGTATCGCGCTGGGTGTGTCGCCGTTTATAATGCAGTCAAGTGAGAGCATCATTTCCGTGTGCTTCAATTCCTCCCTCCAGCACTACGGCGGGGATATGGCTGTTGGCGCGATGACGATTCTCTCAAGTGTTATGCAGTTTGCCATGCTGCCGCTCCAAGGCTTGTCGCAGGGGGCGCAGCCTATAACCGGCTATAACTTCGGCGCGGGCAATAAAGAGCGCGTTAAAGGCATCTTCTTCCTGCTGCTGAAAGTGTCTCTTGCGTATTCTATGCTTCTCTGGGCGCTGATCATGCTCTTTCCCTCGGTCTTTGCGGGGGTATTCACCCCTGACGAGGCTCTACTGAGGTTCACGGTTCCCGCGCTGCGCATATACTGCGGCAGTATGTGGATCTTCGGGCTCCAGATGTCCTGCCAGATGACTTTTGTCGCCATAGGCAACGCCGTCTCCTCCATTATGGCCGCCGTTATGCGCAAATTTATTTTGCTGCTGCCGCTTATATACATCATGCCTCGGCTTGTTGCGGACAAGACCATGGGCGTCTATATGGCGGAGCCGGTTGCTGATATTCTGGCGGTAATATTCACGGCGTCGCTGTTTGCCGTTCAGTTCAAAAAAGCCCTGCGCAGCATGGATAAGGAGAGAATATGATGAGGGAAAATTTCTTTGCGCTTTACAACACGATGATCGACGCGCTGCCCGGGGGCGGCGTGATCGAGAGTGTGCTCTCCGGTGAGCGCTGGGCCCTTGCCGAGAGCAGCGCGGGCTGCGCTCTTGCTATGATGACCGAAGGGGATTCAATAGCGCACATGTTTCCGGAAGGACTGTCCGGCATGGATATCAGGACGGCGGCCCATGCTATAAAGAGCTGGAACTTTGAGGAATCCGGCCTCGCCATCGCCGCGGTGAACTCAGTATACAACACGCCGGAGCGTATGGAAGCACTCTCCTGCTATCTGCCATATGAACGGTTTTACACTGACGGTATAGATTTCCGTGGAAAAACCGTTGGCCTTGTGGGTCATCTACACGGGCCGAGGAATATGCGTCAGGACGCAAAGGCCGTTTATATTCTTGAGCGCAGCCCCCAGGACGGAGACTATCCCGACTCCGCCTGCGACTATATTCTGCCGCAGTGCGATATTGTGCTCATAACCGGCAGCTCTCTTGTAAACAAAACACTGCCCCACCTGCTGGAGCTGTGCAAAAACGCCTATACCGTGCTGACCGGGCCAACTGTGCCCATGTGCCCGGAGCTTATGGAGCACGGTATTGACAGGCTTGCGGGGCTGTGTGTGACCGATCAGGACGGGCTGCGAGCCCATGTGGTGCATGGCTGCCACGGCTCACCCTTCATCTTCGGCAAACCCTTTGTGCTGATAAAATAGTTGGCTTCAAAAAGCAGAGAGGCGGCCTCACAAATGTGAGGCCGCCTCAGCATGTCAAAAAGTCCCCTTAGGACTTTTTTGACTG
>DKYJ01000003.1 GCA_002493305.1 Clostridiales bacterium UBA7103 | reverse complement strand
GGCGCTGTCGCCGAAGCTCTGGTAAACGGGCTTGATGTCAGCCTCGGTCATGCCGTAGACACCCAGAACGTCAAGGGCGTTGAAGTACACGCCGGAGCCGGAGGCGCCGATGGAAACGCTCTTGCCGCGCAGATCCTCGACAGTCTTGATATCAGGGTTGAGCGTGACGATCTGAACCTGCTCCATATAGAGAGCGGCGACAACAGAGAAGCTGTCAACAGCGCCGGTGTCGGCAAAGAGGTTTGTGCCGGTGTAGGCGTAGCTCATAACGTCGGACTGGCAGAAGCCGAGCTGAACGGCGCCGGAATCCAGATCCTCAACATTGGCCTGAGAGCCGTTGCCGGTGACGGCAGTCACATCCAGGCCGGTTTTGGAGCTGACATACTGAGCCAGCACGCTGCCGTAGGCATAATATGTACCGGTATCGCCGCCGGTGGTGAAGGTGAGCTTATCGTTGACAACAGGGGCTTCTGCCGGGGCGTCAGCGGGGGCTTCGCTCTCGGCGGGAGCCTGACTCTCGGCGGGGGCAGATGAATTGCCGCATGCGCAGAGGGCAAAGACCATGCACAGGGCCAGAACGAGCGCTAAAAACTTTTTCATGTGGTTTCCTCCTAATCAGATTTTTTATAATACTTTTTTTCTCTTCGATTATACACTAATTAAGTAAAGATAGCAAGAGAAATTAAAAAATAAAAAAATAACGGCCCGAAAACAGGAATTTCGGTACCAAAATCGGCCAATTTTCACCATTTAACCGGGTAAAGCGGGGATAAAAACGGCTCTTGTCAAAGCGGGGAAAAAGTTGCATAATAATATGCGGGAAAATTTTTTGAGGAGACAGAAAATGCAAAAGGAGATCAAGCTCATCGCCTTTGACCTTGACGGGACTTTTCTGGACGATGATAAGAGGGTGCCGGAGAAAAATATTCAGGCGGTGAAGGCCGCTGCCGCGCGGGGGATAATCTGCCTGCCCGCCACCGGGCGGCTGGCGAGCGGCATACCGAGGCCGGTTTTTGACCTGCCGGGACTGCGGTATGTGCTGGCCTCCAACGGAGCTTCCCTGTATGACCTCAGGACAAAGCAGGCGATATATAAGGCCGACTTGGATGTGGGGACGGCACTGCGCCTGTGCGATTATATGGACAGGCTCCCCGTGGCTTACAGCTGCTTCCAGTTTGAACGGGGGTATATGAACCGGTCCCTGCATGAGCGTCTGCCGGAGTATCTGGGTCATGTGCCGGTGATATTGAAATATGTGCAGAGCATCAACCGCCCGGTAGTCAGCGTGCGCGAATTGCTGGCAGAGCGGGGGCAGCCGGTTGAAAAAATGATCATGTTCTGCCGGCAGGCGGAGCTGTCGCTGCGCGCAGAGCAGCTCGAGCTTATGCCAAAAGCCTTTCCTGAGCTGAAAATAAGCAGCTCGCTGCCCTATAATATTGAGATAAACGCCGGCGATGCCGACAAGGGCCGGGCCATAAGCGCCCTGTGCGCCCATCTTGGCATTGCGAAGGAAAACGTCGTATGCTTCGGCGATGCCAGCAATGATATTACCATGCTCAAGGCTGCGGGCCTTGGGATTGCCATGTCAAACGGCGCGGATTCCGCCAAGGCCGCCGCCGATATGTGTACCGACAGCGACAATAACCATGGCGGCGTCGGTGAGATGATAATGAAGTTGATAGGGTGAAGCATATAAAATATAAATTAAAAGCCGTGCAGTTTGCACGGCTTTTTGACTTATCTATCCAGATATTCGCAGGCGGCGAGGGCGGCGCAGGCGCCGTCGGCCACGGCGGTGGTGAGCTGGCGGACGCTCTTTGCCCGGCAGTCCCCAGCAACGAAAATCCCGGCGCTGTCTGTGCGGCAGTCCTCGGCGCTTGCGGCATAGCCCGCGGTGTTGAGGCTCAGCAGGTTTTCAAAAGCAGTTAAATCCGGGCTGTGCCCCACGGCGACGAAAAGCCCCGATAGCTCTATGGTGCGTGAAGCTCCCGCCTGCTCCACCACGATGCCGCGAAGCTCGCTGTCGCCCAGCAGCTCTGTGACCCTGGCATTGAGGATAAACTCCACATTAGCCCGCTTCTCCAGCGCTTCCACCAGCTTCGCTTCACCGCGAAAGCTGTCACGGCGGTGGATGAGATAGACCTTTGAGCACTTTTCACTCAAAAGCAGGGCATCCTGAAGGGCGCTGTTGCCCCCGCCGCAGACAGCAACGGGCTGGCCTTTATAAAATGCTCCGTCGCACACGGCACAAAAGCAAACGCCGCTGCCAACAAGCTCCGCCTCGCGGGGAAGGCCCAACATGCGGGGCCTTGCGCCGGTGGCGATAATCACGGCCCTGCCCTGATACTCCGCTCCGGACACGGCGGTGACGGTTTTTATATCCCCACAGCTGACGGAGGCGACCTCCTCAAGCTCGACCTCTGCGCCCTGCTCCATGGCTTGCTCAAGAAGCTTGTCGCCAAGCTCCGTGCCGCTTATGGACATAAAGCCCGGAAAGTTTTCAACTCTCGGCGACCAGGTGATCTGCCCGCCAAAGACGTTTTTCTCTATCACTAGCACGCTCTTGCCCGCGCGGCAGGCGTAGGTCGCCGCGGTCAGCCCTGCGGGGCCGCCGCCGATTATAATAATGTCATACATTGTCTTTTCTCCCATATATATGTGCACCGAAGGAGTGAGCCCCTTCGGTGTACATTTTATTTTATAATGCTTACTCAGGCTATGCTGTTTAGGTATTGCTTTATCGCGCCGGCGCCGGCCAGCTTTTCAAAGCCGCCGTCCTTCACCAGAACCAGAGTGGGCGCCTGTTTCACACCGTAATGGGTGGCAAGCTCAGCGTTCTCCTCAGCCATGAGCTTTTCATAGGCAAAGCCGGCCTTGTCGAGGTAGGAGCAGGCAATGCGGCAGTTGGGGCAGGTGGGCGTCGCGAAGAGGATGGCGCGGTTCTCGCCCTCAGCGGCGGCAGGAGCCTCAGGAGCCTCAGCCTCAGCGTTTACGGGGCCGCTGTGCCTGAGCACGGAGTTATCAATGTCGTAGGTCTTGCGCTCCTTATACTCCTGCGTCTTTCCGGCGTTCCAATTCTGCACGGGGCGGTAGTAGCCGGTTATGCGGCTGTACACCTCCGCGGCCTCGCCGCACTCGGGGCAGGTGAACTGCTCGCCGGTGAGGTAGCCATGGTTCTTGCAGACGGAATAGGTGGGGGAGAGGGTGTAGTATGGCAGCTTGTAGTTCTCCGCGATCTTACGCACCAGATTTGCCGCGGCTTCCCAGCTGGGCAGCTTCTCGCCCAGGAAAGCATGGAACACTGTGCCCGAGGTATAGAGTGTCTGGAGCTCGTCCTGAATGTCCAGCGCCTCGAAGATATCCTCAGTGTAGCCCACGGGCAGGTGGGAGCTGTTGGTGTAATAGGGCGTGCCGCCGGGCTCTGCCGCGGTGATGATGTCGGGGTAAGTCTCAACATCGTGCTTTGCAAGGCGGTATGAGGTGGACTCGGCGGGGGTGGCCTCAAGGTTATACAGGTCGCCGTACTGCTCCTGATAATCGCTCAGCCGCTCGCGCATATGGTTGAGCACCTGCTTTGTAAACTCCTGGCACTTGGGGCTGGTCATGTCGGCTCTTATCCACTTGGCGTTGAGGCCGGCCTCGTTCATGCCCACAAGGCCGATGGTGGAGAAGTGGTTTTCAAAGGTGCCCAGATAATACTTGGTGTAGGGGTAGAGGCCGCCCTCCAGCAGCTTTGTGATAACATCGCGCTTTATCTTCAGGGAGCGGGCGGCAAGATCCATCATCTTATCGAGCCTTGCGTAAAACTCCGTCTCATCCTTGGAGAGATAGGCGATGCGGGGCATATTGATGGTCACAACGCCGATGGAGCCGGTGCTCTCGCCGGAGCCGAAGAAGCCGCCGGATTTCTTGCGCAGCTCGCGCAGGTCAAGGCGCAGACGGCAGCACATGGAGCGCACGTCGGACGGCTCCATATCGGAGTTGATGTAGTTTGAGAAATAAGGTGTGCCGTACTTGGCGGTCATCTCGAAGAGGAGCTTGTTGTTCTCGGAGGGAGACCAGTCAAAGTCACGGGTGATGGAGTAGGTAGGGATGGGGTACTGGAAGCCGCGGCCATTGGCGTCGCCCTCGATCATGATGTCGATAAAGGCCTTGTTGACCATATCCATCTCGGCCTTGCAGTCGCCGTAGGTGAAGTCCATCTCCTTGCCGCCGACGATAGCGGGCATATCCTTCAGGTCGGCGGGCACTGTCCAATCCAGCGTGATGTTGGAGAAGGGGGCCTGAGTGCCCCAGCGGGAGGGAGTGTTCACGCCGAAGACAAAGGACTGGATGCACTGCTTGACCTCTTTGTAGCTGAGGTTGTCCACCTTGACAAAGGGGGCAAGATAGGTGTCAAAGGAGGAGAAAGCCTGAGCGCCGGCCCACTCGTTCTGCATTATGCCGAGGAAGTTGACCATCTGGTTGCAGAGGGTGGAGAGGTGGCTTGCCGGAGAGGAATTGATCTTGCCCGGGATACCAAGACCCTGCTGAATGAGCTGCTTGAGGCTCCAGCCGGCGCAGTAACCGGTGAGCATGGACAGATCGTGCAGGTGAATGTCGCAGTTGCGGTGCGCGTCGCCTATCTCCTGATCGTAGACCTCGCTGAGCCAGTAGTTGGCGGTGATCGCGCCGGAGTTGGAGAGGATCAGACCGCCCACGGAATAGGTGACGGTGGAGTTCTCCTTCACGCGCCAGTCCAGCACGTTCAGATACTTGTCCACAGTCTCCTTATAGTCAAGGTAGGTGGACTTCATGTTGCGCAGCTTCTCGCGCTGCTTGCGGTAAAGAATATAGGCCTTGGCAACAGTCTCATACCCGCCGCGGGAGAGCACTGCCTCAACGCTGTCCTGAATATCTTCCACGGAAACCTTTCCGTCTTTTATCTTGCTCAGAAAATCGGCGGAGACCTTCAGCGCCAGAAAATCGATAACGCTGTCGTTATACTCCGTGCTGGTGGCTTCAAAAGCCTTCTTTATCGCGCCGGCTATCTTGTTTATGTCGAAATCAACGACCTTCCCGTCGCGCTTGATGACCTGATACATTCTCCTTATCCTCCCTGTATTACTTCTCTATATATCTTACACACCGCGAACCTGAACCGCGGGGACAAATTCCGCCGCCGCGTCGCAGAGCGCGTGCATTTCCTTTTCGTCAAAGGCGCCCAGCCCCGAAATAGCTATCACATTGCCGGAGTCCTTAAACTGCTGGAGATAATACTCCTTTGCGCCTTGTATCCATCTGGCCGCGCCTATGATGCTCTCTCTGGTGTGCAGCCCCTTGACCACCGTCGTGCGGAACTCATAGTCGATCACGCCGGAGAGCAAAAACGCCTTTGAGCGCTCAATATCATCCATGCTGACATCAACGCCGACGGCGGCGGAGTAAAGCTCAGGAGCGTTTTTAATGTCCATCGCCACTCTGTCCACAAGCCCGGCGCGGACTATCTCCTCAAGCCTTTCGGGGAAAGAGCCGTTGGTGTCCAGCTTTATTTTATATCCCAGCGCGCGAACCTTCTCCAAAAATGCGGGAATGTCCTTGTGCAGCAGCGGCTCGCCGCCGGTTATGGCCACGCCGTCCAAAACGCCCACACGCTTTTTCAAAAAATCAAGCACGGCCTGCTCGCTGCTGTCATGGGCAAGCTGCTCCGGCAGCACCAGGGGCGCGTTGTGGCAGAAGGGACAGCGAAAATTGCACCCGCCGGTGAACACCGTACAGGCGACCTGCCCGGGGTAGTCCAGCAGGGTGAGCTTTTGTAAACCTGATATAAGCATATCTACCTCTCTTGCTCGCTCGGCATTGATTGCCGGCTGCAAGAGCTATAATACGAGGATATACGGCCTTTGTCAAGAGAAAAATCACAAGATATAGAAACTTTACCGCCTTGTAACCGTTTTGAACACAAAATATAGTGTCCCGAAAGAATTTGATCTTCCGGGACACCGAGAGGTATTTTACCCTAAAATATCCCGGATTTCAAGCCCTGTCGGGCTTAATTTTCAAGAATCGACCATGACAAAATCTAATACCGAAGATATTTCGCGTAATAGTAAAATCTTCCTCAGACTTATTGCGCCGGTGGGCATATGGTGCTATAATACAACAGTATTTTTTGCTTAACAGGGAGTTGATATATATGTGCGGAATAGTTGGCTTTACAGGTCGGGAGCAGGCAGTGCCCATACTGCTTGACGGGCTCGAGCATTTGGAATACAGAGGCTATGATTCAGCGGGTGTGGCGGTGCTGTCGCCGGAGGGCGCGCTCCAGGTCAGAAAGACAAAGGGCAGGCTCAAAGTCCTGCGGGAACTTATAGACAAAGGCGGGGCGCTTGAGGGCTGCACCGGCATAGGGCATACCCGCTGGGCCACCCATGGAGAGCCTAACGATGTCAACTCCCATCCCCACCTGAGCGAGGACAGCCGCATCGCCGTGGTGCATAACGGCATAATAGAGAACTACATGGAAATTCGCGCTTCCCTCTCCGCCCGGGGCGTCAGCTTCCGCTCGGAGACGGATTCCGAGGTCGTGGCACAGCTTCTGGAGTTTTATTATAAAGACAGCGGCGACCTTATGGACGCGGTGTACCGCACACTCGACCGTATCGAGGGGGCCTACGCCCTGGGCATCATGTGCGCGGATATGCCCGGCTGCTTCATTGCCGCGCGGAAGGACGCACCCCTGCTGCTGGGCTATGGCAAGGGCTGCAATTTCATCGCCTCCGATGTGACCGCCATCATCAAGTACACCCGCGATGTGGCCTATATGGAGGACGGCGAGGTGGCTGTCGTCCGGCCCGATAGCATCGAGGTGTTCGACGCGCTGGGCGGCCCGGTCACAAAGCAGCACAGCACTATCGACTGGGATATCAGCGCCGCGGAAAAGGGCGGCTATCCACATTTCATGTTCAAGGAGATCATGGAGCAGCCCGAGGCCGTGCGCAAGACCATATCCCCTCGGCTCAAGGACGGGCGGATATGCTTTGACGAGCTGAAAATGCCCGAAGACTATATAAGCTCCGTCAGCCGCATCTTTATCATCGCCTGCGGCTCGTCCTACCATGTGGGCATGGTGGGCAAGTATAATCTGGAGCGGCTGCTGCGCCGCCCGGTGGAGGTCATGCTGGCCTCGGAGTTTCGGTACGCAGACCCTCTGGTGGACGATAAGAGCCTTGTCATAGTCATCAGCCAGTCCGGTGAGACACTGGACACCATGGCCGCCCTCCGCGAGGCCAAAAAGCGCGGCGCGCGTATCCTGTCCATCGTCAACGTGGTGGGCAGCTCCATAGCCAGGGAGTCGGACGATGTGCTCTACACCTGGGCCGGGCCGGAGATAGCCGTTGCCACGACCAAGGCATACAGCACCCAGCTTGTGCTGCTGGATATGCTGGGAGTGTATTTCGCCCGGCAGAGCGGCAGCATCTCCGAGGCGGAGTATGCGGAGATCGTGGCGGAGCTTGAGCTGCTGCCCCAAAAGCTGGAGGCCGTGCTCCGCGATACGGACGAGATACAGTATCTCGCCTCCCGGTACTTTAACCACAACTCCGTGTTCTATATCGGGCGCAATCTGGACTTTGCCCTTGGCCTTGAATCCAGCCTCAAGCTCAAGGAGATATCCTATATCCACAGTGAGGCCTACGCCGCCGGTGAGCTTAAGCACGGCACTATCTCTCTCATCGAAAACGGCACGCTGGTGGTTGCCCTGTGTACCTACTCGCCGCTTTTTGACAAGAGCGTTTCGAATATTGTTGAGGTCAAGGCAAGGGGCGCCGATGTGCTGGCGCTGACCTGCGAAAGCAAGCGCGACGAGCTTAAAAAGACCGTGGAAAACACGCTCGCCATTCCCGACACCCATATCATCTTCCGGCCGACGCTGGGTGTTGTGCCAATGCAGCTTTTCGCCTATTATGTGGCGCTTCAGCGCGGCTGCGACATTGATAAGCCCCGTAATCTGGCAAAATCCGTCACCGTTGAATGAAGAAAAAACTCACGGCCAACCGTGAGCTTTTTAATATAAGTCATAATACATTTCAAGACATATCCCGCGCTCATGGGGGGATATACAGAACTCCTTTGCCTTTCCGAACAGCTCAAGGAAGCTTTTTCTCGTCCGGTCATTGTATTCCTCCCGGCAGGTGAGCGTCTCGGCACTCAGACGGAGCATACCCAGCATGTTCTTTACGAACACGACCTCAACTTTCATATTCTGCGCGGACGCGAGGCACATCGCCCGGCGAAAAACGCCGCGGAATACCGGTATTTTGGAAAGCTCCGGGATAGGCTCATTGCTCTTGCCGCTTCGGGCTTTTTCCAAATAAAACTCCAGCAGAGCGTCCGTATTGTCAAAGGGGAGCTGGTCTCTGTCCCAATCGCTAAAGTCAATGCAAAAATACATATCATCACCAAAGGATCATAATACTAAAGGGTGTTCTATCCCGGATATATTTATACAGCGCGGGAATTTGCAACATCTACATTGTCCAATTCGATTTTGCCATTGTTTTGCTCATATTCTTCTATGTAAAGCTTGCAAAGATGCTCAAGAAGATTGCTTAAACTTCTTGTTTCGCGTTTGGCGATATGCCGCATTTTTTCCAAATACTCGTTCTTTATGTTGAATGTAAATGGCGTTTTGTTTGTCGGCATATGACTCACTTCCAGTAAACAGTATAACAACGGTTTAATATATGCTATCAAAATGGAGCAGCAAAATATACGCCAACTGTTAAACAACAGTTATTAAACTATTGCATAAGATTATACGCGCGACAGTAAAAAAAGAATATTGTGAATGTACCCACAACAAGCGGGAGGAAACATGCGGCGGAGTTTGAAATTGCACCATACCCAAGTCTCCCTCTGACGAGGCTGCGCCCGCAGGCGCGTTTCGGAGCGCAACCGCCGCATCGCGGCGGCTCTTAGCGCGGAGATGAGCTGTCAGCGAAGCTGACTGAGGGAGAGAGATTTGAGAGACATTTCCCAGTTGCGGTCTTTTATCTTCTCTCCTTCCGTCTCGTCAGAACAAACTCATGTCGTTCCGTTTCCGCCAAGCGTGACGAAAACTGCACTATATTCGCTTGTTCTTCCTCTCAAAACTGCAACAGCTACGCTTTGTTGCAGTTTTGTCACCTTATAACCTGCCCACTTCCCTCGTCAGAGGGAGGCATGGGATTGGCGTAAATCGCGGCAGAAGCACAAAACAAACTACGCACCCATCTTGGCTCCCCATGAGGGGGAGCTGTCAGCGAAGCTGACTGAAGGGAGGCCGTTTTGCGACAGAGTTGACTATAACTTTGTTCTTCTGTCGTACCCCGCCGCAGAGCAGCCCCCTATCGGCTCGCAAGCTCGCCACTTCCCCCTCAGGGGGAAGCAAGTGAGTGCGGCTGTGTTTAGAATTGCACCATACCCAAGGCTCCTTCTGACGAGGGAGGCAGTGGAATGGAGCTAATTTTCAGCGCTTCTGACGAGAATTTGCACAGCATCAAAGGCCTCCCTGCGTAAGGGGAGGCTCTGGACAGCGCTGATCTTTCCCCTTTGCATTGAAACCTGACGCAAGCTAAACTTATTGCTTAATTTTCCGCCATGCACGGGAGATCGTAAAGAGGCACACCTCTTTACTCGTTTCAATTAGGGAGATTTTTAAGAGGGGAAGAAAACGAAATCTTCCCCTCTTAAATGTTTCTTTGCAACTTTCTTGACATCAAGAAAGTTGACGCACACTCTCTTCTCCTATCTTACCCCGCCGCAGGACAGCCCCCTTAAGGGGAAGCAAGTGGGTGCGGCGCAAGATTATGGAAAAACACAAAAAATGTGACCCGCAGCTCAATGTTGAACTGCGGGTCACATATTATTCCTCATTTTACCCCGGCTTGGCGCAGCTTTTCTTCCCTGCGGCGCAGGACATCTTCGCCCTTGGGCTGGATATCCCCGGCCTTTGTAAGCGCCCATTTGGTCATCACCGGGCCGACAAGCTCATAGATCAGCACGGCGAAGAGCACGATGTTTCTTATCAGCGCCCCGTCACCGGGCAGGGTGGAGGCCGTAACGCACATGCCCAGCGCGACGCCTGCCTGCGGCAGCAGGGTTATGCCCAGATAGTCCACCACGTTCCTGCCGCAGTGCATCATTTTCGCGGAGCCGCGGGCTCCCAGATATTTACCGGCGGAACGGGCGAGAATATACACAATGCCAACCAGCACTGAGCTGAACTGCACGAACACTCCAAGCTCCAGCTCCGCCCCGGATATGACGAAAAACAGCACCAGCAGCGGCGCAGTCCAGCGGTCGGAGTTTTCCATGATCTCAGCGGACAGGGGACAGAGATTGCAGAAAACACTGCCCAGCATCATGCACACCAGCAGGGAGGAAAAGCCCAGCGTCACCGGGCCGAGAGGTATCTTCAGCATGCTCAGGGCAACGGTCAAAAACACAAAGCTGATGGTCATGGCAAGGCGGTTGGTGTTGGAGTTGAACATTTTTTCTGTCAGCGTCAGCACCCAGCCGGCAAGAGCCCCCAGCAGCAGGGAGGCAGTGATCTCAATAAGAGGATTGAAAAGTATGCTGTAAATATCCACGCTGCCGCTGCCCAGCGCCTTGGCGATACCGAAGGACACGGCAAACAGCACAAGCCCCACCGCGTCGTCCAGCGCCACGATAGGCAGCAGTAGATCCGTCAGCGGGCCCTTGGCCTTGTACTGGCGCACCACCATCAGAGTGGCGGCGGGGGCTGTCGCGGCGGCGATGGCGCCCAGCGTAATGGCGGCGGGCATGGACAGCACATCAGGCCGCAGCAGGTGGAAGGTAATCAGCGCCGCGTCCACCAAAAACGTGGTAACGACGGCCTGAAGCACGCCGATGACCAGCGCCTGCTTGCCTGTCTCCCGCAGCTGAGACAGGCGAAATTCGTTGCCGATCGAAAAAGCAATGAAGCCCAGCGCCACATTGGATATCAGGCTCACGCCCTCCAACTGATCATAGCTGTTAAAGCCTATGCCCGGCAGGTTGAGCGCGCCGATGGCACAGGGGCCGATGAGCACCCCTGCCACGAGATATGCGGTCACATCCGGCAGGTGGAAGCGCTTTATAAGTCTTGTCATCATCAATCCGGCGAACATCGCCACGGACAGAGACAGTAATGCGGTCATTGTAAATTCTCCCTTTCGCAAAAACACGCGGGCGGCAAAGCGCCCCGCGCCGGAATATTGTACGGCAAACAGGCATGAATTTCAATAGATTCAACAGAAAAAATAACGAAAAAAGCCCCGCTGAATTTTAATTTCAGCGGGGCGGAGTTTGAAATATTGAGTATTTGCTGTTTTTGCTTACGCGGCGGTCTTCTTCGAGTTGACGGAACGGATAACGAACAGCGTCCCGAGCACCAGAACGATGCCTATCGCAAGGCAGATGAACACGTTCTGGATAAGACCCGCAAGGATATAGTTCACAAAGCAGATCGCGCCGACTGTGATGGCGTAGGGCAGCTGCGTGGAGATATGCTCAACATGGTCGCACTGAGCACCGGCGGAAGCCATAATGGAAGTGTCGGAGATGGGGGAGCAGTGGTCGCCGAACACAGCGCCGGCAAGGCAGGCGGAGACGCCGATGATGAACAGGGTGCTGTCCGCGGGGAACACATAGGTGACGATGGGAATGAGTATACCGAAGGTGCCCCAGCTGGTGCCGGTGGAGAAGCTGAGCAGGCAGGCAACCAAGAAGATGATGGCAGGCAGGAAGGTGAACAGAGCGCCCGCGGCGGTGTTCATCACGGTGGCCACGAAGTACTTTGCGCCCAGCAGACCGGTCATGTTCTTCAGGGAGGTCGCGAAGGTCAGAATGATGATGGCGGGCACCATGTTGTTAAAGCCCTGAGGTATGCACTGCATGGATTCCTTGAAGCCGATGAGCCTGCGGCACCAGAAGTAGATCAGGGTGAACACCAGAGCTATCAGGGAGCCCCAAGGCAGGGCGGCGAAAGCGTCGGTGTTGGCAAAAGCCTCAACGAAATTGCCGGCATAGGCGGGATCGTCCCCGAAGAAGCCGCCGACATAGGCAAGACCCACGGTGCAGGAGATAATGAGCACTACAACGGGAAGAATAAGGTCGATAACTCTGCCGCGGGGGTTACCCTCGGGAGCGGCGGCAGCGGCACCGGCCATGGGCCTGTCGTTGCCGCCCTCGGCGCTGCGCTCATGGGTGAGCATGGGGCCGTAGTCAACGCGCATGACGATCATGGCTACTACAAAGACGATCATCAGCAGGGAGTAGAAATTATAGGGAATGGCACGGACAAAAAGCTCGATGCCGTTGTAGTCCTCCACAACGCCGGACACAGCGGCTGCCCAAGAGGAGATAGGCGCTATCATGCAGATGGGAGCGGCGGTGGCGTCAATGAGGAAGGCGAGCTTTGCCCGGGAGACCTTCTGGCTCTCACAGATGGGGCGCATAACAGAGCCGACGGCGAGGCAGTTGAAGTAGTCATCGACAAAGATCAGCACACCGAGGAAGAAGGTGGCGAGCATTGCGCCGACCTTGGAGTGGATATGCGTCTCCGCCCAGCGGCCGAAGGCGGCGGAGCCGCCGGCCTTGTTGATGAGAGACACCAAGATACCGAGAATGACGAGGAAGAGGAAGATGCCCGCGTTGTCGGCAACGGCGGGAACCATGCCCTCGTTCACGATGGCGTCAAGCCCGGTTATGGGGCTGAAGTTGGTGTAGAACAGGCCGCCCAGCACTATGCCGACGAACAGGGAGGAGTAGACCTCCTTGGTTATCAGCGCCAGGACGATAGCCACAATGGGCGGGACAAGCGCCCAGAAGGAAAAGGCCATGCTGCTGTCAGAAGTGAGCACACCTGCGCCTTCACAGTCGCCGCACTCTGCGCCGGAGAAAACGCCGGTGCCGTTGCAGGTGGGGCAAGCGATGGAAGCTGCGCCGTCGCCCTCGGCAAAGGCGGTGACGGTCAGCAGGGCGGCTGCCATGATAACAAGCAGCAGCACAGTGATGATTCTGCGGGAACGGTTCATTTTGTGACCCTCCAAATAAAAGAAAAATCATGAACAGAGCAGATACTGTTCATGACCATATAAAACATATAAGCCCGACAGCTCTCCGCTCCTGAGCAGGCGCGAAGCGCATACTCAAGGCGACAGTCCGCCGGATATTATCCGACGACCCAGGCGAAACCGACCGGGAAGCCGGAAACCCTTCGGCGATACACCCTTTCACTCCCGCGGTTCCCGCCGCTTTCGTGGAGCTACTCTTGAGCATCGCGCCTCTATCATACTTTGTTCAGTTGAGCTTATTATAATGAATTTTCTGTGAATGTCAACAGGAAAAGACAAATTTGAGCATATTATTTAGAAAGGCGTAAATAATATTCTATTGTGTTATGGAACTTGTGCAAAAATTTTTGATATTTCCCCTTTTCGGCGGCTCTGAAGCCGGGTTTGAGCATTTTTCCGCGGCGCATCTATTGCATTTGCTGCTCATTTTTGCCTTTACAGGAGCCTTTTGTGTTTTTTACCGCCGAGGCGGCGGAAAACGGAGAAGGACGCTGCGCCTGCTCATTGCCGGCGGAAACGCCGCGCTGGCGCTTTTTCGCGCCGCGCTGCTGATGGCGGCGGGGGAATACGGCGTGGAGCGGCTGCCGCTGCATCTGTGCGGCATAGCGGTATATATCTGCCTGTTTCACGCGCTGCGTCCGGGCGGGCTCAGCGCTCAATTTCTGCTGGCCTTTTGTATGCCCGGGGCGCTGGCGGCAGTATTGTTCCCGGACTGGACGGCATACCCTACGGGGAGCGTGATAAGCGTGTTTAATTTCACCATACACGCCCTCATAGTCGCCTATGTGTTAATGCAGCTCGCCGCCGGGGATATCCGCCGGGAAAGCAGGCTGCTGCCCGCCTGTCTGGGGCTTATGCTGCTCATTGCCGTCCCGGTATATATCTTCAACCTTGCGGCGGGGACAAATTTCATGTTTTTGAACTGCCCCGCTCCAAATTCACCGCTGGAGCTGTTCTCGTTTTTAGGCAGACCCGGCTACATTCTTGGATATCTGCCTATGCTCGCCGCAGTCTGGGCGGTCATCTATCTGCCGAGGAGCAGGGGGCGTGACCGAAAACCGTAAAAAGCCTCGCAGAGTTCGCCGCACGGAAGCGGCAAAGGAATTTAAAATCCGTTTTTTCCGGGGGCGCACCCCAGGATGGCCTCTATTGCCCCTACGGGGCAATTCACCTTCTGTACCTCGGAAAAACCACTTTGCGCGAACGGATTGAAGCTTCTTTGATAAAAAGTGCGGACTGAGTAACTCAGTCCGCTAAACAGGGTTGTGGGATAAAGATATGAGCCGGGTCTTTCATGTGAAAGACCAATTGGATAAGCTGTGAGTATAAGATAGTCCAAATTTATCCATTTGTAAAGAGCGAAAAAACACTACTTTTGTCGAATGTATAATTTCTTTCCGCCCGGGCAAAATAGAGCGGAAAAGCAACGGTGGGAAAATTATTTTCCGCCCAAGTAAGCGATGAATTATCCAGTGCTTGCTTAAAAAAACGAGAGGAGATTGAATCTATGATTATGGATCGCATTGCTCTTGTGCTGGCCATCATCGGCGGCATAAACTGGGGCAGCGTGGGCCTGTTCCGCTTTGACATTGTGGCGTGGATCTTCGGCGGCCAGACCGCTACGGTCAGCCGCGTTATCTACACCCTTGTGGGGCTTGCGGCGCTGTGGTGCATTTCCCTGCTCTTCCGCAGTGACACCGTCACCGACGAGGGATGAACTTAAAAAACTGCCTTTGCCGATTTCGGCAAAGGCAGTTTTAATATTATTTGGCGTAGTCCACAGCCTTGGTCTCGCGCAGAAGATGGACTTTGATCTGGCCGGGGTAGGTCAGTTCTTCCTCTATCTTCTTGGCGATGTCCCTTGCCAGCAGAACCATCTGGTCCTCGCTCACATCCTCGGGCTTGACCATGATGCGTATCTCGCGCCCGGCCTGAATGGCATAGGAGCTGGCGATGCCGGGGAAGCTCTTGGAGACCTCCTCCAGCTTCTCGAGACGTTTTACATAGTTCTCGATATTTTCCCTGCGGGCGCCGGGACGGGAGGCGGATATAGCGTCCGCCGCCTGAACGAGGCAGGCCTCGACAGTGTGCGGCTCCACATCGCCGTGGTGGGCTTCAATGCAGTGAATGATCGCCTCGGACTCCTTATACTTCCTTGCAATGTCCACGCCGATGGTCACGTGGCTGCCCTCGACCTCATGGTCAATGGCCTTGCCAAGATCGTGGAGCAGACCCGCGCGCTTTGCGATGTTCACATCAACGCCAAGCTCGGAGGCGAGCAGACCCGCGATATGGGAAACCTCGATAGAGTGGTTAAGCACATTCTGCCCGTAGCTGGTGCGGTATTTCATTCTGCCCAGCAGCTTTATAAGCTCGGGGTTGAGCCCGTGGATATTAGTCTCGAACACGGCGCGCTCGCCCTCGGCCTTGATGGTGGCGTTGACCTCGCGCTGTGCCTTGGCGACCATTTCCTCGATACGGGCGGGGTGTATGCGCCCATCCTGAATGAGCTTTTCCAGCGCGAGCCTTGCCACCTCGCGGCGGACAGGGTCAAAGCTGGATACGGTGATGGCCTCTGGAGTATCGTCAATGATCAGGTCGCAGCCAGTGAGCGTCTCGATGCTGCGTATATTGCGCCCTTCACGGCCGATAATGCGGCCCTTCATCTCATCGTTGGGGAGGGGTACGACGGAGACAGTTATCTCACTGGCGTGGTCGGCGGCGCAGCGCTGGATGGCGGTGGAAATGATCTCTCTTGCCCGCTCATCGGCTTCTTCCTTGTACTGAGCCTCGATCTCCTTTATCTTCATCGCCATCTCGTGGGTCACATCGTCCTTAACATTGGCGATAAGATAGGCTTTGGCGTCCTCAATGGAGAAGCCGGAGATTTTCTCCAGCATCTCGAGCTGACCCCTTTTGATCGTGGCTATCTCCTGCTGCTGAGCTTCAACAGCGGCGATCTTGTTGTTGAGCGTCTCGCTCTTTTTCTCTACCGCGTCCAGCTTGCGGTCGAGGTTTTCCTCCTTCTGCTGAAGGCGGCGCTCCTGCTTCTGGAGCTCGCTGCGGCGCTCCCTGACTTCCCGCTCATGCTCTGAGCGGCTCTTGTGTATTTCTTCCTTTGCCTCCAGGAGAGCCTCTCTTTTCTTGCTCTCCGCGCTTTTTATTGATTCATTTATTATACGCTTGGCTTCTTCCTCAGCACTGGCGATCTCACGCTCGCCTACCTTTTTCCGGTAGGTGACGCCGAGAATAAAGCAAATAACCGCCGTAACGGCTATAATAACAATCCATAAAATCGGTGACATAGTAAGTAAACACACCTCCATTCTTCGTAAATTTTTGAAGCTTGCGGTGGGTTACTGATTTTGTAAATCTCGCTTGTAGTTCCCCGAGCCAAACCGAAGCCCAGCGTCAGCGGGTTCGGTTTGGAAAGGAAGAAGGAACCGACGGATGTTCAGCTTTCGCTATAAGCGGAAAGGGAACGGAGTCTGTTTCTTCTGACGCAGCGCCGAGGCGATTTGTTCAGCGTCTGCGTTTTCAAAAAGACGAGCCATAAAACGCGCCCGTCGAAGTTGAGTGGTGACAGCGCGGGGCAGCCTCCCCATGGCAGCCCGGCGCGATTCGTTTTATTTTATCCCCTCTGAGGTGTTATGTCAAGTGAATTGCTTAAGAAAATTTAATTTTTGGTCGGGCGTCTAAAAATCCGGACAGGATCTTCAGGGGTGTTTTTTTGATAAATGTCCGCTGATTATTGTCTCCAATTAACAGTTTTTTACCGGTGATAGTAAATCAACATGCTCAGCTCCGCACGCTCTTCCCCGATATTGCGGTAAATGTGCGGCACATTTGCGAAAAAGCGGATAGAATCGCCCCGGGAAAGAAAATAGCTCTCGTCTGCGACCACGATTTCCACTTCTCCGGCAAAAACAGTGAAATATTCCTCCGCCCCGTTCAGATGTGCCTGAGCGGTCAACTCACCGGAGGGCTCGATTATAATACGGTATGTTTCAAAAAGCTTTTTCTCATCAAACGGGAAAACCGGGTAATTCAGGTAGTTCTCGTCATTCTCGCGCAGGGGCTGAGTATCGGCCTGACGGATAACGCAGATTTCATTATCCTTTTTCTCGACCAGAGAGGTGAAAGAAACTTTGTAGCCATTGGCGATCTTCCATACGACAGAGATTGTGGGGTTGACATCGCCCTTTTCAATTTGAGCCAGCATACTTCTGGAAACTCCGGTCAGCTCAGCCGCAGCGTCCAGAGTCAGCTTTTTCTGCTCGCGGATTTTTTTGACATTTGCGGCCACGATATTTGTTACATCCATGTTTTTCCTCCCGCGGAAAACCCGCTGTTGACAATATATTAGACTGTTGTTATAATATAAAAGAAATACAATATGCTGGAATTTTCGCTCATATAGTACCAAATGGAAGGTCGGTTGTCAAATATGTTTAGCTGGTTTTCTTTTCTTACATACGCAGTAGTTACGGCGGTGACCCCGGGGCCAAACAATATCATGTCCATGTCGAACGGAAGCCGCAAGGGCTTTCGTGGTGCGCTCCCCTTCAATTTCGGTATAGGTCTGGGCTTTTCTATTGTGATGCTGCTGTGTACGGCGTTTTGCAGTATGCTTTCAAGCATTATCCCCAAAATCAGGATACCCATGTTGATTTTGGGCGCGGCCTATATGCTCTGCCTTGCGTGGGAGACCTTCCGGAGCAGCGACGGCGTGGAAGAAAATCATGTCCACGAGGGCTTTCTGTCAGGACTGCTGCTGCAGTTTATCAATCCCAAGATCTATATTTACTGCATTATGTCAATGGAGGCGTATATTCTCCCTTACTATCAGGGGCAGACGGCCGCATTAACAGGCTTTGCGCTTTTGCTCGCCTTTATAGGCTTTGCCTTTACGCTGTGCTGGTCGGCTTTCGGCTCCGTGTTCAAATGGCTCTTTTCAAAACACGCGAAGCTGGTAAATACCATTCTGAAATCGGTTGGAGCTTTCCGCCCGGACGATTTCAAAGTGACTTGGTTCCTCTCTGAAACCCTGGCCAAGGAACACCCCGACCCCTTTAAGGCTATTCTGGAGGCTCTCCCCGACATCTCAGAGCTCCTGCCCGGATACGTTGTCGGGCAGAACAACCAGATGTATACGGATGGGAAATATATCTTCTGCCAGAGTGAAGAGCAGGCCAACATCATCGCAGATATGCTTGACGTACAGCTGAAGAGTCTGAACCGACCGGAGACTGTCACTGGATACTTTAACCCCAAGGAAGATATCAGGAACGGAACCGTCGACAAGCTCACCGGCTTTTGGTACATCACAGTATGATGCAGTAAATTTCCATAT
>DKYJ01000006.1:8483-8812 GCA_002493305.1 Clostridiales bacterium UBA7103 | reverse complement strand
GGATTATATTTTTCACTATTCACTCTTAATTCTTCACTAAACGAAGTTTTTATTCCCAATTTTTCCAGACATCGGGGCAGTAGCCCACGGTGGCCTGTTTACCGTTGCGCACGACGGGAGTTTTTATAAGCCACGGCTGCTCGAAGAGCTTATCGAGCTTTGCCGCGTCAGTCGCGAGATACTGCACCAGCGGATAATCAGGGTCAGCGGTGTTGAGCATGGCCTCAAGCCCGACGGCGTTTTTAACGCTTCCAAGCTCTCCCCTGCTCATGCCGAAGCGGTCAATGTCCACAAGCTGGAACTTTATCCGGCGCTCCTTGAACCAGCGC
>DKYJ01000006.1:0-8200 GCA_002493305.1 Clostridiales bacterium UBA7103 | reverse complement strand
ATCCGGCGCTCCTTGAACCAGCGCTGAGCCTTTTTTGTGTCAAAGCACTTTGAGCGCCCGAAAATCTGGATATTCATAGGCTCAGACCTCAGATATGACAGGCAGGATCATGGGGCTGCGGCGGGTGGTCTTATACAGGAAGCCAGAGAGATTGTTCTTGACGCGGCTCTTTATTGTTGAATAGTCGGAGATATGCTGGGACTCGCAGGCGTCCACCGACTCGATGACCACACGCTTGAGCTCGTCCATCAGCTGCTCCGCCTCTTTTACATAGATAAAGCCTCGAGTCACTATCTCCGGCGGAGCTGTCAGGCAGCGATCCTCCGAGGAATACGGCAGTACAACGACTATCATGCCGTCCTCGGCAAGGCGATGCCTGTCGCGCATGACGACGCTGCTCACCTCGCCTATGCCGCTGCCGTCCACCAGAATCGCCCCGGCGGGCACGCTCTCACCGCATTTGACGGACTTCTTTGTAAGCTCGATGACGTTGCCGTTTTCAGCGATGACGATGTTCTTCGGCGCGACACCCATAAGCTTTGCTATCTCAGCGTGCTTTACGAGCATTCTGTACTCGCCGTGGACCGGGATAAAAAACTTGGGCTTAACGAGCGCCATCATCATTTTATGCTCCTCCTGAGAGGCGTGACCCGACACGTGAAGATCGGTATTGCGGTCATATATGACCTCCGCGCCCTTGTGGAAAAGCTCGTCAATAACGCGGCTGATAGTGTTCTCATTGCCGGGAATGGCGGAGGCGGATATGATGACCCTGTCCCCCGCGTCAACGCTGACCTGCTTATGGCCGGAGAAGGCCATTCTGTACAGGGCGGACATAGTCTCCCCCTGGCTGCCGGTGGAGATGATGACCACCTGCTCCCGGGGCAGCTTGTTGATATGCTCGATATCCACCATCACATTGTCGGGGATATCCATATAGCCCAGCACGGACGCCACACGCAGCACGTTTTCCATACTGCGCCCGGTGATGGCCACCTTGCGCTTATACTTTGCCGCAACATTTATGATCTGCTGCAGCCTGTGGACATTTGATGCAAAGGTGGTGATGATGATGCGCTTATTGCAGCCTAAAAAGAGCTTATCAAAGCCCTGACCCACCTTCCGCTCAGAGTCGGAATGGCCGGGCTTTTCCACATTTGTGGAATCGCTCATCAGGGCAAGGACGCCCTCTCTGCCAAGCTCTCCAAAGCGGGTCAGATCTATCATGCTGCCGGATATGGGCGTCACGTCCACCTTCCAGTCGCCGGTGTGGATGATGGTGCCGAGCGGGGTCTTTATCGCCAGCGCCACCGCGTCGGGTATAGAATGGTTGACATGGATAAACTCTATATTAAAGCAGCCGAGCCTGAAGCTCGAGCCGGCCTTCTTGGTGAAGATCTGGGAATTATACAGCAGGTCATGCTCCTCTAATTTCAGCTCAATAAGAGCCGCTGTCAGCGGCGTTGTGTAGATTGGAACATCAAGCTCCTTGAGCACATAGGGCACTGCGCCGATATGATCCTCATGCCCGTGGGTGAGGATAATGCCCCGGATGCGGCTTGCGTTGCTCCTGAGATAGCTGATATCCGGCAGGACGATGTCTATGCCGTACATATCCTCATCAGGGAAGCCCATACCGCAGTCTATCACGATAATGTCCGCCCCGCACTCGATAGCGGTCATATTCTTGCCGATCTCGCCGAGACCGCCAAGAGGGATAATTTTTAACTTTGAAACCATATAAATCTCCATTCTGCCGCTTGTCGCCAGAACAAGTTGAAACAAAAATCCCCATAAGCGGCTGAATGAAGATTTTCGGCATGTGGCGCGGTTGCCGTTTTAACGGCGAGCGGCACGCCATTTATAATCAGTTAGTGTGATTCATCACACTAACTCCATTTCCAAATAATCTATGCATAAAATATGTAGCTTCTATCTTATATTAGCCGCAGGCGGGCCATGTTATACACTTTGCGAAAACTACATTTCAGTGCGCCCTTCAAGGGCACGGTTGAGCGTCGCATCATCGGCAAACTCAAGATTGGAGCCCACGGGTATCCCATAGGCAAGACGGGTGATCTTTATGCCGAAGGGCTTGAGCAGGCGTGAAATATACATGGCCGTTGCCTCCCCCTCGGTGTCGGGATTTGTGGCCATGATGACCTCCTGCACATCCTCACCGGCGGCTCGGGTCAGCAGCTCTTTTATCCGAATATCGTCCGGCCCTACATGGCTCATGGGAGAGAGCACCCCATGCAGCACATGATAAGTCCCGTTATACTCGTGCGCCCGCTCGATGCTCAGCACATCCCGCGGCTCCGACACCACGCATATGGTGCCTTTATCCCTCCTGTCGCTCGAGCAGATGGGACAGATCTCGTCCTCCGTCAGATTCTGGCACACGGCGCAGCAGTGGACGCTTCGCTTTGCCTCCAGAACTGCCTCGGCAAAGGCCACCGCTTCCCCCTCCGGAAGAGCCAGAACATGAAAAGCGAGCCGCTGGGCGCTCTTGCGGCCTATGCCGGGCAGCGCAGCGAATTTGTCAATGAGATTTTCAAGCGAAGCGGGAAAAAAGGACATCTGTGTCTGTCTCCTATCGTTTATTTGCCCCTGATTGCGCGTATGGCCGCCGCCCTGTCCGCCCTGCGAAAAACGGCGCTGCCGGCGACCAGCACATCGGCACCGGCTTCAATGCACAGGGGCGCCGTGCGCTCGTCAACGCCGCCGTCGACCTCTATATGACACGAGGAACGCGCCATCTCCCGAAGCGTCCTTATCTTCGGCAGCTGCTCAGCCATAAAGCTCTGCCCGCCAAATCCGGGCTCGACCGTCATGACCAGCACCAGATCCACTTTATCCAAGAAAGGCTCGGCCGCCGACGCCGGTGTCTTTGGCTTTAAAGTAACGCCGGTCATCTTGCCAAGGTGCTTTGCCTGCTCGATGGCTGAGGAAATATTTTCCACACTGTCAGCCTCAACATGGAAATTCACAAGATCAGCCCCGGCATCGCAAAATTGGCGCACATAGCGGAGGGGTCTGTCTATCATCAGGTGCACGTCAATGAACATATCCGTCGCCCTGCGCAAGGATGCGAGCACCGGCACGCCTATCGAGATATTTGGGACGAATATCCCGTCCATCACATCAAAGTGTACCCAGTCGGCACCCGAGCGGCTAATATCCTCAACCTCCGCGCCAAGCTTTGCAAAATCCGCGGAAAGTATTGAAGGTGCAACTATTATCATAACAAAATCTCCATTTTTTAATCTGACAGTTCATTATACTACAACAGGTGTTTAATTTGCAATACTCTTAAGCTAAGTAACACTGTGTGGAGACATAAGAAAAAATTTTCATGGCTTCCCGATGGGAAGCCATGAAAACTGCAGCGATAAAAAAAGGTCTGCATATTCCCCTGCCTGAGCGCGGGAATATGCAGAAAGCCTTTGTTATGGTTCGTTTGAAAAAATATCTCTGATTTTTTGGGCGATAGCCCTTCCGAGCCTTGCGTGATCCTCCGGCGAAAGATGGATGCAGTCCGCCGGTGAAGGCTCCGCGTAAACCGACTCATCAAAGAAATAGACCTGCTTTTCTTCGGCAAGCTTTTCATACTTCTTTGCAAGTACCGTAGATTCAAACGCGCTGCCCGCAAGAGCGTGCCCGGGTCGTTTTTCGGCAATATCAGCCGAAAAACGCGGCGGCCCCAGAAGCAATATTTTGCAGCCATTGGGGAAAATCGGTGAATAGGCATCGAAAACCGCGTCCGCGTTTCTGACCAAATCTATCATCCTGCTCATACCTCTGACGCTGCCGTCGGAGTCAGTGAACTTCAGGTCATTTCCTCCCAGCGCAAGAATGACAAGATCAATGGGCGCATGGGCAAGCAGAGAGTAGCCCAGATTATCAGCGCCGCAGCGGTATTTTACACAGGGGTCTTCATAAACAGTGGTTCTGCCGCTTATGCTGTCCTCCAGCATAACATATTCACTGCCGAGCTCCTTTGCCGCCACACCTGTCCAGCGGGTATCGCTGTCATATCTTGTGGCTTTTGCGGGGATAAATCCCCATGAATTTGAATCGCCAAAGCACAGTATCGTTTTCATATGTACACCCCTGATATTTACAAAATACAATCTTTGAAAAGCTTTATCGTATCACGATAGCCTATACGCTCGTGGCTTTCAAGCTTCTCCGGTGAGAAATCCAACGTGCCGGAGCCGGGAAACTCCTCCAGCGGGGTGCTGGGTCTGAGTTCAAAATAGTCTATCCCCTGCGGAACGAGCTCGCGCTTTACTGAGTCGGAAGCGATGAGGAAATTAACGATTATGCAGTCCACATCTTCCGCGATCATCGGCGGGAGCGGTATCTTATCCGCCGGAGCCGGCGTTTTGCATATTACGGGCACAACGCCGCCGTCCACGAGATGGTGCCCACGCAGGGCAACGGGTCTGAGCAGAAACTGGAGGCTACCGCTGGCTATTATCGCAAGCGCTTTTTCCTCATCGTCAAGCCTGTCTAGGTCGAAATATATCGGGCGCTCTTTTTCAAGGGAATATCCACAGACATTGATGTGTCTCCCGCAGCGCTCAACCGCTCCGCCGCTCACAAGCTCCCGGATATATCGGTAAAGTCCTTTGCCCTCCTGCTGCCAGAAGCGCCTGTCGCTTACGAATTGCTCAACGCTTACTTTTCCCGCCGCGACCTGCGCCTTCGCCTCATCCATCGCGGCAGACGTAAGGGTCTCTCCTTCGTCAACGAGCTGCGGATAATTATACAGAAAGTCCCTGTATTCATCATTACCGCGCAGGGCGTATATCGCCGCGGCATATGCGCCTATCGAGCAGCCGCTCAGGGATACCACTCTCTGCATTATCCCGAGTTCTTCCATGGCTCTGAACATGCCTACCTGATAGGCGCCCTTGGCGCCGCCGCCTGAAAGCACCAGACCTATTCTTTTTCCTCTTAAATCTGTCATATCCCGCTTACGCTCCATATATAAGATTCGGCAGGAAAGTAGGTACCGCCGGGAATATTGCCATGATCACGCAGACAAGGATCATCACGAGGATAAACGCCCAGCCGTATTTACAGAACTCCGGTATGCTGACATCGGTGAGGTTGCAGGTGACATACATCAAAGTGCCAAATGGCGGGGTCAGGCAGCCGCAGTACAGATTTATGAGGAAGATCATGCCGTACTGTAAAAGGTCTATGCCGTAGCTCTGCGCCATGGGATAGAGTATAGGAGTGAGTATTAGCAAAAGGGCGGTTCCGTCAAGGAACATTCCAAGGAAAAATACCACGATCTGACTGAGCAGGATAAACATGAATTTGCTGCTTGACACACTCATCATCCATGCCGCCAGCATCTGGGGGATACGCTCCCATGACAGATACATACTGAAGCCGCAGGCGGAAACAATGATGAGCATTATGTTCGCGGTGGAAAGGAAAGCGTCCTTGATTATGGGCTTGAAATGCATCGGCTTGATGCTCCTGTAAATGAGCCCTATAATTATGGACAGGATAATAAGCACTATGCCCGCTTCTGTCGCTGTGAAGAAGCCTGTGCGCAGTCCCGCGATCATAAAGATGGGGATACACAGCGCCCATATGGACTTCAGCGCCGCCTGAAGCAGCTCCTTACCGCTGGCGCGCTTCTCGCGCCCGCTCTTCCAGTGATTCTTGCGCGCATAGCACCAGCACACAAACATCATGCCGACGCACAGCATAATGCCCGGCACATATCCCGCGACCCACATCTTACCGACGGATACGCCCGTCATGATGCCGTAGAGTATGAGCGGCACGCCGGGCGGAATGATCGGCGTTATAAGGGACGAGGCCGCTGTGACGGCGGTGCTGAAGGCTCTGGGATAGCCCTTTTTCTCCATTTCGGGCACAAGCAGCTTGCACTGGAGCGCGGCGTCTGCCGTGGCGGAGCCGCACATACCGCCGTTGAGCGTGGAGAGCAGCACGTTGATATACGCAAGGCCGCCTTCCTTATGCCCCAGCAGGCAGTCGCAGAAGTCAAGCATCCTTCCGGTTATTCCTGAGTAGTTCATGATCGCGCCGGCAAGGATAAACAGCGGCGCGGCCAACATTCCGGTGCCCATGCTCTGAGTCACGATATTCTGAATGATGCTTGTAAGCGGAAGGGACGGATTTAGCACTCCGAAATACAGGAACGTTCCGGCAAGCAGACATATAGGTACCGGCACCGCGAGGAACATCAGGGTGAAACTTAAAATTATTGGCAGATAGCTTTCCACGTTCTCACTCCTTTTCCCAGTGCGCCAGCTTGTTTATATTTGCCACAATGTCGCCGATCGAAAGCATCAGCATATGCGCAAACCCAAGAGTAATGGACACATCTACATAAAAATACGGTATCTTGGTCAAAACCAGCTTTTTATTAAAAGATTTAACAGCCAGCTTCCAGGAAAAATACACGGTCAAAACACAGACCGCCGCAATAACTATATCAGTGATTATTCTGATTGCCGACTGTCCTTTCGGCGGGAGCGCCTTGACGACGAAATCCATCGTGCAGTGCCCGTTCAGGCGAAACAGAGTACCCATGCCAATATACGTTGCCCAGATAAGGCCGAACAGCGACACCTCGTCATTGATAGCTATGCGTTTGCCGGCAAACCACCACATAAGTATATTTGCCCCGCACATTACCGCGCAGACTATCAGACCGGAGCCGCCTATCACATACACGATTTTGTCAATAACATCGGCAATTTTGTTATATATACGAGATACTTTCTCCAAGCTTGCGCCTCCCTTCAATGATTCCGCCTTATGCCAGGCACAAGGCGGAATCCGAAACAGCAAATACTTTTTTGTAAATTCTATTTTGGGATTTTGCCAGCTCAGCCGAGGGAAGCCTCGATCTCCTTGACAACGTTCAGCAGCTCCTCGCCGCGAACCTGCTCGAATATGATAGGCTCAGCCGCGTCTCTGAACTCCTGAAGCTGCTCGGGAGTAAGCTCGACGACCTGAACGCCGTGCTCCTCATACTGAGGATAGATAACGCTATCCTCCTGCTCAACGCAGTGTGCGGTGGCTATCTTGCCCCAGTCGCCAAGAACTTCCTGAATAATGTTGCGGTAGTCCTCGGGAATGGAGTTCCAGAAGCCGGTACCCACATAGAGACCGTAGCAGTCAAGGCAGTGGTTGGTGAGAGAGTAATACAGCGGGTCGATGGCATCCCACAGAGAGTTGGCGGTGATGGTAAGAGGCACGCCCTCAAGGCCGTCCAGAGCGCCGGTCTGGCAGGCGTTGAACACATCGGAGAAGGCCATGGTCTGGTAGTTGCAGCCAAGGGCCTCAAACAGGGCGATCATTATATCAGTGGCAGGTATGCGCAGGCGAACGCTGCTCATCTCCTTAAGGGAGGTAACAGGCTTGTTGGCCATAACGCTGCGGTAGCCGATGAGACCGTCCTGGCAGATGACATGGATGCCCGCGTCCTCGCACTCCTGAGCTATACCGGCCCAGGTGTCGCTCTCAAAGAACTTCGCGGCGACCTCTCTGCTGGGGAACAGATAAGGCGCGACTATGGTGTTCATGACGGGAACATAGTCCACAAAATAGGTGGGGCTGCCTATCATGATGAGGTTTGCGTTTGACATGAGTGCCTCAACGCCCTCAGCATAGACCAGCATCTGGCCGTCGGGATAGACCTGAATGTCCACCATGCCGTCGGTACGCTCGCGGATCTCATCGCAGCAGGCGATAAGGTCGTTGACCGTGGGGGCTCCGGTGGGGTCTGTCGTGGTCAGCTTGATCTCAATGGGCTTTGCGTCATTGACCTTTTCCGTTTCGGCGGGTGCCGCGCCCCCGGCTTCGGTCGGTGCAGGCTCGGCCGGCTTTTGCCCACAGGCGCAAAGCGCAAGTATCATGACCAGAGCCAGCAGAAGAGCTAATGCTTTTTTCATCGTTTTTCTCCTTCCAAATCTTTCATTTAGGGATTTTTCCCTGTTGATATATTGAGCATATCATTGAAAAACCGCTATTGCAAGAATCTTTGAGCCACGTTTCCTTTTTTCTGCCTTTTAGACAAATTATCTTCCCAATATTGGTCTAAATGCAAAAATTTATTTTTGTAATTTCAAAAATTTTTTAGTTTTTTCGAAGAATTTATTGATATTTCAAAAATTTTTGTTGGTTATCTTGCATTTCTATTGTA
>DKYJ01000019.1 GCA_002493305.1 Clostridiales bacterium UBA7103 | reverse complement strand
CACTTGCAGCCTGAGAAGTATTTTTCGTCAGGTACATGCCCTGACGAAAAATGGATTAAAAAATTATTTGCCGCCTGCGGGCGGCAAACTCTGCGAGGCATTTATATGAACCAAAAAGAGCTTGGCGAGATACGCCGCCGTATCCGCCCTGACCGCAGCAGCATCACACATATATACGGCTGCTATGTAAACGGCGGCAGGGAGATAATCTCATATATTGACGAATCCGTGGGGCTGATGTCAGCCGAGGAGAACGAGAAGTATTTCACTCTTTTGCGCAAATCCCTCTCCGGCGGGCTGGGGCGCAGGCTTTTGGAGCTGTCCTTTGCCACAAAGCAGGTCATGGAAAGCCCCGAATACTCGCTGCTCTCCGCCCTGCGCCGCTGTGAGCTTCAGGACGCGGCTCTGCGGGAGGAGTTTTACAAGGCGGTGGTCTCCGCGCTTGATATGGACGGGGAAAATTACCTTATCCTCCTCGCCTTTGACGCCTACGATGTGCCCTATCGCGGCAGGGACGGCGAGCGGCAGGACTCCGGCAATGTGTTCAAATACCTGCTGTGCAGCATATGCCCGGTGAAGGCCGGCAAGGCGCAGCTCGGCTATGTGCCGGAGGAAAAGCGCTTTCACAACTCCGCCATCGGTCAGATCGTCGCCCAGCCGGAGCTGGGCTTCATGTTCCCCTGCTTTGACGACAGAGCCGCCAATATTTACAGCGCCCTGTTCTACACCCGCGGCATACGGGAGATTCATCAGGAGTTCATCGACAGCGTTTTTCGCACGGAGGTTCCCATCTCCCCGGCAAAGCAGAAGGACGCGTTTGGCGAGCTGCTGACCCAGTCGCTTGAGAGGGACTGCTCCATGGAGCTGGTGCAGGCCGTGCATGAAACGCTAAGCGACAGGATAGCTCTGCACAAGGAGAGCCGCGACCCTGAGCCGCTGAGCCTCAGCCCCAAGGAGCTGGGCGACATTATGGCCGACTGCGGCGCGAAGAGCGAGCAGGCGGAGCAGTTTTGCGAGTTGGTGAAGGATGAGCTGGGCGATGACGCCCGCCTCATGCCGGAGAACATTATCGGCGGCAAGCGGCTTGAGATCGCAACGCCGCAGGTGAAGCTAAGCCTTGAGCCAAAGGACGGACATCTCGTCTCCTCCCGCATAATCGACGGGCACAAATATATCCTCATAAACGCCGACAGCGGCCTTGAGATAAACGGAATCGCCGTGGATATTATAGAATAGCAAAAACTCCGCTGCCATGCAGCGGAGTTTTTGTTTCAGTCTTCCCTCTGGGAGAACACCCATTCGCGCTGGATATAATACGCGAGGAAGAAAAGCCCCGTGTCCACGCACACCTTAATAAGTGTGGATAAAAAGGCGGCGGAGTTGTGGAAGAGGGTGTTGAGCAGCGTGACAGCTCCGGCGGAGACAAGCATCTGCGGGATAGCGAGGCAGTAGTAGCGCAATAGCGCGCGCTTATAGTGCCCCTTGTTGCCAAAGACGATGGCGTTATTGGCGTTGAAGTTGACAAGTGACGAGCAAAGGCGACCAATGATAGTTGAGCCAAGGGCGGCGTAAGCGCCCATATATCCCCCCAGCAGCTTCATCGCCAGATAGAACACCAGCAAATCGACTATCGTTGACCCTGCGGAGCTGAGAAGGTACTTGAGCATTATCTTGAAGATGCGCCAGGAGTCCTTCACGGCGTTGTAGTGGGAGCTGTAGCTCTCTGAATCATACACCGTCTCGATGGGCTGCTCCACAAAGGCAATTCCCATTCGGCGCATATTGAGCAGCATATTCGTCTCATACTCAAAGCGCTCCCCTTCTATCTTGCAAAAGCGCTCAAGATAGCGGCGGGGTATGGCGCGCAGGCCGGTCTGCGTATCGGAGAGCTTTATGCCGTAGCACATGCGGAACATGAACGAAGTCGTTTTATTTCCCGCGACGCTGCGGGGCGGCACATTGGGAGAATTGAAATCCCGGCAGCCCAGCACGACCTTGTCCCGCTCTCTGAGCATCACATTGCCGCAGGCAATAATGTCTTTGGTAAGATGCTGCCCGTCACCGTCTATGGTTATCACGCCTTCAATATCAGGGCAGTTTTCCAGTACATACTCAAAAGCTGTTTTCAGCGCTCTGCCCTTGCCCCGGTTCACCCCATGGTGCAGCACCGTGCACTGGGGATAGCGCTCCGCGGAGCTGAAGATACGCTGCTTTTCCTCGGCGCTGCCGTCGTCAACAATAATGATCGTCTCAAAGCCGTTGGTGACAAGCTCGTCCACAACACGCAGGAACTTCTCGTCCGGGTCGAGCGAAGGCAGCACAATGGCAAGCGCCGATGTGCAAATTTCATTTTCGGACATATACTACCTCTGAAACAGGAAAATCAATAAATATCCATGGATATCACGCGCACATCGCCGCCGATATCGGTGACAATGAGCTTGGCGTTTTCAGCGTAGTACTCGTCCCCTCTGGGGGTACCGACATTGAAATCGTAGCTGATATCAAGAATATAAGTGTCCTCGCCAAGCCCTAAGGCGCTGTTCAGTCCGGTGGAGTTCACGTTCAAATAAGAGTTGTGCGCCCAGTACAGGCCGTCCTGCATCATCTTCAGGCGGGAGGCAAAGTCAGTGTCCGCTTTGATATAGGGCAGCATACGCTGATAGCCATACTCCGTCTCATTCTTGTAGATACCCGAGATGTACTTCTCGTAGCGCTCCACAAACTTGCCGACAAACTCCTGGAAGCGCGCGGTGCGCTCCTCGTCCACACCCTTTATAAATTGGGAATCATCTTTATTGGGGTCAATGGTGAATACATTGCCCTGCTCATCGAGTATAACAGGCTCAACAGGCCCGATAAGATTATCAAAGCGGTATGTCACCTTTGTGGGAAGGTTGGCATATTCATCATAATAGCCCTCAAGCACATCCATATGGATACCGCTTGCTATAATATATTCCGGCCCGAGCGTGTTCCCGTTGAGCTGCACGGAATATGAGGCAGGAGCCGTCACTTCAACAGAAGTATAAAGCCCCGTGAAGTCAAACTCCTCCTTATAGATGAGCCATGGCAGCATACCGTACTTGACTTCGTCGGCCTTGGACTCGTCCTGCTTGAGCGTTACCTTTCCAAACACATTGCCGTTGCAGCGCAGGTTATACACCTGCAAAAGCTCACTGCTGCCGTTTCCGGAACGGGCATAGCTCAAATCATTGCTCAGCATATCCTGCACGATTTGGGCACAATCCTCGTCAGACTGCATCTCGTGGGGCATGGCGGCAATAGTCTGAGCGATAGAATCGTCCCAGAGGTTTTTGCTAAGATCTGCGATATACTCGTCCATCACGTTATCGGGTCTGGAATTTTCATATTCGACCGCATATTCCCAGACCTTGCTCAGACCGTACATAGCCACCGCAGCAAGCAGGATTATATAGGCGCTGAGAAAAATGGCGTAGATCTTCGCGCCGCGGTTTTTCTTTCTTGCCATGATTCGCCCTCCCCCTTACTTAAACAGGAACGCGTTGGGCAGATTGCGGGAGTAACCCTGCCCACCGGAGCATTTGTTCACATAGCCGCCCTCATACCACATGCTGGAGGAGGAGCCGCCGTCAAGGTTGATGGCATTGACCGCACCATGATCAAGCATGATCTCCGCCAGATCCTGATACGTGCAGCCCATGGAATGAGCCTGTCTGCCGTCAATGCACAGCATCAGCACCGCGCCGTCATCACGCTGACCGATAGCCGTGCGCGGATTGACGCCGCTCATGAGGAAGGAGGTATCCATAGCCTCCCCATTCATCACAAGTATCGGCGTAAAGCTGACTCCGTTAACAATGTTCAGGCTGACAGCCTCATTATAGGTATAATAACCCACATGGAGGATCCCGTCCGTATCAAAGCCCACAAAGCTGGAGGCTCCGAAAGCCTCATTATAGCAAACGCCGTCAATGATGGTCAGCCCGTCGGGATTACCGCCGAGGCCGCTGCCGTCCCTATCAAAGAAGCCGCCGCCGTTGATGCCGCCCAGAGCGTCATATTTATTTATATAATACTCCAGCGACTGGCCGCTGCCGCCATAAAAATCAGGCATACCGATAAAGACGCGGGTAGGGTCAAGAATGGTGATCATATACCCGGCAAAGCCGCCCTTTTTGATCTCTTCAAAAATGATACCGTCCCCGTCCTCATCGGCGGGATAGCGGCTGTCGGGCTCTGTGCCAAGGGTATCCCCCGGCTCGCCCGTCTCATCCTTGGGCTTGATGGAGATGAGGCTGGAATCGGAGTTTTCCTGCGTTCTCTGCCATTTGGAAGCGTAAAAATCGTTCACCTCAGCCTCGGAGAGGAAAATATTAGGAATGAATTTAAAGCGGCGGGTCTCCAGCATGGTCATGACAAAGGTCTCTTTAAGGGCAGGGGACGGCCCTTTTACCAGCACGTATTCAAGCCCCAGCCCTGCCAGACCTATCATAATACAGGTGGCAAGAATGAAGCCAAATATTCTGTCTATAACCGTGTCGATTTTTCTGCGTCTCGCCTTTTTTCTGCGCCGCAGCCTCTCAGCCTCGATCTCATCGGGTGTAAGCTCTGTTATCTGTTCTTTTTTACTCACTTTTGCACCTTCAGTTGTTCTCAAAAATTCCAGCGGTGCGTGTCCACACCTTGCCTATTTTGACATATACTATAATTTTACCATATTGCGCCCGTTATGACAAGCAAAATCGAAGATTTAATATTTTCCAGCTTGAAGGCGGGTCTTTTTCTCGCCGCAGAACGCAATGCAGAGCACGGCGCCCGCGGCTGCCGCGGCGGCGCCCACCAGCAAAGTGGCAAGTATGCTCATATGGTCGAACATTATCCCGCCCAAAGCGCTTGAGAAGATGGCGCCGAGGGAGCTCATTGCCGCTGATACAGACTGACCCTTTGCGGAATCCCTGCTGCTTATATACAGCTCCACATAGCGTACCAGCGCCGGGGTTATCAGGGCAAAAGACAGCGCCTGGAACACATGAGCGGCATAGAGCATGGGCAGGTTCGGTGCCAGAGCGATGCAAAGCCCCTTCGCCACGAAAGCAAGCGCTGCGACCCGGATAGTGTTCGGGCAGCTGAAGCGCCGGGTGATCCTGTCATATAAAAGCATAGCGGGGATCTCCAGCACGGCCATAAAGCTGTTGACCCCGCCGACAGCCTGTTCGTCCCCGCCCACGTTGCGCACGATATTTATAAGGAAATTGTTGCTCAGATTATGAGAGAAAAACAGCAGCGCAACACCCAAAAGCATCACAAAAAAGCGCTTGTTGGCCATAATGAAGCCGGGCATGGACAGGCTCTGTTCCTGCGCTTCCTGACGGGGAGTGATATCCTCCGCCCTGGCAAGGCGCAGGGAGAGAATGAGCAGCATCACACTCTGCAGCGCTGCGACGCCAAGGCCCATATACGGCAATATTGCCGGGGAAAAGCTGCTGGCAAGGCTGCCGAGGGGTACGGCGAAAACAGCATAGGCAAGGCTGCCCACACCGCGGCCCGCGCCGTAGTTCATATGACAGATGCTTCGCTCAAGCTCAGAACAGAGCTGGGTGAGCAGCGGGTTTACACATATATAGTAGGTCAGATACACGCAGTAAAACACGCTCAGCAGCGCGCTTGGGCCGGGAAGCAGCCGAAAGCTCAGCAGCGTTGCCACCTGCGCGGCCATCATCAGCCACAGGATGCGTATAAGCCAGCCCTTGCCCCGTCTGTCCACAAGCTGGGCAAGCATCGGCGCCAGAACAAAGCCGGATACGTTGGCAATGCCCAGGATCAGCCCCAGGGCGGAGTTCGAGTACCCACGGAATTGCAGGTAAACCGCCGCAAAGCTGAAGGACACGCCGAAGCCCATCCAATGAAAGCCCTGCAAAAGGGCATATTGTATATTCAGTATACGCTGCTGCGTTTTCATAAGCTACCCCTGATAAAAATGATCCACAGGCCGGGAAATTTCCAGCCTGTGGATTATACCACCTTATATGCGGTTTGTAAATCAAATAATGCTCATCCCTGAAGCTCAAGAAATTTGTGTATGGGTCTAACCTCCACGCTCTGGTACGCGGTGGAGCGCTCGCCGTCCAGCGCCCACTCAATAGGCTCATTGCTCTCGACAATGATGCTCTTCGCCTGGAAAAGCTCCACACAGGGGTGCTGGAAGCTCTGAGTCAGCAGCGCGTTGACCGCCCCGTTGAAGTCCGCAAGGGTCTTAGGAGCCTTCACCAGCAGCAGCTCAAATATCCCGTCACAGGTATCCACAAGGCTTTTGGGCAGCTCTATCGTCCCGGCTATGGAAAGCGAATTGCACACCGCGCCGAAAAGATAGTCGTCCTCATGTATAACGCCGTCCGCGCTAAAGCGCATATGGATAGGCTTTATCTTCGAGATATCCTTTATCCCGTCAAGAATATACGCCGTGTGCCCCAGCACGTTTTTCAGGTTCTGATCGGTAGTATAGGCCAGCCATGAAAACGCGCCGAAAGCCGCCACATAGGAAAAATACTCGCTGCCGAACTTACCGATGTCATATACCGTTCTCCTGCCGGAGGCAATGTTTTCCGCCGCGGTGGGTATATCCAGCGCCAAATTGTGGGACATGGCAAAATCGTTGGTGCTGCCGCAGGGAATATATCCCAAAGGCACATGTATATCCGCCATGGCAAGGCCGGAGAGAGTCTCATTCAAAGTCCCGTCCCCTCCGGTGCAGCATACAAGATCATACTTTGCGCCGTATTCACGGGCAAACTCCGTGGCCTCGCCCCGGCTGCCGGTCACCATGACTGTAACGGCATAGCCGCCCTCCATGAGGCTGCGGATAATATTCGGTATATATTTGAGCACCTGCTTTTTGCCGGAGACGGGGTTAATGATAAGCAGGGCGCTTTTATTTATCTCTTGCATAGTTCAGATTACACTCCAAGACCCGCCAGATGCAGGCAAAGATAAGCTGTGGGAATAGAGAACAGCAGGCTGTCCGCCCGATCAAACATACCGCCATGACCGGGAATAAGATTGCTGAAGTCCTTCAGGCCGATCATGCGCTTTACCAGCGACTCCGCAAGGTCGCCAAGCTGTCCCATGGTGGAGGACACAAAGCAGGTCAGCACGGCGGTGAGCAGGTTTATCTCCGGGAAGATGGGCAACAGATATATGATAACGCCAGTAACTATCGCGGAGAGTGCTCCGCATATGCTGCCCTCAACGGTCTTATTTGGGCTGACCAGCGGGGCAAGCTTGTGCTTACCGAAGCGCATACCGCCAAAGAGGGCGAAGCTGTCGCATACCCAGGTGGAAAAACACGCCAGAACAAGAGTCTGCGCCCATATCCCGCCGACGCTGATCATCATCAGCAGGCCGAACATAAAGCTGGGGTACGCAAGCCCCGCCACGGTGTAAATCGCGCCGAGACCGCCGCTTTTACTGTTGACGATACCGTAAAACAGCGCTAAGAACACGGCGACCGTGAAACAGAACATATAAAACACATAGCCCAAATGGAAAAGCGCCAGTATAGCCTGAACTCCTATATACACATACATGACCCAAGCGCCGCATGCAGCGCCCAGCTTTTCAAGCCCTCTGGAGAACTCATAAGCGCAGCAGATACCGGCAGCCGCAAAAAACAGCACTCTTGTTATTGGGGAGAGCAGCACGCAGGTAAGCGCCACAGCAATAAGCACCACTGCGGAGATCACTCTTTGTTTCAAATCATCATACCTTTCTCTGTCTTGAAACCTGGACACCTTAAAATTTTAAGTATGGTTTAAGATTAGCATATTTTCTCCTCGTCCTCAATATGCAAAGGGGGCTGTTTTGCCTGAATTTGCTTTAATTTGCCTGAAATTAACAGATTGTTTATTTTTTCTGCTCTCCATTTGGCAACAGATAATAGCGCCGCTTGCCCTTGGCCCGTCGGCCAAATTCAATGGCGTTTTTCGGGCAGATGCCAATGCAGGACTGGCACTGGATACAGCTGCCGTTCCAATGGGGCTTTGAGTCAACAATGGATATATTTGCCATTGGACAGAGCTTTTCGCACAGGCCGCAGCCAATGCAGTCTTTTGTCGCGTAGAACTTTTTGTCGTTAATAAAAAGCCTGTAAAAAGCGGGATTAACAAACTTGTTGAGGGCTTTGTCCTCGGGTCTGCCGTTAATGTCCTTCATGTGCTTTTCAAGCGCTATCTGCCCGGCGGCATATTCAATAGACGGTATAGCCGCCCGGATTATGGCGCGCGCGTCATCATAAGACGGGGCGTTGAACATGGTTATATAGTTCTCCGGCATCTTGACCGATCCCAGACCCATAAATTTAAGCTCCACCCTGCGGCAAAATTCCTCTGCGAAATAGGCGGCGGCGCCGGTTCCGTCTCCGCAGGTCAGGAAAAAATAGGCCTTTCGGTTCCCCTCGAAACGGCTTTCAATTATAAACTGCTCCACAAATCTGGGCAGCCGCCAGCAGTACGTGGGGCTGACAAACACAAGGGGTTTGTCAGAATTAAAAGCGTATTTTGCCACATATGGGTCAAGACTGCGCTGGCGCATTATCTCATTTATGCTCACAAGCTCGTCCCCGAGCTTCTGGGCGATTATTTTAGCGGCATACAGGCTGTTGCCGGTACCTGAAAAGCAAAAAACCATTTCAATCCTCCGTTATTATATGTAATTTTATTCAGTATAGCATAGCGCTGCGCCGCCCACAAGGGTAAATAAAAAAACGGGGTGCAGCCTCCAATTGGCGCTTACCCCGTTGTGACATTATTCGATTTTCTGCAATGTGGGCTCAGCGGTGTTTCTGTTCTTCTTGGCTATGAGCTCGATTGCTCTGGCGGCGGTCTCCTCATACTCCGCAGGCATGGAGTCGAGCATCTCAAAGGCCTGGGCATATACCTCAGTCATTATAAACCGGCAATATTTTTCATATACCTCCCGCCCATATTCAGACACCCGCAGTATGATCTCCTTGCGGTTATTGCTCATGTGAAATTTTTCGAGCAGACCTTTTTCCACCATGCGAGCGATATTTTTTGAAAAGGTGCTGGCCGGTATGTCCATACCGGCGGCTATTTCCGCCATTTTGGGATACCTGTCCTCATTTTTTAAAATGTACTCGATCGTCTGCACCTCGGAAGCGGAAAAGGACACGCCAAGCCCAAGGTCGCGCTCTGTATTGTAATTGAGCGCATAGGCGTTTCCAAAGCGCATGAGCATTGATATGAAGTTTTCATGCCGTCCAAGCCAGCTCAGTGCCATAAATATTCCCCTTCAACAGCAGCCTTCCGAAGGAGTATATCAAATTTACACAGAAAAAGCAAGCCGACACGGGCAGACGCCGGCGGCTTGCCTTTTGCTGTAATTATATGACGGACAAAGTCGCCGAATTTGCAACGCTGACCATAACGATGATAAATGTATTCACGAAAGCGCCGAGCCAAACCTTGCCTGTCGCCTTGAACAGACCTCTGTTGACATATGCCGCCGCGAACAGCAGCACGAGCAGCGGCAGCGCCGCCATTGGATAGAGCCGTCCCGCGACATACATTGCCGCTCCGCTGGAGAACAGCTTCACATACTGGAGCGCATTGACCAGGAAAACACCCAATATGTTCCCGACGGCGCAGAGGAATATGTTAAGGCCTTCTTTCTGCCCCTCCACTCTGTAAAGGCTGTTTGTCATGATGGCGTTTGCCGCAAAGAATATGAAGAAAAACGGAACATATTCCAGCGCGACAAGCAGCTTGTCTGGAGTGAAAGCGCAAAAGGCAATGGTATAAAAACGATAATCGGTATTAAAGAAATACTGTGCCGCGAATACGAAAGCATAGAAAAGCGCAAATACACACAGCGCCAAAGCAACTGTTTTTACCAGCTCGGGGAATGTGGTCTTGATCCCCCACATCTCCGGGGTGACGCCCTCCTTTTTCCCGAACAGCTTATAGGAAACGGCAAACAGTATAAGCCCGACTATTCCGTTGAACACAGCCCAGATCATTATAAAGTTCTGCGCCTGCTGCGGGAACAGTCCTGCCGGCGCCATACTGGCCGTGGCGGGGAATATCTTTGTGTCAAGACCTGTCAGGGGCATGAATGACAACCAGGATATCACCCATGATACTACCCAGCCGCCCCAGAAAAACGCCTTGCGGCGCTTGCTGTCCAGCGCGGGAAGAGCCGCGGGGATATCGCCCCTGAGGGAGGAGAACACTTTGCTTTCAAGCAGCAGCACGCTAATCGGGACAATGGCCATAAGGCAGGCTACAAGTCCAAGGGCGTTGAAAAGCGCCTTTGCCAGCCATACCTGATTGCTGGGCGACAGGCTGCTTTCCACGCCAAAGGCTTTCATAAAGAAATCCACATCCTGTGCAGTGGCCGTGAAGGAAAAATGCTGTGTCTCGTGGGTGAGTCTGGGGTTAAATACAACTCTCAGGTTCCCCTCATCTGCGCTGCCATAATATTTGCCCGGCTCCGCAGTGGTCACCCTTTCGCCATTGGGAAAAATTGAATTTATAAGGGCCAGTGCCTCAGGGCTTTCTCCGCTGAGATCGCCGTTATTGGCAAGATCAGCCCCACCCTCATCATAATAGGAATAGTTTATGCCGAAATTGCAGTGGAGCATGGAGCACATTTCTTCATTGCTCAAAGCGACAAACCCGGATGCAAGGCCCACGCAGACCTTGCTGCTTTGTCGGGCAGCGTAAAGCTCATTTTCAGTGATCTCCGCGCCGTTTTCAGAGTTCTCCCCGGCGGCAGCTGCCAGCGCGGCATAATACTGCGCACCGTAATTTATGCAGGTCATCCACACATTCATTCCACCCATCGAGTGGCCGAACACTCCTATGCGCGCCTTATCAACATAGTCAAGCTCATTGTACGCGAATTCAACCATTGGCATCATGCCGGTGCCGTCAGTCATGCATGAGCTTATAACATCAACATCGGTTCCGCTGGACAGTCCATGATAATAAGCGTCCATATTTATTACGCTCACACCACGGCGCGACAGCTCAATGGCTAAACTGTCGAGCATTTGATTGTTATTTAGATACCCGTGGCACATAATGACCATAGGAGCCGGGGTTTCTTTTGTGGCGCTGTCCGGCTTATAAAGCTGGGCGGAAACCCATCTCCCCCCATCCGTCGGCACCTTTATCTGTGATACTGATACTCTGCCGCCGGAGCTTTGCACGATAAAGGCTCCAATGCAGCTGATAAACGCCAACAGGACAGCGATGCACAATAGCCGAGCGGCTTTGCTTCTGCTCATTTTACTTCCCATTTCTCTCTCCTCTTTTATTTCTTTTATGTATAAATCATTTCATATAGAAATAATTTATACATATATGATAGCATCTAAGATTTGAGATTGCAATTATCAATGCTTCATAAAAAAATCCCGGTACAATTGTGCAAACTAACGGTAAAAAAAAAATCCCCCGCTGCATTTGCAGCGGGGGATAAAAGTTCTTTCTTCACTCAGGCTCAGCCTGAGCTCGCGCCTTTAAGAATTACTCGTTGATGCCGATGACAACACCGGAACCGACAGTACGGCCGCCCTCACGGATAGCGAAGCGAAGGCCGTTCTCAATGGCGATGGGG
>DKYJ01000042.1:3852-4749 GCA_002493305.1 Clostridiales bacterium UBA7103 | reverse complement strand
GACTCCAAGAAGACCGGCGGCGTCACCATCAGCCATCTGCGCTTTGGCGACAAGCCCATCAAGAGCCCCTACTATATAAATAAGGCCGACTTCGTGGCCTGCCATGTGCCCTCCTACATAACCAAGGGCTTCCCCATCGTGCGTGACGTTAAGCCCGGCGGTGTGTTCCTTGTCAACTGCCAGTGGGATTTTGCGGAGCTTGAGCATCATCTTGACGCCGCCTCCAAGCGCTACATCGCCAAGAACAATATCCAGCTCTACATGATCAACGCCATTGACCTTGCCAAGAAGATCGGCATGGGCAAGCGCACCAACACCATTCTCCAGTCCGCCTTCTTCTCTCTGGCAAAGGTCATGCCCGAGGCTGAGGCTATCCAGTACATGAAGGATGCCGCCCTCCACTCCTACCTCAAGAAGGGTCAGGATGTGGTCGACATGAACTATGCCGCTATCGATGCCGGCGCCACCGCCTATGTGAAGGTCGATGTTCCCGCCTCCTGGGCTGAGGCTGTTGACAGCAAGGCTGTCGATGCCAAGACCGGTCGCGAGAAGACCGTCAAGATGGTCTCCACCATTCTTGACCCCGTTGACAAGATGGACGGCGATTCTCTGCCCGTCTCCGCCTTTGTCGATCATGCCGACGGTACCTTTGAGCTGGGCGCTGCCGCTTATGAGAAGCGCGGCATTGCCGTCTCCGTTCCTAAGTGGGACGCTGAGAAGTGCGTGCAGTGCAACCGCTGCGCCTTCGTCTGCCCCCATGCCACTATCCGTCCCTTCGCCCTGACCGAAGAGGAGGCCGCCGCCGCTCCCGAGAGTGCGAAGATCGTTCCCATCAAGGTCGGCAAGGGCAAGGATGTCTACAAGTTCACCATGGCCGTGTCTCCTCTGGACTGCATG
>DKYJ01000042.1:0-3562 GCA_002493305.1 Clostridiales bacterium UBA7103 | reverse complement strand
GGACTGCATGGGCTGCGGCGTCTGCGTCGGCCAGTGCGGTGTCCACGCTATCGAGATGGTTCCCATGGAGAGCCAGCTTGACCAGCAGCAGGTCTTCGACTACATGGTTGATAAGGTCTCTGCCAAGCCTGATATGTTCGTTCCCACCGATGTAAAGTTCAGCCAGTTCTCCCAGCCCTATCTGGAGTTCTCTGGCTCCTGCGCAGGCTGCGCCGAGACAAGCTATGCCCGTCTCGTGACCCAGCTGTTCGGTGATCATATGATCATCTCCAACGCCACCGGCTGCTCCTCCATCTGGGGCGGTCCCGCGGCCACCTCTCCCTACACCGTCAACAAAGAGGGCAAGGGCCCCGCATGGGCAAACTCCCTGTTTGAGGACAATGCCGAGCATGGTCTTGGCGTGTATCTGGGTCAGAAGAAGATCCGCGACGACCTCAAGGCCAAGGTCGAGGAGCTTATCGCCGCTCCCTCCTGCTGCGCCGATGTCAAGGCCGCCGCTCAGGCCTGGCTTGACACCTATGACGACGGCAACGCCAATCAGGCTCCCGCCAAGGCTCTCGTGAAGGCCCTCGAGGAGAGCGTCTGCACCATTGACGACGCTATCGGCTTCTATAAGTCCGACGCCGCGAAGGGCATCTTCGGCGACGCTCAGACCGCGAAGGTCGCAGAGGCCGAGGCCGCCAAGGCCGCCGGTGAGACTGTCTGCACCTGCGCCGCCTGCCAGCTCGGCGCTGAGATTCTCAAGAGCAAGTCCTACCTGAACAAGAAGTCCGTCTGGATCTTCGGCGGCGACGGCTGGGCCTTCGATATTGGCTACGGCGGTGTTGACCATGTTCTCGCCTCCGGCGAGGATGTGAACATCTTCGTGTTCAACACCGAGGTCTATTCCAACACCGGCGGACAGGCTTCCAAGGCATCCAACATTGGTCAGGTGGCTCAGTTTGCCGCGGCCGGCAAGGAGATCAAGTCCAAGAGCCTTGCCGAGATGGCCATGACCTACGGTTATGTCTATGTGGCTCAGATCGCCATGGGCGCGAACAATGTCCAGACCCTGAAGGCTATCGCTGAGGCTGAGGCTCACAAGGGCCCCTCCCTCATCATCGCTTACTCCCCCTGCGAGATGCACAGCATCAAGGGCGGTATGGAGAACTGCCAGAAGGAGATGGAGAAGGCCGTCAAGTGCGGATATTGGAACCTCTTCCGTTACAATCCCGACTCCGCCACTCCCTTCACTCTCGACAGCAAGGCTCCCGCCGGCGGCTATCAGGAGTTCCTGATGAACGAGGCTCGTTACAGCCGTCTGACCCGTGAATTCCCCGAGAGGGCGGACAGCCTGTTCGCCGCGTCAGAGGAGAACGCCAAGGCTCGCTACGAGCATCTGATGAAGCTCAAGGCTCTCTACGAATAATCCCAAGCGTAATTAAAAGGTATGGCCGCATAAGCGGCCATACCGCAGATTGCAGATCATACTATCGGCAATAAAAAGCCCGCATGGGGAGAGTGCAGAGAGGGGACGGTAATCCCCTTTCTGCGTTCAATCCATAGTTTATATGTGAGCATTTGAAAAATGCTCACATATAAACCCTCAAGGCACTGCCTTGAGGTATGGCCGCATAAGCGGCCATACCGATTTGAAAAAGCCCCGTACAGGGGCTTTTTTCAAATATTTGTTTTTTAGGAGGACGCTGTCATGTCGATGTTAGCGCCGCTGATAATTTTATACCTCGTGCTGCTCTCCGGCTGCTTCTTCGGCTGCGTGTATTCTTCGCGCCGCTTTGAGGAGCTGCTGCCGCTGTGGTGCATTGCCATTGTGCTGTGCATGTTTGTTTGCGGCGTTGCGGGTTTTTTGGCAGCTGGGGTGTATTTTATAATGGCGCTGGCTTTGGCCGCCTGCGTCGCCGGGTCTCTCAGGCTGAAAAAAGCAGGCGCGCAGGGCTTCCGCTCCAGATTTTTAAGCCCCGGTTTCTGGCTGTTTGCGCTGCTGTATCTGGCGCTGATCGTCTTTAACCATGGCCGCCTGCTTCTGGCCTGGGACGATTATTCCCATTGGGGCGATGTGGTCAAGCTCATGACCTCCCTGGACGTCATGAGCACCTCCCCTCTCTCCGGCTCCCTATACAAGGAGTACCCCCCAGCGCTGGCTCTGTTCCAGTATCTGCTGCAAAAGCTCATCCTGCTTTGTGGCGGTGAATTTACCGAATGGCCGCTGTTTTTATCATATCAGGTGTTGTTTTTCTCCCTGATATTCCCGTTTTTCAAAAATCTTGACTTTAAGAAGCTGTATTCATATATAATAGTTGTCATTTTGTTCCTTTCCCCGCTGCCGCTTTACAGGGAGGTCATGTCGCAGCTCATGGTCGACCCCTTCCTTGGCATGGCCTTTGGCTGCGCGCTGGGGCATCTGTTTCTCAATAGAGATTCGCGCTATGGCCGCTGCGCCGTGCTGCTGTACTGCGCGCTGCTGGTGCTGGTGAAAAGCTCCGGGCTGCTGTTTGCTCTTATCGCGGCGCTGGCCTTCGTGCTGACCATGTTGGGAGAGCTGCCCCGCCGTGGAAAAAATATATGGACAGGTCTTGCCGCCCTGTCTGTTCTTCTGCCGAAGCTCATATGGGAACTCAGCATACGGCTCAACCACGCTGACCGCGCCTTTGACCTGGCGGGGGATATCGCTGCCGCTCAGGGCGGTGCTTACCGGCTCGAGTCCGCAAAAGCCTACATTCTGGCCTTTTTCAACCGGGGCGTTACCGCCGCCGATGCGTGGCTTCCCTCCCTGCCCCCTGTGCTGCTGACACTGTTTATGAGCGTGGGTCTGTATTTCGCCTGCCGGAAGCTCGGCAAGCTCTGCCCTAACCGCCGCCGTGATTTCCGGATCTTAGGACTTGTCACCTTGATTGGCATCGGGGTGTTTATTGCGGGTCTTTGCATCACGTATATGTTCAGCTTCAAGGACTGGGAAGCCCTGGAGCTGACAGCTTACGAGCGGTATATAGGCACCGTGTTCTTCGCCGGGGAGGTACTGCTGATCCTCCTGTCGGCAGAGCTTATCAGGCGGGGCGCGGCAGACAGGTCAAAGCTCATTTCCCTGATGCTCTGTATTCAAGCTGCCCTTATCCCATGGAGCTCCGCGGTCTACTTTTTCTCCCGCAGTAATGTGGAATACTCCATAGATCTGAGGCAGGAGTTTTCCGAAGATCTGGCCGCGGTGGAGCTGCTGCCGGGTGGAAATAAGCGTTTATATGTAGTGTGCCGCAGCGAAATGGAAAATGCCGTGCTTCGCTTCTGCCTCCACCCCGATACAGTGAATCCGCCGGACACCTGGTGGGCAACCGGCACACCCGCCGCCTCCTCCGCGCAGGAATGGATGCAGCAGCTTGCGGGCAATTATGACTATGTCCTGCTGCACACCGTTTCAGATGAATTTTATGCCGATTTTGCGGAGGCTTTTGTCCCCGGTACGGAAATCGTGACCGGCCAACTATACACAGTTGACCCCGAAAGCGGGCTTTTGTCGCCCGCAGGCTAATTAAACCGCTGAGCCTGTGGTTTTTCACCCGTACTGTTC
>DKYJ01000060.1:7797-8020 GCA_002493305.1 Clostridiales bacterium UBA7103 | reverse complement strand
CGCGGCGGCCTGCGGCGTGCGCCGCGGGCTTTCCGACCCCTCCGAGGTGCGGAAGATCGAGCTTATCATGAACTCCATGGGCACAGGTGTCCATGAACGGCCGGTCGTTGCGGCGGCGCTGCAGCGGGCCGAGGCCACGGGCGCTCCCGCCCTGGCGATAGAGCTTCCCGACGGGCGCATCATCACCGGCAAGACAAGCTCCCTGCTGGGCGCCTCCTCCGCC
>DKYJ01000060.1:6956-7507 GCA_002493305.1 Clostridiales bacterium UBA7103 | reverse complement strand
GCTGGGCGCCTCCTCCGCCTGCCTTCTCAACGCTCTGAAGGCTCTGGCAGGGATAGACAAGAAACTGCTGCTCATCTCTCCGGGCATTATCCAGCCTATTCAGCATTTGAAGGTCGAGCATCTTGGAAATCACAATCCGCGCCTGCACACGGACGAGCTGCTTATCGCGCTCGCCATCTGCGCGGTGACGAACCCCATGGCGGAGATCGCCATGGATCAGCTTGACAAGCTGCGCGGCTGCGAGGCACATTCCTCGGTCATTCTCTCCAATGTTGACGCGGAGCTTTTCAAGAAGCTGGGTGTGAATATCAGCTTTGAGCCCAAGTATCAGGCCAAAAAGCTGTTCCATAAATAAATGCTTGTTGGAAATCTATTGCATAGCTCACAGGCCTCAGAGGAAGATGTCTCGACGAGAGCTTAGTTAGGACATAGCGCGGCTGCATTATCCCGGCGCAGGACAGCCACCTATCGGCGCTTCGCTGCCGTGCGGTAAAACAAACAGCCGCAGGGCAGCGGTAAGGATTTTTGACGATCTTATAAAACTAAGGCCG
>DKYJ01000060.1:1038-6771 GCA_002493305.1 Clostridiales bacterium UBA7103 | reverse complement strand
CTTATAAAACTAAGGCCGGCGCTTACGCGCCGGCCTGATTATACTCTATTTGGTTTCTTTTGCTTTTCCTTCAAGTCCTTCCCGCTCTTTCCTGAGCTTCCCGCAGTGGACGGGGAAGGCGACGACGACTGCCAGCAGCGCTATAAGCGCCGGGATATCCCATATGCACATATTGCGTCTCCTCTCTTAAATACCGAGCTGCTCTTTGAGCGCCTTTATTTTCTTCTTTTCGTTCTCCGCGCTGACGATATACACGACCAGAACTATCAGTGCCGACGCGAGAAGGATCCAGTGGATAATGCAGCCGATGACATGCTCGCGGCTAAGTGGAGTAGGCTCCTCGGCAATATTCTCGACCGGCTCCGGTTCGGCCAGCGGGGTTTCAGGCCCATCAATGTTGACAGGGTACACAGGCGCAAGCGCATCAGGCACACCGGGTATCGGGGCAATGACCGGTATCTGCGCCAGCGCAGCCGTCTGCGCATGACCGCAGACGGTGCAGACATGCTGCTGTACGCCGGGGGCCGTTGTGGTGGGCTCAACGGTGACAGTCCATGGGCCATAGGTGTGCGCCCCTATGTCGGTCACAGCGCCGTCATAGGGACATACGCGCCAGTGGTTATTCGCATCTCCCGTCCAATCGCCAAAGACATGGGTGTGATGCCAACGGGCGGTGAGCGTGATATTTGCGGTCACAGGAGTGTCAAAGTCGTACTCCGCCTCGCCCAGATACCAGCCGTCAAAGTCGTTGAAGTAAAGCTCCGGGGCGGCGGGCACAGCCGCCTTTGCGCCATGCTTCACGGTCTGGCTCTCTACCGCGCTGCCGCCGTTGCTGTCAAAGCTGACGGTATGGGTGGGCAGGGGAGCAAGCCTTGTCACGCAGGGCAGATTGGTTTTCAAATCGTCCTTGTTAAGGTGTTCCGGGGATTTGAGTGTTGCCGTCGTACTCAGTGTGCTTACACCCTCGTCAAAGAGCGAAGGCTCAAAGGAGGCCTTGAGGCTTATCGTTGCGGAGGAAGAACTGTACACTTTCTTTGCGACCTTAAATGTTACCGATATTTGATGCGCGTCAGCATCATATACAGGAGTACCGACCTGCTCATAATAGGAGGACTTAAACTGCATGGAATCTTCTGCATAGGTCAGATTAGAATCCAACTGCACAGAGGCGGTAAATACATCACCGACAGAGATGGAAGAGTAAACATTCTTCGGCTGATAGGTGAAGGTATAATTGACCTCGTAGCCCTCCTGCCCCAGCACCTCGGAAACGCTGTCCGTGCCGGTGAGCTGAATCGCGCCGGTAACATCGTCGTTGGGCTGCATCAGCATCAGCGCGTAAGGCTGATCGACGGCGAGGCCGTTGAGGGCGATATCTATCGGGTCTGCGTTATCCAGCCGCTTCACTGTCAGCTCTGCTGCCTCCACCGGAGCGCCGGCCGCGTTGAGCGGGATATAGACAGCGTACAGGAAATTGTTTTTATTGATGGAGGAGCTTCTGGGCACGGTGAAGTGCAAAGTCTCCTCGGTGGGTCTGAACCACAGAGCATAAGAACCGCGGGTTATGTAGGCATTCTCAGACTCATATGTCCTGACCAGTTCCCTGATTTTGTTCACCGCCGCAGAATTTGCGTTACCCAAATCGAGTTGCGCATAATTTGTGTCCAAAGTCAATGTGCCGAAGGAGGTGTTTGCTGTAACGCCTTTTCCATTGGCGGCCGTAATTATACCCGGGGCAATATGGACACGCAGCTTGTCATTGCGGGCATAGCTGCCGCTGATACTGACCTGATAAGGAGAATAGGTCGAGCCGTTGCCGGAAATTACACCACCGTTTATATCAACATAGCCCTGCGCGTTTCCGCTCCCTTGAGCGCCATTATAGTACACGCCGTAGGAGCCGTTGTTGATGATGCTTCCGCCGTCCATGATAAAGGTCGCGCTGCGGTTGCCTTTCTCGCGGATCTGCGCGCCATAGGAACCGCTGCCGCTTATTGTGCCGCCGTGCATGTGGAAGCGACACTCGCTGGCGTTGACATATACGCCGTCACCGGTAGTATTGGTTATCTCAGCACCGTCGTACATATCCAGGGACGCTCCGCCGCCGCTCTGGTTGATGATATAGAAAGCGTGAGACGCGGTATTGTTGCGCACCTTACCATAGAGATAGAGCTTACTGGCATTGGAGGTGTAGGCAACAGCATTGGCCGCGCCGCCGCGGCAGGTGCAGTTTTCGATCACGCCGCTTGCGCCGATGGTGGTTTTCTGGGCAAAGCCGCCGATGAGGAAATCGTGGGAGCAGCCGGCGATCGTGCCGTTGAGCAGCTCTGTGCCGTAATTGGAGTACACCGTGGGGAACCCGCTTACATTGCTGATTACAGAGCCGGGCTTTGCTTCAAAATCATACAAGCCTTCTCCGCGGCTGCCGTTGGTCATGACCGCGCCGGTATAGCCGCCGCCGCTGCCTTGTATGCCGTCAATATAGACGGCTCTGCCGGTGAGATTGGTTATAAGACCGCCAATATAAGCGCTGCTGCCCTGTATCCATACAGCGCCGGCGGGGCCGTTTCCGCCGCCCTTCTGGGGCGCAGCACTGCCGGAGATGACGCCGTTCATGTTCACGTATGCAGCAGAGGTGACTCTCACGGCGGACATGCCGCCAAAGTTTATAAGCGCCGCGTCGCTTTCAATATTTATGGGGCAGGAGACCGTAGCGTTGGAGGCGATGATGGCATCCTGAACATATTGAAGGTTATCTCCGCCCGCCGCCTGCGAGTAGACAGAGCCCATGTGCTTTCCGCAGTCGTCAAAGACAATGTTGCGCAGGGTCAACGCGGGTGTGCCCTCTGTGCCCTGTATCTCAACCAGCGCCGGGTTATACCAGCTGCGGGCGTTGTCGCTCTGAGTGGCAAAGCCGTCGCCTCTGGAGACGGTGTGCCGATCACCATAGCTGGTGATCGTGACCTGCCTGTTATAAAAACGGGCGCAGGCATAAGAGGTCAGATCGGTCATTACATAGACGGTGTAGCTAAGCTCCGCGGCGGAGCTGTTCACCGCATCCGCGGCACGGGCAAGCGTGGCAAAAGGAGCCTCAAGCGTGCCGGGGTTCTCGTTGCTGCCGTCGGCAGAGACATAAAACTCCGTCACAGGGCCGTCAGCAAGGGGAGCGGGTTCACTGCCCTCGCCATCGGCGGGGTCATTGCTCTCGCCCTTGCCATCGGCGGGAGCGTTGTTCTCGCCCTCGCCATCAACGGGGTCATTGTTATCGCCCTCGCCATCGGCGGGGTCATTGTTCTCGCCCTCGCCATCGGCGGGAGCGTTGCTTTCACCCTCGCCATCAGTGGGGAGAACATCGACCTTGCCGTTTCCGCTGTCTGCGGAGCCACCCTCACCGACTCCGCCCACATCAGCGGTTTCGGGGAGGGAAACAGATCCGGTCGCGCCCTCTTCCTCCGCGAAGGCGGTAATGGACAGCATGGAAACTGCCATAGCCGCGATCAACAGCAGGGCAAGAAGCTTCTTGAAATTACTTTTCTTCATAGCAGCACATCCTTGTATTATAGTTATAACATTATAAATAATATAATTCTATCGGGGGAGGGGTCGACATGATTATATTTCAAATTATCGTTAACTACAACAACAAAACAGTTACAAAAGTCGATATTTTTTAACAAAAAATCATATTATAATGTTTGCGAAACAATTTGTGCTGCTGAAGGAGCTTTATCGCTTGAGCTTGCCGGGGCTTGTGCCGAAGCTCTCCCGGAAGGCGCGGTGGAAAGCGGAATAGTCCCCAAAGCCGCTGTCGGCGGCCGCCCGGTACACATCGTAGCCCTCCCGGATCAGCCGCGCCGCGTAAAGCAGGCGTTTTTGCCGGATATAGGCGTGGACGGTGCTGCCGGTCTGGGCTTTAAAAAGCCGCATGAAATGATATTTGCTGAGAAAGACCTTCTCCGCCAGAGCGTCCACCGTCATCTCCGCGCTTAAATTTTCGTTTATGTAGGACAAAGTCTGCTGTATCTTCGCATCATAGCGGGCGCCGGTATCCGGGGCGGACGCGCTCATGCGGCCGATTTGAATAAGAAGCTGGATCAAAATGGTGTCCCGCAGTGCCTGCGCGCCGAAGTCTCTGTCCAGAGCCGCCTGCTCATAGGCATCTACCGCCCCGCGCAGCGCGCTCTGCTGCTCTTCATTGGGCAGGAGCAGGTGGCGGCCGGTTTTGTCTGCCACATCAAAGCAATCCATGAGGCCGGCCTGGGGCATGATGCGCTCAAAATATTTCCCATCAAGGTAGATTATAACCCGTTCGTAGGGCAGAGATTTGTCGATTTCTGCCCGGTGTATCGTGTGGTGCTTCACCAGCAGCACCGACCAGGGCCGCAGTTCATAGCTCACGCTCTCCACCGCGTACTCCACCCGCCCGTCAATGAGCAGCACTATCTTGTCAAACTCGTGAAAATGGAAATCCCGCTCCTGCCCGGCGGTGTCCCGCAGGTGGAAATAGTGGTAATTTTCCGTCAGGTACCCGGCCTTGCCGGGAGTGTTTTTGTTGTCCATATGTGTCAGCTCCTCTTTTGTGAATGATGAAGTCGCTTTGCTGATGAATAATGAATAATAGTTTCTTTGGATTTACTCAGCCGCAAACCAGCCCCCCTATCGGCTCGCAAGCTCGCCACTTCCCCCTCAGTGGGAAGCAAGATAGTGCGGCGATGTTTGAAATCACTCCATCCAAAGGCTCCCTCGTCAGAGGGAGGCCGTGCCCTGACTTGCCGCAGCCTGTCAATGATGAAGCAAGAGGTTGCGGAACGCGCCCAGCGCCGCACAAGCAGTATACAGCATTTTTTGCAAGGTTTCAAGCATTAGCAGCAATTTACTTTGCAATATGCGGCTAATATAATAGGCGTGTAAAACTCAAAAAGGAGATCTGCTTATGTCCGGCACTAAAAAGTTTTTCAAGAATTACTGGTTTATACTCTCGATGCTCGTGGGCATTGCGGGCGGCTGCGTTGTAGGCGCCGTCTGGCCGGGAGCTACCGCTCTTGAGCCTTTGGGCACGGTGTTTGTCAACCTTATGTTCTGCGTGGTGGTGCCTATGGTGTTCTGCTCCATCGCCTCCGCCATCGCCAATATGGGCAATGTGCGCCGAGCCGGGAAGGTGCTGGGCACAACGGTGCTGACCTTCCTTGTCACCGCCGCCATAGCGTCTATCCTTATGTACATAGTAGCGAGGCTCATTCCCCTGACCAGCGGCACCTATGAGATCGTCGAGGGTGAAGTCGATGCAGGCCTTGGTCTTGCCGATATGATCATCAATTTCTTCACCAAGCCTGATTTTACCGAGCTGTGGAGCCGCAGGGCGATCCTGCCCCTTATAGTCGCGGCGATCATCTTCGGCTTCGGTGTGCAGATGGCCGGCGGCCCGGAGACCATGACCGCGAAGCTCCTTGCCGATTTGACAAACTGCATTATGAAGGTCGTCAAGATAATCACCTACTATGCGCCTATCGGCTTCTTCGGCTTCTTCGCGTATCTGGTTGCCACCTACGGCCCCGAGCTTATCAGAGACTATGGCCGCACAATGGTAATATACTATGTGCTTTGCTTTGTGTATATGTTCGTGTTCTCGCCCATTTACGCCCGCTTCGGCGGCGGCAAGGGCGCTGCAAAGGTCATGTTCAAGCACCTGTTTGCTCCGGCGGCAGTATCCTTCGGCACCTGCTCCTCCGTGGC
>DKYJ01000060.1:595-759 GCA_002493305.1 Clostridiales bacterium UBA7103 | reverse complement strand
CGGCACCTGCTCCTCCGTGGCGACTATCCCCACCAACATGGAGGCCGCCGAGGACACCGGTGTTTCCAAGGATGTCGCTGAGATCGCCATTCCCATGGGCGCTACCATGCACATGGACGGCTCTGCAATGGGCGCTATTTTGAAGGTCGCTTTCCTGTTCGGCA
>DKYJ01000060.1:0-295 GCA_002493305.1 Clostridiales bacterium UBA7103 | reverse complement strand
CGCTTTCCTGTTCGGCATCTTCGGCATGGACTTTGGCACCGGCCGGGCGATCCTCGCTATAATCGTGGCGGTGTTCTCCTCCGTTGCCATGTCCGGCATCCCCGGCGGCGGCGGCACGGGCGATCTGGTGCTGTGCACGGTGTTCTTCCCCGACCAGCTGGCCATTGCCTACCCCGTGTCCATCGCGCTGGCGAATCTTATCGACCCGCCCGCTACCATGGTCAACGCGGCCGAGGACTATGTCTCCACCTTTATCGTCTCCCGCTTTGTCGACGGCAAGGATTGGCTCCAGAAG
>DKYJ01000017.1:1083-4177 GCA_002493305.1 Clostridiales bacterium UBA7103 | reverse complement strand
CTCCTTGTTCTTCAGGGTGTTCAGACCCTTCTGCATTGCAGGAGAAGTGGACTTGTAAGTGACCTTTTCTCTGCCTTTTCTCACCAGCTGATTAAAAGTGGGCATTGTGTTCCTCCTTTCTTGGGTAATAAATATATAAAAAGCCTTGAAATCAAGGGCTTTTTATCGAATTTTACGAAAGGGCGCAACAAATCAGGCGCGCACTCACGCAGTTGTTGATTTTAGCATATTCACCAAAAATAGTCAACAATTTTTGTGAAATAAATTTGCCTTTCAATCGCCGGCAAAAGCTCCCGCGGTGCGTACACTGCGGGAGCTTTGGTTTTCTGTTATGCTGTTGACCCGGTCTTAGAGGGCGTTTGTCTTATTGACCAGCGCGGTCAGGTCAACATACTCCTCAGGAGCCTCGGCTATGCTCTCGTCAGTCTTGACGTCAAAGTCTCTGTACTGACTCAGGCCGGAGCCCGCGGGAATAAGCTTACCGATGATGACGTTCTCTTTAAGACCCACAAGATGATCGACCTTGCCCTTTATGGCCGCGTCCGTTAGAACCTTGGTGGTCTCCTGGAAGGATGCGGCGGAAAGGAAGCTCTCTGTTGCAAGAGAAGCTTTGGTTATACCCAGCAGCAGCTGAGTATAGGTCGCATGGCTCAGCCCCTCTTCGCCGGCGGCTATGCGCTGGTCGATCTGGCGGTTGGCCTCCTTGACAGCGGAGATATCAACCGTTGCGCCGGAGAGAAGCTCCGTGCTGCCGGCCTCCTCAACGCGAACCTTGCGCATCATCTGGCGGACAATGACCTCGATATGCTTATCGTTGATGTCAACGCCCTGCTGGCGGTAGACCTTCTGAACCTCGCTGGTGATATAGCTGCGCACGCCCTGACGGCCGAACTCATCATCATTCACGCCGCGGATACGCAGAACATCATGGGGATTGAGCGCGCCGGAGGTGAGCTCCTGCCCCTTATCCACATGGTCGCCGTTATGCACCAGAATACCGGCAGAGTGGGGTACGGTGTAAACCGCGGTCTCCCCGTCAGCCTCGTTGATAACGGTGATGGAATACATAACGCCCTTCTTGGCCTCTTCGATGGAGACGGTTCCGGATATCTCGGAAAGCACAGCCATCTTCTTGGGCTTGCGTGCCTCAAACAGCTCTTCAACACGGGGCAGACCCTGGGTGATATCATCGCCCGCGACGCCGCCGGTGTGGAAGGTACGCATTGTCAGCTGAGTGCCCGGCTCGCCGATGGACTGGGCGGCAATAACGCCGACAGCCTCGCCCGCGTTGACGGGCTTGCCGATAGCAAGGTTGATGCCGTAGCACTTGGCGCAGACGCCGGTGCGGGCCTCGCAGGTGAGCACGCTGCGGATAAACGCCTTGTTTATACCATGAGCCTCAAGCACATCAGCGTCCTCAGGCATGAGCATATGGTTGGTGTCAAAGAGCAGCTCTCCTGTGGCGGGGTCAGTGATCGGCGCCGCGGGGAAACGGCCATGGATAGCGGTGCCAAAGCTCTCAACGAGCTGTCCCCTGTCATACACGGCGGAGGCCCATACGCCCTCTGTGGTGCCGCAGTCCTGCTCGCGGATAATGACGTCCTGGCAGACATCGACCATACGGCGCGTAAGATATCCGGAGTCCGCAGTACGCAGAGCGGTATCGGCCATACCCTTTCGGGCGCCTCTGGTGGAGATGAAGTATTCCAGAACAGACAGACCCTCGCGGAAGTTGGACTTGATAGGTATCTCGATGGTCTTACCGGAGGTGTTGGCCATAAGGCCGCGCATACCGGCAAGCTGACGGATCTGATTCATGGAGCCGCGGGCGCCGGAGTTTGCCATCATGTAGATGGGGTTATACTCGTCAAGGCAGTTCTGCAGGGCGTCGGTCACATCCTTTGTGGTCTTTTCCCACTCGGTAACGACCAGACGGTAGCGCTCATCATCAGTGATGAAGCCGCGCTTATACTGGCGCTCAATGTTGACGACCTCCTGCTCGGTGGCCTTGATAAGCTCGTTCTTGGCGCTGGGGACGGTCATATCCGCGACGGAGATGGTGATAGCGCCCTTGGTGGAATACTTATAGCCCATGGCCTTGATGCTGTCGAGCACCTCGGCGGAGATGGTGAAGCCGTACTTTTTGATGCAGCGGTCGATGATATCGCCCAGCTGCTTTTTGCCCACCTGGAAGCCTATCTCATGGTCAAAGGCATGCTCGGGATCACTGCGGTCAACATAGCCCAGATCCTGCGGGATAGGCTCGTTGTAGATGATCCTGCCAACGGTGGTGGTGATTATCTTCTTGACCTCAACGCCGTCGAGCGTCTTTGTCACTCTCAGACGGATAGGCGCGTGCAGACCCACATAGCCCTCGTTATAGGCCATAATGGCCTCGTTGGCGTCGCGATAGATGAGCATGGGCTTATAGGTGGCCTCTTTCAGCCCCTCAGCCTTTGCCTTGAGGTTCGCGGCATAGATATCGTCGCCGTCCACTATCTCACCGGCGGGAAGGCCGGTGTCTCCCGGATCGTCAACTATCAGGCGCTCAGCGCCCTTTTCCGCCTTGCCGATACGCAGCATGGTCAGGTAGTAAGAGCCGAGGATCATATCCTGAGTAGGCACGGTGACCGGGTGCCCGTCCTGAGGACGCAGCAGGTTGTTGGCGGAGAGCATCAGTATCCTCGCCTCAGCCTGAGCCTCTGCCGACAGGGGCACATGGATAGCCATCTGGTCGCCGTCAAAGTCCGCGTTGTAGGCGGTGCAGACCAGCGGGTGCAGGCGCAGGGCGCGGCCCTCGACCAGAATAGGCTCGAAAGCCTGAATACCAAGGCGGTGCAGAGTGGGCGCGCGGTTGAGAAGCACGGGGTGCTCCTTAATGACATCCTCCAGCGCGTCCCACACCTCGGTGCGCTGCTTATCCACCATTTTCTTGGCGGACTTGATGTTGTTGGCAACGCCGTCCTCAACCAGCTTCTTCATGACGAAGGGGCGGAACAGCTCAATGGCCATCTCCTTGGGAACGCCGCACTGATAGATTTTCAGGTCTGGGCCGACGACGATAACGCTTCGGCCGGAGTAGTCCACGCGCTTG
>DKYJ01000017.1:0-780 GCA_002493305.1 Clostridiales bacterium UBA7103 | reverse complement strand
GCCCAGCAGGTTCTGGCGGAAGCGCCCCTGCTTGCCCTTGAGCATATCGCTCAGGGATTTGAGAGCGCGGGAGTTTGCGCCGGTGACGGCTCTGCCGCGGCGGCCGTTATCAATGAGCGCGTCCACCGCTTCCTGGAGCATACGCTTCTCGTTGCGCACGATGATATCGGGCGCGGAGAGCTGCTGGAGCCTCTTGAGGCGGTTGTTGCGGTTGATAACGCGGCGGTAGAGGTCATTGAGGTCGGAGGTGGCGAAGCGGCCGCCGTCCAGCTGAACCATGGGGCGGATCTCCGGGGGGATAACGGGCAGAATGTCGATTATCATCCACTCGGGGCGATTGCCGCTCTGGCGGAAGGCTTCAACGACCTCAAGGCGCTTAACAAGCTTTGCCTTCTTCTGGCCGCCCGCAGTCTTGAGCTCCTCACGGAGCTGGGCGGAGAGCTGCTCGCAGTCGATCTGGCTGAGAAGCTCTTTTATTGCCTCGGCGCCGATGCCGGCCTTAAAATCGTCCTCATACTTTTCGCGCATCTCGCGGTACTCGCGCTCGCTGAGTATCTGGCAGCGCTCCAGCGGAGTGAAGCCCGGGTCGATAACTATATAATTTGCAAAGTACAGCACCTTTTCCAGCGTTCTGGGGGTAAGGTCAAGCATGAGACCCATGCGGCTGGGTATGCCCTTGAAGTACCAGATATGGCTGACAGGCGCGGCAAGCTCGATATGACCCATGCGCTCGCGGCGAACCTTGCTCTTCGTGACCTCGACGCCGCAGCGGTCGCAGAT
>DKYJ01000012.1:936-27596 GCA_002493305.1 Clostridiales bacterium UBA7103 | reverse complement strand
GTGATGATGAACCTCAGCATCGACAAGAACGAGCTGCCGGAGAAGCTGGAGCTTGAGGATAAGTGGATACTCTCCAAGCTCAACGATGTTGTCAAAGAGGTCTGCGAGAATATGGACAGCTTTGAGCTGGGCGTGGCCGCGGGCAAGATATATGACTTTATCTGGGACAGCTTCTGCGACTGGTATATTGAGCTGACAAAGCCCCGCCTCAACGGCGAGGACGAGCAATCCAAGCTCGGCGCGCAGAAGGTGCTGCTGTATGTGCTGACGGAAATCTTGAAGCTGCTGCACCCCTTCATGCCCTTCATCACCGAGGAGATCTGGCAGGCGCTGCCGCACGAGGGCGAGGCGCTGATGATACAGAGCTACCCCGCCTTTGACGAAAAGCTCAGTTTCCCCGATGAGGAGCAGGATTTTGAGATGGTCATGACCGCTATCAAGGCCGTCCGCGCCCGCCGCTCGGAAATGAACGTGCCCCCCTCCAGAAAGGCGCATCTCTTCATCGCCACAGATAGGACCGCCGCCTTTGAAGCGGGCGTGAGCTATATCTCAAAGCTCGCCTACGCCTCCGAGGTCAGCGTCATTGCCGCGCCTCCCGAGGGCAGCGAGAGCATGGTCTCCGTTGTGACGGATAACGCCCGTATGTTCATGCCCATGAACGAGCTTGTGGACATGGAGAAGGAGCGCCAGCGCATCGAGAAGGAGCTGCAAAACGCCGAGAAGCAGCTTCAGGGCCAGATCGCCAAGCTCTCCAACGAAAACTTTGTCACCCGCGCGCCGGAGAACGTGGTCAATGCCGAGCGCGAGAAAAAGGCAAAGCTGGAGGCGCTGATAGATAACCTCAAGCTCAGCCTTGAGAATATGAGCAAATAAAAACAACAGGGGAGTCTCGAGAGAGACTCCCTTTTGCGGAGGAAACATGGATAAAAAAGAAACGGCGCTCCGATATCTCGGCCGGGACGCTATTCAGCATATTGATATGTCCGAGGCGATAAAGCGCGGCCTTTGCAGCATTGATTACGCCGCGCCCGACGGGGTAAAGCTGAGCCTTGAGGAGACGGTCATGCTCTCCTGCGACAGCGAAGAAACGGCTCTGCGGCTCATCAGCGGGAGCGAGAGGCAGCATTATCTCTGCCTGCACCAGCCGGAATTTGCCCAAGCGCTCTGCGACACGCGGGGCTATCAAATCGATAACCGTTGTTGGACGGCGGCCTATATGGGCGAGCCGTTTGAGGAGCTGGGGGAGGATGTGCGCATTCTCGGCATGGAGCAGCTTGACGAGGTGGCCTCCATGTATACGCTGCACGACAGGGCTTATCTCGGCTGGCTCATCGAGAGGAAAATCATGATGGGCGCGTTTGTTGACGGGAAGCTCGCGGGCTTCATAGGCAAGCACAAGGAGGGCGCGCAGGGGCTTTTGTTTGTGCGCCCGGAGTATAGGCGAATGGGGCTAGCTGCGGCGCTTGAGCGGCGGTATATCAACTACGACCTGTCGTTGGGGAATATCGCCTATGGGCATATTATCGTCGGCAACACTGCCTCCCGCGCCCTTCAGGAGTCGCTGGGGCTGAGCTTCGCTGATAAAGACGTCCAGTGGCTGACAAGAGCTTGATTTCGACATAATTTTCTTGAAAAACGGTATATTATGGCGCTGTGCAGAAAAGCTGCACAGCGTCATTTATTATATAGGAGAGATGAAAATGGACATTAGCACCGCTTTTTCCGCCGGACGGCTGACCGTGTATCTCCGGGGAGAGCTTGACCACCACGAGGCGCGGGGGCTCATGCGCAGCATAGAGGAGCTTATTGATGAATATCTGCCGCGCGACTGCGCGCTCAATCTGTCCGGGCTCAGCTTTATGGACTCCTCCGGCATCGCGGTGATCATCGGCGCCAGCCGCCGCATGAAGATACTGGGAGGGCGCATCTGGATAGAGGATCCCGCAAAGCAGCCTCTGAGGGTGCTGGACGCCTCCGGCATAGACAGACTGGTGCCGGTGACGATAAATAAATAGGAGGAGAGAATGGATATCCGCAATTACATAAAGCTTGAATTTCCAAGCCGCAGCAGCAACGAAGCCTTTGCCCGCGCCGCCGCCATGGCCTTCGCCGCCCAGCTTGACCCGACAATGGAGGAGCTGGAGGACATCAAGACCGCCGTTTCCGAGGCGGTGACAAACTGCATCGTCCACGCCTACCCGCAGCAGCTTGGCAGGGTAAGCCTGCGCATGAGGGTGCTGCCGGAAAATGTGCTGGAGATCACCGTGCGCGACTGGGGCCGGGGGATAGAAAATGTGCCCCAGGCCATGACGCCGCTTTACACCACCGGCGGGGAGGAGCGCAGCGGCATGGGCTTTACTATCATGGACAGCTTCATGGACAAGCTCCGCGTGCGCTCCGTGCCCGGTAAAGGCACCAGCGTCACCATGCTGCGGAGCATACAGGCGCGGCATGGCTGATGCGCTTTATACGGCCCTCGCCGCCGCCAAGGCGGGGGACAGGGAGGCCGCCGGCCGGCTCATCGAGGAAAACTCCGGCCTTATATGGAGCGTTGCCCGCCGTTTTTTCGGCCGCGGCACCGACGCGGAGGACTTGTTCCAGCTCGGCTGCGTCGGCTTTTTGAAGGCTATTGACGGCTTTGACCCGGAGTTCGGAACGAAGTTTTCAACCTACGCCGTGCCGAAAATTTCCGGGGAGATACGGCGCTTTCTGCGCGATGACGGCGCGGTGAAGGTCAGCCGCAGCGTCAAGGAGCAGGCAGCACAGATAAGAGCCCTGCGCCAGAGCATGGAGCAGCGCATGGGCAGAGAGCCCAGCATAAGCGAGCTGTCGGCGGAGCTTGGCATAAGCCCGGAGGACATCGCCTTTGCCGAGACCGCCACCGGCCCCGCAGAGAGCCTCCAGCGTCAGAGCGGGGAGGACGGCTTTACCCTCGAGCTGGTATTGGGCGATTACAGCGCCGAGGAGAAAATGGTAGAGCATGTTGCCCTGCGCTCGGCCATTGAAAAGCTGCCCCAGAGGGAGCGGCAGGTGGTTGCCCTGCGTTATTACCACGGCATGACCCAGCAAAACTGCGCAAGGGTCATGAAGGTGTCCCAGGTGCAGATATCACGCCTTGAGCGCCGCGCGGTCGATCTCCTGCGGCAGTATCTGGAGTGAGCTTGCCCAACTCGACCAGCGGTTTATTGACATTTTACCGCCGCAAGGCTATGCTGAAAAGCACAGGAGGCGATAAAATGTTTCAGATAGACAAGACGGAGTTTGGCGCGTTTGTGGCGGAGCTTCGCACGGAAAAGGGACTTACTCAAAAGGCCATGGCGGAGCTTTTGTATGTCTCCGACAAGGCGGTGAGCAAGTGGGAGCGGGGGCTGAGCCTGCCGGATATTTCCATGCTCATGCCGCTCTCGGAGATACTCGGCGTCACGGTGACGGAGCTTTTGGAGGGCAGACGCATAGAAAACGCCGAAGAGATGGATCCCGCGCAGGTGGAGAGCCTTCTTAAAAAGGCTATCGGCCTGTCCGAGGAGCAGTCAAAGCCCAGCCGGGAGCAGCGGCGGAAAAACGCGCTTGTGTTCTTTTCGGGTCTGCTGGCGCTTGCGCTGGAAACGGCGCTGTATTTCCTGACAGGGCACGATTTTAATATGCTCATGGAGGACGCGGTATTATCCACGGCGCTGATGCTCTCTCCTATGGCGCTTCTGTTTGGGGTGTATTTTTGGTTCTTCATGCCCCAGCGCCTGCCGAAGTATTATGACGAGAACAAGATAAGCGCCTATTCAAACGGCATAGTGCGCTTTAACATGGCGGGGGTGTATTTCAACAACAAAAACTGGCCGCATATCGTGAAAGCCCTGCGGGTGTGGTCGGTGCTGACGGCTGTCTTATGCCCGCCGGTATGCTATGCGCTGAGCGTTTTTGCACACGGATTGTGGCAAAAAGCGGGGCTGTATATCTATCTCGCGCTTTTTTTAGGCGGACTGTTCGTCCCAATATATGTTCTTGGGAAAAAATACGGGGACTGAAGCGCCGGATTTTGTCTAAATTGCTGCTTGACAGACAGCGGGAGAGAGCATATATTATAAGCATATTTTTTGTATGGAGAAATACCATGGCTAAGTTCGTTTTTGCCGCATATTACTTTTACTTTACTGACATGGCGCGGTAAGGGTAATTTGTGGTGCAAAAATAGGCTTAATAAAACGCTTACAATGCCACACAGGTTGACCCTGTGTGGCTTTTTTATTTGGCAGATAAGAGAACATATTTACATCAGGAGGATGGAAAGATGATCGTAGTTTTAAAAAACGGTGTTACTCAGGAAAAGAAGGATATGCTTATCTCCTGGCTCCAGAATCTGGGGCTCAGGATCCATATTTCCGAGGGTGAATTTCAGACGGTGCTGGGACTTATAGGGGACACCAGCCGCGTCGATATGGATCTGGTTGGCAGCCTTGACATCGTCAGCTCCGTCAAGCGCGTGTCCGAGCCCTTCAAGTGCTGCAACAGGAAGTTCCATCCCGAGGATATGGTGGTGGAAATAGGCAATGTGAAAATAGGCGGTGGGCATTTTGCCATGATCGCCGGCCCCTGCTCCGTCGAGACAGAGGAGCAGATAATCACCGTCGCCAAGGCTGTGAAGGCCGCCGGGGCGGATATGCTGCGCGGCGGCGCTTTCAAGCCGCGCACCTCTCCCTACGATTTCCCGGGGCTGAAAGCGCCGGGCATCGAGCTGTTGAAGCTTGCCCGTAAGGAGACGGGGCTGCCTTTTGTCACCGAGATAATGAGCGTTACCGACCTGCCGCTGTTTGAGGATGTGGACATGCTTCAGGTGGGCGCGCGGAATATGCAAAACTTTGACCTGCTGCGGGAGCTTGGTAAGGTGAATAAGCCTATTCTCCTCAAGCGCGGTCTTGCAAACACCCTTAAGGAGCTTTTGATGAGCGCGGAGTACATCATGGCCAGCGGCAACGAGCAGGTCATTCTCTGTGAGCGCGGCATCCGCACCTTCAGCGATTACACCCGCAACACTCTCGACCTGTCGGCTGTGCCCATGCTCAGGGAGCTTACGCATCTGCCCATAATCGTCGACCCCAGCCACGCAACGGGCATCGCACGGCTCGTGCCGCCCATGGCGCTTGCCGGTGCCGCCTGCGGCGCGGACGGGCTTATTATCGAAGTCCATAACGACCCCATGCACGCTCTGTGCGACGGGGCGCAGTCCCTCCGCCCGGAGGAGTACGCCGCGCTTGCTGAGAAGGTGCGCGGCGTCAGGGAGGTCATAACGAAATGACGGTCGGTATCGTTGGCCTTGGACTTATCGGCGGCTCCTTTGCCAAGGCTTATCATCAGGCGGGGCACACCGTTTTAGCGTGGAACCGCAGCCGCTCCGTGCTGGATTTTGCCATGATGAGCGGCGCGGTGGACGCTGAGCTTACCGAGGAGAATATCTCCGGCTGCGACCTTGTTTTGGTCACGCTCTATCCGCAGGCGGCGATAGATTACCTTGAGCGCATGGGAAAGCACATCGGCAAAAAGCCTATGGTGCTCGACTGCTGCGGCACAAAACGCGTTGTGTGCGGGGCTTGCTTTAAAATCGCCGAGCGGGACGGATTCCTCTACCTCGGCGGCCATCCCATGGCGGGCACGCACCGGTCCGGCTTCAAGTACGCGCGATCTGATATGTATGTGGGCGCACCCATGGTGATAGTCCCGCCGGTTTACGACGATATTACGCTTCTGGACAGAGCCAAGGAGCTGCTCTCGCCCGCGGGCTTCGGGAGCTACTCCGTCACCACCGCCGACAAGCATGACGAGATGATCGCGTTTACATCCCAGCTTGCCCATGTGGTATCCAACGCCTATATAAAAAGCCCTACCGCCGGTATGCACAAGGGCTTTTCCGCCGGCAGCTATAAGGACATGACCCGCGTTGCCTGGCTCAACGCACCCATGTGGGCGGAGCTTTTCATGGAGAACAGGGACTATCTCTGCCGGGAGCTTGACGGCATTATCACTGAGCTTGTCAAGTACAAGACCGCAATGGAGGCCGGGGATACGGCCACTCTTACGGAACTTTTAGAGGACGGCAAGCGCAGAAAGGAAGAGGTGGACGGGCATTGAAAACAGTCCATGTCAGCGCCACAAGGGAATATGATGTTTTGATCGAGCGGGGGCTTCTTGACAGAGTCGGGGAGCTTTCTGCCGGCATAGTCAGGGGCAGGAAGGCCGCTGTTATCGCCGGGGATATCGTTTTTCCGCTATATGGGCAGCGCCTTGTAAGCTCCCTCGAGCGGGCGGGATTTCAGGTCTTTTGCCATGTCATCCCCCACGGGGAGCACACAAAAGACCTGCACCACTATGAGGAGCTTTTGACCTTTTTATCCGAAAACCGCTTTGGCCGCAGCGACACAGTGTTTGCTCTCGGCGGCGGTGTGACCGGGGACTTGTCCGGATTCGCGGCGGCTACCTATCAGCGTGGCATGAATTTTGTGCAGGTGCCGACGACGCTTTTAGCCGCGGTGGATTCCTCTGTCGGCGGCAAGACCGCTGTGAACCTCCCGGGAGGAAAAAATCAGGTGGGCTGCTTTTACCAGCCCGCGCTTGTCGTCTGTGACCCCGACTTGCTCTCGAGCCTGCCGGAGGGGCAGTTCAAATGCGGCTGCGCGGAGGTCATAAAATACGGTGCGCTGGGGGACAGGACTTTCTTTGACAGCCTCATGCAGATACACATCAGCCGCCAGCTTGAGGCGGTGATCGCCCGCTGCGTCGAGATGAAGCGGGACATAGTTTCTGAGGATGAGTTTGACACCGGCAAGCGCCAGCTGCTCAATTTTGGGCACACCTTTGCCCACTGCGTGGAGGCGCTGAGCGATTTCACACTGCTCCACGGGCAGGCGGTGGCTATCGGAATGGGGATCATCACCCGCGCCGCGGCGGAGCTTGGCTATTGTTCAAAGGCGGAGGAGGTGCTGATGGAGGATATTTTGCAGATGTACGCTCTGCCGAGCCATACCGAGTACACTGCCGCCGATATGCTGCGCGTGGTGCTGGCGGATAAAAAGCGCTCCGGCGGGAGCATAAATTTAGTGCTGCCCCGCGCCATAGGAGATTGCCGCATCGTGCCGACGCCGGTTACAGAGCTTGAAAAATGGCTTCGCGCCGGAGGCGTCAGATGAGCAGAACGATCATAAGCGGACGGCGCAGCGGCGAGGTCTGCATACCGGCGTCCAAGTCTCAGGCGCACAGGCTGCTTATCTGCGCCGCGCTCTCCGACAGAGAGACGACGATACACTGCGGCACGATTTCAAAGGATATTGCCGCCACGGCGAGCTGCCTTAGCGCGCTGGGTGCGGAGCTGAGCATAGACGAGGGCGGCCTTATCCGCGTAAAACCAATAAAAAAGACCCCTCAGGGGCAGTGCGAGCTATACTGCGGCGAGAGCGGGTCAACTCTGCGCTTCCTTCTGCCGCTGGTGGGCGCATTGGGCGCCCGGGCTGTTTTTCACATGGAAGGGCGCCTTCCGGAGCGGCCGCTTGCCCCGCTGGATGAGCAGCTTATCTCCCACGGCATGAGCATTGAAAAGCGCGGCGCGCTGCTATATTGCGGCGGAAAACTGCAAGCGGGGGAGTATACCCTGCCGGGGAGCGTCTCCTCGCAGTACATCTCAGGGCTTTTGATGGCGCTGCCCCATATTTCGGGGGACAGTAAGCTTAATATAACAGGGGCGACGGAATCAGCCGCCTACATTACCATGACGCTCGACGCGCTCAGGCAGAGCCGCGTCAGCATAAACCGGTGCGCCGGGGGCTATGACATTCTCGGCGGCCAGCGCTGCTCTCTTCCGGAGAGCCTGCGCGTAGAGGGAGACTGGTCAAACGCCGCCTTCTTCCTGTGTATAGGGGCGCTGTCTGATAAGGGCGTTTGCGTGCAGGGATTGAATATGGCCTCCTCCCAAGGAGACAAGGGCGTGCTTGACATTCTTCGCCGCTTCGGGGCGGATATATCAGAGCGGGAGGACGGAGTTTTCGTGCGCAGGGCTTCGCTTCGCGGCATTACCGTTGACGCCGCCCCCGTGCCCGATCTTATCCCGGTTTTAAGCGTCCTTGCCGCTTGCGCCGAGGGCGAGACAAGGGTCATAAACGCAGGGAGGCTCCGTCTCAAGGAGTCGGACAGGCTTGAAAGCTCCGCCAATATGCTCAGAGCGCTGGGTACGGAGGTTCAGGAGCAGCCGGACGGGCTTATAATCACCGGCGGGGCGCTTCATGGCGGCGTGGTGGACTCCTGCCGCGACCACAGGATCGCCATGTCAGCCGCCGTCGCCGCCTGCGCTGCCGAGGGCAGCGTCAGTGTGACGGACGAAAACTGCGTTGAAAAATCCTACCCCTGCTTCTGGCAGGATCTTGACAGTCTGGAGGTGGACAGAGTATGAGCAGCAGCTACGGCGAAAATCTGCGTTTGAGCATTTTCGGCCAGTCCCATTCCGCCGCGATAGGCGTTACCATTGAGGGCATACCCGCCGGGGAAAGGATCGACATGGAGGAGCTTGGCGGCTTCCTTGCCCGCCGCGCTCCGGGGCAGAGCGCCCTGAGCACCGCCCGCAGAGAGCCGGACGTCCCGGAATTTCTGTCCGGCGTCAAAAACGGCGCTGCCTGCGGCGCGCCCATCACCGCCATCATCAGAAACACGGATACCCGCTCCGGCGACTATGCCGCCTTTGCTCTGACCCCCCGACCCGGACACGCGGACTACACCGCGCGGATAAAATTCGGCGGGGCGGAGGATCAGGCCGGCGGCGGGCACTTTTCCGGCCGGCTCACAGCGCCGCTGTGCATTGCGGGGGGAATATGCCTCCAGCTTCTCAGGCGGCAGGGGATAGAGGTCATATCCCGCATCGCCGCGATAGGCGGCATTTCTGACGAGGGAGAGCTTACATCTTCCACCGCCGGAAAGACCTTTCCCACCGTGAGCGACGCTGCCGGAGAGCGTATGCAGAGCGCCATTCTGGATGCCAAGGCCGCGGGAGATTCCCTCGGCGGCGTGGTGGAGTGCGCGGTGCTGAATCTCCCCGCCGGGCTTGGCGACCCGATGTTCGGCGGCATGGAAAACCGCATCGCGTCCATTGTGTTCGGTATCCCCGCCGTAAAAGGTATTGAGTTCGGCGCAGGCTTTTCAGCCGCCGGACTTCGCGGCAGCGAGAATAACGATGTGTACCTTGTGAAAGACGGCAGGATAGAGACCGTGGGCAACAACTGCGGCGGCATTTTGGGCGGGATAACAAACGGCATGCCGCTCACATTCCGGGCGGCCTTCAAGCCCACGCCGTCTATCGCGATCGAGCAGCAGAGCGTTGATATGCAGACTATGGAGCAGGTGAAAATGCGCGTCGGCGGCAGGCACGACCCCTGCATCGTCCCCCGCGCAGTGGCCTGTGTGGAGGCGGCGGCGGCCATCGCCGTATATGACGCGCTTTTACAGCGCAGAAAAGAGAGGTAAAAGCACAATGGAATTAAAGGATTACAGGGAGCAGCTTGATAAGCTGGACGATGAAATGGTTCAGCTTTTCACCCGCCGTATGGAGCTTTGCGCCCAGATAGCCGGGTATAAGAAGGAAAACAGCCTGCCGGTGCTTGATGTGCGCCGAGAGAGAGAGAAGCTCATGGACATCAGCGAAAAGACCAAGCCTGAGCTCAGGGACTATACGCTTTCCCTCTACTCCCTGATATTTGAGCTGAGCCGCAGCAGCCAGAACCGCCTTCTCGGCACGGATAACGAGCTGACGGAGAAAATAAAGGCATCCATTGAAAAAACGCCCAAGCTCTTCCCCTCAAGTGCGATAGTTGCCTGTCAGGGCGTTGAGGGGGCATACTCCCAGCTCGCCTGCGATAAGCTCTTTAAGCTGCCCAATATCTTCTATTTTTCCAGCTTTGAGGCGGTGTTTTCCGCCATTGATCAGGGACTTTGCAGCTACGGCGTTATCCCCCTTGAAAACAGCACCGCCGGCTCTGTCAACATGGTGTATGACCTGATGCAGAAGCACGATTTCAAGATCGTGCGCTCTATCCGCCTTAAGGTCGACCACAATCTGCTCGTAAAGCCCGGCACAAGGCTTGAGGATATTAAAGAGATATACTCACACGAGCAGGCCATCAGCCAGTGCGCCCGTTATCTGCAGAAATTCAAGGGCGTGAAGGTCATCCCCTGCGAGAATACCGCCGTCGCCGCCAAAATGGTGGCCGAGTCTGAGCGCAGCGATGTGGCGGCGCTCTCCTCCCGCCCCTGCATGAAGCTCTACGGGCTTGATTGCCTTGAGGAGTCGGTGCAGGATATGGGCAACAACTACACGCGCTTTATCTGCATCAGCAAGAACCTTGAGATCTACCCCGGCGCGGACAGGACAAGCCTTATGCTGGTCGTCTCCCATCAGCCCGGCTCGCTTTATAAGGTGCTCTCCCGCTTTTACGCGCTGGGCATCAACCTCAACAAGTTGGAGAGCCGCCCCATCCCCGAGCGCAACTTTGAGTTCATGTTCTATTTTGACATTGATACCTCCGTCTATTCGCCGGAGTTTATCCAGCTCATGGGAGAGCTCCAGAGCCTGAGCGAGGAGTTCGTGTATCTCGGCAGCTACAGCGAGGTGGTCTGATGCTCAAATGCGGTCTTGTCGGGGAGAAGCTGGGGCACAGCTATTCTCCCGCCATTCATGCGGCGCTTGCCGATTATGAGTATAAGCTCTACGAGCTGAGCCGTGAGCAGCTGCCGGAGTTTATAAAAAACGGGGACTGGAACGGCCTGAATGTGACAATCCCCTATAAAAAAACCGTGCTGCCCCTGTGTGACGAGCTGTCCGAGCGGGCAAGGCGCATTGGCAGCGTCAACACTCTTGTCCGCCGCGCCGACGGCAGCATCTACGGCGATAACACCGACGCTTACGGCTTTGAAGCTCTTGTGCGCCGCAGCGGAATCAAAATCGAGGGAAAAAAAGCGCTGGTTCTCGGCAGCGGTGGGGCGAGCGTCGCCATAATCGCCGTGCTGGAGGACTTGAAAGCGGGGAGCATAACGGTCATCTCACGAGGCGGAGAGGATAATTATGACAACATCTCCCGCCATGCGGACGCGGATGTCATCGTCAACACCACCCCCGTGGGCATGTTCCCCAATACGGGCGTCGCAGCGGTCGACCTGCGCGCGTTCCCTAAATGCTCGGGCGTTTTGGATGTGATATATAACCCCGCGCGTACGGCGCTGCTTTTGCAGGCGGAGAGCCTCAATATCCCCTGCGCGGACGGACTTTATATGCTCGTTGCGCAGGCAAAGCGCAGCTCGGAGCTGTTTTGCGATGCTCAGTATGATGACAGCGTCATTGAGCGTATCACAAACGAGCTTCGCCGCGAGATGCAGAACATCGTCATCATCGGTATGCCCGGCAGCGGCAAAAGCGCCGTCGCCGCCGCTCTGGGTGAAAAGCTCGGCCGCAGGGTGTATGAGGCGGACAAAATGATAGCTGAAAGGGCGGGCATGAGCATACCAGAAATCTTCGCTGCCGAGGGCGAGGAGGGCTTCAGAGCGCGGGAGACGGAGATTCTCTCAGAGCTTGGAATGTTCTCCGGAGCTGTCATTTCCACCGGCGGCGGCTGCGTCACCAAGGAGGAGAATTATCCGCTTCTGCACCAGAACGGCACTATTATCTGCCTTGAGAGGGACATCGAAAAGCTCCCCAAGGACGGCAGACCCATCTCTCAGCGCAGCGACCTCAAGGAGCTTTACGAGCGCAGGCTTCCCATGTACCGCGCCTTTGCCGATGCGATGGTGGACAATAACGGCGCGCTTGAAGAGACGCTCCGGCAGATATGCGAGGTGCTGAAATGAAGCTGCTTGTAATAAACGGCCCAAACCTTAATATGCTCGGCATACGCGAGCCGGATATATACGGACGGCAGGATTTTGCCGCGCTCACAAAGCTCATTTCCGATACCTGCGCCGCCGAGGGGATAGAGGTGGAGCAGTTCCAGTCAAACCATGAGGGCGACATTGTGGACAAAATTCAGGGCGCTTACGGCTGCGTAGACGGCATCGTTATCAATCCCGCCGCTTACACCCACACAAGCGTCGCGATCCTTGACGCGCTGAAAACCGTGGCGCTCCCGGCGGTGGAGGTGCATATCTCCGACATTACAAAGCGCGAGGATTTTCGCCGCCGGTCCTACGCGGGCATGGCCTGCGTAAAGACCTATGCCGGCCTTGGCTTTGAGGGCTATCGGCAGGCGATACTGTTCCTCAAAAGCTATATTGAAAACAAAGGCAGGGGAGAGTAATGCTTGCGGTTTTTGTGAATATGGCGACAGTCATCGCGGGCAGTCTTATCGGGATCTTCCTGCGCAGCAGGCTCAAGGAGAGCTTTCGCGTGGGGCTAATGAAGGCGCTGGCTCTGTGTACTGTGGTCATCGGCGTCTCCAGCGCTATCGGCACGGGGGACATCCTCTGCGTCATCATCTCCATGGCCGTGGGTACGGCGCTTGGCGAGGCGCTGAGAATTGACGACGGCATCGAGCATCTGGGGGACGGGATAAAAAACAGGCTCTTCAAAAACGGCGGCGGCAACAGCCGCTTTACAGAAGGCTTTGTTTCCGCCTGCATATTGTTCTGCATCGGGTCGATGACCATCGTCGGATCGCTTCAGGCGGGCATAAACCATGATTACAGCATAATTTACGCCAAGAGCGCGCTGGATCTTGTGTCCTCCATGGCCTTTGGCGCGGCAATGGGCTTCGGCGTGACCTGTTCGGCGGTGTTTATCCTGCTGTTTCAGGGCGGGCTTACCTTGCTCGCGGGCTTGGTCGGCCCGGCGCTCAGCACCGCCGTGGTGACGGAAATGTCCGCCGTCGGCGGGACGATACTTATCGGCATGGCCGTAAACATGATGGAGCTGGGCAAAGACCGCATAAAGGTCGCCAATATGCTCCCGGCCATATTTATACCCATTGCGTACTTTCCCATAAGCGAGTGGATAAGCACGCTGTTTTAAGCTAACCCCCGCCGGGCATTGCTCGACGGGGGATGGTTTTGTGGTGTTCTGCGCTTATGCTGCACCAACCTTGGCTTCCCCTGAGGGCTGCGTCGCATTTTCTTGCTGCCCCTTGAGGAGGAAGTGGCGAGCCGTGCGAGCCAAAGGGGGGGATGTCCTGCTCCTGCGTAAGATAGAAGCGCAGAGAGTGCGCGTCAACTTTCTTGATGTCAAGAAAGTTGCAAAGAACCACTTAGGAGGGGAAGATTTCATTTTCTTCCCCTCCTAAGAACCACCCTAATTGAAACGAGTAAAGGGGAGTGCCCCTTTACATTCCCCCGTGCAGTATTGGAGAATAAGCACAGAGTTTACGCTTATATAGATTAAAGAACAGAAATGCCAACAATTTGCGCCGCCTCAAGCCCCCTACGTAACGGAAGGCTATTGACAACGCGATTATTGACAATACTTGTGTCAAATGATAGACTCTATCTATCAAATGGAGCTGAGAGACACATGAAAAAACTAAAACCCCAAATGGTAAATTTTTGTTGTATTATCGTCGCTGTCATCGCGGTCACGCTGGCTGTGGTCGGGGCTGTCTCAAATATAAAGACCCTTGCGACTGTGGGGCTTATCCTGCTGGTGGCGGATGTGTTTTTTCGCCTCGCTTTCTACCGCTGTCCGTACTGCCACAGATACCTCGACAGGAGCGCGGGGGCTTACTGCCCCTACTGCGGCAAGGAAATGAACGAGTGAATGAAAATTTGCCATCAGATAAAAAGTGGTTGACAAATGCTGAGCTCTGCTATATACTCAATACATCAAAAAAAAATGATGTGAGGTGAGCGCGTGGGCGAATATCAGGAAAATGCCAAGGTATTCAAGGCTCTTTGCGACCCCAAGCGCCTTGCCATATTGGAGCAGCTCCGAAGCGGGGAAAAATGCGCCTGCGTCCTGCAAGAGCCTATGGAGCTTACGCAGTCCGGGCTGTCGTACCACATGAAAATATTGTGCGACTCCGGGCTTGTCATCAGTCGGCAGGAGGGCAAGTGGACGCACTACCGCCTGAGCGCGGAAGGCAGAGAGAGAGCCGTCCGGCTTTTGCTTGACATCACCACGCCGACTGTCGGTGACGGCGGGGGCTGCGGCTGCAAAAAATAAACGCTATCCGGGCGATAGCGTTTATCTTAAAACCAAAACATCAAAAATTTTTGATATGATTTTCACATATGGAAGTGAGAGTATTTATGGCTGTGTGGCAGTTTATTCAAAATCAGGTTTTTGGCATGAAGTGGCTCAATGCACTCATCGGCGCGGGGCTTTCAGCGCTTGGGCTGAATGTGGACGCCGGAATAGGCGGAAGCCTGCAATTTTTCATCTACGACATTATCAAGATCACGGTGCTGCTATGTGTTTTGATTTTCGTTATCTCGTATATTCAGAGCTATTTCCCGCCGGAGCGCAGCAAGCGGATATTGGGGCGCTTTCACGGGCTGGGCGCGAATATTATTTCTGCCCTGCTGGGGACGGTGACGCCTTTCTGCTCCTGCTCATCTATCCCGCTGTTCATTGGATTTACCGGGGCGGGGTTGCCGCTGGGGGTCACATTTTCGTTTCTCATATCCTCGCCGATGGTGGATCTGGGAAGTCTTGTGTTGCTGATGAGCATTTTCGGTGTAAGGGTCGCGCTGGCGTATGTGCTGCTTGGGCTGATCATCGCCGTCATCGGCGGAAGTCTTATTGAAAAGCTGCATATGGAGAAATATGTGGAAGAATTTATCCGCAGCGCGGGCGGCGTGGATATTGAGTCCCCGGAGCTTACAAGGCGGCAGCGGCTCACATACGCAAAGGAGCAGGTCGCCTCCACCTTCAAAAAGGTGTTCCCGTATATTATCGTTGGCGTGGGCATCGGCGCGCTTATCCATAACTGGATACCTGAAAGCTGGGTCGAAGCAGTGCTTGGCGGCAGAAACCCCTTCGGCGTTATTCTGGCAACGCTTGTGGGTGTACCGATGTATGCGGATATATTCGGCACTATACCCGTGGCGGAGGCGCTGCTCGGCAAGGGCGCGCAGCTTGGCACGGTGCTTGCTTTCATGATGGCGGTCACCACGCTGAGCCTGCCCTCGCTCATAATGCTGCGCAAGGCGGTAAAGCCCCGGCTGCTTGCGCTGTTTATCGGCATCTGCACGGTGGGGATCATCATTGTGGGCTATCTTTTCAATGCGTTCCAATTTTTGCTTATATAACAGGAGGAGATAATCATGGGACTTTTCGGTAAGAAAAAAGAAGAAAAATGCTGCGCTGCCGTAAGTGCAGCAGTAAACGAAAACGCCGACATCGAGCTTAAGGTGCTGGGCGGCGGCTGCGCCAAATGCAACGCCTTAGAGCAGGCCGCCGTTGCTGCTGTTAAAGAGCTTGGGATAGAGGTAAGGCTTGAGCATGTGACGGATTTTGCAAAGATCGCCGCCTATGGCGTTATGAGTACCCCGGCGCTGATGCTCAACGGGAAGCTACTCTCCTCCGGGCGGGTCCTCAGCAAGGACGAGGCAAAGGAGCTTATTAAAAACGCGCTCAGTGAATAATAAACGCCCCGGCAGACAAGTGCCTGCCGGGGCGTTTGAGACTGTCTGTTTTTCATCGCTTCACGGCCGTGAAGCAGTGCCACTCCTCCTGACAGAGGTGGTCGATTATCTTTAGCCCCGCGGCCTCGATAGCGGCGGCGACCTCGTCCTGCCGCCCGTCGATTATGCCGGAGGTGATAAACACTCCGTCATCGGCCATAAAGCCGGGGACATGGCGCGACAGGGGGATTATCACATCCGCCACGATATTAGCAAGCACCATATCGTACCCGCCGCCAAAGTCCCTGCGCAGGGAGGCGTCTGCGATAATATCCCCGGCGCAGGCGCGGAGCCTGTCGCTGCCGATGCCGTTGAGAGCGGCGTTTGACATCACGACGTCCGGCGCTTTGGGGTCAATATCACAGCCAAGGCAGCTTCCCGCACCCAGCACCAGCGCCCCGATGCCGAGGATGCCGCTGCCGCAGCCAAGGTCAAGCACCCTCGCGCCGGGCTTGACGAGCCTTTCAAGCGCCATGAGGCACATGCGTGTTGTGGCATGGCTGCCCGTGCCGAAGATAAGCCCCGGGTCAAGGCGCAGCGGCGTGCGCCCATCATCGGGAACTTTCTCCCACTCAGGCACGACAACCAGCTTTTCCCCGATTTCAAGCGGTTTATAATACTCCCGCCAGTTGTTCTCCCAGTCGCTGTCCTGCACATAGCTCACGGAAAGCTCCGGGTATGCGCCGCGCATACGCTTTAAGGCGGCCTGCCCGCCCTCGTCATCGGTGAGATAGCACTTTATGCGGCTGACGCCGGAGAACTTATCCTCCAGCTCCTTGTCCACATAGTCCCAATACTGATGATTGTTCTCAAGGAAGTCCTTAAAGTCTTCCTCGCTCTCTATGACAAAGCTGTCCGCACCCAGCGCCTGAAGCTGCTCACAGCGCAGGTCGATCTCCTCAGAGGGGGTGTCAAGGCACACTTCAATATAGCGCATATTATCGCTCCTTTGTGTTTCGATTTTCAATTTTCAAGTATTATAGCCCAGCATGGTAAATTTATCAAGTTCGCAGCGAAAAAAGCCACGGGGATCAAAAGAAAATCTTGCATATTACCGGGTGGACGTGCTATTATTATGTAAACAAAATTATTGTTGCTCCGCCGACTCCCGCGGCGGGGCGTATACGGAGGATAATGTATGAAAAAGGTTCTTGTCGCACTCAATATTGAGCCGCGGCACAGAGATAAGCTGATGGCGGCAGGAGCTGGCTGTGAGTTCATGTTCACAGCCATGGGCGAGGCCACCGGGGAGCAGGTGCAGTGGGCGGATATAATTATCGGCAACGTGCCCGCTGAATACATAAAGAGCTCCGAGCATCTGGAGCTTTTGCAGCTGTTCTCAGCCGGGACTGATCCTTATATCGTGCCCGGCGTTTTGAGTGAAAAAACAGTTCTCGCCAACGCGACCGGAGCATATGGCAAGGCCGTTTCTGAGCACGCTTTTGCTCTGACCCTCATGCTCCAGAAAAAGCTTCACCTCTATCGGGACGATCAGCGCCTTTCCCAGTGGAAGGACGAGGGGCCTGTGACCTCTGTCAGTGACAGCACGGTGGTCGTAGTCGGCCTCGGTGATATCGGCCTTCATTATGCGAGGCTTGCGCACAATATGGGCGCTCATGTTATCGGCGTTAAGCGCCGAGCCGGGGACTGCCCCGCCGGTGTTGATGAGCTGTACCTGAGCGAAGAGATGGATAAGGCTCTTGCAAAGGCGGATATCATTGCATCCTTCCTGCCGGGCACAGGCGGTACTTATCATACATACAACGCAGAGCGATTCGCCGTCATGAAGCCCGGCGCCATTTTCATCAACTGCGGCAGGGGAAGCGCCGTAGACTCTGAGGCGCTGTTTGATGCTCTGGAGTGCGGCAAAATAGGAGCCGCCGGCATTGACGTGGCAGAGATCGAGCCTCTGCCCCCGGAGAGCAGGCTATGGCAGCTTCAAAACCTTGTTATCACTCCGCATATCTCCGGTAATTTCCACCTGCCGGACATTCTGGAGCGGGTTGTGGATATAGCCTGCACGAACCTCCGCACGAATCTCGGCGGCGGTGAGTACATAAACATCGTGGACATGAAAACCGGATACAAAAAGTGATTTATAGGGGGATAAAGAGAAATGAAATGCCCGTTTTGCGGATATTCCGAGAGTAAAGTTATAGATTCCAGACCCGCCGAAGAGGGGGCCACCATACGCCGCCGCAGGGAGTGCCTTGCCTGTCAGAAACGTTTCACCACCTATGAGATAATCGAGCGTCTGCCCCTTGTGGTCGTCAAGCGTGACGGCAGCCGCCAGTCCTTTGACAAGGTCAAGCTCATCAACGGCATGGTGCGCGCATGTGAAAAGCGCCCTGTGCCGCTCCAAACGCTGGAGCAGATCGCGGACGATATTGAGCAGGAGCTCCAGAGCAATCTTGAGCGGGAGATAAGCACTGTTGACATCGGCGAGATGGTCATGACCAGACTCAAGGATGTGGACGAGGTGGCCTACGTGCGCTTTGCCTCGGTATACCGCAGCTTCAAGGATATAAACACCTTTATGGAGGAGCTCTCCAAGCTTTTGAGCGATAAGTAGTTTGACGCATAAAACCTGTCTGAGCGCATGGCGTTCAGACAGGTTTTTATTGCACTAAAGAGCTGACAGTGCTATAATACCCGTGGCTAAATTACGCAAATTAGAAAATGCTTCCGTAAGACGGGATCTCCATGCTTGCAATACAGTCCATATGGTATCTCAGCTTTGAATATAAGGCGGGGAGGCTGTCAGGTTCATCGCTCAAAAGCGCCTGCTCAAGCTCATAAAATATGTCGTAGCTTGTGTCGAGCTCCGAGTGGCGTATGAACACATTGCAGTAGTCGCGCTCGCGCTGCCAGATGGCAAGCGCGTCCTTGTAGCTGTCCATGGCGATCTCACTGTCGCCGCGCAGCGCTGCCCGCTCAGACCGCTCGAGACACCGGGATACGTCCATAGTCAGAGCCTCAATATGCGTGGTGTTCAAAACGGCTGCGGCAATAAGCAGTATAAGCACAGCCACGGCGGTTATTTCCTTTTTCATGCCGGGGCCTCCTTCGGAGCGAAGTATATCTGCCCTGCAGCGTTGACCGTCATTAAAAACACGCTCTGCGCGCTCTCATGGCCCCGGGCCTTGAGCTGCTTATCGAGCCAGTTTTGGTCATAGCCCATAAGCGATAGATTTGCACTGATCACGCGCCCGTCGCTGACGATTATGACGGGCAGCCCACCGCTCTCCGGATTTTTGCCCAGGAGCTCCGCTGTGGGCGGCTTTTTTGAGGGGTAGAGTAAAAGGCTCATTTTGCCCCCTGTCTCAAGTATGGCGTATTCCACGGTGCTTATATCCGTGCAGCTTTGAGAGCGCAGCTGCTCCATCAGCTCGTCAACGGTGAGCCGGTTTTTCCGCAGCTCGCGCTGGTTTATCTTGCCCTTTTCAATGAGTATGCTGGGCTTTCCGAAGAACACCGAGCGCATGCGTACGCTTTTTATGCTCCACCACGCTATCAGCACCTCGCAGCAGAAAAGCACTATGATCGGCAGCAGACCGTTCATAAGAGGTATGCCGATATCCTGGAGCGGGTGGGCGGCAAGGTCGGCTATCAGCGCGGCCAGCACGAATTCTGACAGCTCCATTTCCCCAAGCTGGCGCTTGCCTAAAAGACGCATAGTGAGCAGCAGCGCAAAGTATACTATCAGCGTTCTTATGATTATTATTGCCATATACGCATGACCACCTGCCAAAACATTTTGATTTATCTTTCCCGAAAGGCGGCGAAATATTATAAAAACCATTATTCTCGATGAAAACAAGGCTCTGTCCGCAGCGGCGGAACAGATAAGCTTCCTGCTGCACGATAAGCCGGACGCAAATCTTGCCCTCTGTGCCGGGAGAACGGCGGAAAGGCTCTTTGCAAAACTCATCGAGCTGTGTAAAAACGGAGCACTCAGTCTCTTAAAAGCCCGCGTCTTCACCGTGACGGAGTTTGAGGGTGAGACCGGGGAACTTAGCAGCCGCCGCAGCATCGAGCGCTTCGCGGCGGAGACTGACCTTGATTTAAATAACTGCGTTTTCCTGACAGGGGAGAACTTTACCGCATATGACGATATGATAAGCGCGGCCGGCGGACTTGATCTGGCCGTTCTCGGTCTCGGCATGAACGCGCACATCGGCTATAACGAGCCGGCCACGCCTTACAGCTCCCTCACCCATGTGCAAAAGCTTACCGCGCCCACCCGACGCCAGCTTGCGGCGGCCTTTGGCGGGGAGGAGAATGTGCCGGAGCGGGCCTATACCATGGGTATAAAGACCATTGTTGCGTCAAAGCGGATCATGGTCATCGCTCTCGGCGCGGAAAAAGCACAGCCGGTTTTCGATATGCTCTATGGCAGGGACGACAGCGTCGTGCCCGCCGCGTTTTTGCAGGTGCCCTCTGAGGTCACTGTCTACTTAGACCCCGCCGCTGCGGAGAAATTATAAAAATGCCGTTTTAACGGCAGAAACGGAGATGTTCTATGGGTAAATATTTTGGAACTGACGGCTTTCGCGGAGAAGCGAATAAAGACCTTACTGTTGACCATGCCTTTAAAATAGGCCGCTATCTGGGCTGGTATTACGGTAAGGAGCACAAGGCAAAGGTCGTCATTGGCAAGGATACCCGCCGCTCAAGCTATATGTTTGAGTCCGCCCTCTGCGCTGGGCTGACCGCCTCGGGGGCTGACGCGTACCTTCTGCATGTGACCAGCACTCCCAGCGTTTCCTACATAGCCAGAGCCGATGATTTTGACTGCGGCGTGATGATCTCCGCAAGCCACAACCCCTATTACGACAACGGCATCAAGCTCATCAATGCCGACGGCGAGAAGATGGAAGAAGCAGTGCTGGACGGGATAGAGACCTACCTCGACGGAGCGGAGGAGCTGCCCTATGCGCTTCAGGCGGACATCGGCAGGACGGTCGATTACGCCGCCGGGCGCAACCGCTATATCGGCTATCTCATCTCCCTTGCCACACGCTCCTATAAGGGCCGCCGCGTGGGGCTTGACTGCGCCAACGGCAGCACCTGGATGATGGCGAAGAGCGTCTTTGACGCGCTGGGCGCGGATACTTATGTTATCAGCAACAAGCCCGACGGACTGAATATCAATGTTGACTGCGGCTCGACACATATTGAGCAGCTGCAAAAGTTCGTAAAGGATAACGCCCTCGATGTGGGCTTCGCCTTTGACGGGGACGCCGACCGCTGCCTTGCCGTGGACGAGAAGGGCAATGTTGTAAACGGCGACCATATCATGTATGTCTGCGCAAAGTATATGCAAGAGCGGGGCAGCCTTGGCAGCTCCAAAGTCGTGACCACCGTTATGTCCAATATGGGGCTTTACAAGGCGCTGGACGCGCTGGGCATAGGCTATGAAAAAACCGCCGTGGGTGATAAATATGTGGCGGAAAATATGCGCCGCAACGGCCATCTTATCGGCGGCGAGCAGTCCGGCCATATAATCTTCGGCCAGTTTGCCAACACCGGTGACGGCCTTTTGACAGCCATCAAGGTCATGGAGGCCATGTGCGAGACGAAGCTCAGCCTTTCCGAGCTTGCCTCCGGTATGACCATGTACCCGCAGGTGCTTAAAAATGTCGTTGTCACCGATAAAGACGAGACGCTTAACTGCGAAGAGGTCAAGGCGGCTGTCGCAAAGGCGGAAGCGGAGCTTGGCGATAACGGCCGTGTGCTTTTGCGCAAGAGCGGGACTGAGCCGCTGCTTCGCGTCATGTCCGAGGCCACGACCCATGAGCTCTGCGAGGAGAAGGTCGACGCTATAATCGCCGCTATGGATAAGGCGGGAAAGCTGATAAGGGTGAAGTAAGATGGTAAAAATTGAAGAACTTTTAGACCTGAGCAAGACGATAGCGGCGGAGCTTTTCGAGGGCAAAACCTACCCTTGGGAGGTGCTGGACGACATAAAGCCCTTTATCCTCAAGCTGGGCGAGACGCTCAGCCCCGAGGAGTTTGACCACCCCTCCGAGGGCGTGTGGATAGCCAAGGACGCAAAGGTTTTTCCTTCGGCTTACGTCGGTTCCCCATGCATTATCGACCATGAGGCAGAGGTGCGTCACTGCGCCTTTATTCGCGGCAGCGCCATCGTCGGCAAGAAGGCAGTTGTAGGAAACTCTGTTGAGCTTAAAAATGTGGTGCTGTTTGATAATGTCCAGACCCCGCATTATAACTATGTGGGCGATTCCGTGCTGGGCTTCAAGGCACACATGGGCGCGGGCTCCATCACCAGCAATGTCAAGAGCGACAAGACCCTTGTCACTGTCAAGACCCCGGAGGGCAATATCGAGACCGGGCGCAAAAAGTTCGGCGCTATTTTGGGCGACAGGGTGGAGGTCGGCTGCAACAGTGTCCTGAACCCTGGCACGGTGGTTTGCAGAGACAGCAATATCTACCCCACCTCCAGCGTCAGAGGGACAGTACCGGAGGGGAGCATATATAAAGCCGCCGGGAATGTTGTTAAAAAGAAATAAAAATTTGATGTTCGCCCCCGTCTTACATTTTTGTAAGGCGGGGGAGTTTTTTGTAAGGCATATCTATGGCAGCGGCGGCGGGGGAGCGGTATATTTATCTTGTCAGGAGCCGGGCCGTACCGTCCGCTCCGAACAGCACAGGCAGGTTCTCTCCGTTTCTCCCCGAGTCTTCCCCGGACTCCAAACTTAAATCAGGTTCCTCAGCCGGCCTGTGCTGTTTTGCCCGGCTCCTGATTTTCCCGCATATTAATTAAATCATAAACATTCCCCGGCTTTTTTCTTAATGCCACGCCTTGTATAATGGCAGCATCGAAGGTAAACGATGGACGGTACTTGATATGGACAAGACAAACAAAAACCGAACCGAGCTGAGCCAAAGCAGCCGACGCATTATATCAGCGCTGTCTTTGGCGGTGTTTTTGCTGCTGAGCGCCGCCGTATTTTATTTTATCGGCCTGCCCATGCTCCGTTTTGCCTCCGATCCGGATAAATTCCGCGCACTGGTGAATGAGCACGGCATCGGCGGCAGACTCATTTATATCGGTATGGTGGTGCTGCAAATAACCGTGGCCCTTATCCCGGGGGAGCCGCTGGAGATCGCCGCGGGCTATGCCTTCGGCACCGTGGAGGGCACCATTTTGTGCCTCCTTGCGGCGGGTCTTGGCAGCAGCCTTGTGATTTTGCTTGTGCGCCGCTTTGGGACAAAGCTTGCGGAGGTATTTTTCACAAGGGAGAAGCTGAGTAAGCTCCGCTTCCTGCAGGCCTCGCCCAGAAGAACAGCGATATTTGCCCTGATTTTCATGCTGCCGGGTACGCCGAAGGATCTGCTATGCTACTATGCGGGTCTAACGGATATAAAGCTCGGCACGCTGATGTTCATCTGTTCCGTGGGCAGGATACCCTCGGTGCTTACCTCGACCCTTGGCGGGGACGCGCTGGGCACAAAGAGCTATATCCTTGCGGCGGCGGTTTTCGCCCTGACGCTGCTCGTCAGCGCGGGCGGATTTTGGGTATACAGCCGGATTTGCAGCAAACATCAAGAGCCTGCCTCGGCAGAGAAGGGAGCAACAAAATGCGTGCGATAGAGATTTTCAACTTTGTAATAATGCTACTGTTTTTCCTGTGCTATTCGTATCAGTTTTTCTATATCCCGGTGTCGCTTTTCAAAAAGCACAAGCCCCATAAACCGGCAGAGCTCCATCGCTACGCCGTGCTTATCGCAGCGCGCAACGAGCGGTCGGTCATCGGAGAGCTTATTGACAGCATCAGAGCTCAGGACTACCCGGCAGAGCTTGTTGATATATATGTAGTGGCCGATAACTGCACCGACGACACCGCGGCAGTGGCGGCAGAGCGCGGCGCGGTGGTCTATACACGGCACAGCGAAACGCGTATCGGTAAGGGCTACGCCCTGAACTTCCTGCTCAGCGCCATAAGCAATGATGAGCCGGGGCATGATGCCTATATCGTCCTTGACGCGGACAACGTCCTCGCTCCGAACTACATAAGCGAGATGAACAAGACCTTTTCCGACGGCTACCGGATAATCACCAGCTATCGCAACTCAAAAAATTACGGCGACAACTGGATATCCGCCGGTTACGCACTGTGGTTTCTGCGCGAGGCGCGGTATCTCAATAACGCCCGGATGCTGTTGGGGACAAGCTGCGCCGTCTCCGGCACGGGCTTCATGTTCTCCCATGAGATACTTGAGCGCTGCGGCGGCTGGAACTTCTTCCTGCTGACGGAGGATATAGAGTTTACCATTGACAATGTGGTGCGCGGCGAGAAGATAGGCTACTGCCCGACGGCGGTGGTTTATGATGAGCAGCCGGTGAGCTTCCGCCAGTCATGGCGGCAGCGCCTGCGCTGGTCGCGGGGATATATACAGGTATTTGCCCGCTACGGCGGAGAGCTTATGCGCGGCATTTTCAAAAAGCGCAGCGCCTCCTGCTACGATATGGCGATGAACATCATGCCCGCCGCGGTGCTCACATCGCTGAGCGTGGTCGTAAACATTGCCGCCGCCTTTATAAGCTTCAGCGCGGGCCGAGATCTGAGCGCGCTGGGTATGTCCGTCGGCACAACGGTTTTTAACCTATACATGACGCTCTTTGTGCTTGGGGCAATAACCACCGTGACCGAATGGCGGCAGATATATTGCAGCGCAGGGAAAAAGATTTTCTATGCCTTCACTTTCCCTGTTTTCATGTTCACCTATCTGCCGATATGCGTTGCCTCTCTCTTCAAAGATGTGAGCTGGCAGCCCATCGATCACAGCCGCAGCATGAACCTTCAGCAGATATGCACCGCCCGGCAGAAAAAACTGCCTGCTGCGAGAAAAACAGCATAAAAAACAGCAATACCGGCGGCCTGATACTTTCAGGCCGCCGGTATTGCTGTATCGGAAAGAAAATGTTATAATAACACAACTACATCTTACAGGAGGTGAGGGAATGAAGAGGGGCTTTATGCGGCACATGAACCCGCCGAGAATCGTGCTTTTCGGCTTTGCTGCGGTCATATTGATAGGTTCATTGCTGCTCATGCTGCCGTTTGCCTCAAAAACAGGGGAGAGCACGCCATTCCTTAAGGCGCTCTTCACCGCGACCTCAGCCACCTGTGTGACCGGGCTTGCGGTGTATGATACCTTCACCCACTGGACGGGCTTTGGTCAGGCGGTAATTTTGCTGCTGATACAGATAGGCGGCATGGGCGTTGTGACCATTGCTGTGGCGCTTTCTATCATTTCCGGGAAAAAAATAAGCCTCCGGCAGCGCTGGATAATGCAGGAGTCCATTTCCGCGCCCCATGTGGGCGGCATCCTGCGGCAGACGCGATTTATCCTGAAAACCGCTTTCTGCATTGAGGCGCTGGGCGCGCTGGCGCTGAGCTTTCGCTTCGTGCCCATGTTCGGCATAGGGCGGGGACTATGGTTCGCGGTGTTTCACTCTGTTTCTGCTTTTTGCAACGCCGGCTTTGACCTTATGGGCGTGAGCAAGCCTTTTTCGTCGATGACCGCCTTCACAGGCGACCCACTAGTGGTCATCACGCTCAGCCTGCTGATAGTCTCCGGCGGGATAGGCTTTCTTACATGGGGAGATATCCGCGATAAGGGTCTGCGGTTTAGGCGCTACTCTGTGCAGAGCCGTATTGTGCTTGTGTTCAGCGCGGCTCTGCTTGTTGGAGGATTTGTATGCTACGAGGGGGAGTTTTTACATAACCCGGGCACTGTGTCCTCGGGAGGAGAGCGTTTTTTAGCGGCGCTTTTTCAAACGGTCACCACTCGCACGGCTGGTTTTAACACCGTGGCGCTGGATAGCCTGAGCAGCGGCAGCAAGCTTATTACAATCATGCTTATGCTGGTCGGCGGAGCAACAGGCTCCACGGCGGGCGGCCTGAAGATAAATACGCTGGCGGTGCTGGTGCTGACGATGATATCCGCCTTTCGCGGCAAGGCAAGCGCCGAGGGCTTTGGCAGGCGTCTTTCAGCCGCAACAATCAGAAACGCTGTGGCAATTTTCCTGCTGTATCTGCTGCTCTTCATCGGCGGAGGTCTGCTTATCTGCCTTGCGGACGGTATACCGCTTATGGGGGCGATGTTTGAGGCCGCCTCCGCCGCGGCAACGGTGGGGCTGTCTCTGGGCTACACGCCGGCTCTGAGCGCGGTGTCTCATGTTTTGCTTATCGCCCTTATGTATTTTGGCCGTGTGGGCGGCCTTACGCTTATGTACGCTGTGGTGGAGCAGGATCGTCTTGGCAGCGCAGTGCGTCTGCCGGAGGAAACTGTTGCCGTGGGATGAAATATGAGAGGAGAAAAAATGAAATCAATTTTGCTTATAGGTCTGGGGCGTTTTGGCTATCACACCGCTGTTAAGCTCAATGAGCTTAATCAGGATGTCCTCGCCATAGATTTAAACGAGGAGCGTGTGAACTCTGTTTTGCCATATGTGACAAACGCAAAAATCGCCGATTGCACCAATGAGGAGGTCATCAAGTCTCTGGGGGTCAGGAATTTTGATGTCTGCATCGTCAGCATCGGAAAGGATTTTCAGAGCTCTCTGGAAATAACCTCGCTCCTTAAGGAGTATGGTGCGCCGCTGGTGGTGTCCAGAGCCTCGGACAGTATTCAGGAAAAGTTCCTTATGCGTAACGGCGCGGATCAGGTCGTCTATCCTGAGCGCCAGCTTGCCAACTGGACGGCTGTATGCTTCTCCAGCGAGTTGATCTTTGACTATATCCCTGTGGCGGACGGCTTTTCGATCTATGAGATATCAGTGCCCGCAGAATGGGTGGGCAAGACCCCGGCATCTGTGGCTGTACGACAAAAGTATGGAATGAATATTGTGGCGCTCAAAAAAGGCGATACCGTTGACGGAATGATAAAGGCCGACCATGTGTTTATGGCGGACGAAAAAATCCTCGTCATCGGCAAAGACGCGGATATCAAAAGGTTCCTGAGACTGTGAATATAAAGGCCGGCGGAAAAGCAACGCTTTT
>DKYJ01000012.1:0-683 GCA_002493305.1 Clostridiales bacterium UBA7103 | reverse complement strand
GCAACGCTTTTCCGCCGGCTCGTTTATCAGTCTTTATATTCAAACATCAAATCGTACATGCTCACGGTGTCCCCGTCTCGAACGCCCATCTCCTCCATGCGCTTAAAGACTCCCGCCTCGCGCAGGATGCGATCAAAGTACATTCTGCTCTCATAGTCGGAAAAGTTGACCGTGGCGACAAGCCGTTGGAGCCAAGGCCCTTCGACGACCCACATATCGTCAAAGTTTTCGATGGTGAGGTCTTCCGAAGTGTCGATAACAGGCTCAGGGGGCACATAGTCCGCCTCAAAGCTGCGTATAGGAGGCAGCTCCTTTAGGCGGCGGGCGCAGGCATGGACGATTTCTTCGCTGCCCATGTGCGTCGCGGCGGAGAGCTCATAAAACTCATAGCCCAGCTCTTCTGCCCGAGCCCTGAGCCGCTCGATATTTTCCCGGTCCTCGCCCAGCAGGTCGCACTTGTTGGCGGCGACGAGCTGCGGGCGGGAGGCAAGCTCCTCGCTATACTCCCGAAGCTCCGCATTGATAGCGTCAAAATCCTCCACGGGGTCACGCCCCTCGCTGCCCGACACATCAACCAGATGCACAAGCAGCCGACAGCGGTCAATATGACGCAGGAAATCATGACCCAGCCCCGCGCCCTCGGAAGCGCCCTCGATTATGCCGGGGATATCCGCCATGACAAA
>DKYJ01000020.1 GCA_002493305.1 Clostridiales bacterium UBA7103 | reverse complement strand
TCTGGCTGGGCGTATTCTCCCAAACCACCCGCGCTACCAACTGCGCTATACCCGGATACTTAATAAACACTTGCAGAGCGTATTATACAACAAATCCCGCCCGGGCGCAAGGCTTGATTTTACGGCGTATTGAAAAACACTTCCGGCATACAGCTTTGACGGTTTCATAAAAGCAGGTTGAAATGGCAGGCGGCATACATTATAATCGGTGTATCCAAGCAAATTTGAGGAGGGAATCAGATAATTAAAGTGACGATAGAAGAACTGGAAGCATATTTACTGGATCATTACAGCAATGACGGAATAGACGAAAGTTTATTTATGAAACTTGTGGAAGAAATTGGCGAAGTTGCAGAAGTCCTGAACAAAAAGGCAGGCAGAAAATCATCTGATAATGAAGACTTGCGGGCTCAGTTAGGCAGCGAACTTGCAGATGTGATTCATTATGCGGTTGCCATAGCTGCGCTCAATAGTATTGATATGAACGAAGTCATCATTGAAAAGGACAGAGCAGCTTCCGCAAAATACAATCACAGAACGAATTTGGAACAATTCGTTGCGGTTATGAGAAATCGAGAGTTGAACACATGATTCCAGCTTGCGGGCTTCCGGAAAGTTATAGAAAGGCATCGGCGCTGGAGGCGGAGAAAAATGGAGAAGAAATTATCTGAAATGAGCTTAGAAAAATTGTGGCAGATATTTCCAATACGTCTGACAGACCATCAGCCTTGCTGGAAAGAATGGTATACTGATGAAGAAAACCGTTTGAAAAACAAAGCTCCAGAAATAGAGAGAATAAGTCATATAGGCAGTACGGCAATCAGCTTTATTTGTGCAAAACCGATTGTTGATATTCTTGTGGAAATTTCAAATGGTTATAAATTATCCGACTATAAAAAATTGATTGAAGAAAACGGCTATATTTGTATGTCCGAAGCTCCTGACAGACTTTCTTTTAACAAGGGGTATACGGAAAAAGGGTTTGCCGAGAGGGTGTTTCACCTGCACCTGAGATATACCGGAGATAACGATGAGTTGTATTTTAGAGATTATTTAAAAGAGCATCCGCAGGTCGCGAAGGCTTATGAAGCTTTGAAGCTGGAATTATGGAAGAAATATGAGCATGACAGGGACGCCTATACCGATGCAAAAACCGGATTCATTCGCAAGTGTACAACAGAAGCCCGAAGGATATATGGCGACAGGTACTCACAGCTTCCGGCCTATCGAAGCGGCGATTGAAAAATCGAGGCGTTTATCTATAACACCGAGCGCGTTTTAGGTATGCCGCAGGGCAGTATGAAAGAGGTAATCCTGTCGATTTTCGGGAAAAGCGATGAATAAATCGCCAAGAGCAGAGTGCGAGAGATTTTTTGCTCTGACGAAGTCGGGAGCGCAGTTAATAAAACAAAATCACGACACAGCGGAGCGGTCGTGATTTTGAAAGGAAGAATGAGGGAGCATAATGCAGTTTTCGCCACGCTTGGCGGAAACGAAATTGTGCGAGCTTGTTCTGACGCCGCCGCAGTGGAGTATGAAAGAGGTAATCCTGTCGATTTTCGGAGAGTAAGAGAGACTGGCAAATCGGAATTGAATTAAATATCAAAAACTAAAATGCGCCCGGTGCAGAATAGACTCCTGCATCGTGTTCAACATTGTTGCAAAAAAGGTGTTGCTTTCCATTTTTAATGGCATTATGATTTCATGTAGAAGGTTTATTCTTTCGCATTAATATGTGTTGGTATATAAGCTTCTCTTGAATAAACGCCGCCAAAGCGGCATAATGGAAGGTAAAAATGATAGATTTATCAGAGCTTCACAGTTATATCGCAGACAGCCAGTCAAACATCTGCCAGATGATAGTGATTCATAACGGAAAGACAATCATAAACGATACATGGAACGGCTACAAGGCTGATGATACAGTACATACGATGTCTGTAACGAAAAGCATTGTTTCTTTGTTAGTTGGTATTGCCCTGGAACGAGGATTGATTGGCAGCATAGACGATTTTGTACTGGATTATTTTCCCGATTACAAAACCAAACGGGGAGAAAAGACAATTCAGAAAGTTACATTAAAAAATCTTCTGACAATGACTGCTCCCTTTAAGTATAAATCAGAGCCGTGGTCAAAAATATGCGTGCAGGAAGATTGGAGTATTGCCGCTTTGGATTTTTTAGGCGGCAGACGTGGCATAACGGGAGAATTTCAATACTCTACCTTGGGTATTCATATTCTTACAGGTATCATTACAATAGTAAGTGAAATGACAACGGTAGATTTTGCAAATGAATATCTATTTGAGCCGTTGACGATTGCACCACGGAAAATATATGTTGCTCCTGATGCTGAAGCGCATAAGGCTTTTACCGTAGGAAAGACGCCGAAAGACAATATTTGGTTTTCAGACCCAATGGGGGTGGGGGCAGCTGGATACGGTCTGTGTCTGTCTGCTGAAGAAATGTCCAAGATAGGTCTGCTCTGTCTGCAAAAAGGTGTGTTCCATAACAAACGGATCGTTTCTGAAAAATGGATTGAAGAAAGCACAAAGGTTAGGCTGCGCTGTAACGAAAAATTCCGAGATATGATGTATGGATATTTGTGGTGGATTGTTGATGAAAATGAGAGAAGCTATGCGGCTATCGGCAACAGCGGAAATGTTATTTATATCAATCCTCAAAAGGAATTGGTAGTAGCAGTTTCGGGCTACTTCAAACCGACAGTGTTTGACCGAATTGATTTTATCAGAGAAAAAATAGAACCATTCGTTACAAAATAACAAATTCCTATGCTTGAGGAGGTACATTATGAGAGAAATGATCGGATACTGCGGGCTGGACTGCGAAAAGTGCGACGCTTACATTGCGACGGTAAATGACGACCAAGCCCTGCGGGTGAAAACCGCAAAGCTGTGGGCGGAGCTGAACAACGCCCCTATCCTGCCGGAGCATATCAACTGCCAGGGCTGCCGGGTGGATGGGGTCAAAACCGTATTTTGCGACAGCCTTTGCCCCGTCCGTCAGTGCGCGGCGCAAAAGGGCGTGACAACCTGCGGCGGCTGTCCGGAGCTGGAGACCTGTACGGCGCTGGGGGAAATCATCTCCGGCAATGCGGAGGCTCTTGAAAATTTGAAAGCGGAAGAATGATGCCGTGGCGGAGGCTATGCCCCCATTTTTGAAAAACAGGAGAAAATTATGGCGTTTGATTTTAAGAAGGAATACAAGGAATTTTACATGCCGAAGAATAAGCCCTCGATAGTGAATGTCCCGGCGGCAAATTATATTGCCGTGCGCGGCAGGGGAGACCCGAATGAGGAGGGCGGCGCGTATCAGCAGGCTATCAGCGTGCTGTATGCAGTGGCGTACACGCTCAAGATGAGCTATAAAACCGATCATAAAATAGAGGGCTTTTTTGAATATGTCGTACCGCCGCTGGAGGGCTTGTGGTGGCAGGAGGGCATTGCCGGGGTGGACTACTCCGACAAGGCGGGCTTCAACTGGGTCTCCGTCATCCGCTTGCCGGATTTTGTGACTAAAAAGGATTTTGAATGGGCGGTCGAGACTGCAACAAAGAAGAAAAAGTTGGACTGCTCCAAGGCGGAGCTTATCACTGTCGAGGAGGGACTTTGCGTTCAGATTTTGCACACAGGCTCGTATGACGATGAGCCGGCGACGGTAGCTGTGATGGACGAGTATCTGAAGAAAAACGGCTATGTAAACGACTTTTCCGACACGCGCCTGCACCATGAGATATATCTTTCAGACCCGCGCAAGACCGCGCCGGAGAAACTGAAAACGGTCATCAGGCATCCTATCAAAAGAGCGTGAGGTGTCTTGATGAACAGAACGATAGCGAGAGTTGGCGCTGTGATAGTGACGGCGTCGGTAATACTGTTTGCCGTGTGTATGCTGATCCCCTTTGACTTTGGGAGCTATTTTGTGTGCATGCTATTGCCGATAGGCTACATCATGCTGACCGCCGGATTTTGCGCCGAAAGCGATGAAGCGCATAGGGCAGCGGCTATTGCCGGAGCGATATTTGCCGCAATTTATGCGGTGCTGGTATTTATCGTTTACTTTGCCCAGACGACTGCCGTCAGGCTGGACGGACTTGGTGAGCAAGCCCTGCGGATACTTGACTATTCACGAGGCGGCCTGTTTTTCAGCTATGACCTGCTCGGTTATGGCATGATGGCGCTTTCAACCTTCTTTGTGGGGCTGACGATCCGGCCAAAATCAAGGGCGGATAAGTGGCTAAAGTACATGATGATTATCCATGGAGTGTTCTTTTTCAGCTGCTTTATCATGCCGATGACAGGCGTGTTCAGTTCGATGGCAAGCGGAGAGACGAGCATCGCCGGTGTTGTCGCGCTTGAATTCTGGTGCGCCTATTTTACGCCGGTGGGAGTGCTGGCGGCCTTGCATTTTGGGAAGAGATAGGCATGAATTGAGATTTGGCAGGACTTTCCTAACGGTCGAGTCGGGTTTTGGAGGTTTTTTATTGATTTTTTCCGTACCTTGGGCTATTCTGTTTTCAGGTTTGCAAGACCTCTTTTGATAGGAGCATCAATATGGGAAAAGAACTGTCGGACATGACCTTAACAGATATGAACAAGCTGCGGTTTGACCGGGCATGAGCTTATATTATTAAAATTAAGTACAAAATCCGGCGGAAAGATGCTATTATTAAACTCAAGGAGATAAAGCATATGAAAATTTTCAAAAAAGCGTTATGCACTGTCGTGCCGCTGTGCGCGGCGCTTCTGCTTGCGGGCTGTCATATAAATATCAGCGTGACAGGTACAAGGGTCAACTACCCAAATGCCGAGAAATATCAGGCGGGGGAGACAAAAATCAGCGACACCGTCAATCAGGTGCGTATCCACTGGATAAGCGGCGGGGTAGAGGTGTTTGCCGCCGGGGATAAGGGCGCGCGCATTGAGGAAAGCGGCGCGCCTGCAGATGAGGCGCTGAAGCTCCGCTACTGGCTCGACGGCGATACCCTGCACATTCAGCCCTGTGCCTCCGGGACGGTGTACCCCGGCACGCTTAATAAAACGCTGACGCTCTGGCTTCCGAAGCAGAGCATGGACTCGGTATCCGTTGACAGCGTGTCCTGCGATGTGGAAATGACTGGGCTTGAGGCGAATGCCGTCTCCATCGATACGGTGTCCGGCGATGCGGAGCTTAAGGGCTGCACCGTGACGGAGGAGCTCAATATGGACAGCACCTCCGGCGGCCTTAGAGCCGACCTCAAGGGGACGCTCGGGGCTTTGGATTTCTCCACTGTTTCCGGCGATGCGGAGCTAAACGGCTGTGAGGTCAGGGACAAGCTGAAGATGGACAGCACCTCCGGCGGCCTGAGTGCCGGCCTTGAGGGGACGCTTGAGCTTCTGGAATTTTCCAGCGTGTCCGGGGCGGTAAAGCTCGAGGGGACTGAGATAAAGCGCGTGATCTTTGACACGACCAGCGGAGCGATGGAGCTGAAACTGGAGCGCGAGCCGGAGGAGCTGACGCACAGCACGACCTCCGGCGGTCTGAGCCTGACTCTGCCGAAGAACGCCGACTTTGAGCTGGAATTTGATACTGTCAGCGGCGGCTTCAAGTCCGACATTCCCTTCACCAAGGACGGCGATACCTATATCGCCGGTGACGGCGGAAATCTGTATTCCGTCTCCACCACCTCCGGCGACGTGAAAATTTCAGCGCGGTAATACCAAGCTCCTCCGACATCATGCCGGGGGAGCTTAGTTTATCTTGATGTTTTTCCACCGCTGTGGTATTCTGCTTATGATATGGAGTGATGACGAATGAGAATGAGAAAACGGCACAATCTCGCTCCGAGAATGGAGCGCTGCGCCGGACTTTTAATAGAGCAGCCGGAGCTTTTGCGCGGCGCGTGGCGGGAGAGCTTTCCCGGGTTTGAAGAGCTTCATCTTGAGCTTGGCTGCGGCAAGGGGCGCTTCACGGCGGACACGGCAAAGGCAAATCCCGATACGCTGTTCGTGGCGCTTGAGCGCGTGCAGGACGCAATGATAATCGCCATGGAGCGGGTGCAGACGCTAAAGCTTGAGAATGTCCGCTTCATCGACGGGGACGCGAAGGATATACTCTCAATATTCGCCCCCGGTGAGGTGGGCAGGATATACATAAACTTCTGCGACCCGTGGCCGAAAAGCCGGGACGCGAAGCTCCGCCTGACTGCGCCGGGTTTCCTGCGCCGGTACGCGGACGCGCTGACTGCGGGCGGACAGATACACTTCAAGACCGACAACACACCGCTTTTCGACTGGTCGATATCTGAGTTTCAGGCCGAGGGCTGGGAGCTTTCCGCCGTGACGCACGACCTGCACGAAAAAGGCGCGGTGGGCTTCATGACCGACTATGAGGCAAAGTTTGTCGCTCAGGGCATGAGGATAAACCGCCTTGAGGCCGCGCGCACGGATAAGACGCTGGGCACTGCGGCGGGAGAGCCGCCCCGGCTTAGAAACGCCTCCCTGACGGACGCGGCGGGCTATGCCGCAAGTGTGCGGGATAACGGCGGGGAATGATTTAATACAGCAGCGGAGGATGGATATGCGCTTTATTTCATGGAATGTCAACGGCCTGCGCGCCGTGGTCAAAAAGGGCTTTGAGACCGTGTTCACCGGCCTCGACGCGGATTTTTTCTGTCTTCAGGAGACGAAGCTCCAAGCTGGGCAGATCGACCTGCAATTTGACGGCTACGAGAGCTACTGGTGCTACGCCGAGAAAAAGGGCTACTCCGGCACGGCGATTTTTACAAAGCATAAGCCCCTGAGCGTAAGCTACAATATGGGCGTCGCCGAGCATGACACCGAGGGGCGCATCGTCTGCCTTGAGTATGAGGGGTTTTACCTTGTCTGCGTCTACACGCCGAACGCGCAGGACGGGCTGAGAAGGCTTGATTACCGCATGCGCTGGGAGGACGATTTCAGGGACTATCTCCTCGCCCTTGACAGTAAAAAGCCCGTCATAGTCTGCGGGGACATGAATGTCGCCCATGAGGAGATCGACCTTAAAAACCCCAAGACCAATATTGGCAACCCCGGCTTTTCCTATGAGGAGCGCGGGAAGTTTACCGAGCTTCTGGACGCGGGCTTTACCGACAGCTTTCGCTATCTCTACCCCGACGCCGAGGGCGCGTACTCATGGTGGAGCTACCGTGCGGCGGCGCGGGAGCGAAATGTGGGCTGGCGCATCGACTATTTTGTCGTATCCGACAGGCTGCGCGAGAACATCAAGGGCGCGTTTATCCTGCCGGAGATCACCGGCTCCGACCACTGCCCGGTGGGGCTTGACATGGCATGGTGAGGATAGGCTCAGTCGAGATAGAGGGCAGGCTCACCCTCGCGCCAATGGCGGGGGTGACGGATTTTGCCTTTCGCCGGGTCTGCCGGGAGATGGGCGCTGCATTGACGGTGACGGAGATGGTCAGCGCCCGAGCGCTGGTGTATAAGGACGAAAAGACCAAGACCCTGCTCTATATCCCGCCGGAGGAACACCCCTGCGCGGTGCAGATTTTCGGCCATGAGCCAGAGATTATGGCCGAGGCGGCGCAGCTTGCGCTGGAGCTTTCCGGGGCGGACATTTTGGATATAAACATGGGCTGCCCGGTCGGGAAAATCGTCAAGGGCGGGGACGGCTCTGCATTGATGCAAGACCCGGAGCTTGCCGGGCGCATTGTGGAGGCGGTGTCCGCCGCGGTGCCCGTGCCGGTGACGGTGAAGTTCAGAAAAGGCTGGGACGGGGGCAGCGTAAACGCTGTCGAGTTTGCGAAGGTCTGTGAGGCCTCCGGAGCCGCTGCCATCGCTGTCCATGGCAGAACGAAGACGCAGATGTACTCAGGCCGCGCGGATTGGGATATAATCCGTGACGTCCAGCGGGCGGTGGATATCCCGGTCATCGCAAACGGCGATATCTTCACCGCCGGGGACGCGGCGCATATCCTGCGCTACACCGGGTGTGAGCTTGCTATGGCGGGCAGGGGCAGCTTTGGAAACCCCTGGCTTTTTCAGCAGGCAAGCGCGCTCCTTGAGGGCAGGCCCGTGCCTGAACTGCCGCCGCTGCCGGAGCGCATAGCCGTGGCGGAGCGGCAGATAAGGGATCTTGCACGGCTCCGTGGTGAACATGCCGCCTGCATGGAGGCGCGCCATCACCTCCCGTGGTATCTCCACGGCGTTCCCCACGCGGGATACTACCGGCAGCAGCTTGTCCATGTGGAGACCTTGGAGGAGCTTGGGCGTATCTGCGCTGGGATAAAACGGGATTTTTCATAATTCGCCCCCTGTAATTTGAGGCGAATTGTGAAAAAACTGCCTAAATATTGTATTTTCCCTTGAATGACCGGACATATTGTGTTATAATTCACGGAGCAATTAAAATAAGGGTGGATTTTGCTTTTTTACCCCGGCATATAAGGAGAGATTGTTAGTGAAGCGTGTTAAGGTATCAAATAATGTGATTCGTCGTCTGCCCCGCTATCTGCGCAAGCTTGACGAGCTGACTGAGAACGGCGTCAGCCGTATTTCGTCCTTCGAGCTGGGCCAGCAGCTGGGGCTTACCCCCTCCCAAATCAGGCAGGATTTCAGCTGCTTTGGTGAGTTCGGCCAGCAGGGCTATGGCTATAATGTCCCCGCTCTGAGGGCGCAGATCGCTACTATTCTGGGTATGGACAGGGGCTATTCGGCGATTCTGATAGGCGTCGGCAATATCGGCCGCGCCCTTATGGATAATTTCTGCTTTGCGGAGTGGGGCTTCAACCTGAAATCCGCTTTCGACGTAAAGCCTGAGCTTGTGGGGACTTCGTTTAACGGCGTGCCCATCCGTTCTATGGACGAGCTGGAGGAGTTTCTGCATGGTGAGCATGTGGACGTGGCGGTGCTGTCCGTCCCGAAGGACGCGGCTGTCCGCGTGACAAAGCTGCTGACGGATAACGGCATTGAGGCTATTTGGAACTTTACCAATGTGGAGCTCACCGAGCCCAACAGCTCCACCATTGTAGAGAATCTGCATTTTTCCGACAGCCTGCTGTCTCTGAGCTATTTTGTCTCCGAGCGGCTGGACGAGAGAGCTGCCAAGGCTTCCCGCGCTGAGAAGCAGGGCTGAACGAGCTTTGACCAAGAATTATCCCTCCGGCGTCCGCCGGAGGGAATTTTATAGTATTTTTCGGAGCAGTTATGAGTGATACCATTGCCGCCATAGCCACCGGCGCACAGGTGGCCGCGATAGGGATAGTCCGCTTGTCAGGTGAGCTTGCCATTCCCGCAGTGGACAGGCTTTTTCACCCGGCATCGGGTAAAAGTATGGCCCAATATGAGGACAGAAAGCTTGTTTACGGGGCTTTGTGCTCTGTGAATGGGGAGCTTCTGGACATGTGCCTTTGCACTATAAGCCGCGCCCCCAACAGCTACACCGGGGAGGACACCGCAGAGCTTCAGTGCCATGGCTCGCCGGTTTTACTGCGGGAGGTTCTGGATGAGCTGTTCAGGCTCGGCCTGCGTCAGGCACGGGCGGGGGAGTTTACAAAGAGGGCTTTTCTCAATGGCAGAATGGAGCTCTGCTCGGCCGAAGCGGTGGCCGATATTATAGACGCGGAAACGGCGCAGGCCGCCCGGAACGCCGCGGGGCAGCTCTCCGGGGCGATAAGCAAAAAAACAGAGGCGATCTACTCAAGCCTTGCGGACATCAGCGCCCACTATCACGCGGTGCTGGACTATCCCGACGAGGATATTGAGGATTTCCGCCTTGAAGAATATGTTGGAACGCTCAAAGACGCGCAGACCCGGCTTGAGGCGCTGATCGCCACCTTCCGGCGCGGGCGGCTGATGACCGCCGGTATCCCCGCCGCCATCGTGGGCGCGCCCAACGCTGGCAAAAGCTCCCTGCTCAACGCCCTGCTGGGCTATGAGCGGGCTATCGTCACTGACATTCCCGGCACAACGAGGGACACCATTGAGGAAAAGCTGCTCCTCGGCGGGCTGCTTTTGCGCCTGACCGATACCGCCGGTATCCACAAGGCTGAGGATATGGTGGAGCGCCTTGGCATCGAGCGCAGCCGCTCCGCGCTTGAAAACGCGGAGCTTGCCATCGCCGTTGTGGACGGCAGCAGAGAGCTTTCCGATGAGGACAGAGAAGTGATAAAGGCGGCGGAAAGAGCGCCTCATGGCTTGCTCGTCATATCAAAGGCCGATCTTTTTGAAGCGCCGCCTTCAATAGACACGAAGCTCTGCACTCTGACTCTCAGCGCCATGACGGGCGAGGGGCTTGATAAGCTTGGAAATGCAGTAGAGGAGATGTTCCCCATGCCGCCGGTGCCGGCGGGAGAGATAATAACCAACTCAAGGCAGGCCGAAGCCATAGAAGCGGCCCTTGAGCATATCCGGGCCGCACTGTGCGCCATGGAAAACGGAGCCACACCCGATATCGTCCTCACCGAGAGCGAGGGTGCCATGTCCGCTTTGGGCGAGCTCTCCGGCCACACTGTGCGCGAGGATGTGACGGAGCGGATCTTTGGCAGGTTTTGCGTAGGAAAATAGGAAAATTCTTGACAAGACCCCGCCGCTGTGATACTATATTCCAGCGGCTATGCAGAAGTACCCAAGAGGCCG
>DKYJ01000026.1:9873-24614 GCA_002493305.1 Clostridiales bacterium UBA7103 | reverse complement strand
CCAGGCCTGCTGCTTCTCCTTCTACGACACCAAGGACGGCGGCGCAATGTTCGTCGCTATCGTTGGTCAGGGTCCCGTGGAGCGCGGCTATCCGATCATCGGTATGCCCAAGCCCGGCACCGGCGATGTCCCTGCCAAATGCACCGGCTTCCCCCTCTTCGACCCCAGAGGTCAGAGAGGCGAAAAGCTGTGCGAGGAGTTCTGCGCTGCTCACACCTGTGACGAGCTGGAAGAGATCTTCAACGCCGCCGGTATCCCCTGCCAGAGAGCCTATGGCCCCGAAGATATCCTCAACGATCCTCAGTTTGAGGCTCGTGAGAACCTCGTTGAGTGGGAAGACCAGTGCTACGGCCCGATGAAGGGTATCGGCCCTGTCAACATCTTCAAGAAGAATCCTTCTCAGATCGTTGCTGCCGCCCCCTGCTTCGGCGAGCATAACCGTGAAGTCCTCTCCGAGTTCGGCTACACCGACGAAGAGATTGACAAGCTCTATGCTAAGGGCGAAATCGCTACCTGGACTGCCAAGGACACCGCTATCAACAAGAACTATGCCACTTGGGGCTTCTTCTGGGATCCCGAGAATCAGTGCAAGCGTCTTGGCATCGACTATCCCCCTGTCAAGAAGTAATTTCAAAGCAATTTTTTCGGAGGCTTCGTTTGAAGCCTCCGATTTTTATAGTTTTATTGCACATGTATATTCTTGCATGGGAAGAGGGCGGAGAGAGGACGGGAGTACCTCCTCCGCGTTCAATCCATTCATGCAGGGATATTTTCATATCCCTGCATGGAGCCTACGATTTTTTATGCTATTGAAATTTTTTCATTCCGGTGTATAATTCATTTATCTTAATGATATTCTTAGAATTTGCTTATATACTGCTAATATGATGAGGTATATTATAGTCAAAAACAAAAGGAGGGAAACTATGGCTCATTCAAAGAAAGATGTCTCTGCAGGCAGCGTGACTGAAAAAAAGTCAAATAAACGCCATATTTTCCTGCTTATGGCCCTTGTTTTTATCTGCATCGGCACTGTGGCATACAGCATTTTAAGCCCTTACCCTTTCGGCCTGATAAGAGATTACATAAAAAGCATCGACGAATCCGGCATTGAAAACCCGTCTAAAAGCGCAGAAGTTTCAGATGAGTTAGACATCGCTGACATCAACCTCAACAGCCCCGATGTATTCAGCTTTCTCATACTCGGCCCCTACGACGAAACCGGTGCAGGTCAGCTAAGCGCTGATAAGTGCGCCATTCTCTCTATTAACAGCCGCAGCAGCAAAGTTTCGCTCAACACCCTGTCCCCCGGTTTTTGCACTCTTATGCTTGATAAGGAAGGAAGAAATCCTATACGTACCGAGGCTGATGCCGAAGCTCTCGTCCGCGGCATTGATTTCGTTCTCGGTATGCAGCTTGACGGCTATATTCTTTTGAGCGCCGAGGATACGGTTAAAATTCTGGACGAGGCTGACGGTGTTAGCATTAAGCTGTCGGAGGCTGAGAAAGCAGCAGTTGAAAAAGCGCTGGACGGTGATGCGAAGATCAGCCTTGATGCCGATAGCTATGCCCGCCTGAGCGGTACACAGGCCCTCGCTTATCTTCGTCTGGATGACAGCATTGAAATAGCCGCAGATGCCGAAAACAGAGTGCAGGCAGTTCTGCTTGCATTGAAAATATCAGCAAATGACCTGGGGCTTATTGATACCAGCAGCCTTGGGCGGCTCATTTTGGACGTGATCACCAGCGATATCAGCGAGAAAGAGTTCACTCAGCTGTTTATCCGTTCTCCGGGGCTGCTTAATTTCCGTGTCATCACCGGCACCACCCCGCTGCCCGGTTCGTATAAGCTCTCTGTCAACGGTGAACCGGCGGAAATCAGCATAGATGATGTGCGGCTGTATCTGTACAGCAGTATTTTCGGCTGAAAAAAACAGCTGCCCGTTGGGGCAGCTGTTTTTATATTTTCTCCATGATATAGTCTCCAAATTCCCGGCAGGTGGCCCCGTCTCTGTGTCCGGTAACTATCACCCGGCGCTCAGTGTCAGTGCATATGTGCAAAGCTTTTTCAAGCGCTTCGGCCTTTTGCGGCAGGGCGATGTGGCGCAGCATAAGCGCCGCCGCCTTCAGAATACTGGCGGGGTTTGCGTAGTCCCCCTCGCCGTTTTCGATTTTCCGCGGCGCGGAGCCGTGGATAGCCTCGAACATCGCCCAGCGGGAGCCGATATTCGCGCTGCCCGCGGTGCCTACGCCGCCCTGTATCTGCGCTGCCTCATCGGTGATAATGTCGCCGTAGAGGTTCGGCAGGACAAAAACCTGAAAATCGGCGCGGATAGCTTCATTGACGAGATTCGCCGTCATGATGTCGATATACCAGTCGCCTGCCGTTATCTCCGGGTAATCCCCGGCTATTTCATGGCAGATGCGGGAGAACATGCCGTCGGTCTTTTTCATGATATTCGCCTTTGTGACGATGGCGACCCGGGTCTTGCCGTTTGCGCGGGCATAGTCAAAGGCCGCTCTGGCGATTCTGCGGGTGCCCGCGGCTGTTGTTACCTTGAAATCCATACTCAGCGTGTTTTCAAGCTCTATCCCCCGGCTGCCGAGGGCATATTCCCCCTCGGTGTTCTCCCGGAAAAAGGCCCAGTCTATCCCCTGCTCCGGTATGGAAACGGGACGCACGTTGGCGTATAGATCCAGCTCGCGCCGGAGAGCCACATTGGCACTCTCCATGCTGCCGCCCTTTGGAGTAGTGGTCGGCCCCTTGAGCAGTACATCGCAGCCTTTTATCGCTTCCAGTGTCTCCGGAGGCAGGGTACAGCCGGTGGCGAGGCGGTTTTCTATGGTTAGGCCCTCTATATCCCTCAGCTCTATCCTGCCGGATTTGAGCTCCGCTTCAAGCAGTTTTTCAAGAACACGCCGCGCCTCACGGACGATTATTGGCCCAATGCCGTCACCGGGCACTATGCCGATGACGATATGCTCCGCCTCAGCGAAATTTCGGGCAGGCTCAGCCTTTTCCATGCGCCGCTGGCGCTCTATCTGTTCCTTGAGCAGAGCCTTGAAATGCTCCGCTGCGCTGTTTATAAACTCATCCATTTTTACTTATCCTCCTTCACCTGCAATAGCCCGCCCGCAAGCAGTATGCGCCTCTGGCGCGCCGTGAGATCGCAGACCAGCTCAATATCCCCTGCCGGGGCGCGAAGCTGCATATGTCCGGTTTTCAGCCCCTCAAAAATGCCGCAAATGCTCAGGCTGTCCCCTTGATTCAGCCTGTCATAGTCGCCCTCATTCTTAAAGCGCAGGGGTAGGATCCCGGCGTTGATGAGGTTTGCCTCATGTATTCTTGCAAAGCTCCTTGCGATCACAGCCTGAACCCCCAGATACAGCGGCACCAGTGCCGCGTGCTCTCTTGAGGAACCCTGACCATAGTTAAGCCCGCCCACAATGATGCTCTGCCCGGCGGCTTTCGCCCTTTCTGGGAAGCTCTCATCGCAGACAGTGAAGCAGAACTCGGACATTTTGGGGATATTGGAGCGGTAGGGCAATATCTTCGCCCCGGCAGGCATGATGTGGTCTGTGGTGATGTTATCCCCCACCTTGAGGCTGAGGATCGCGCTTATGCAGTCCGTCAGTGGCGCGCCCTTGGGAAACTCCTTAATGTTCGGCCCGCGCAGTACCTCCACAGCTGCCGCCTCGGAAGCCGGAGCGGGTGGGATTATGCCGCCGTCATCTATCTTGAAGCTCTCCGGCATATCGATACTGAGCGCCTCCCAGCCGAGGTCAGTGGGATCAGTAATATGCCCTGTAATCGCGGAAGCAACCGCCGTCTCCGGCGAAACAAGGTAGACCTGCGCGTCCTTCGTACCGCTGCGCCCCTCAAAATTGCGATTAAATGTGCGCAGGCTCACACCGCCGGAGTTGGGTGAGAAGCCCATACCGATGCACGGCCCGCAGGCGCATTCCAAAAGCCGCGCCCCTGAGGCCAGAATATCCGACAGTGCCCCGCAGTCGGAGAGCATCGTGAGCACCTGCCTTGAGCCGGGAGATACGGACATGCTTACCTCCGGCGAGACGGTATGCCCCTTGAGCATCGCCGCCGCCGTCAGCATATCCCGCAGGGAGGAATTGGTGCAGGAGCCAATACAGACCTGATCGACCTTTACATCGGAAAGCTCCCGAACAGGGCGGACATTATCCGGCATATACGGGCAGGCCGCCAGCGGCTCAAGGCTGTCAAGGTCGATCACTATCACCCGCTCATATTCCGCGTCCGCGTCCGGGGCGATTGGCAGATAATCCTTTTCTCTGCCCTGAGCCTTTAAAAAAGCACGGGTCTGCTCATCAGAGGGAAAGACGGAGCTCGTGGCTCCCAGCTCCGCGCCCATATTAGTTATTGTTGCCCGCTGGGGCACGGTCAGGCAGTCTATCCCCGCACCGCCCCACTCTATTACCTTGCCAACGCCTCCTTTAACTCCCAGAATACGCAGCAGCTCAAGGGCGATATCCTTTGCCGAGACAAAGGGCCGCAGCGAGCATTTAAGCTCCACCTTTATGACGGAGGGCATATTGATGTAATAGGGCAGGCCGCCCATGGCGGCGGCCACGTCCATGCCGCCCGCGCCGAATGCCAGCGCGCCTAAGCCCCCGGCAGTGGGGGTATGACTGTCAGAGCCGACAAGGGTCATGCCCGGCACACCGAAGCGCTCAAGATGCACCTGATGGCAGATACCGTTGCCCGGTCGGGAGAACCAGATGCCGTGCTTTTTTGCAACCGATTGGATATAGCGGTGGTCGTCCGCGTTTTCAAAGCCGGATTGCAGTGTGTTGTGGTCAACATATGCAACTGACCGTCTGGTTTTCACCTGATCTATTCCCATGGACTCGAACTCAAGATAGGCCATGGTTCCCGTGGCGTCCTGTGTCAGGGTTTGGTCGATATTGATGGCTATTTCCGACCCCTGCTCCATCTTGCCGGAGACAAGGTGGGCTTTTATGATTTTTTCAGCAATATTGAGTCCCATATAAATCTCCATTCTGCCGCGTAAGCTGAGAGCGGCACGCTGTTTTTGATCAAAGCAGTGTGGATCTTAACCCTGCTTCTCCATACTGATCATGCTTTTTCTTGCATTTATTGCGTGGCATCGAGCCACTTCGTCCGCTTTGTCCCCATCCCGGTCAGCAATGGCGGTGTATATATCCTTATGCTCGCTGATTGACATAGCAGCCCGACGCTGCCTGGACAGAGATGACATGCGGTATTTTGCCATCTTCCTGTGCACAGAGCACAGAACCTCCGCCATCATGCGGCTGCCGCTGCCCTGATATAAAAGCTCATGGAACTGTGAGTCCAGATCGTATAGCTTGGTGGAATACTCGTCCCCCTCTTTTGATGCATAAAACTCCTGAAGCTCAACTATTTCTCTCATTTCCCGCAGCTCATCATCGCTCATATTCTTAGCCGCACGGCGGGCGGCAAGGCCGTCAAGCCTGATTCGGATATCGTACATATCCAGCATATCCTCCTTTGATATGCCCAGTACCATTACACCACGGCCACATTCCTGCACGATATTTTCCTGCTCAAGGCGGCGTATGGCCTCCCGAACCGGGGTACGGCTGACCCCCATCTCCGAGGACAGGCGCAGCTCACTTAAAAGCTCGCCGCGCGGGTATTTTCCGGAGAGAATGTCCCGCTCAAGCTGTTCAAACACCTGGTCGGCAATGGATATGCTCCTGTGATCCCGTTTTAACTGGTTCATGCTTTCACCTCCACGCCCCGCACTTTAAGTCGGCAGGTCTCCCTGTCAAGCTCTTCATCGGATATAGATGTGGTACGCCCTGCGGCGTACTGAGCGTCAACCCACTCCTTAAGCTCAGCCACCAGCGGAGAGTGCTTATCAACCTTATTATCGCCGCGGAGCCGATAAAAGCGGTTGAGCCAGCAGGCTATGCCCGCAAGCCCGGAATTTGCGCTCACCGCAACGGCAGCCGGGCGGGAGAGCAGCTTTTCGGTGTCGAAAATGTTGTAAATCTCCTCATCCTTCATCATTCCATCGGCGTGGATACCCGCCCGGGTCACATTGAAGCTGCGCCCGACAAAGGGGGTCATGGGCGGAATGTTGTAGCCCATCTCGTGCTCAAAATAGTCGGCGATCTCCGTTATGGCGGTGGTGTCCATACCGTCAAGGGAGCCACGCAGTGAGGCATATTCAAAGACCATCGCCTCCAGCGGCACATTACCCGTGCGCTCCCCTATACCCAGCAGCGAGCAGTTGACACCGCTTGCTCCATACAGCCAGGCTGTGGCGGCGTTGGAGACTGCCTTATAAAAATCGTTATGCCCGTGCCACTCAAGATACTCGCTCTCCACGCCGGAGTAGTGCTGTAAGCCGTAGATTATTCCGGGCACACTGCGTGGCAGAGCCACTTCAGTATAGGGCACACCGTAGCCCATAGTATCGCATGCGCGGATACGAACAGGTATCCCTGCCTCCTCAGACAGCTCCATCAGGGCGTTTACAAAGGGCACCACGAAGCCGTAAAAATCGGCCCTTGTTATATCCTCCAGATGGCAGCGGGGCATGACTCCGGCGTCAAAAGCGTCCTTCACGGCGGCAAGATAGTGCTCCATGGCCTGCGTGCGGGTCATTTTCAGCTTCTTGAAAATGTGATAATCGCTGCAGGAGACGAGCATACCCGTCTCTCTGATGCCCAGCTCTCTCACGCGCTTGAAATCCTCCCGGTTGGCTCTTATCCATGTAGTGATTTCCGGGAAGCGCAGCCCCAGCGCCATGCAGCGCTCTATGGCCTCGAGATCGCGCTTGCTGTAAATGAAAAACTCCGTCTGCCGGATAAGCCCGTAAGGCCCGCCAAGGCGGGACATGAGCTTGAACAAATGCTCGATCTGCTCGGGCGTATAGGGATCAACAGACTGCTGCCCGTCCCGGAAGCTGGTATCGGTTATCCAGATATCCTCCGGCATGGACATGGGCACCCGCCGGTGGTTAAAGGCCACCTTTGGCACCTCCTCATAGCTGTAAACATCCCGATACAGCACCGGATCTTTCACGTCCTGAAGGGAGTATTTATAATCGTTTTCCTCCAACAAATTGGTTCTGGGCGACAGCTCAAGCATATGCTCGCTCCTTCCGGTACTGTGTACCTTGTATAATTGTATACAATTATACACCTTTTTTATCATTTGTCTACCCTCTGAGCGGAATCGTTATAAAATAAACAGGAAAAGCAAAAAAATCACCGGGATTTTTGATATCCCAGTGATTTTTGCTGTCTTATCTGATGAAATTTGTGGCTACTCTGTCCTCCTGTTCGGGCAAGCCGTATTTCTCCTTACCGAGAGCTATGCTTTTCATAAGGAAGCTCATGTTCCGCGCGAGAGTTCGCATGGTTTGAAGACCCTCATAGTCCTGCTCCGCCTCGCCCGGCTTTCTGCCGTGAATACTGTTCCAATACTGGCTGGTGGCAATGGGCATACCGGAGATGGAGAAAAATTTGTTGAGCTCATCAAAGGTTGCGGATAGGCCGCCTCTTCTGGCGGCGACCACTGCCGCGCCCACCTTCATGCTCAAATCAAAATCCACGCTGAAAAAGAGTCTCTGCATAAAAGCCACAACAGTCGCGTTGGCGGAGGCATAGTATACAGGGCTGCCGACGACTATCCCGTCGCTCTCTCTGAGCTTCAGGGCAATTTCATTGACAGCATCGTCAAACACGCATTTGCCAAGCCTTGCGCAGGCGCCGCAGGCCGTACAGCCGCGAATGGCCTTGTTTCCTATATGGATCAGCTCCGTCTCCACGCCCTCGGCATTGAACACCCGCTCCATTTCTTTAAGGGCGATAAATGTATTGCCGTTTTCTCCGGGGCTGCCGTTTATCAACAGAACTTTCATGTTATCCTCCTTCGTAATATAAAAAGCAGCACCGCAGTGCTGCTTTTTATTACATTAATAGTAACGCTTGTTCTTGTTCTTGCGCGCTGCCTCAGACTTCTTGCGGCGCTTGACGCTGGGGCTCTGGTAGTACTCCTTCTTTCTCAGGTCAGCCAGGACGCCGGATTTAGCACAGCTGCGCTTGAATCTTTTAAGAGCGTTGTCCAGAGACTCGTTCTCTTTGACATAAATTTCAGACATATATTTCCCTCCCTCCAAATACGCCAATGGCGCTTCAAGGGCCAAATTATTGGCTTTTAACGAAGTTATTATAACGGCTCAAGGCCGAAATGTCAAGACAGCTTTTAACTGCGGAATGCTTAATTTTTCTAAATAAATCAGAATATGCTCACTGCTGCTCCGCCTTTGAGCAGCGGGAGCATGCCGGAGTCGGCATATGATATAAAATCTTCACCAGCTACGATTATATGGTCTATAAACTCTATGCCCAGTGGCTCAAGCGCGGCGATTATCTGCTTTGTGGCGGCGTTATCCTCAGCAGAGGGCAGTGCGATGCCGTCCGGGTGGTTATGGGCAATGACCACTGAGCAGGCTTTACAGCGCAGCGCCGTCTCCGTTATCAGACGCAGATTTGATTCCACAGCATTTGCCATGCCCCTGCCAACTTCGACGCATTTTTTCACCCGCCGCTGGCCGTCAAGGCAGAGCATCAGCACCACCTCGTCCTCTTCATACATAAACCGGGGCATGCAATACCTGCCTGCATCGGAGGAACTCAGTATCGCACGCATATCTCTGGTTCGGGATATTTCGCACTTTCTGGCCATTTGCAGCACAAGGCGCAGCAGCACTGCCGCGCTCTCACCCACACCGTCCACCTCCATCAGTTCCTGCTCAGTGGCTGTCATTATACCGTGCAGCGAACCGAATTTCTCCAAAAGCCTGTGCGCTATCGGGTTAGTGTCACGACGTGGTATGGCATAAAACAGCAGCAATTCAAGGGCGCTCAAGTCGGAGAAACCGGAGAGCCCGCCCTTTTCTATGAAATTTTCCCGCAGGCGTTCTCTGTGTCCGTCATGCACTCCCACAATGCCTCTCCCCTGTCTGCGTTAAAGCTCCATGCTGGCATATGCGTTCAGCTCGCTGCCGGCCCTTGTACCGGCAAGATACTCATAATAAGCCTGGGCACCTATCATCGCGCCGTTATCACCGCAAAGGCGCAGCGGCGGGATAAACAGCCGGCAGCCCTCTTTCTCAGCGGCGGCCTGAAAATCCGCCCGTATACGGGAATTTGCAGCGACGCCGCCGGCAATGGCAATATTTTTATAGCCCAGTTCACGGGCTGCGCTCATAGTGCGCGGCACAAGACTGTCGCTGACAGCCCTGGTAAAGGAAGCTGCAAGAGACGCTCTGTCCAGCGCCTCGCCCTTCTGCTCGGCGTTATGCACTAAATTCACCACCGCCGTCTTAAGCCCGGAAAAGCTCATGTCATAGGGGCTGCCGTCCACCACAGACACAGGAAAATGATACTTCGTATCGTCCCCGCCCTGAGAAAGCTCGTCCAAGGGCTTGCCTCCGGGGTATGGCAGACCGAGCACGCGCGCCGTCTTATCAAAGCACTCCCCTGCCGCGTCGTCTCTCGTGGCTCCGATGATCTTCATATCCGTATACGAGCGCACATCGACTATCATGGTGTTGCCGCCTGAAATGGCAAGGCATAGGAAGGGCGGCTCAAGCTCAGGATACGCAAGATAGTTTGCCGCGATATGTCCCCGGATATGATGCACCGGGATAAGCGGCACACCCAGAGCAGAAGCTGCCGCCTTGGCAAAGTTCACACCCACCAGCACCGCGCCGATAAGCCCCGGCGCGTAGGATACGGCAACCGCGTCAATGTCCTTTCGCGTAAGCCCTGCCGCGTCAAGCGCCCGCTGGGCCAGAATGGATATGACCTCCACATGGCAGCGGGAGGCTATCTCCGGCACGACGCCGCCGTATACCGCGTGCAGCTTCGCCTGAGACGCAATTTGGTCGGTTAAAATTCTGCGCCCGTCCTCCACTATTGCGGCGGCGGTCTCGTCGCAGGTTGATTCAAATGCCAGTATTTTCAATGCTTAAGCGCCTCATTTCAAAAAATTGGTCATCAGTATTGCGTCCTCTTTTGGGCGCTGATAATAGTCCCTGCGCTCGCCGACGGGGATAAATCCCTGCTGCGCGTAAAGAGCCTTTGCAGGCTCATTGCTCCTGCGCACCTCAAGGGTCACGAAGCTCAACGCAAGCTCCTCCGCCTGCTTTAACAGCGCCGAGATAAGCGCTCTGCCTATCCCGTTCCGTCTGGCAGGTGGGGCTGTGACCACATTGGAGATATACCCTTCGTCCAGCACAAACATCATACCCACATAGCCCAAAAGCTCGCCGCCCCGTTCTGCAACAAGAAAGCGGTGGGTACCGTCAGGCAGCTGACCAATAAGCTGTTCCTTTGTCCATGGCACGGAGAAGCACAACTGCTCCAGCTTTTCCAGCGCCGGAATATCCTCCAAGCTCGCATCTCTTATTATAAACTCCACTCAATGCGCCTCCGCCCAGCTTTTGCCGGAGCTGACCTCTGCCGTAAGCGGCACGGTGAGTTCTGCGGCCCGCTCCATTTCCTCCTTCAAAAGCCGCTCGACCGTCTCCCGCTCCTGCTCAGGGCACTCCACAATAAGCTCATCGTGGACTTGAAGAATAAGTCTTGCGCGCAGCTTCTCAGCCTTGAGACGGCGGTGGACATTGACCATGGCTATCTTGATAACATCTGCGGCGGTGCCCTGAATGGGCATATTCAGCGCCACCCGCTCCCCGAAGGAGCGCATATTGAAATTGGAGCTTTTTAGCTCTGGCAGATAGCGCCGCCGTCCAAACAGAGTGCTGACATAGCCATCTGCCTTGGCCTTTTCCACAATGGCCTTCATATAGTCCCTGACGCCGTGGTATTTTTCCATATAGGCGTCCATATAGGCCTTAGCCTCCCACTGGCTCACGCCAATATCCTGTGCCAGTGAAAAAGCCGAAATACCGTATACAATGCCGAAGTTCACGGCCTTTGCGCTGCTGCGCATGGCAGGGGTGACCTCGCTGAGCGGCACACCGAACACATGGGAGGCCGTCACCGCGTGGAAATCCTCCCCGCTCAAAAAGGCCTCCTGCATGGTCTTGTCCCCGGAAACATGTGCAAGCAGCCGCAGTTCTATCTGGCTGTAATCCGCGTCCACCAGCACCATGCCCGCCGGGGCGACAAACATACGCCGTATCTGCGCCCCCTGCTTTTTGCGCACGGGGATATTCTGCAAATTCGGCTCGGTAGATGAAAGCCTGCCTGTCGCCGTGACTGTCATTTGAAAACGGGTGCGTATCCTGCCGTCCGGGTCGATGACCTTCAAAAGGCCGTCGGCATAGGTGGATTTGAGCTTGGTTAGCGTGCGGTAATCCAGCACGCAGTCGGCAATGGGGTATCTGCCCTTGAGCTTTTCAAGGCTGTCCGCGTTAGTGCTCCAACCGGTCTTGGTCTTTTTCCCGTAGGGCAGCTTCAAGTCCTCATACAGCACCTCTCCGAGCTGCTTTGGGGAATTGATGTTGAATTCTCTGCCCGCAATGTCCCAGATCTGGTTCTGCAGGCTCTCAATATCCCCGTTCATGCTCTCGCCAAACTGATAAAGTGCCGCCCGGTCGACTAAAAAGCCCGCCTGCTCCATATCCGCAAGCACAGCGCACAGCGGCAGCTCCACATCGTAATAGAGTCTGTCCATCTCAAGCTCGCTCAGGCGCTTGTCAAGCTCCGGGTACAGCATATACACGGCCTGTACCCCGTCTATCTCACCGTCAAAATACTTTTGGGAAAGGCGCGGCAGCGCGTAATCCCCGGCAGTCGCGTCCAGCAGATACTCAGCCAGAGCCGTATCAAACACAAAGCCCTCAGTGGGCAGCCCCTCGGCCGTTAAAAGCCCCATAAGCTCCTTGACATTGTGGCCGATTTTCCTTATCTCCGGCGAGAAGAGCCGCCGGAGCATGGCGTTATACGCCTCCCCCGCCGTCTGCCACGCGGCCTCATAGACCTTTTGCCCGTCGCAAAGCTCCAAGCGGTCAAGCCCGTCAAAGCTCAGCACCGCCACGCTCTGCGCCACGGCGAGACTCTCCGTCAGCGCCGCCATAGCGGCACCGTCATCAATAACGACTCTCGGCAGAGCCTTGGCGCTATGCTCGTTATGGGCGCTCTCATCGGGGGAAACACCCCATTTTTCTATGAATTTATTAAAGCCCAGCCGCTTTAGCAGCGGGTATAGCTCGCTTTTGTAGTCCCTGTTCCACAGGCTGTCCTCGGGCTTGAAGTCCAAGGGCGCGTCGCGCACGATAGTGGCAAGCCAATAGGACATATCCGCGCTCTCGCGCCCCTCCAGCAGCTTTTTTCTGGCGGCGGGCTTTATCTCCGGCGCGTCTATGCTCTCATACACCTGCTCAAGCCCGCCGAAGCGGCGCAGCAGCTCCATGGCGGATTTCTCTCCTATGCCCGGCACGCCGGGAATATTGTCAGACGCGTCACCCATCAGCGCCTTCAGGTCTACCATGAGCTTTGGCTCAAAGCCGTATTCCTCGAAAAAGCGCTGAGGAGTATATAGTATTGTCTCCGTCTGCCCCATGCGAGTCTTGACATTGCAGACAGTCGTACTGTCACTGACGAGCTGAAGGCTGTCCTTATCGCCGGTGACTATCAGGCAGTCCCAGCCCTGAGCCTCGCACTTTGCAGCAGCGGTGCCCAAAATGTCGTCCGCCTCATAGCCCTCAAGCTCGTAACGGCGGATGCCCATAGCGTCCAGCAGCTCCTTTATAAGCGGCATCTGCACCGCCAGCTCCTCCGGCATGGGCTTGCGCTTGGCCTTATAGCCGTCATAACGCTCGTGGCGGAAGGTGGGCGCTTTGAGATCAAAGCTGACGCAGACCGCGTCCGGCTTCTGCTCGTCCAGCAGCTTTTGAAGAATGGAGGCAAAGCCAAAGACGGCGTTTGTGGGCGTCCCGTCCGGGGCGTTGAGCATACGCACGCCGTAGAAAGCCCGGTTTGCCATGCTGTTGCCGTCCAGTATCATCAGTTTCATGCCTGTCCTCCTATTTCTCGCCGCGCAGGCGTATGATCTCATCGCGAAGCTCTGCGGCTATCTCAAATTCCAGCATCTGCGCCGCCTTGCGCATCTTAGCTTCCAGCTTGTCTATCAGCTCCGCCCGCTCTCTGGAGGTGAGCTTCACGCCGTTTTTCTTGGCGGCAGCAGTGCTTGCATCGGCGGAAATTTCAATAATATCCCGCACATTTTTGATTATCGTCTGCGGCACTATCCCGTGCTGCTCATTATATGCCTGTTGCTTTTGGCGGCGGCGGTTCGTCTCATCAATACAGGCGCGCATGGAGGGCGTTATGGTGTCGGCATACATTATAACAATGCTCTCTGCGTTTCGCGCCGCTCTGCCGACGGTCTGGATAAGACTGGTCTCGCTGCGTAAAAAGCCCTCTTTATCCGCGTCCAAAATGGCAACAAGCCCCACTTCCGGTATATCCAAGCCCTCTCGGAGGAGGTTTATCCCCACCAGCACATCAAATTCACCCAGGCGCAGGTCGCGGATTATTTCCATACGCTCTATGGTGCCGATATCATGGTGCATATAGCGACAGTGGATCCCGGCGTTGGTGAGATAGTCCGACAGATCCTCCGCCATGCGCTTTGTAAGCGTTGTCACAAGGCAGCGCATGCCCTTTTCGATGCGTCCGTTTATCTCTCCGATCAAGTCGTCGATCTGCCCCTGAATGGGGCGGACAAAAATCTCCGGGTCAAGAAGCCCTGTGGGGCGGATGATCTGCTCCACCACCTGCCCCGCTCGCTCCCGCTCATACTGGCCGGGCGTGGCGGAGACATAGACCCGTTGGTGGATACGCTCGGTAAATTCCTCAAACTTCAGCGGCCTGTTATCATAGGCCGAAGGCAGGCGGAAGCCGTACTCCACGAGCGAATCCTTCCGCGCCCTGTCGCCACGGTACATGGCGCGCACCTGCGGCAGGGTCACATGGCTCTCGTCCACGAAGAGCAGAAAGTCCTCCGGGAAGTAGTCGATAAGCGTCATAGGCGGGCTTCCGGGCGCCCTGTCGGATATGACGCGGGAGTAGTTTTCTATCCCGGTGCAGTAGCCCAGCTCCTGCATCATCTCAATATCATAATCCGTACGCTGACGTATGCGCTGCGCCTCCAGGAGCTTATTGTTCTCCTCAAAAAATTTCACCCGCTCGTCGCACTCAGTGCGTATGCGCTCGATAGCCGCCGCCATCTTCTCCTTAGTTGTAACATAGTGGCTGGCGGGGTATATGGCGGCGTGGTTGAGGTAGCGTATGGGCACGCCGGTAAGGGCGTTTATCTCGCTTATCCTATCTATCTCGTCCCCAAAAAATTCGACCCTTATGGCCTTATCCTTGGAGTAGGCCGGGAATATTTCCACCGTGTCGCCCCGCACGCGGAACATGTTGCGCTCAAAGGCGATGTCGTTTCGCTCATAACGAATCTCCACTAACTTTCTCAGCAGCGCGTCAAAATCCCGCGTCTGCCCTGGGCGGAGGGAAACGACCATGTTGGCATAGTCGATAGGGTCGCCCAAGCCGTAGATGCACGAGACGGAGGACACGACTATAACATCCCGCCGCTCAAAGAGGCTGGAGGTCGCGCTGTGGCGCAGGCGCTCTATCTCGTCGTTTATGGAGCAGTCCTTTTCAATAAATGTGTCCGTGTGGGGGATATAGGCCTCCGGCTGGTAATAGTC
>DKYJ01000026.1:0-9578 GCA_002493305.1 Clostridiales bacterium UBA7103 | reverse complement strand
GGCTGGTAATAGTCGTAGTAGGAGACAAAATACTCCACTGCGTTATCCGGGAAAAACTCCCGAAACTCGCTGCAAAGCTGCGCGGCGAGGGTCTTATTGTGCGCCAGCACAAGGGTCGGGCGGTTTAGACGGGCGATAACATTGGCCATGGTAAAGGTCTTGCCCGAACCGGTGACGCCGAGGAGCACCTGCTCGTCTATTCCGTTTTCAATGGCGCTCACAAGCCCCTCTATCGCCTCCGGCTGATCGCCGGTGGGCTGATATGGCGCTTTGAGATGGAACACCTGTTCCTTTTCCTCCACGCGTTTCCCTCCCGTCACACGAAATTTGCATAATATTATACCACGCTTTCAATACCATTTCCACAGTCAAAGCCAAATTATTCAGGATAAATTTGCGTTTTCATCAAAATCGCAAAATATCCGCCGCAATGCCCGGCATTGCGGCGGATAGAGCTCACTTTTTAAACAGTTTGCGTGAGACGCTGTGCAGCCCGTGGTAGTTCAAGCTCATAACAATGCGGCGCTTAAGGCTCTGCTTTTTATAGCCGGGGCAGGCGCGAAGCTTGGGGATATTCTCCCGCGCGTAGTCCCGCAGGGTCTTTATGACCTCCTCGCAGCCCTCGCCCCGCTGGACATTGACACGGTTGATAGTATCCAGCAGCAGATGGCAGAGCAGCAGCTGCTCAAACTCCGCGCTATAGCCGCGCGGCAGCATATACGCCTTCAAGTGCTCCATAATGCTTATCATGTCCAGATTCTTGCGGGCGTTTTTGTTGTTCATGGTGGATAGCTGCCCGCAGCGGTAGAAATAAAGCCCCTCGCCGACCCTCGCAATGCTCCTGCAGCCCAGCACCGTTTTTATCACGAAGTCCGCGTCCTCATACCACAGCCCCTCCGGGAACCGTATATCGCCAACGGCATCGCGCCGAAACAGCTTGTCGCAGGGGCCGGTGGGGATAGACACAGGCTCTTCAAAGCGTGAATTTGCCCGGTACTCCTCTCTGCCATCAGGGTAAACGGAAACCATATCGCAAATTACCAGCTCCGCTCCGCTCTCCACAGCCGCGCTGTACATACGGCTGTACATGGAGCTGTCCACCCAGTCGTCACTGTCCACAAAACCAAGGTACTCCCCGTGCGCCATGTCGATGCCGATGTTCCGCGCCCTGCCCTGACCGCCGTTTTCAACGGTCACAGTCCGGATAAGCTCGGGATATTGGTTTACATAACTATCGATGATGCTTTGTGAGCTGTCCTTTGAGCCGTCGTTTACGAGTATGACCTCATAGTCGTCCATGGTCTGGTTCACGAGGGAGTCAAGGCATTTTTCAAGATATTTCTCGGCGTTATACACCGGCACGATTATGCTCAGCTTCATTCTACGCTCCCTCGCTCTCCCGTAGGCAAGGTGATAGTCTTATAATATATCAGCCCCAGCACCAGCGCAAGATATATGGACACATTGGGTCTGCGGATAAGAGCGCCGGAAAACTGTGCCAGAGCAAGCTGCAAAACCAGACAGACGCCCAAGGCTATATTTTCCGCCGTGAAGCTGCCCTTGAAGTCCTTTATCAGGCGGCGGATAATGAGATACACAAAGTACAGGATAAAGCCTACATAGAGCGCAATGCCGATGTAGCCCGTGTAATAAAACAGGGCGTGCCAGTCATTTTCCATGTCATAGCTGCCCTTAAGCGACTGCTGGGACGGTTCAAAGCCCAGCAGCCTTGTCACAGGGTCGCACTCGTCCCAGATAAGGGACGCAAAGGTCGTTTTCATCAGGCGCACATCAATGAGCGTATCCGCGCTTGTTGTAAAGCCGTACTTCATCAGCACCCGCTCAGTGCCGAACCTTGTAAAAATATCAGGTATGACATCGCCTATGGTGGATTTATAATACTCCTCAAAGGCGGCAAATACCTCAGGCGTGCTGAGCTTTTCCTCATCACTCATCAGGCTCAGGTCGTAGCCCAAAGCCTTGATTTTCTCGTCAAACTCCGCCTGAGTTTTCCTTGCCGAGGCGGCCTTGGCGTTATCCACCTGAGCTCTCGGGGTGATGGGATACGCCGCCGCGGAGATAACCGCGAACAGGGCAAGCGAGATGACAAAGAGCTTTTTAACACGCTCCCCCGTGAGCTTGCCGCGTAAAAGTGCAAAGACAATAAAGCCCGCGAAAATGCAGAAAAGGCCAAGATAGCAAGCTCTTGTGCTGTTTGCAACAAGTATCAGCGCCGTCAGCGCGGGTATGCCGATCTGCACCCATTTTTTATCGCAATTATAGGCGTACAAAATCGCGAACACGGAGAGCGTCACGAAAATAATGCTGTTTGCGCAGCGGTTATCGTCAATGACCCAGCCGCTTATACCAAGGTTCCCGCCGTAGGTGGAGTTCCACGTTCCCGTCACAAGGGACAGGGCAAGACAGGTCACTGTTATGGCCGCGGCGATCCAAATGCCCCTCAGGGCCTGATTTTTCGTTCTCTCGTCCTTTATCATGAAGGCGAAGCACACCGCCAATACCGGCATCTGCGCTATACGAGCCATGTATTCAACGTCCAGAAAGGCGCTTATTATCCCCACCCGGAAGGAGTTGATCACATGGGCGGCACAGAAGAGGCCGATGACCAGCATGGAAATGATAAACTTTTTTTTCTTTTTCAGCGTGATAAGCAGGTACAGCGGAATGATCAGCATGACCGCAAGCCTTATAAAGCCCGCCACGGTAGCGACGGAGTTTCTCGTCCAGAAAGCCAGCGTGTCAAGCAGCGGCTGGGCGGCAATGAGCAGAACCAGCCAGTTGGCCCGCCAAAAGTCTTTAAAGGTCTCTTCTTTCATAATTTAATCTCCGATAATATCAAACCAAAGCTTGCCGATGTTCTCCTTGGAAAAGTCCTTCGCCCGGAGCATGGCTTTCTCTGCCTGCGCTGTTCTCAGTTCATCGCGATCCAGCAGCGCGAGCAGGCGGGCGGCATATTCCGCCTCGTCGCCATCGCTGACAAGGAAGCCGTTCACGCCGTTTTCGATTATATATCCTGGGCCCACACGCACATCAAAGGCTACCACCGGCAGGCCGCAGCTCATCGCCTCGATGATAACATAGCCGAAGCCCTCATTGTGAGAGCTCATGGCTAAAGCCGAGGCTCTGAGCATCTCTCGCTCAACGCCCACACTGTCAAGACGCCCCGTGAGAATGACCGAATCCTCCAGCTCGTATTCACGGATCATCTCCTCAAGGCGCTTTCTCTCTGTGCCCTCGCCAACGATTTTCAGCTTACAGGCGGGTCTTTTCCTGTGGATATCCCGAAAGCAGCGGATAAGCCTGTCAAAGCCCTTCACCGGCTCAAGCCTGCCCACGGCGAGTATAGTCTCTTCCCTGCCGCCCAAATCGGTCACATCTGGGTAAGTTTCAAGAAAATTGGGCATAAGAGCCAGGCGGGTATGTCTGTTATCCCGCATTATCTCCCGAACCTCCTCCACAAGGCCGGGGGTCAGCAGAGTAAAAACATCGATATTTCCGTATCCGTTTATGAAACCATCCGTATATTTTTTAATAAAATTGTGGTCATGGTGCAGCTGGGCGATTTTGAGCACATTTTTATCTCCATACTTGGAGAGGACAAGGTTGTCCTCATGCCGCGTTGTTATCAGCACCCCATCGTGTATTGATTTCAAGGTGTCGATGACCGCGCGCTTTTTGTTCCTGAGTATGCGCAGGCTCTTGACGCTCTCCTTCACTATGTCAACAATCTTGAAAGCACGCACCGCCGCCTTCCATTCCTTCGGGTTCGGGATCTCGTCCAGCAGATAGCGGATACAGACTCGGCTGTCTACCCTGAACGCCGGGGAATCCGGCATATTATAAACGCCGATTATCTCCACATCGTACTTATCCGCAAGGAGATTCGCCGTTGATATTATTGCTTTTTCAATGCCTCCATAGGCAAGATGCAGCGCAAGTATCCTGACTTTTTTCATAAGCGCTCCTAATCGTTTGTTTGCTTGATTATACCAGTTACGCTAAAAAAAGTAAATGACAAAAGGGCGGGAGAACGCGCAGAAATGCCGCTCCCCTTTTGGGAAGCGGCATTTTGCGTTTGTTACAGTCTCTCCTTGACCTTGGCGCTCTTGCCCACGCGGTCGCGCAGGTAGTAGAGCTTTGCTCTGCGAACCTTGCCCTTGCGGACAGTGGTGACGGAAACGATGGACGGAGAATGAACGGGGAAAACCTTCTCGCAGCCCACGCCGTAGGAGATGCGGCGGACGGTGATGGTCTCGTTGATGCCGCCATGCTTTTTGGCAATGATAGTGCCTTCAAAAGCCTGGGTACGCTCGCGGTTGCCTTCCTTGACGCGGACGAGGACACGCACGGTGTCGCCGACGTTCATTTCGGGCAGCTCGCTCTTCATGTACTGTTCGCTGAGAATTTTGACCAGATCCATAATATGATTCCTCTTTCATATAGATGTTCATACCGGAGGGCAAAGCCGCGGCAGCGGACCACCTTTCTTAGTGTGCGGACAGCTTATCCGCACAAGCTATGGTAGTTTACCATAAATTTCTCCGCCATGCAAGTGTTTTTTCGGTTTTTTATCGCTTTTTCAGCGGTAAAGTTTCATTTCCCGGTCATAGGTCTCTATGCGCGTGAATTTTGCAAAGTCCGGGGCGAGCTCAGGCACGTTCTGGCGCAGCGCGTCAATGAGCAGGGCGGGATTCAGTGTCGGCTCCTGAGCGGAGATGATGGCGCTCATGGTGATTTTCTTCTCCCCCGCCGTCAGCTCCATGCTGCTTATCGCGCCCTTTATGTCAGCAAGGCCCTCACCGCGTTTGGTCTTACGCATGACAGTGATACTCTCCCGCGCGAAAAATGCCCGCAGCGGCTCAATGAGCATCTCCGGCTTCCGCTCGTCATATTCAAGTCTGCCCTCGACTCTGAGCCACTTAAGCTCTGCGGGCTTTCTCTGCCGTGGATAGACCTCCATGATCTCGATTCCCTCCGGCAGCTTCGCCGTGAGCAGGACGGGGATGGACGCGATGTCCACATCCTTTGTCAACTGGAAATCCATAAGCTCGCACAGGCTCTCCGTCCCGACTGACAGCGGCAGCAGCGCTGAGAGCTGCGGCCGGGGGTTATAGCCCTCGGAGTATTTAAGCGGAAGCTCCGCGCGGAAAAATGCCCTCTGTATGGTTTGCACCAGATCGAGGTGGGAGATATACGCCGCTCTCCCGGTTTTTTTAAACCTCATTCTCAGCTTATCCATCGCAGCGCCCTCCTTTGAGCAGCTTTGCCGCACCGCAGGCCGAACACTGCCTGCGGCAGTCCGGCGACAGGGCGGATTTGTAGCACTGCTCCCGCTCATGCAGCAGATGCGCCTTGCGCACGCCCACATCGATATGATCCCACGGCAGGAGGCTGTCCACCGGATGCTCGCGGTTAGCATAGAAGGCCGGGTCGAGCCCACAGGCGGTGAAAGCGTCTATCCAGCGCCGGAAGGAAAAATAATCCGTCCATGCGTCAAGCCGCCCGCCATTGCGCCAGACCGTCTCTATAACATCGGCTACTTTTCTGTCGCCCCGTGACAGTGCCGCCTCGATAAGGCTTGTCTCCGCATCGTGCCAGTTGTAGGTGACATTTCGTGCCGTGAGATTTGCCCGCAGGAGGTTTACGCGGCGCAGGTACTCCTCCATGCTTATCTGCGCCTCCCACTGGAAGGGGCTGTGCGGCTTTGGAACGAAGCAGGAGGTCGATATGCTTATGCGCACGCCCCGGTTCTTGTTGTTCGCGTACTGCCTCCAGCAGTGGAGCACATGGTTTGCCATCTCCGCAATGCCGAGGATGTCCTCATCCGTCTCCGTGGGCAGACCCAGCATGTAATAGAGCTTAATGCTGTTCCAGCCGCCCTCAAAGGCTATGCGGCAGGTGTTTAACAGATCTTCCTCAGTCACGTTCTTGTTTATTGCGTCCCGAAGGCGCTGGCTGCCGCCCTCCACCGCGAAGGTCAGCCCGCTTTTGCGCACCTTTTGCAGCCGCTCCACTATCTCCATGGAGAAATTGTCCGCCCGTAGCGACGGCAGGGAGAGGCTTATGTTCCTCGGCGAGCAGTATTCAAGCATACCGTCGCAAAGCTGCGGCAGGGCCCGGTAATCGCTGCTGCTCAGCGACAGCAGCGTCACGCTCTCATGCCCAGTGTTTTTCAGGGTCTCTATCCCCTGCTTTATAAGCGTCTCCGGCTTTTTGGAGCGTATGGGCCTGTACACATGCCCCGCCTGACAGAAGCGGCAGCCGCGCACACAGCCACGAAACAGCTCAAGATTCACCCTGTCGTGCACAACCTCCGTGGAGGGCACGATGGGCTTTGTGGGGAAGGGAGCGGCGTCAAGGTCAGCAACTATCCGCTTTGTTACCCTCTCCGGCGCGCCGTTCTTTGCGGTAAAAGAGGCAATAGTCCCGTCATCGTTATAGCTCACCTCGTACAGGGACGGCACATACACGCCCTGAATACCGGCGGCTTTGCGGAGAAACTCAGCCTTGCTCCAGCCCTCGGCCTTGGCCTCGTGCAGCAGGGTCAGAAGCTCGTTGTTCATCTCCTCGCCCTCGCCGATGACGAAAAGATCCATAAACTCCGCCATAGGCTCAGGGTTCACTGCGGCGGTGCCTCCGGCAAAGACCAGCGGCAGCAGAGACTGCCTGTCCCTGCTGCGAAGAGGCTGCCCGCCCATATCAAGCATATCCAGCACCGTGGTATAGGCCATCTCATAGCCGACGGAAAAGGCCACCGCGTCAAACTCCGAAATACTGTCCCCGCTTTCAAGGGCGTACAGCGGCAGCTTTGCTTTTTTCATCTCGTCGTACATGTCCCCCCAAGGGGCGAATACTCGCTCGCACCACACGAAGTCAAGGCTGTTCATCGTGTGGTAGAGTATGCTCATGCCGAGGTTTGACATGCCTATCTCATAAGTATCCGGGAAGCAGAAGGCAAGGCGGATGTCCACCTTGGACTTGTCCTTTATTATCTGGTTATATTCACCGCCGGTGTATCTTGCGGGCTTCTGCACCCTTGGCAGGATGCGCTCTAATCTTTTGTCCATTGCACTCTCCATAAATCCTGTTGGTTCTATGGAGCTATTTTATATTATTTCCCGCCTTTTTACAATACCCGATGCGCTTTCCTGATATAGCAAAAGCCATGTGGCCGCCAGAACCAGCGCCACTCCCCTGCCTCTGAGCATCAGCCAGATACCGGCAGCCAGCAGCGCCGCCGCGCAGACAAATCCCAACGCGTCCGATACGGCAGTCCCACGACGCTCGCCTAAAAAGGCGTTGGCAAGAAGGGTAAATATCCGTCCGCCGTCAAGAGGCAGAGCCGGCAGGAGATTGAAAACCGATAAAATCAGGCTCAGTCCCGCCGACAGGCAGAGCCAGTCGCTTTGAAGCCTGTCCCCCGCCCATGAGGCGGCTGCGGCGTATATGAGCCCCGCCATTGGCCCTGCCGCGGCGGCCATGGCATGTCCAACCGCGCCGCAGCTTCCGCTGTATGTTATGCACAGTCCCTTCAGCTCCGCCTTAAAGCTCCTCAGGCTGAAGCCCAGCATCAGCAGCGCCGCAACATGCCCCAGCTCATGCACAAGTATGGGTATCAGCAGCGCAGTCAAGGTCTTTATCTCGCAAAAATAATACGCCGCCGCCGCTAAAATCAACGCCCCCGCGCTGATCTTGATCTTTTGTTTTGCCATGCGTTATGCCCCTTCCCCCGGCGCGGTACTTTCCGCCGTCACCGGAACATTCTCCTGTGAAAACAGACCCAGCGCGGATATAAGTTCCTCCGCTGCCTCGCCCTTTGAAAAGCTTCTGCCCATGGCGGTCAGCGTGCCGGTATAGTCCGCCTCGCACTGAGCCGCGCTCCACAGCCTTGTCCGCAGCTCGTCCGTGACCGTCGGGCAGAGGATCTTCAGCATAGTTAACGCCGCAAAAACAACCGCAAAGATGAAAGCCTTCAACCTGCTCATCCATTCACCCCCTGCAATCATTCTATTTGCCGGGTCTGCGGCTTATTACAGTAGATTATACTTGACAATCAGCCCGGCTGTCATTATAATGTAATGGCATTTCGGGGTGTAGCGCAGCTGGTAGCGCGCTTGGTTCGGGACCAAGAGGCCGGGAGTTCAAGTCTCCCCACTCCGACCAATTTTTACCGTCGAGAACACCGTTTTTACAAGCGGTATTTCGAGGTAACTTATCCAAGAGAAAGTAAGAGGTCAGTCTAATGCGACTGGCCTCTTGCTTTCTCTTTTTTTGTCGCTCGCCGCCCAGCAACAACAGTCTTCTCAGATTGTTCTGACGCATTATTTCTAACGAATTTCGTTATATTTTCACAAAATCCAGCGGAAATCTAAAATCATTGTTATATTCTGACAAAATGGAGTATGGCTATGATTAGGATTTTACTGTCCACCCGTCTTGGCGAACGTAGGTGGACACAAGCGGATTTAGCCTGGAAAACGGGAATCCGCCCCACCACCATCAATTATTTGTACCATGAGATTGCGGATCGCGTAAATCTTGAACACCTGGACTTGATTTGCGAGGCTCTGGATTGCGAACTTTCGGAAATCATTGTCCGAGTTCCCAATATGGCCCCAAAGCTTACCGGCTCCAGATCGGTCCCACACAAGGGCAAAGATGATACATAATAGAAAAAGCGCAGGCAGTCGTTGGCAGCGGCTGTCTGCGCTTTTCTGTTTTCTCACTCTTTTTCGGGCGCTTCCTATTCCAGGATGATCCGCTCCCCGTTCGGGAGGATAAATGCGAGCTGGCAGCCTGCGTATTTGGCCACCTTGATTAGATCCTCCGCCGACCATCGGTTATTCGTAAACTTGTTGCTCAGGCTTTGTTTGCTGCTCATGTCGAGAGCGTCAATAAGCCCGGCCTACTTCTGGCCTTGCAAGGTTATTGCCGAGTACTTCGGCACCGCCACCCGGTACGCGGGCACCTACTACCAGACCTACACGGTGAAGGATCGCAAGTGCCGCACCTGGAAAGCCATGTCTGACGGATCCTGCCCAGCGCCCGCCCGAACGGACGACAGGTCGATCACCTTATTCTCCGGGGGCGGGGGTCCCTCCATGCCGGGGATCACCGCCTGCTCCGGGGCGGGAGGACTGCCCGGCACCTCCGGCGCGGGGGGCTCCGGCTTCTGCTCCTCAACAGGAACACCCGGCTTTTTATCTTCTGCCACTTTTTTGACCTCCTTTTTCCATCGTTGTATATGAAAACGCCGCCCATAGTCTCCGTAGGGCGGTGTTGACATGACAAAATCACTTGTATTATTTTATATTGAAATATTTTGTAAGAACCCGCAAAACCTTGTGAAACAGCGCATTACGCCGCATTTCCTGACAGCAGACTACCCCAATTACTACGAATTTACTACCAAGGGATGAGCTTTGATACGACAAAACACCGGGAAATGCGGAGATACGGTTTTGCGCCACCCTTTGAACTACCCTCTAAAATCACATATTGCCCGACTGGATAGGCCGTCTTTTCACTGTTGAAAAGGCGGCTTTTTCTATGCCCGT
>DKYJ01000029.1:60045-70397 GCA_002493305.1 Clostridiales bacterium UBA7103 | reverse complement strand
TCAGGCTGCAAGTGTGGAATTTGTATACCAAAGGCATACAAATTATGCGCGCAGCAGCCTGCAACTCTTTGCCGTAAAAGCCTTTGGCTTTTACGGCAGCGATTTTTCATTCTCTTGCGGCGCTTTCAAGGTCGCTCAGGTGGACATACTCGTCATAGCTGCACATGCGGTCTATTATGCCGTCGTCGGTTATCTCAATTATGCGGTTGGCGACCGTCTGGGTCAGCTGGTGGTCGTGGCAGGAGAAGATGATGTTCTGCTTGAAGGCCTCCAGACCGTTGTTGAGCGCGGCGATGCTCTCAAGGTCGAGATGGTTGGTGGGCTGATCCAGCATGAGGAAGTTTGCCCCGGAGAGCATCATGCGGCTGAGCATGCAGCGCACCTTCTCCCCGCCGGAGAGCACCTTGACGGGCTTATATACATCGTCCCCGGAGAAGAGCATCCTGCCGAGAAAGCCGCGCAGATAGCTCTCGCGCTTATCCTCGGAAAACTGACGCATCCAGTCGATAAGGTCAAAATCGCAGCCGTCAAAATAGCTGCTGTTATCCTTGGGAAAGTAGGAATAGGCGATAGACGCGCCCCACTTGACCGTGCCGCTGTCCGGCTCTTCCTCGCCGGCGAGAATCTTATACAGCATGGTGACGGCAAGCTCGTTTTTGCCCACAATGGCGATCTTATCCTCTTTGCCGACAATAAAGCTCACATTATTTAAAAGCCGTACCCCGTCAACGCTCTTGCACACATCGGTGACAAAGAGCCTGTCCTTGCCCGGCTCGCGCTCGGCCTTGAAGCCCACCCAAGGGTAGCGGCGGCTGGAGGCGGGCATCTCCTCCACGGTGATTTTATCGAGCAGACGGCGGCGCGAGGTCGCCTGACGGGACTTGGACTTGTTGGCGGAGAAGCGGGCGATGAAAGTCTGAAGCTCCTGGATCTTCTGCTCGGCCTTCTTGTTCTGGTCCTTCATGAGCTTCTGCATGAGCTGGCTGGATTCATACCAAAAGTCGTAGTTGCCGACATACATTTTTATCTTGCCATAGTCAATATCGACGATGTGGGTGCAGATGTTGTTGAGAAAATATCTGTCGTGGCTGACAACAAGCACCGTCCCCTCATAGTCGAGCAGGAAATCCTCAAGCCACACAACGCTTGCAAGGTCGAGGTTGTTTGTCGGCTCGTCCAGCAGCACCACATCCGGGTGGCCGAAAAGCGCCTGCGCCAGCAGCACCTTAACCTTGAGGCGGGGGTCGATCTCAGACATGAGGTTCTCGTGGAGGGAGACATCCACGCCCAAGCCCTGAAGGATGCGCCCTGCTTCGCTCTCGGCCTCCCAGCCGCCAAGCTCGGCAAACTCCTCCTCAAGCTCCGCCGCGCGAAGGCCGTCCTCGTCGGTGAAATCAGCCTTTTCGTAAATCGCGTCCTTCTCTTTTCCGCAGTCATAGAGCCGCTGATTGCCCATGATGACGGTATCCATAACGCTGTACGCGTCATACATATTCTGGTTCTGCTTTAAAACAGACATACGGCGCTTCGGCTCAAGCTCAACCGTGCCGGAGGTCGGCTCAAGCTCGCCGGAGAGAATTTTTATAAAAGTGGACTTGCCCGCGCCGTTCGCGCCGATTATACCGTAGCAGTTGCCCGCGGTGAACTGAAGCTCGACCCGGGAAAACAGCACATCCGAGCCAAACTGCATGGAAAGATCATTAACACTGAGCATAGTAAACCTCTGAATTTGAAAGATGAAATAGTCATGTAATAACTATTTTACCATATAAAAGCCGGGGATTCAAGCGGCGAAAGAACTCAAAAGACGGCGGAAAGCTCCGCCGTCTTTTATGGTTTAGCCGTCAACGCTTTTCGCGAGGAAGAAAACGCCGCCGTAATATATCCAAATTGTATCCGCGTCCACCATGAACAGGCGATTGCCGAAAAAGTCCGCGTCCGAGTCGGAGACTATACAGGTCACTGTGTCCACATTGTTCCACCATTCGCCAAGGTTCGCGCTGTATGCATCTATAAGGCTGTCATAGTCATAGGAAGGGCCGTCGGTCTTGTAGGTGATGCCCTCTGCTGCAGCCTCCCCGTTTATTAAAACCGAATCCGGCTGGTAGGCAATGCTTGCGCCTCTAAAAGCCTCTGCTTCTTCATAAGATAAGCCCGCATCCTCCGCGCTCTGAAAGTCCGTGACCTCCCACGCGCCAAAGAAGGACAGTGCCGCCGCGCCCGCTTCATTGCCGGGGGTTTCATGCTCAACGTCCGGGGATGCCTCCGGCGGAATAATGACCGCCCTCTCCTGCGCAGGGGCGCAGCCGCCCAGCGCAGCGGATAAAAGGCAGACAAGCAGAAAAATAGATATGCGTTTTTTCATAGTGTTGATCTCCCTTATTTCAGTGTTTCCGGGTCAATAAGGTCAAAGCCGTATGTGAGGTGACAGGTGCCGTCGCTGTCGTAGCTGTAATAGTGCCAGCCGCCGGTATAGTCCGGGGGAGAGTCAAAGTCGTTGCGTTCCTCGCGGATCAGCCGTCCCTGCTCGTCATAGAAGTAATTGCACCAGCCGGTTAGCTTGTCGCCGGAATAAGTCTCGCTGCGAGTGAGCTGTCCAAGCTCGTTATAGTCATTGGTTTTCACCGATAGCAGTTGACCGCCCGCCCCGTATTCTTTTACGCAGATGAGCCGCCCTTTATCGTCCCGTTCATATGCGGTGAGGGAAGAGTGCTCTTCGCCGCGAAAGAGGGAGTGCTGACGCTTTCCAATGAGCTTGCCGCCCGCCTCATAGTCCATTTCAAGCCAGCAGTCCTCAAATGAATCGGAGGAATCATAGCAGCGGGTGGTGACAATATCGCCGTTTTGCGCGTAGCCCTCCGCTTCAATGGGGACATTGAACAGCTCATATATGCTCATTCCGAGGCCATAGGACTGAGCAAAGCCCTGCATATTAACATAGTTTGAGCCGTCGCCGTTTGCATAGGCGATGGCGCGGCTTCCGTCCTTGAAGCTCAGATACAGCGGATTCCAGCTCAGGCAGCAGTTAGCGTAGGCTATATCGCCGTAATTTAGCATCTTGCCCAAGGTTTCAAGCTCCTGCTCCGTGGACAGCTCGTATGTTTCGCCGGTTTCTGCCACATAGAGACTTGCCGCTGCTATGTTATTAAGCTTCTCGCGGTTTTCAAAGGAGTAATATGTATTGCCCTCACCGCGCAGAGGCAAGGGGTGGCAGGGCTGCATATCAAAGGGCGTGCCCATGCTCCACTCGCCGCTGTGGTTGCCGTCAACGAGGTTTAAGCTGCGGCAATAGACATTTTTGCCGTTTACGTGCACACAGTCCCAGTCAAGCGACTGTTTTGGAGTGCCGGAAAATTCTATCCAGCCCATGGTGCGGCCAATGAGACTGATGAGGTCGTAGTCAAGGATCTCAATATTGCCGATATACGGGGCGATGCTCTGCTCAATGGCGAGCTTCACATAGTATAGTGACCGCTCGTCAATTATGCGCAGGTCAATGTTTTCGTCAAGCTCAATAAGCTCCGAGGGGTCAACAGCTTTGCGCTCATAGCGGGTGAAGGGCTTATCCATGCCCAAGTCGGGGTCGCTGAGCGCGGAAAGGCAGAAGCAGTCCGCGATGCGCTCAAGCTCCTCCTTTTGCAGGGTGAAGCTGACGGCCTCATCGCCGATAAGGTCGCGCCTGCCGTCACCGTTGCTATCCGCCCAGCTATCGTGGCTGATATGGATGACGACAAAGGATGTGCCGCTGTCGTAGGTGATGAAGCTGGCACTCTCGCCGCTTGCGAGGTTGACCTCCGTCCCGTCGGCGGCGGTGTACTCCCAGTTTTCAAAGCTGTCAATGTCGTCAACCACGGTGTATATGGTATTGAGCGTACCCTTGACGGTGCGGGTCATTGTATAGGGAATGGCGTAATCCTGCTCGCCGTGAAGCTCGCCCTCAAAATGGAAGGTACCGCCGTCGTAGAGATAGCCGAAAATAAATTCGTTGTAATACTCCCCGCCCACGGCAAGAAGCCTGCCTGTACCGACAGCCTCGTAATAGGCTTTTTCGTCTGCCGGAGAGGTAAAGCCTGACAGCAGACGCAGGGAATACTTGTCGGCAATGCTTTGGAGCTTGTCCGCCTGCTCGCGGGTATAACAGCCATATGCGCCGTAGGCCTCCTGAAGCTCCTGCGCTTCGGTGTAGTCAAAGCCGTCCATGTAGGCGTTGTTTTCGGCTAATTGCTCCTCATACGCCCACCATTCGGCGCTGGCCTTGTATTCCGGGCTGTCGTGCAGCCCTTGCAGGGAGACAGCGCCGCTCGTGCCGAGCTTGCCCATAACAAGCCCCTGCAGACCGAACCAGCCCCCGGCGTAGGCGGCAATGCCCAGCGCCAGCAGCAGCGCGATGACGGCGGCGAGGGCAATCACTTTTCTATAGCTTCGGTGAAGCCTTATGGGTTTACTGTCTGCATTGGCATCTATCGCAGCGGCCTTGTAGCGTTCGTCAATTAGCCCCATTGCGTCGAAAAAAAGTTCGGTTTTCATATATATCCCTCCTCCGTCAGATACTTTTTCAGCTTGTTTCGGCTGCGGTGCAGCGAGCTTTTCACCTTGCTCTCACTGACGGAGAACTTCTCCGCCGTCTGCTTCACCGGCTCAAGCAGCCAATAGCGGCTGACAAAAATGTTCCGGTCATCGTCCTTAAGCCCGGAGAGAAAGCGGTTGAGCGCCCCGACAAGCTCCTTTGCCTCCACATAATCCTGCGGCGATGTGCCGCCGGATAAGCAGGCGTCGATCTCATCGTAGGCGAGGGCGTACTCTCCACCGCCGCGCTTGTCGGCGTATCTCAGACGCAGGCGGGAGAGACTGATGTTCCGCGTGATGCTGACAAGATACGCGCCGAGACTCCGGGGCTTTTCGGGCGGGATCGTGTCCCACGCGGCGAGGAAGCTGTCGTTTACGCATTCCTCGCTGTCCTCCAGGCTTGAGAGAATGTTATAGGAGGTGCGGCGCAGCAAGCCCCCGTATTTTAAATCGCTCTCCTCAATAGCGGCGCTCTGACGCTGAAAATACAGCGCTATTATCTTTTCGTCGTCCATGATGACCTCCACAGAGTGCGTTCACAGATATAGTCGCATTTTTCGGAAAAAGGTTGCAAAAAAGGCGGGAGAATTTTTCTCCCGTCTTTTTACTTCAGACATATTCCCGGTCAATATTGACCACGGCGAAGCACTCCGGCCAGCTGTCGTTTACAAGCGTGCGGATGCGCTCGGCGATGACGCTGTCGCGCTCCTTTACAGTCTGGGGCAGCGCCGCGTCGAATATCAGGTTTTTATGGGTCGGGCCGGGGACGATACGCAGATCGTGGATGCTTATTTCCGGGTACAGCTCCCGAAGCTTTTCCTGCAAAAGCTGGCGGACGCGCCCGGTCTCGCTGTCGTTTGCGTCGATGGGGTCCATATGTATGGTTGCAAGGCAGCCAAAGCGCTCCTTTATTTCCATTTCCGCCCGGTCAATGGCGTCATGCAGCTTATAGATATCCCCGCTGCCGTCCACCTCCGCGTGGAGGGAGACGATGACGCGCCCCGGGCCGTAGTCATGCACCATCAAATCGTGAATGCCGACCACTTCCGGATAGGCGCTGACGGCCTTTTCTATGTCCTGCACAAACTCCGCGTCCGGAGCTTTGCCAAGCAGAGGGGAGAGGGTATCCTTCGCGGCGCCGATGCCCGCGAAGAAAATGAATATTGCGACCGCAAGCCCGGCATAGCCATCGATATTGACCTTGAAGAAATAGGCGACAACCATGGAGAGAATGACGACACCTGTTGCAATGGAGTCGCTCATGGAGTCAGCGGCAGCGGCGAGCATGGCGGAGGAGTTTATCTTTTTGCCGATGCTGCGGTTATAGGCCGCCATATAGAGCTTTACGAGAATGGATAGCAGCAATATCCCGGCCGGGAGCAGACCTAACGCCACAGGCTCGGGGTTTAGTATCTTATTAAATGAACTCTCCGCCAGCTCCACGCCCACGAGAATAATGACGATGCTGAGCCCCAGCCCCGCCAGATACTCTATCCGCCCGTGGCCGTAGGGGTGCTCCTTGTCCGGGGCTTTCTCGGACAGGGCAAAGCCGATGAGTGAGATAACGGAAGAGCCTGCGTCGGTCAGGTTGTTGAAGGCGTCCGCGATAATGGCGACAGAGCCGGACATCACCCCGGCAAAATACTTCGCCCCGGCGAGCAGGAAGTTGAGAAATATCCCATACGCCCCGCAGAGCTTGCCATACGCCCCGCGCACGGCAGGGTCGCGCACATCGTCCGGATTTTTGATGAAAATTTTAGTGAGCAGTTTTAGCATTGCAGTGTTCCTCTAATCAAAATATTTTTCCGCAAAATCAATTTTATCCACGGTGAATTCCCGCCCGCGCAGGTAGTTGAGGATGCCCGCGTCGGTGGGAAACTCAAAGCGCAGCTTGTAGGAATAGAGCGCCTGCCCCTTTTCGCCGTATTGCCTGTTAAAGCGCTCGCTGCCGTACTTCCCATCTCCCAGCAGCGGCCAGCCCGCGTGCGCCATCTGCGCGCGTATCTGGTGCGTACGCCCGGTGAGAAGGCGGCACTCCACAAGGGAAAGCCTGCCCTTGCTCTTTATGACCCTATACTCCGTGACGGCACTTTTCGCCCCCGGCTCGGGGCGGTTTTTGATGTAGACCTGATTCTTGCCCGCGTCCTTGAAAAGATAGTTTTCAAGCCTGCCCTGCGGCGGGTTCGGCCTGCCCTGCACGGCGCAGAGGTAGTATTTTTCTATCTCGCGGTCTTTTATCTTGTCGTTGAGTATGCGCAGCGCCTCAGCGTTTTTTGCGGCGATGACTATGCCGCCGGTGTTGCGGTCAATGCGGTTGCACAGCGCCGGAGCAAAGGAATTTTCCTCCTTTGGCCGCCACTCGCCCTTCTGGGCCATGTATGCCTGAATGTTGGCGATGAGCGTGTTATAATCCCAGACCCCTGCGCTGTGGCACAGAACGCCCGGCTTCTTGTCGGCAAGGAGGATGTTTTCGTCCTCATATACTATGCTCAGGCGCGGCGTTGCGACCTTGAGATAAGAATTTTCCTCCCGGGGCTTTTCAAAAAACTCATCGTTTATGTATAATTGAAGAGTATCCCCGGCGGAAAGGCGCGTGTCGCGCTTGGCGCCCCTGCCGTTTAATTTTATGCGTTTGAGGCGAATATATTTTTGCAGCAGAGACTCCGGCAGCAGGGGCACAGCCTTGCCCACAAAGCGGTCAAGCCGCTGACCGGCGTCATTTTTGCCGATATTGATTTCCTTCATTTCACCCAGCCATCTCATTCATAGAATTTTTTGCGCTTTTTGGATTATACTATACAAAATTACTGTTGACAAGCCTTGACAGTTCAACTATAATACTAAGGCGACTGTGGCGGAGTGCGTCTGCCTGTGAGGTGCAATATGCGGCTTGAATTAAGAGAAATCATTGAAGTTCCCGGCGCGAGCGTGCCCTTTTCCTGCGATTTGGAGACGGACAGACTGAGCTTCCCCGCCATTGTGCGGTATGAGGGGAGACCCCACGCGGAGGGCAGGGTTTTCAATGAGGCCGGCGTGTTGCAGCTTGAGGGCTGGCTCACGGCGGATATGCTCTGCATATGCGACCGCTGCGGCAGCGAATTTCGCAGGCAGAAGCGGACGAAGCTTTACGCCGTCATCGTGGAGGACGCCGGGGACGACCCGGAGCTGTTCACCCTCGATGGGGACGGGATAGAGCTGGACGAGATAATATCCACACTCTTTATCCTCGACATGGAGACAAAGTTTCTGTGCAGAGAGGATTGCAAAGGCCTTTGCCCCACCTGCGGCAAGAACCTGAACGACGGCCCATGCGGCTGTCGGAAACAAACCGATCCAAGATTTGCTGTGCTTGAGCAGCTTTTGGATAAATAAAATGAGAGCTGCTCAGAACAGCTGTTAGATGGAGGTGTCAACATGGCAGTCCCAAAAGGAAAAGTATCCAGACAGAGGCGTGACAAGAGGCGTTCTTCCACTTGGAAGCTCGTTGCTCCCAATGTGATCACTTGCCCCAACTGCGGGGCGTTCTGCATGCCCCACCGTGCCTGCAAGAGCTGTGGGAAGTATAACGGCCGCACTGTCATTGATGTAGAGTAAACGCTGAATAAATCGACTGCGGCGTCTTGCGGACAATTTGTGCCCTGATTTTGTCAGTTTTTCCCCAATACGCAAAGTATGGCTGCAAAAACTGCCTTCATCAGAACGCAAATTCTCTCGCGATCCGCTCTTGCCGATTTGTCCATCATTTACTTGAGTAAAGGCAAGTAGAGCTTGAGGAGGAGAGGGAAGCCTTTCCTCCTTTTGCTTTATTATTTGCGCAAGCGGTAAACGGCGGCGCTGCGGCATAACGCGGCAAATTTCCGCCGGATGCTTTGCCCGTTTTCCTTGAAATACACAAAGTATTCCTGCGTGAAACGGGCTTCGCCCCGACAAAAATTTTCTCGCGTTCTGCTCTTGCGTCACCGCTTCCCGCTTGCGCGAGGAACGATCGCATTGGCGCTGCGGCATAACGCGGCAGATTTCCACCGGAAAGGGGGTCAATATGGACAATCAAATAAAATCCATTGATGCTGACAGCCCCCTGCGGCATAGGGCCGAGGTGGGGGACAGGGTCGTTTCAATAAACGGGAACGTCATCCACGATGTGCTGGACTATAAATTTTTTGCCTACGACAGAAAGCTGGACATCGTCCTTAAACGGGAGAACGGCAGCGAGTATGAGGTGACGGTGCACAAAAACGAGGGGGGCGAGATCGGCCTTGATTTTGAGAGCTATCTTATGGATAAGCCCCGCTCTTGCGCCAACAACTGCGTTTTCTGCTTTATTGACCAGCTCCCGCCGGGTATGCGGAAAACCATGTATTTTAAGGACGACGACGCAAGGCTCAGCTTCCTGCTGGGAAATTACATCACCCTTACCAATCTCTCAAAGCGGGAGATAGAGCGGATAATCGCACTGCATATAAGCCCCGTGAACGTCTCCGTCCATACGACGAACCCCGAGCTTCGCTGCAAGATGCTCCGAAACCCCAGAGCGGGGGAGAGCATAGAGCTTATGCGGCGCTTTGCAAAGGCCGGGATAGTGATGAATTGCCAGATCGTCTGCTGCCCGGGTCTCAACGACGGGGCGGAGCTGATGCGCACTATGCGCGACCTTGCGGATATGTACCCCGGCGTTCACAGCGTGTCCATCGTGCCCCTTGGTGTGACGAAGTACCGCGAGGGGCTGTACCCGCTGACGCCCTTTACCGAGGAGCTCGCGGGGGAGACTATCGACATGGTGACGGCCTTCGGCGACGAGTGCCTCAGGCACTTTGGCACGCGGATATTCTTCTGCGGCGACGAGCTTTATCTCAAGGCCGGGCGCGAGCTGCCGGAGGAGGAGTTTTACGAGGAGTATACCCAGCTTGAAAACGGCGTGGGCATGCTCCGGCTTATGGAGACGGAGTTTCGCTCCGCCCTGCGGCTGGGGGACGCGCCGGACGGAGTGCCCTTCTCCATAGCGACAGGCGTCGCCGCCGCGCCGCTGTTTGAAAAGCTGCTTGGGCTGGGAAAGGCCTCCTTCCCCGGGCTTGACGGCAGGGTTTACAGCGTTTTGAACGACTTTTTCGGCCACAGCATCACCGTCGCAGGACTGATAACCGGGCAGGATCTGATAAAGCAGCTCAAGGGCAAGGAACTGGGCGAGCGGCTGTTTATCTCTCAGAATATGCTCCGCCGGGACGAAATGGATTTTCTGGATGATGTGACCCTTGAGGAGGCCTCCGCCGCGCTGGGTGTGCCTATCTACCCCATTGAGCAGGACGGCTTTGCCCTGTGGGATGCGATGTGCGGTATATTGCCGGAGGTCAGGCTTCCCCGCAGGGGCGAGGATACGGAGTATTACAAGTACAACTAAAATTAAAAACAACAAGGGAGGGTCGTGTGATATGGCAAGACCTCTTGTAGCAATAGTAGGCAGGCCCAATGTTGGCAAATCCATGCTGTTTAACCGGCTCGTGGGGCAGCGCCTGTCCATTGTGGAGGACACCCCAGGCGTCACCCGCGACAGGCTTTACGCCGAGTGCGAGTGGTGCGGCAGGAAATTTGACATGGTGGACACAGGCGGCATCGAGCCGTCCACCGACAGCGAAATATTGGTTTTCATGCGCGAACAGGCGCAGATAGCCATTGACTCGGCAACGGTCATCATACTTGTCACCGATATCCGCACCGGTGTTACCGCGGCGGATAAGGATGTGGCCAATATGCTGCTGCGCGCGAAAAAGCCGGTGGTGCTGGCGGTGAAC
>DKYJ01000029.1:33516-59771 GCA_002493305.1 Clostridiales bacterium UBA7103 | reverse complement strand
CCGGTGGTGCTGGCGGTGAACAAGGCCGACTCTACCGGAGCTACCGACCCGGCGGTGTATGAATTCTATTCTCTGGGTCTGGGCGATCCCATACCCGTCTCTGCCGTCCACGGGCACGGCACGGGTGATCTGCTGGACGAGTGCCTGCGCTATTTCCCACCCGCCGGAGAGAACGAGGAGGAGGACGACAGCATCAAGGTCGCCGTCATCGGCAAGCCTAATGTGGGCAAGTCCTCCCTCGTTAACCGCATTTTAGGCCAGAAACGTGTCATTGTCAGCAATGTTGCCGGTACGACCAGAGACGCGGTGGACACAATGTTTGAAAACGGGCAGGGGAAGTACGTCTTTATAGACACCGCCGGTATCCGCCGCAAGTCCAAGGTGGAGGAGCGGGTGGAAAAGTTTTCCGTCATGCGCGCGCAGCTTGCCATCGAGCGGGCGGACGTCTGCCTTATAATGATAGACGCACGGGACGGCGTCACCGAGCAGGACACCAAGATAGCGGGGCTTGCCCACGAGGCTGGCAAGGCCAGCATCATAGTCGTCAACAAGTGGGATCTGGTGGACAAGGAGACGGGCACGATGGAGCATATGCGCAAGGACATCATGCGCGATCTGAGCTTCATGAGCTATGCACCAATAGTGTTCATCTCCGCCCTCACCGGCCAGCGCACGGACAGGCTCTTTGAGCTTATAAACTTCGTCAACGACCAGAGCAATATGCGCATCACCACCGGTATGCTCAACAATGTCCTTGCCGACGCGCAGGCGAGAGTCCAGCCGCCCACGGACAAGGGGCGCAGGCTCAAGATCTACTATATGACCCAGACGGGGATAAAGCCTCCCTGCTTCGTCATTTTCTGCAACTCCCGGGAGCTGTTCCATTTCTCATATCAGCGCTATATCGAAAATCAGATCCGCGCGGTGTTCGGCCTGGAGGGTACGCCTGTGCGTATTGTGATACGGCAGAAGGGGGATAAGGAATGACGGCGTATATTCTTCTGCTGCTTGTTATCGCGGTTTTTTCCTACTGCTTCGGCAGCCTCAGCACCACGGTGCTGGCCTCAAACTTTGTCTTTCGCCGCAACCTGAAAAAGCTGGGCGAGGGGAATGTGGGGCTTTCAAACTTCCGCCGGGTGTATGGCATATTCGGTTTTGTCAAGCTCCTTTTGGTAGAGCTTGTGAAGGACGGGCTGCCGCTGCTCGTGGGTGGGCTCATCATGGGCGCCAAGGGGCACTCGCAGGCCGGCATTGCCTTCGCGGGCTTCTGCATGGTGCTGGGCAGGCTCTATCCCGTGTTTTACGGCTTTAAGGGCAGCCATGCCACGATCGCTCTGATCCTGGCTGGTGTTGTCGTGGACAGGACTGCGGGCATCACTGCCATTCTGGCGCTGGGCGCAGCGCTGTGGTTTACGCGTTATGTGTCGCTGAGCACCATGATCTCCGCCTTTTTCCTAATTGCCGTGTCCCTGCTGGAAGTGGACGACAGAACGGTCATGCTTCTTGCCGTGTTTATGGGGCTTATAGTGCTTATTAAGCATATCCCCGCCATAAAGCGTCTGCGTGAGCGCACGGAAATAAGGCTCAGCTTTGAAAAGGATATTAGTTATAAATTCGACCAGAAGTTCTGACAGTTTTTGCCATACCGCGTGAAGCGTCGCTTTACGCGGTATGGTTTTCTTGCTTTTTGGCGGGATATAGGGTAGAATCAGGACAGTTATATCTATTACACAGGTGATTTTATTGAAGGTCAAGGAAAAAAACGATCTGCTTATAGTTGCCGTGGCGGCACTGCTGACACTGCTGCTGGGCTTTGGGATACAGTTCGGCCTGCACCTGCGCGATGTGCACAGGGAGCAGCAGCGGGGAATAGCGCTGATGGACAGGCTCCAGACCTCTGCCGAGGCTGCGGGAGAGACGGAGCACGGCACGATAAGCGCACTGACCGCAGGCCGGGAGAGGGCGTATGAGAATAAGCTTAAGCACCTCGTGGAGCTTGAAAAGCTGGATATGCTCATGCTTGTCAACCCTTACAACCCCATTCCCGAGGGATATACGCCGGTGCTGCGCATGGTGGACGAGAGCCACGCCGTGGACGAGCGCTGCGCGGACGCCTTGTTGCAGATGATAAATGACTGCCGGGAGGCGGGTATGCACCCCTACATATGCTCCGCCTACCGGACGCAGGAATACCAGCAGGGCCTGTTTGACAACAAGGTTCTCAGAGTCATCCTAAGCGGCGTGGACGCGGAGGAGGCTCCCGCCGTGGCGGCGCGATCCGTTGCCGTACCCGGCACCAGCGAGCATCAGTTGGGCCTCGCGGTGGATATAATCGACGAGTTTTACACCAATCTCGACCAGGGGCAGGAGGGCACGGATACTCAGCAGTGGCTCATGGAAAACTGCTGGCGCTACGGCTTTATCCTGCGCTATCCCAACGGCACAACGGAAAAAACCGGCATTATCTATGAGCCGTGGCACTATCGCTATGTGGGCGAGTTTGCCGAGGAGATACATAAAAGCGGTCTGGTTTTTGAGGATTATATTGCCCAGCGGCGGGGAAGATAAGGAGCGAATCGTTTTTTGCAGCCGAGATGACGCGCGGAGTATGTTTTTTTGCGGTTTTACAGGGCGCGGAAATCTTAAATTTTGTTAATCCGGCCAAAAATTTCCAGTTTTTTCCAGAAAGTATACAAAAACTATACAAATGAGATGTATACTTAGAATGGACTAAAGGAAGGGTGGTAGATACGCTTGATCCGTGTTTTGATCGTCGAGGACGAGAAACCGATTTCAGACTTGATAAAGCTCAGCCTGAGCAAGGCGGGATATAACTGTGTCTGCGCCTATGACGGCGCTGAGGCGGCGAATATTCTCGAGAGAGAGATGTTTGACCTTGTGCTGCTGGATGTTATGCTGCCTCAGGTATCCGGGTTTGAGCTTTTGGAATACATACAGCCCACAGGCACGCCGGTGATTTTTATCACCGCGAAGAACTCTGTTGACGACAGAGTAAAAGGTCTGCGCATGGGCGCGGAGGACTATATCGTCAAGCCCTTTGAGGTCATGGAGCTGCTGGCAAGAGTCGAGGTGGTGCTTCGGCGCTATCAAAAGACGGAAGATGTGCTCAAAGTGGGGGATATCACCATTGATTTGCGCTCTTTGCAGGTTGACAGGCAGGGACAGGTGATAGAGCTCACAAAGAAGGAATGGGATCTGATGCTGCTCTTCGTGCAAAATCCCGGGGCGGCTCTGTACAGAGAAACGATATATGAGCGGGTCTGGGGCGGGGAATACCCCATCGGCAGCAGAGTAGTCGATCTGCATATCCAGCGCCTACGCAAAAAGCTCGGCTGGGAGGACAGACTGCGCACTGTAAACCGTGTGGGCTACCGGCTGGAATTATAGGAGAAGCTTTAAGTGAAATTCAGGCTGAAGATCACAGTGTGCATGGTGTGGCTGCTGGCGCTTGCCTTTGGCGTGGGCGGAAGCCTTTTGATAACGCTGAATTTTTCCGGCAGCTTTCAGCGGGAAAAAGAGGCAGCGGTCAGCTCCTATCGCATGGTGCTCAACACGCTGTGCATTGTGGACGAGGTGAGCCAGAGCCCGGATCATTCAAATCTGGTGGAAGCCCTCGGCCAGCTTGGTGAGCATACCAGCGCGGGGCTTGCCGCGCTGCGCCTTGGCGGGGACAGGGAGGCTTTGTATGAGCAGAATCCCCGTGGAATCGACCTGAGCCGCAGCACCCTCGGCGAAGACGGCGAAGGCCGCATCAGCATTGTGCGTGACCCCTGGGGCGGACGTTATATCCGCATCAGCGCTCCGCTGACGGCCTCAAACTCCGTGCTGCGCCTGGACGAGTGCTATGACATCACCGCCATATATGAGCAGCGGGCCAATCAGCTGCGAACTTACAGACAGGTTTTTGCCATCATCGTGGCTGCTGGTGGACTTGCCTGCTGGGCGCTTACCTACTGGCTGACCCGACCCCTCAGTGCCCTGTCCATGGCCTCCCGCCGTTTCGCCGCCGGGGATTACGCCTATCGTGCCAGCCCCGCCGGGCAGGACGAGGTGGGTATATTGACCCGGGACTTTAACGCCATGGCTGAAAAGATAGAGCAGAACATAAACGATATCACCGCCGCTGCCGCCCGGCAGGAGACTTTCATGGGCAACTTTGCCCATGAGCTTAAAAACCCCATGACCTCCATCATCGGCTACGCGGAGCTTATACGTTCACGCCTGCTCACCGAGAGCGAGCAGATGGATGTGGCAAACTATATTTTCTCCGAGGGAAAACGCCTTGAGAGCCTGTCGCTGAAGCTTCTGGATCTGCTGGTGCTAAAAAGGAACGAGGTGGAGCTTATACCATGCCGCCCGGCTCAGATAGTGGGCAGTATGGTGCAGCATTTGGAGCGGGTGTACGCCGAGAAGGGTATAGTCCTTCAGTGCCGCTGTGAGGAGGGCGAGTGCCTTCTGGAGCCGGATCTCGTGCGCTCGCTGCTGGTGAATATTCTGGACAATGCACGCAAGGCCATGGACAAAGGCGGAAATATCTATGTCGTTTCCCAGATGACAGAAGAGGGCTGCCTTATCCGGGTGCTGGATACAGGGCGCGGCATACCCGCCGAGGAGCTGGAGCATATTACCGAGGCTTTTTACCGTGTGGACAAGTCCCGCTCAAGAGCTCAGGGCGGTGTGGGGCTCGGCCTTGCACTGTGCAGTGAGATCGTGCGCCTGCACAATGGCGAAATGCGCTTTGAAAGCCGCGAGGGCAACGGCACCTGTGTCACCGTGGAGCTGCGAGGAGGGCGCGTATGAGCAGAAAAACAAAAAAACGCGCCGGCGGTATATCCGGATATATGGGTATAGCGGCGCTGGTGCTGGCGGCGGTATGCATCGGTATGCTTATGCCCAGCCTTTCAAGCCGGATCCAGTCCGCCCGGCTGGAGCGCCTTGAGGAAGTCCCGGAGCTTGGCGCGGGCGAGCTGAGCCTTGCCAGCGACGATATAAAGCTGGAGCGCCTTGCCCTGATCTCGGCGATGAACAACGGCGGCAGGGATACGCTTGTTGAGAATGTCAGCCTGAGCCGCGGGCGATATATGAGCGCTGAGGACGCGGCTGGAAAGCTTGACGAGGTTTTGAGGCTTATAGACGGCACGGGGCTTAACATAGGCAGCCTGAGCAATAAAAATTTTGATTGGGCCAACGCCTATCTTCTTATCGGTGAAAACGGAGATCCTGCGGGTGTCGTGATGTGGGAGGTCTATTATTTCAAAAACGCCGGGCCCGTGCGGGAGTGGCTGGACTATGTTGTGGATGAGTCTACCGGTATCTTGACCCATGTAAGCTACGGCATATACGACGAGAGAACATACGAAGAAGTGATCACTGAGGGAAAGCGCCGCGGAGCAACGCACAATATGCAGGCTCTTGTGGAGAATATGGAAAAAAGCTACAACTTTGCCGAGACAAGACTGCAGCCCCAAGAGGTGGAGGACGCCGCCGCCGTGCCGGACGGGATATACTATGTGAGCTTTGTCAAGAATGAGCAGCTCATGCTCAATATCCAGCTGAGCTTCGACGGCGGAAGCTGGACGATAAATTTTTAAAAATTTTCTCAAAAAATTTGGAAGTATACAAAAACTATACAAAAAATTGTCAGTTTCGATACATACGCGGTGTATGATATGCCTGCACTGATGAAAGGAGCAGGAAAGAGGTAAGACTTATGCACATTGAAGACGCTGATTTTGTCCCCGTGAAGAACAGGAAATGGGGCGCTGTTATAATTAGAATATTTGTGGGTATTGCCTGCCTTGCGCTCGTCGCAGCGCTGGGTCTGAGAATGCTGGGCTGGCTTGACAATAAGCAGCCCGAGGAGCTGGTGCTTGTAAACGCATGGAACAGTGTGGATTCAACCGGCTATTCCGCGGATCTGACTGACATCGGCAACGGCATGAAAGCGGATAAGATCTGCGCCGAGTCCCTCAAGAGCATGATGGACGACTGCGCCAGCGCAGGGAACCAGCCCATCATTTGCTCCGCGTATCGCAGCAGAAGCACCCAGCAGGAGCTTTATGACAACAAGATACAGCGGCTCGTGGAGGAAGGCGTCAGCGCGGAGGCGGCTCCGAGTCTTGCCGCTACGTCTGTCGCCCTGCCCGGTACAAGCGAGCATGAGCTGGGGCTGGCCTTTGATATAGTAGATTATAATTATCAGGTTCTGGACGAGGCTCAGAAGGACACGCCCACCGCCCGGTGGCTCACGGAGAACTGCTGGCGATACGGGTTTATCCTCCGCTATCCCAACGGCTCGCAGGACACGACCGGTATTACATATGAGCCATGGCACTTTCGCTATGTGGGCCGCGCCGCCGCCGAGCAGATAAGCCAGATGGGCATAACGCTGGAGGAATATGTGTCGATGTTCTATAACGAGCAGGCGACGATAACCTATGGCGATTGAGTTATATTAAGTTATAGTAAAAAGACAGGGACAGCGAAACCGTGTTTCGCTGCCCCTGTCTTTTTTATATCACCCCCGTGAAAATAAGAAGAATGAACACAGCGGAGGTAACGAGGGCGGAAACTATCACCGCCCCCAGCGGAAAGCCCCGGGCGGGGGCTACGGTGTCGGTATAGCGGCGGGCGGCATCCCGCGCTTGATCGAGCAAGGCGGAACTGCTGTGGCCGGGAGAGGAAAAATAATCGTCCCGCAGGATAAAAACAGCCTCCTTGAAGGTGCGGTCGCCCGGCTTTACGACGATGACATTCCTGACGCAGCCCTTCACCGCCGCGCTCCGGCGGGAGCGGGGGCACAGCCGGACAATGACCTGCCCCCAAAACTCGCAGATGCCGTCTCGGAGCCTGCCGGTCATGCCCGCTCCTCCACGCGTACCGTTACCACTGTCATGTCATCCGCCGCGCCGTAGAGGCGCTCCGCCTCCCGCAAAACTGCTTTAGCAAGACCCTTCATGTCCTCGGAGTCTTTGGAGAGCATGGTTTTGAGCCAGCCGTCCTCCCTGTCGCATATGACGCCGTCCGAGGCTATCACCGCAGTTGAGCCGGGGCGCAGGCGCATACGCACAATATCAGGGGCGATGCCCTCGCCCAGAGAGAGACCCACCGCCAGCGTTTCGCCTTTTATACGGCGGATATTCTTGCCGTTTTTAACATAAGAGGGGGCTGCGCCGTATTTATAAAAACAGGTCTCACCGCTGAAGAGATCAACGCACATCAGATCCACAGTGGCAAAGCCCCAGGAATCACAGCTGCGCAGGAGCATGACTGAGTTTAAGAGCTTCATCGCTACTGCCGGGTCTACCCCGGAGCGGAGAAATTTTTCAAGTATCGCCACCACCTGAGCGCTGTCCCGGGCGGCGTCGTCCCCGGTGCCCATACCGTCGGATAGTATCACGCAAAGTACCCCGGCGTCGGTTTTGAAGTAGGTGCCCTTGTCTCCGCTGACCTTTTCACCGCGCTTTTTAAGCGCCGCTATCCCCACGGACACGGCCAACGGCTCCGCCTCCAGCAGCGTGATGCGTGAGCCGATTTCCTCGCTCTCAATTGGCTTGCAAAGGCGTGCGCCCACCACCTCCGAGAGTTTTTCAAGGCTGTGCTCGTCTTTTATAAGCGGGCTGAGCCTGCCGCCCTCAATGACCACTCGGAGCCGGCCTCCGCCGTCCCGGTACACCGCCGCGTCCGCGTCAATTTCAAGCCCCCTCAGGTAGCGCATGAGCCGCCGCTCCGCCAGAGGATCGGCGCCGTTTACGCTGCCCAGCTCGTCAGCCACCCGGCCAAGTACCTGCGACATATCGGAATACTGCCCCCAGGCAACGCTTTGGTTTTCTGTCAGTCGGGATCTGAGCTGCCGCCGGTAGGCAAGGGAGCGCAGCTCACCGTTCACCGCCGCCACAAAGGCCGGCAGCCCCGTGCAGCGCTCCCGGAAAAAGCCGGGCAGATCCTCCACAGAGAGCGTACCGTTGACGCTCATGGCTCGGGTGGCGTCGTTCATGGCGGAGAGCGTGTCCACATAGTCGGCGTTCCAGCACTGATTCTTGTTTTTGCAGCTTACGCAGACCTCGTCCGCCGCCCGGTCAAAGACCTTAGCGATGTTTTCATCATTGACCGGCTCTTCAATGCTGCGCCGCACGGTCTCGTAAAGCTCGCCGTAAGCCTCACTCAGATTTTTCACACGCCGCGCCGCAAAGCGCCGCAAGCCGGATTCACCGCTGCCCCGCTGCCCGTACTGGAGGATAAGACCGATATGACTCAGCCATGAAGCGGGTAGAAGCATAAAGACGACCGAGGCGCAGAAGTTTTCAAAAAGCGCGCTTATGTATATTTCCGTATTCCATGCGCAGACCACGGCCAGCGCTCCAGAGAGAATGAAGGACAGCACGAAAATCAGCCTGCCGTGCTTGCCGAACACCCCGGACAGGAGCCCGGAGAGCGAATACGCCATCGTGTAAAAGGGCGCGCCCACATGGGTCACATCCATGGCAAGACCCAACACCGTGCCTACCGCCGCGCCTGTGAGCATACCGCCCTTCATGGCGGAGGTCATCACGATAAGCAGCGCCATAAAGCGGCCAACGGACACCGTGCCAAATAGGACGATCCTCGAAAAAGCCATCAGCGCGCAGGACACGGTTATCATTACGGATATGCTGTGCTTGAGCTCCGCGCTCTCGGTCGTGCGGGGGTATGAGCAGAGCGCGTCACGGAAAAAATACGCTCCGCCAAAGGCCAGCGCTGTCTCCAGAAACAACTCCGCCGGCATAGGAACGCTGGTTTCCGGCGCGGAAAAACTGCCCAGTATCCCTGTGAGCGCCATCACCAGCGCCGCTGCCGAGGGCATGAAATAGGGGCTGCGGTAGAGGCTCAGCTCGTGGAACACGAAGGAGATTGTATACACCAGCACCGCCGCAGCTATGTACCTTATGCCCCAGTCTATCCCGCCGCTGATAAGATAGCCCAGGGCTGCCCCGGCGAGAGAGAACACCCCTGTCACCCCCGCGCCGGAGCATGCCACCATGGCCATGCCCAGCGGCGCGCCGTTTTCCAAGACCCGTGAGCAGGCCATCACAAAGCCCAGCAGCAGATAAAAAACGCAGCGCCCCGCCGCCAAAAAGCGCCCGTCCACCTTTCCCGCAGCCGCCGATCTCAGCGCCGCCAGTTTCCCTTGTCCTCCCTGTGCCATTTCTGCCTCCCGTAGAGTTTACATAAGATAAGATTATTATAGTTATGTAATACCAAGAAGGCTGTCGCAAGGCGCTGTAAAATCGGGTGTTATTCTAAAGAGAAATGGGCGAAAATATGGAGCATGGAAATGACGCCGAAACCATGCGTGATTTCTCTCGGAAACACAAGGCGAACGGGCAAAAACAAAAAAATTTGCAAGACATGGCGCAGTCTGTTACAATACTGCTGACTAGGAAAGGAGAAGTGCCTATGTTTTGCAGCAGATGCGGGGCGAAGCTGCCCGATGGCGCGAGATTCTGCCAGAATTGCGGCAGCCCGGTTTATAACGGCTCTGTCAGCGCGGAGAAAACACAGACGCAGAGCAATAAAGTGAGGCACTTGCCCTCGCCCAAAAAGGCGCTGGCTGTCTGCCTTGGCGCGGCGGTGATCATTGCTGCGATAATTCTGGCCGTTAAGCCCGCTGATAAACCGGCGGATATCAAGCCTAAAAACAGCGCGGGCATTGTAGTACCGCCGGTGCTGAACGCCCCGAATACGCCGGATACCGGCACACCGGAGAGCGGCGGAGCCGACCTGAACAAAACGGTGGACACGATTTTAAGCGGCGTTGAGTCTCTGGCTGGCTTTGTACAGCCGGACGGGTTTTATCAGCCGCTTGCCAACCTTACCGATGTGGACGGCAACGGCGTGTATGAGCTGATGCTGCTTTACAGGATAAACGACAGCGGCACCTTCCGCGCGGAATACAGCGTATGGAGGATAGAAGGCGATGATTACAGCGCCCTGCGCACCGACACGCTTTATGATGAGGTGGGCGGCAACAGCGGCTATATCGTCCCCGTGGTGGACGCGGGCGGCAACCCCTATCTTATGACGGTCAGCCGCAATCCTCAGGGAGACAGGTTTAACGACACTTATATTTACCTGCCCTGGAACGGAGAGCAGACCGTACTGTCCGACGCGTGGGTATACATGGAGGCTCATGGAATATACGGTCAGGAGGACGAGGGAGAGTATATCCTCGGCGACAAACGGGTCGACAAGGCCGAGTTTGACAGCCGTCAGGCGGATTTTGCATGCTATTGGTCAGAGCTGAACCTGAACAAAGGCCCCGGAAGCGCTGGCGGCAGTATGTCCTTCGAGCAGGTGAGGGAAACCGATCTGAGCGAAAAGACATATTTCTCGCCATGACTGCGGTCAGACGACAGGAATTTCAACACAGGAGAAAAAAATGGAACAGGCAGAAAACGCGGGCATTTTATATATCGTGGCAACGCCCATCGGCAATTCGAGGGACATGTCCCCACGAGGCGTGCAGATCTTGACGGAGGCGGATATTATTGCCGCCGAGGATACCCGCCGCTCCATGGTGCTGCTGGGGAAGCTCGGCATACGCAATAAGCTTGTGTCAAACCACAAATTCAACGAGTACGGCAAGGCCAAGTATTTTATAAACGAAATGAAAAGCGGCAAGAGCGTCGCCGTGATAACCGACGCGGGCACGCCCTGCATCTCCGACCCCGGCAACGAGCTTATAAAGGCCGCCGTGGAGGAGGGAATACGGGTCGTGGGCGTCCCGGGCTGCTGCGCGGCGGTGACGGCGCTTTCCGTCTCCGGCTTTGATTTGAGCAGCTTCACCTTTTTTGGCTTCTTCCCCCGAGAAAACGCCGAGCGCAAGCGTCTGCTCGAAAAGCTCCGCCGGGGCGACACGCGCAGCTTCGCCCTCTATGAATCCCCCAAGCGCATCATGGAGCTGGTGGACTTTTTCATCGACCAGCAGGCCGATGTGCGCATGTGCCTGTGCAACGACATGACAAAGCTCCACGAGATGAGCTTTCGCGGCACGCCGGCGCAGGTGAAGGAGCAGCTTCTCGCCAAGGGCAATTACGACAAGGGCGAATACGCTGTGGTCATCGAGGTGGGCAAGGACTACATCTTCAATAAGACCGAGCATACCGTTTCCGCCGAGGCCATGCTTGTGGACGCTATGCTCGCGGGCGGCCTGTCGGCAAAGGAAGCGGTGAACGCCGTGCTTGCCGACGAGAATAACTCCTACAGCAAGAACGAGCTGAAGGCCGCCGCGCTGAACTTGAAAAAGATGTTCGGATAAGAATAAAGCTACCCCGCCAAACGGCGGGGCAGCTGAGAATAGAGACTTTTTAGACTCTTGACTTTGGGAGCATTTGGGTGTTATAATCAAACCGCAAGGAGCGATGACCATTGGTCAGCTCTTATAGATTCGTAATGAAGCTAAAGCCTCGAACCGTCACTTGGCAGAGTGGCGGTTCTGCTTTTTTATCCTTACTGTTACAGTATAACCAAATATATGTAAAGTAATGGTAATCGGCATATGCTCACCCCCTTTCGGGTGGTGTAGCTGACCGCCTCGCCCCTTGCTTGAATATAATATAACATCCATTCGACAGAATGTAAACGGTATAATTATAAGCGCTTAATAATAAATCATGGCTGCTCTAAAATGTATTTTGCGTAAGGCTTTTGGCTGTCCTTAATTTTCGCAAAATTTTGTTCCATGATCGTGAGCGGCACACATGCGTAGCTTTCGATAAGACTTAAACAACCATAGATGATTTCATCATCCTGACTGGTAACTACAAGCTCTTGCAGTAAATCATACACTTCTTTCTCGTAAGGAAGGCGATTCCCATAATACGGGTCTAAATAAAAATCAAGGCAAAAAAGAAGCTGCCTGATTAGGTGGGTGTTTTCACCGAATAGTACTTCCTTTATGCTGTTTATTCCATCCTCAACAATCTTTTGATGTGTTTCATCATAGGTGATCGTATCATATATCAAAATTCCGTTGCCCATTTGCTTACATCTGAGAGCGTCGTATACAAACTCATTTATGAGCCTTTCATAGCGGGGATAGTCGGAAAAGGCGCTGAGATTGTGCCCGGCTTTTGGGAAAAGCACCCGGCGGACATAGCCGGTGCAGGCCTGCTCCACCGCGGCGCTCATGGCGGGCGGGACGAATCTGTCCGCCTGCCCGTGGATGAGCAGAATGGGCACTTTCGCTTTTGGCACGGACAGCACCGGGGATGAGCTGCGCATGTTCACATGGCCAAAGACCACCGCGCCAATCAGGGCAAAGGGATACAGAAGCTTTTTGGCGGGCTTATCGTGAGTCATCTTGCGCATGATGTCAAGCGGACTTGAAAAAGGACAGTCAGCCACTATGCACCTGACGCTCTGCGGCAGCTCAAGGTCGGAGGCCATAAGCACCGTCCCGCCGCCCATTGACACGCCGCTGAGGATAATGGGCGTGTCCACGCCGAAGCGCTCCGCCGCGTATTTTGCCCAACGCTGGCAGTCAAAGCGCTCCTTTGTGCCCATGGCGATGACCTGCCCGTCGCTTTTGCCGTGGGCGCGCTGATCGACAACGATCGTGTTGCGGCCGGCATTGCGTGCCACGCGGTTAATGGCGCAGAGATCCTGAAAGGCGTTGCCCTTGTAGCCGTGAAACTGTATCTCCACCGGCGCGCCGTCCTTCACATGGTAATAGCGCCCGAAAAGACGCAGACCGTCATTGGAAGTTATGTAAACCGGCTCGTAAGGCAGCGCCTCCATCTCCTGAACCATGGAGAGAATTCGCTTTTTGTATACTCTGTGCTGGCTGCTCTTTGGGATCTGATGCGGCTCGTCCGGGTGGGGGAGAGGGTAATACAGCCCTATGCGAAAGGCAATGTATGATACGATAAGAGCGATGAGCAGCAGCACCGAAAGAATGACGAGCATTGCTTAAACTTCCTTTCTTGACGCGCGCGAATAAAACCTGTATAATAATCTAATAAATTGTAGAAATTTTTTGCTATTTTATCACGACGCCTGACGGACAGTCAAGCACAGGGGCCTCAAAATATGGACATGGAAAAACACGAAGGATTACGGCTGCTGAAAAAGGGCAAGAAGGGGCTGCTGCGCATTATATTCAGCCGCGCGGGGCTTATCATTCTCTTCCTGCTTATCCAGCTTGCAGCTATGTTCCTTTTGCAGACGGTTTTTATCAGCTATCTGCCGCATTACTACTTTTTCTCAATTGCGTTTTGCGCCGGTATGGTGCTGTACCTCTTTAATTCCAGCGCCGACCCCAGCTCAAAGCTCACATGGCTTGTCATTATTATGATCATGCCGGTCTTTGGCGCGCTTTTGCTGCTCTTTACCCGAAGCGACATCGGGCACAGAATACTCAGAGACAGATATATCAGCGTCACGAAGAAATCAAAGGACATTCTCAAGCAGGATACGCACACCATGGAGCGCTTTGAGGACGAGGCGCACCACGCCGTGGGGCTCTACCGCTATCTCGCGCGCACCGGCTGCCACCCGGTCTTTTCTGACACGAGGGTGACTTATTTCCCGCTGGGCGAGGATAAATACCGTCGGCTGCTCGCGGAGCTTGAAAAGGCGGAGCGCTACATCTATCTTGAATACTTCATAATTGATGAAGGAGAGATGTGGGGCAATGTGCTGGAGATCCTCACGCGCAAGGTGAAGCAGGGCATAGATGTGCGCCTTATGTATGACGGCACCTGCGAGATCACAAAGCTGCCGCACAACTATGTAAAGCGCCTGCGGGAGCTGGGCATAAAGTGCAAGACCTTCTCACCGCTGACGCCGTTTATGTCCACACACTATAACTACCGCGACCACAGAAAAATACTCGTCATCGACGGGCACACGGCCTTCACCGGCGGAGTGAACCTTGCCGACGAGTATATAAACCGCGGCAGCCGCTTCGGCCATTGGAAGGACACCGCCGTCATGCTTGAGGGCGACGCCGCGAGGAGCTTTGCGCTGATGTTTTTGCAGATGTGGAATGTTGACGAGAAGAACCTGAACTTTGCCGGCTTTCTCAACTGCCCTCCCGCGCCGAAGTTTGACGAGCCGGGCTTTGTCATCCCCTATGGAGACTGTCCGCTGGACGACGAGCGGGTGGGCGAGCTTGTATACATGGACATTTTAAACCGCGCCGAGCGCTATGTGCATATCATGACGCCTTATCTCATTCTTGACGGCGAAATGCAGACGGCGCTGTGCTTCGCGGCGGAACGGGGCGTGGATGTGCGCCTTATTCTGCCCGGTATTCCGGACAAAAAGCTGCCCTACGCCTTGGCAAAGACCCACTACGCGAGCCTTCTTGCCTCAGGAGTGAAGATTTATGAGTATACCCCCGGCTTTGTCCATGCCAAGGTCTTTGCCTGTGACGATAGGGAGGCCGTGGTGGGCACCATCAATCTGGATTACCGCAGCCTCTACCACCATTTCGAGTGCGCCGCGTATATGTACGGCAAGCCCTGCATCAAGGACATTGAGGAGGATTTTCTCGCGACTCAGGCCAAATGCCGCGAGGTAACGCCGGAGAGCGTCAAAAAAGAAAAGCTCTCCGTCAAAATAAGCGGCTTTATTATGAAGCTCATAGCCCCGCTGCTGTGAGAAAATGAATAAGGAAAAATGAATAATGAATAGTGGGCGCAGCCGATATAAATCGTCCCGAAGGGACACCGCTTCCTTCACTTTTAACGTTTATCTCTTCACTAAAGCACGCCCCGCCGGTTGGCGGGGCGTGCCTTTTGTTGTTATCCCTGTGCGGCAAACTTCTGCCGGACCTGCTGGAGCTTCTGGGGCTGCGCCTGCTCGGCGGTGTACCAGCCGTGAGAGGACATCTGGTTATAGATGTCATTCTGCATGCACAGCGCGTCGTTAAGCGCGGCGTTAAAGGCCTGATGCACATTAGGCGTGGCCGACTCGATGGAGCCGTGCATATACAGGTCGCAAACGCCCTTGGTGGTGAGCAGTATGCCCTCCATAATATCCTTATCGCTCATTGTGCTGCCTCCTTTAAACAAGATTGAAAAACTTTGTGAAGAGATTCTGGTTCGTGTTGACAAGCTGCTGTGCCTGCTGGCGCAGAACCGGGTCAGTGAGCTGGTTTGCCGCGCTGCGGCACTGGGTCATCAGATACTGGGTGTGGCCGAGAGCATCTTCAATATAGAGCAGTTCTTTAGGACTCATTTTTTATCACCTCGCAGATATTATCTGCTTTCGGAGGCGAAATACTCTTGAAAAAATTTTACTTTGTTTTTTATAAATTATACATTTTTTATGCTGCGCGGCTATCTGTGAACATACATTCTTGAAAGCTCATCCTCGCCTTCGCCCTGAACCATGCACAAAAATTCCCAGCCGTATCTCTCGTAAAAGCCGGTGTGGTCGGTTAAGAGATACACCGGGGAAATGCCATTTGAGCGCAGAGCTTCCACCGCCATATCAAGCAGCCGACCGGCTATTCCTTTGCCGCGGCAGTCCTCCACGGTATATACTGCGCAGATGTTTGGGGCAAGGTCTTTCCGGTCATGAAAATCGTTTTCAATAACTCCCAGACCACCGGCTATCCGCTGCCCTTCAAGGCAGAGATACCAGCCATATTCACTTTCGCCGCTGAGATAATTCTCCACGCACTCAAGATAGGCCTCTCGAGGAACGCCCCATTTGCTGTGAAACCAGGATGCCGCTTCGCCTGCCAGAGATGGTATTTCGCGCAGGGAAACGAAGTTGAATTTGCCCATATGAGCCTCCAAAATTATGAACTTTTTTACTATTTTATCACAAGACGGAGGGCGTGGGAACAGTCAGTTTTACGCATTGCCCCCGCCGCTGATAGGCCGAAAAAAGCCCGGTGGGCTGGTAAATATAAAGAAAATCGTCCAACTCAGACAAAAAATAAGCAAATTTTTGTAAACTTGAACTTTTTTATTTAGAATATTGTTTGCAATTCTGATAAATTGTGATAGAATGAAACCAAAGTTAAAAATAAGGAGACACCGCGTGAATTATTTTTTGGGCGTGCTTCTGGGGCTCGTTTGGGGCGCGGCCGCGGCGATCCTGAACGCGGCGATAATGAAGCATTTTTTGAAAAAGCAAAATACGGCCATGATGATGGCCAGCAACATTATCCGCTTATTTGTGGACATTTTGGCTCTTGGCACGTGTCTTCTGCTGCGCAGCAGCGAGAGCGTCAGCTTCTATACTGCCATTGTGGGGACAGCTGTATCGCTCTCGATTCTGACAATTATTTTTACGTTCAAATTGGCAAAGCCCGTTACTGACATAAAACCTGACACTGACACAAAATCTGACACACAAATCTGACACAGCCGTAAAACCGGCACTATCTGACACACACATCTCAGCGAAGGAACGAGACGAACCGGACAAGGGAGAATCTGACAAAATGGGCAATAATTACTTTTTTCTGACCAACCAGCTTAATGAGGTTGAAACCGGCGTTGTCACAAGCATTATTCGGCACATCGAAAACGGCGAGAAGAAGATCAATGTTGCGCAGATAGCCCAGGAGAACTATGTGTCCCCTGCTTTTCTGGTGAAGATGGGCAAGAAGCTGGGCTTCAATGGCTACACTGACATGGTGTATAATATTGCGCAGAGCAGAAAGGCGGAGCTGTCTGCCGGGCCATATGGACTGGAGACGCTGGTGGATAATTACAGCGAGGAGCGGGTGGAGCGCTTCCTGTCCTATCTCAGGGAGTTTTGCGACAGGAAGATGTTCGTCATTGGCTCCGGCTTTGCCAATATCTCTGCCGATTACATAGCCCAGCGCCTGTCCACCTGCGGCTTTATGGTGTTTGACCGTGTGCATTTTTATGATTACATGGTCTTTCAGGACGATAACAGCGACGAACTGAAAAACAACATCGAGCCCTCCATAATTATTGCCATCTCTCAGACGGGTGAGACAGAGACCGTCCTGCGCGATATCCGCAGGGCAAAGCAGAATGGATTCAAAGTGATCTCATTTACAAAAGTGGGCAGCTCCACTTTGGCAAGCCTGTCTGATTTGACATTTATTATCGACGGTGCGGAGCAGACTCTCATCTCCGCCCTGCCCAACCCCTTTTTCGGCAAGGTTATCCTGATCATTGAGGAGATACTTGCCAAGTATTTTGCCAATGACTGAATTACGCTCTCCCATACGGGAGAGCGTAATTTTGTTTGTATATTACCAGAAGCTCCGCAGATGATGGCAAAGGGAACAAACACCGGCTGAGTGCGCGCTGAATTCCTTTTTGATAGGCGGACAGATCTTGCTTTCGGCAGAGAGAAACAAGCGCGTAAAAAAGTTCACCCAAGAAGATAACTTTTTCACATTAGCCTGTGGTACAATAACACAAACATATGCTTGGACTGATCCAATATATAATTTGCCTTAATTGAGCACTGGATATGCGTGAAAATTACAGCGGATATTCCGCTGTATTATTGTGCCTTTGCACGCAATTATTTTTTGTGTGTTGTCCGATGGGCACGCTGAGCGTGTTCCCTCGGCGACAATATAAAGAAAGGATGAAAATCAAATGAAAAAGATCATCGCGCTCCTTCTTGCAGTTATGATGCTCAGTGTGTGCCTTGTCGGCTGCGGTTCTAAGCCTGCCGAGACGCCTGCACCCGAAGCGTCACAGCCTGCCGATGCGACAGAGCCTGCCGCTGAACCCATTGAGATCGTTTTCTGGCACACATGGACTGACCATCACCTCGAGGCTTTCCAGTCCATCGTTGAAAAGTTCAACGCTTCTCAGGATAAGTATGTTGTTATCGAGCAGCAGCAGCCTTATTCCGAGTTTGACGCGAAGCTTCTCCAGTCTGTCAGCACCGGCACCGGCCCTGACATGGCGCCCATGTTTGCTTCCACCGCCGTCAATTACATGGAGGACGGCTATCTCAACGATTACAGCAAGTTCATCAACGATCCCGAGATAGGTATCCCCAATTTCAAGGATCAGCTCGCAGAGGGTTATTATAACGAGATCACTCAGTGGGGCGGAGATGAAATATATCTGTTCCCTGTCCTCTTCGGCAGTGAGGTTCTCTATTACAACAAGACCATGCTTGACGGCCTGAACATGACCGCCCCCACCACTTGGGAAGAGGTTGAGACCGTTTCCAAGGCCATCAGAGACGAGTATGGCATTCCCGGCTTCGGTACTGATTCCGAGACCGATACCTTCCAGGGCTGGATGATCCAGAACGGCAGTGATTACATTGATGTTGCCAATAAGCAGATCGCCATTGACAAGGATACCGCTGTCAAGTACCTCAACTGGTTTGCTGACGGCTGCAAGGAAGGCTACTTCCGTCTTGTCGGTGAGGACAACTACTTCTCCGGCCCCTTTGACAGTCAGGCTGTCGGTATGTATGTTGGCTCTGCCGCCGGTGTTGGCTATGTTCTCGCCGGTATCCCCGCTGAGGGTGAGGAAGGCCATTTTGAGGTCGGCTGCGCTCCCATCCCCCAGGGCGACACCAAATATATCTCCAGCTGGGGCAGCACTGTTGCATGCTTGGCCAGAGATGATGAGCATGCTCAGGGCGTTTATGAGTTCCTGAAGTTCTGGACCCAGCCCGAGCAGCTTGTTGACTGGGCCATCGGCTTCGGCACCATGCCCGCCTACAAGGACAGCGTTAACGATCCTCGCTTCCAGGAGCAGATGAACAGCAATATCGCTGTTGAGGCTCTTGTTGCGGAGTATGATTACGCAAACTACCTGCCTGCAGTTTTGGGCGCTGACACCGTGCGCAACAACATCAAGGAGATGTTCCTTTCTGTCGCGCTGGGCACCGCTGACGCAGAGACTGCGTTTGACGGCTTTGTTGCTTCTGCCAACGCTGCGATGAACGATTATTAATAATGAACCGCAAGAGGGCGCGCCGCGCCCTCTTGCACAAACACACCCGCGAAGAACTGCATAGAGGTTCTTCGCGGTTTGCAATATTTTGAGGGCTTGAATGGATAAGAAAACAGTTTTTACAATGTATGCCGGGCAGCACACCATAGGCGGAGTTATCTTTACCGTTACCTATGGCAAGGACAGGGTGCTTATGGAGTTCGGCTCGGCGTATGACCCTGCAACCGCGGTTTTTGACGCAATTGTGGAGCCGCGCGACAGAAATTGGATAAGAGATAAGCTGAAGGTGGGCATCTTGCCCAAAATTGACGGAATTTATCGCAGAGAGGATCTGGGAGACTTTCCTCTTGTAAGCGCCGAGGAAACAGATTTAAACACCGCGGTGTTTATTACTCATCTGCACCTTGACCATATGGCGCTTATGGGTACTCTATCTCCGGAGATACCCGTTTATATGCACCACAACGCCCAGATTATTGAGAGAGCGCTGGAAGCCACCGGCTGCGGCATTGAGACGCTGGACAGAGAATACAGGGATATTACACCTTTTGAACCTATCAGCGTGGGGGAGATAAAGGTGCTGCCCATACTTTGCCGGGACACCAGCTATTATGACTTTGCGTTTTTGATTACCACGCCTGACGGCACCATACATTGGACGGGGGATGTTATTCTCCACTCAAAGCAGGCGGACAAGACAATAAAGCAGATGGAGCTTCTCAAGGAGAAAGATATTGATGTGATGCTCTGCGACTGCACTGCCTTTATGGACAGCGTTTTAAAGCTGATGGTGCCCGACCTTGATGAGAAAAAAATAATGCCCAACCCCGCGATCCCGGAAAATATGCTCTCCGAGGAGGAATATCACGAGGGGCTTTTTGAGAGCCTTAAGGAGCTGAAGGGGCTGTGCGTTTTTAACTACTATCAGCGGGAGATGGATATGGCGCAGGATCTTATGCGCTGGGCTGAGAAGCTTGGCAGAAAATGCGTCTTTGAGCCGGACGCCGCGTATATAGTTTATAAATTCTTTGGTGTTGAGCCTTATGTTTATATCCCGGATTCGCCCAGCGTTCACCGGGAGGTGGGCGCGCCTTGGCGCAGAGAATTGGCGGAACACTCCACCGTCGTAAGTCATGAGGATATATGTGCCGAGCCGTCAAAATATATGCTCCAAAACAGTTACCCCCATATTATGGAGCTTTTTGACCTGCCTAATGAGGGCGCGGGCTATATCCACGCGGACGGAATACCTATCGGCGCTTTTGACCCGGCCTATGCCAATATGCGCAAGATAGTTGACAAGGCGGCATTTAAATATGTCACCTTCTTCTGCGAAAATTATTTCGGTCACGGCTATCCGCAGATGGTGAAGTATTTTGTGGATGAGATAAACCCCAGGGTGCTCATACCGTGCCATTCATATAATCCGGAGCGGCTGCTGCCCAAGGACGGGATACAGCTTATCCCGGAGTCATATAAAGAGTATATTCTGGAGAATCATGTGTTTTCTCCAAGGGATCAGGGAGGAGAAAAATGAGTAAGCTGCTTGTATTTTGCATTGACGCGCTCTGCTCCTGCGATGTGGAGCAGATGCGGGAGATGCCGCATTTTGGGGAGTATATGAAAAAATGCTCTCTGGTGAAGAATATCCATCCGGTTTGGCCGGCGCTGACCTACTGCTGCCACACAAGCATTATCACGGGCTGCTATGTTGACAGGCACGGCGTTGACAACAATGAGAAGGTGATCCGCGGCGGGCATTATGGAAGCCCGTGGTACGGGAAGAAATCCGATGTAAAGGTACCCACCCTGCTTGACTGTGCCAGGGAACACGGTATGACGACATGCTCCCTTTCGTGGCCTGTTTCGGGCGGCGCAAATTATGACATGAACATGCCCATGATAGTGCCTTACGGGTATGTGGGATATGATCCCACGCCATATCTCAAGGGTATGGCTACGGACAATCTGATGGATAGGTACTTCTATAAGCACGGCCGCTTTCTCAAGGGGCCGGACAGGAGCCTCGACCTGCTGACGATGGCTATGGCTCTGGATATTCTTGAGGACTATGACCAGCCGGACGTTATGCTCGTGAAGATGTGTGACCTTGACGGAGCGCGTCATACCTACGGCGTACATGACGGGAATGTCTATAACCAGCTTCGCAAGCATGATGAGGAGTTTGGGGCAATTGTTGAGGCGCTGCGCCGCAAGGGAACACTGGAGGAGACAAATATCGTCATTCTGGGAGACCACGGCCAGACTGATATAACCAAGGCGCTGAATATGAATGTGCTGCTGAGAAAGGCGGGCTTTATAAGCCTCAACGAGGACGGAAGCATAAAGGATTATGACGCCATTGCTCACTCTGCCTGCCTTTGCGCCTATGTTGAGCTGAAAAACCCGGACGATGCCAAAACCAAGGCCAAAGTGCGCGCTTATCTTGAATCACTCAAGCAGGATCCGGATATTATGTTGGACTATGTGTACGACAAGGAGGAGGCTGAGCGTATTTACCACGTGGCGGGGGACTTTGACTTCATTATTGAAAGCCGCCTGCCAATGTCCTTCTGTGAACAGCTCGAGGGGGAGGAGATATTCTCCCACCGTATCCCGGGCGACCACAAGGTGGGCGCCGCGACCCACGGCGGCAATCCATCCCGCAGGGAGCTGACCACCTTTATCGCGGCTGGCCCAGATGTGAAGCCAGGCGTGGAGATAGACAGCAGACCAATGGTGGACGAGGCGCCCACAATGGCGCGTATGCTTGGCTTTACAATGCCGGATGTGGACGGCAAGGTAATAGAGGAAATTTTGAGGTGAAGATGGTATGAAGATAACGATAGAAAACCTGACCAAAAAGTTCGGCGATTCCACCGCAGTGGACAATCTGTCCGTCACGCTTGAAAGCGGCAAGCTCATTGCCCTGCTGGGTCCCTCCGGCTGTGGAAAATCCACTATTTTGAACATGCTTTCCGGCATTCTCCCTGTTACCTCCGGCAAGATATTTTTTGATGAAAGGGATGTTACCGGGCTCAGCCCGGATAAGCGCAATATCGGGCTCGTATTCCAGAATTACGCCCTTTATCCTCATATGACCGTGCTTGAAAACATATGCTTTCCGCTGGAGATAAAGAAAATGCCTAAAAAGCAGCGCATTGAGCGGGCGAAGGAGCTGGCGGAGCTGGTGCGCATTTCGGAATATCTTCAGCGTAAGCCGGGCGAGCTGTCCGGCGGTCAGCAGCAGCGTGTGGCAATAGCCCGCGCCCTTGCAAAAGAGCCTGAGCTGCTGCTTTTGGACGAGCCGCTTTCGAACCTTGACGCAAAGCTCCGTGTGGAGACGCGCGAGGAGATACGCCGTATCCAGCGCGCGAGCAATGTGACGACTGTATTCGTCACTCACGATCAGGAGGAGGCTTCCTCCATCTCCGATGATGTCATTCTGATGAAAAAGGGTGTTTTGCAGCAGCAGGGTACAGCCAGAGAGTTGTATGACCAGCCCGTCAACTTCTTCGCGGCGGACTTTTTGGGCGCGCCGCCCATCAACAAGCTCTACGGCTTTGTTGAGAACGGGCAGTTTCGCTTCGAGCAGAGTGAGCTGCGCTACGCGCTGCCCCTGCGCCGTCAGATAAAGGATGGCACCCCGGCCATACTTGCTGTTAGAGCAGAGAGCGTTGTGGTTCCCGCCGAGGAAAACAGGCTGCCCGCCACCGTTGTGGAGCGTTATTCCATAAATAAGGACGAGCTGTCCATACTTAAAATCGCAGGGCAGGAGCTGCGCGGCTTCATAAGCGGCGACTATCCTCTCACAATAGGCGGCGAAATAGAGATAAGCCTTAAGGACAGGGGAGTGTTCCTGTTTGACAGAGAGACGGGGGAGAGGCTGGCATGAGAAACAGACGACCGGCAGCGGGAGAGAAGCTGACCGCGCGCACCTTTTTGGAGCCGGCGGCGTTCCTCGCGCCTTTCCTTGCTGGCATAATCATCTTCACGCTATACCCGTTTATCAATGTTCTGCTTATATCCTTTAAGGAAAATTATAAGATGCTCACGGGGGACTTTGCCTCCTGGGGCTTTAACAACTATAAGGTCGTCATTAACGACCCGAACTTTCACAACGGCCTTAAAAATACCGCGGCCTACACTATCGTGGTCGTGCCGGTTGCCACGGCGCTCTCCGTGCTTATTGCAACGCTGCTCAACAGCGATGTGAAGCTCAAGGGGCTTTTCCAGACCTGCTACTTTCTTCCCATGGTAACGTCCATAACGGCAGTCGGCCTTGTGTGGAAATGGCTTTATAACTATGACTACGGCATAATTAACTTTGTTATAACAAAGCTGGGCGGCACTGCCATAAACTGGCTCAACGACCCAAAATACAATCTGGCGGCGCTGATAATATACGGCGTGTGGAATATGATACCGATGACCACAATACTTATCCTCTCGGGCTTCCAGAATGTAAATCCACAGTACGCTGTGGCGGCTCGGGTAGACGGGGCAAAGAGCGGGCGCATCTTTTTCCGCATCACGCTGCCTCTGCTGGCGCCCACTATCGGGCTCACGCTCATTATCAATATGATATACGCCTCTAAGGTGTTCTCTGAGCTGTTCCCGTTGTTTAACGGCAATCCCGGCGCGGCGTACAACCTTTATACTGTTGTGTATTATCTTTACGATGCGTTCTACGTCAAATGGAAGCTTGGCAGAGCCGCGGCCAGCGCTGTGGTGCTGTTCCTGATAGTGTTCATTCTGACAGAGATTCAGCTGTTCTTACAGCGGAAATGGAAGAATTATTGACATGAAAAATTGGAAAAGAATTTTTATATACGCACTGCTGATAGTCGGCGCGCTGATAATGATCTTCCCGTTTGTCTGGATGATCCTCTCCTCTGTCAAGACGGCCGTTGAGGTGAACACCACTCCGCCAACCTTCTTCCCGGCGCACCCGACCTTTGAAAACTATGTCTACGCATTCCAGAAGGCACCGTTCCTGCAGTACTTCGTAAACTCCGTGATAGTCACTATCGCCTGCGTCGCCTGCACAATGTTTACTACCATTCTGGCGTCCTTCGCGTTTTCAAGGCTCAAATTCCCCGGGCGCGACCTTCTGTTTACCCTGCTGCTGAGTATGATGATGATACCCTTTGAGATGCTCATCATCACAAACTATCAGACCATTGTAAGCTGGAAGCTTATAGACACGCTGCCCGCGCTGATAATACCCTTTACCTCCAGTGTGTTTTATACCTTCATCCTGCGTAATTTCTTTCTCTCCATTCCGGACAGCCTGTATTACTCGGCCCGGGTGGACGGGGCATCCAACTGGAAGTACCTATGGCGTATAATGGTGCCCATGGCAAAGCCCTCGCTTGTGACCATCGGGCTGCTAAACGCCATCACCTGCTGGAACTCCTTCCTCTGGACGGTCATTGCCACCAATTCCACCGAGGTGCGCACCCTGCCCTTTGGACTTTATGCGTTCATGACTACCAGCGGTATTCGCTATGAGCGCCTTATGGCGGCGGCTACTATTGTTGTGGTGCCGATGATCATTCTGTTTATTGCCTTCCGTAAGGATATCGTTACAGGCGTGTCCCGCGGGGGCTTGAAGGGCTGACCGCCTGTATGCTCCGCCTTTGAAGGACAAGGAGCGCCTTGCTTAAACCCTCCGCTATGGAGGGTTTAAGTCGCATTTTGCAAAAAAATCTGATGGAGGACAGTAATGAGCGAAATAAAGCTGGACATTCTTGCACACGCGGATTTTTCCGGGCGGCTGCGGGCCACGAAGCGCGGCCCCGGGCACGCGGTGTTTGCCACGGAAATAGACCGTCTGCGCGAGGAAAATCCCGAGGGTACGCTCCTGCTTGACGCGGGAGACGAATTCAGCACAAACTTCTGGGGAGGCGCGCCTATGGTCGGCGCCGTTTCCCTTGCCGGGACGGACGCCATGACTCTTGGAAACCATGAGTTTGACAGGGGCGAGGGCTTCCTTGACGATTGTATTGGGCGGGCGGATTTCCCTATACTCTGCGCCAATATAGTCCGCAGGGACACGGGCGAGCTTATTCCGGGTACAAAGCCATGGATAATGCTTGAGCGGCAGGGAATAAAAATAGGCGTGCTGGGGCTGACCACCGAGTATACGCCTTATATGGTCACGGCGGCGTCCTTCGCTCCCTTTGAGGCGCGCCCCTGCGCCGATGCTGCCCGCCGGTATATTCCTGAAATGCTTGCCGCCGGGGCGGAGGTGACGGTGGTGCTTGCCCATATACCGTTTTATGCCGAGGAGGACGGAGGCATATCGGGCGAGCTCAAGGAGCTGCTGGATAACATACCGCAGGTCGATGTGTGCATGGGCGGGCATATCCCCGGCGACTATGCCGCCGTTTTGGACAACACCGTTGTCATGAAGGGCGGCTTTGGCGGCGTGAGCCTCTGCCATGCGGAGCTCTGGTTTGACAGCGAGACAAGGCAGATCACCCGCCGAAACGGTAAGATACACCTGACTGACTGGTCGCTTTCGCCCAGAGCGGAATACAAACGCTATGCTGACAGTGTGACCGACGAATTCAGGGACTTTTTCGAAAAGCCACTGGCGATCACCGATGAACGCTGGCAGATACGGCTTTCCTACGAGACGCGGCTGGGAAACTACTTTGCACAATGCGTTCAGGAGGCGGCGGGAGCAGATTTTGCCTATATGAACGCCACCAGCGCCGGTGGTACGATCGAGCCGGGGACAGTAACAGCGGAGGACATAACCGCCGTCATGGGCTTTAACGATCCCGTACTCACGACCCGAATGACCGGCGCGGAAATATGGGAGCTGTTTGAGCTGGTATATGTCCCTGAGCGCTACGGCAACAATGCGGGGCTGCTGTTTTCCGGCGTTATCGTCCATGTCGACCACACAAAGCCCGCATGGCATAAAATTCAGGCTGTCACCATGAGGGACGGCAGCCCCTTAGAAATGGACAAACTGTACACCGTGGCAAGCTCGGAATACATGGCCTCCGGCGGAAACGACACGGCGCAGGTGGCCGGAAGACACAGCTGGCAGGAGATCGGCGTCAGAGTGTATGACGCGATCTTTTCCTCTCTCGAAAAATACGGGCGCATGGAGCTGAGCGGGGAGCAGCGCATGTTTGCCATCGGCACGCCCGAGAACGACAATGCCCCGTTTTGACAATGATAAACTATACTGAGATAAAATCGCGCTGCGGCGGGCAGATATGCGCCCTCCGTCGGCAGCTGCACGAAAATGCCGAGCCCAGCGGCGCAGAAAGAGAGACACTGCGGATAATAAGGCGCGCCCTCGCG
>DKYJ01000029.1:0-33245 GCA_002493305.1 Clostridiales bacterium UBA7103 | reverse complement strand
ATATAAGGCGCGCCCTCGCGCCCCTGCTTATGGAAGAGCTGCCGCTGCCTGCGGGCGCCGGGGCGGCTTTCAGGCTAAGAGGCGGCAAAAAAGGGGAGACGGTACTTCTGCGGGCGGATATCGACGCTCTTGCCGTCACCGAGCCGGAGGAGAACATTCCGCGTTCGACGAACCGTGGATATATGCACGCCTGTGGGCACGATATCCATGCCGCCGGCTTATACGGCGCGGCACTGGCGCTTGCCGACAGACTGGAGAGCCTGAGGGGGGACGTGGTGCTTCTGTTCCAAAGCGCCGAGGAGACCATGGAGGGCGCGAAAGCGGTCATCGACAGCGGCCTTTTGGAGCAGCAGGGGGTGCGCGCGGCCTTCGCGCTGCACAACATGCCGGATATGCCCGTGGGCGAAATTGGAATTGCCGCCGGGCCTATCATGGCGGCAAAGGACAGCTTTGAGATAAGGATCCGCGGCAAGGGTGGACACGGCGCGATGCCGGAGACAGCCAACGACCCTATCGTTGCGGCGGCTGCCGTCATATCGGCGCTGCAAACGGTGGTGAGCCGCAGCATAAGCCCGCTTGAAAGCGCCGCTGTGACGGTGGCCTCAATACACGGCGGCAGCACCGACAACCGCATAGAAGATCTTGTGACCCTGCGCGGCAGCATACGCAGCCTCGGGGCAGAGACAAAGACCGTTGTACTAAAACGCTGCGCCCATATTGTCCGACACTGCGCCGAGGCTCACGGCTGCGAGGGCGAATTTATGCTTACGGGCGGCGTCCCCGCGGTGGTGAACGATGAAAAGCTGCTGGAACGCTGCTGCGCAGCCGCGGCTGCTGCGGGAAAGCCGGTTACAGCAAAGCCTGTGATGATATCGGAGGATTTTGGATATTTTTGCGGTCATGTGCCGACATTCTACGCTTTTTTGGGCAGCGGGACGCCCGGCGCGAACAACGCGCCGCTGCACAGCACGGCTTACTGCGCCCATGAGGATACGCCGCTGTACGGCGCGGCGCTGCTTGCAGGCATCGCGCTGGGCGAGGGGCTGTAATTTGCATATTTATCCATTGCGGCCGGAAAGAAAATAGGCTATTATATCCCTATGGAAAATATTCGGACGAAAAAACGCGGCCTTTCCGCCATATTTGCCCTGTGCCCCGTGCGGCATATCCTGCTGCTGTGCTCGGGCGCTCTCGTGCTGCTGCATGTATGCCTGAGGGGAAATTACGCGCTGATGAGCAGCCTTGCCGACGGCCATGTGGCCGCCCTGCGCCGCTTTTTGTCGGAGCTAACGGCGGCAGTGCCCTTCTCGGTAGCGGAGCTTATGATCGCTGCGGCTGTTGTCGGAATTGCAGTTTACATAATCTTATGCGTTGCTGATATTATACGGCGTAAAAGCAAGAAAAACACGCTCAGAAAGATTTACATAATCTTGATAACGCTTGCTGCTTCGGTCATGGCTGTGTACGCGCTCTTCTGCTTTTTGTGGGGCGTCATCTTTTATGGGGACGACTTTATCCGAAGAAGCGGCCTAACGAACGATAAAATATCTGCTGAGCAGCTTGAGGCGGTGACGGAGTATTTTGCGGAGCTTGCAAATGAGTATGCTCCCCTTGTGCCAAGGGACGAAAACGGCGCCTGCATCAGCGACAGAGAGGCCATTCTCAGGCGCTCTGACGAGGTGTTCAAAGTCACCGAGCAGCGCATACCCTGTCTCTCCGGGGCGGATATCAGAGCAAAGGGCATTTTTTTCTCGCGTATCATGAGCTATATTGATTTCACAGGCTTTTTCTTTCCCATCACGGGGGAGGCCAATGTGAATATGGATTTTCCCGAGGCTCTGTTCGCGTCTACCGTTGCCCATGAGCTTAGCCACCAGAGGGGCGTCGCCAAGGAGCAGGAAGCAAATTTTGTCGCAGTGATGGCCTGCCTTGACTATGGAGACGTGGAGTATTGCTACTCGGCCAGCCTCATGGCTTATATTTATCTGGGTAATGCCCTATACAAGGCGGATAATGCCGCCTGGCAGCAGGTGTATTCTACGCTAAGCCCCCAGGTGCAGGCCGATCTGAAGGCCAATAACGAGTATTGGGCCGGGTTCGAGACTCCTGTGCAGACAATTTCCAATACTGTGTATGAGGGCTTTCTGCAAAGCTATGATCAGCAGCTGGGTCTGAAAAGCTATGGCGCCTGCGTGGATCTGCTGGTTAATTACTATTATGATTATGCCGCGGCTGGAAAAAACGATACTTTCACCGAAAAATAAAAAATTTTATCTAAAATGCTTGAATTTTATTGAGCAATTTTGGTAAAATAAGCCGTCTTAATATATGTACAGCAAAATTTACCTGTTTTGGTAATACACGAATAGGAGGAGTTTAACATGAAAGAGACGCACCGCACCGTTAAGCGCCTTTTCAGCGCTTTTCTGTGCATAGTAATGATCCTGGCCCTTGCGCCAATGGCAGTGTTCGCCGACGAACCGCCTGTGGAGTCCCCGGCACCGTCGCCTGTCCCTGGCCCTGTAACGGTGTATATCGACCGTTCGACCACTAAGGGAGAAGTCAGCTCTGAGAGTTTTGTAACCACAGAGCATTACAATGTTGGCGATATATTTAAGCTGACTGAGGAAAAGATCGCGAGAGATTATTTTGGCTCTGACTACAAGCTGGTCGAGGATATGCCCGATTTTGAGAGCGAGATAATCTGGTCTGCCGATGGAGCCAATCTGGTTGCAAGCTTTAAGCTCACCTATGCTCCTGTCGTAGTTACACCTGAGACTGTCAACATAAACTATGTTTATGAGGATCAGATAATCGACGGGCGTGCGATTCCCAGCTGGAGCGAGACGATTGCTTACGGCTCAAGCTATACTGTATCAAGCAGGCATGAAAATATTGCCGACTATACCTTCTCCGGATGGAAACTGAACGGCAAAGTGGCTGACGGGAAAGTGCTTGAAAACGTCACCACTGATGTGACCCTTATGGGCAGCTATACCAAAAACGAGAATTGCGGCAAGTACTATGTGGAATACTATTACGAGAGTGTCAACGATCCCGGTGTGTATGAGTTTAACCACAGAGAGTACAAAGACGGAGTCAAGGAAGGGCCTGTGGCTGTCAGCGCCGGTTCCATTACCGGTTTCAAGTTCAACAGCGATAAGTCCACTGCGGCTACCGCCGATATGAACATTGACCTGAGCCAGCCCATGAAGCTCTATTACACCCGCAACAGCTACACTGTTACATACAAGGTCGATGGCAAGCAGAGCGGCAATGTTGAGACTTATAAGTATGGCCAGCAGCTTACCCTGCGCGATGCTCCCAATGCCAAGAAGGGCTACACCTTCGTCGGCTGGGATGGTGACCACGCTCTCGGCAGCAACAACACCATGCCCGCCTGCAATGTCGTTTTCAGCGGGAAGATGGTTCCCGGCAGCGGCGCTGTCTACACTGTGAACGTATATCGCCAGAATGTTAAGGGCGATTACGAGCTGTACCTCAGTCAGAAGCGCACCGGTGTTGTCGATTCCCTTACCAATGTGACTGCCGCCCCTGTTGACGGTTATGTTCTCCAGCCCTTCACCAACAAGACCATTAAGGCTGATGACAGCACTGTTATCTCCGTCTACTATGAGATGACTGACGAGCTGGCCGCTATCCTTATTGCCACCGGCAAGAACACCAGCAATGCGCCGGCCGCGGATCTTGTTCTTCCGAATGATTTCGCTCTGAATCTTGACGCAGAGGAGTTGACCGCAGAGCCTGATAATGGTGACGCTCAGCCCGCTGACGAGCAGGATACCGCGAACATCGGTGAGGAGGAGACTCCTCTTGCCAATGGTGAGTCCGGCCTGGGCTTCAACATCATTCCCTTTATCATTATCGGCCTCTGCCTTGTTGCCGCGGCAATTATATTCTATGTCCGCCACAAGAAGCAGGCTGAGGAGAATGCCTGAGCAAATTACAACTGATAACGCAAAACAGCCGCCGAGAATTCGGCGGCTGTTTCATCTTTTAATCGGCAAATTTTTTCAGGGCGTTTTCGGCCCAGAATGAATTCTTCAGCAGGGCGCGGCCAACTCCAATCAGGTCTGCCGCCCCTTCCTTCAAAAGCGCCTCCGCCCCCTCGGCGGTGGAGATCCCACCGGTCAGGATCACAGGAACGGAAACAGCCTGCTTTATCGCTGTGGACAGCTCCTTGAAGTAACCTTCATGCTTCGCATGAGGACGAAAGGGCCCGCAAAGACCGCCGGAGATATCCAGCAGGTCAATGCCCGCTTTTTCCAGCATTTTCGCGGCTTGGACACTGTCTGCCAACGTTGCCCCGCCGTCCGTATAATCACAGGCGCCCAGACGGAGGGCGAGAGTAAAATCGTCGCCTGTAAGCCTGCGGATCTCGTTGATGATCTCAATATGCAGCCGCAGCCGCCCCTCAAGGCTGTCTCCGCAGTATTCATCTGTTCTGCGGTTAGTCAGGGGCGAATAAAACTGGTCAAGCAGATAATAATGCGCCGAATGAAGCTCAATACCGTCAAAGCCAGCCTCTTTGGCTCTTACGGCAGCGGCGCCAAAGTCGGAGATGAGCTTTTTTATCTCCGCCGCTGTCATTTCCCGGGGATTCTCGTCCCCAGCCTTTGAGAAAGGGGAGTTAACGGTGCTTGCGCTTATTATATCGCAGCCAGTGACCTTGCGCTCCGCCGCGCTGCCCGCGTGGCTCAGCTGGGCAAATACTCTGGAGCCGTTGGCGTGTATGGTTTCCGTGAGCCGTCTCAGCCCGGGCATGTCCGCATCTGCTGCGATTGACAGCTGAGACGCGTGAGCCTTGCCATCAATGGAGATATAGGCATGCTCCACGATGACAAGCCCCAGACAGCCACCCCGGGTTTTCTCATTATAATACTCGCAAAGCCTATGAGTTACGGCTCCATTGTCCGCCGCTCTGCTTGAAGCCATGGGCGGCATCACAAGCCGATTTTTAAGCTCCAAATTCTTTAGTTGAAATTTTGAATTTATAATACTCATAACATAAGCCTCCGAGCAACATAATACTATTTTTTACCACAGCGTTCAAGCCGCATATTTTACAGCCGTATGCTCCCTGTCGCTATATCTTCCCGAAAGGCCTTGTCATGCTCCACAAATATCATGGTGGGGGAGAAGTCCTTAATGAGCTGCTCGATCTGCATACGGGAGTAGATGTCGATATAATTTAGAGGCTCGTCCCAGATATACAAATGCGCCCGCTGACATAGGCTCATCGCTATGAGCACCTTCTTTTTTTGCCCTTCGGAAAATTCCCGGATATCCTTATCAAATTGGGTCTGCTCAAGGCCCATTTTCCGCAAAATGGCCTTGAACAGACTTTCGTCCAATTCGTGCTGTTCGGCAAAGTCTGAAAGCGTCCCCCTCAGGTGTCGGGTGTCCTGTGGAACATAGGAGATCACGAGGCCGGAGCTGATTTGAAGTGTTCCGCTGTATTGGATATTCTCCCCGGTTATAAGCTTGAGGAGGCTGGATTTGCCGCTGCCGTTTTTCCCGTCCAGCGCCAGCCGCTCGCCACGCTTTATTGAAAAGCTCAGCGGAGGACAGACTGCCCTGCCGTCATAGCTCGGCACTAAATCGGCGGCTGTTATCAGTGTCTCGCTGCGGTAGCTAAGCGGGAAGAGCTTCAGGCTTTCAGCCGTTTCCAGATTTTTCAGCAGAGAGGATTTTTGCCCGATGGCCTGCTGCTGCCGGGCTTCAATGGTCTTGGAGCGCTTCATCATTTTGGCCGCCTTGTGGCCTACAAAACCCCGGTCAGGCGCACCGCTGCCGAATTTGGAAGCCTCTACCCGGTCAGACCAGTCGGCGGAGCGCCTCGCGGCCTGTCTGAGGCGGCCAATGTCTCTCTTTAACTGTTCATTTTTGGCAAGCTCCAGCTCCTGCTGATTTTGAAAATTGCTGAACCAGGAGGAAAAATTACCGCCCTGCACCTCAATATTCGCCCGGTTGATGGAGAGTATGTGGTCAACGCAGCCGTCAAGAAAGCTGCGGTCATGGGAAACTAAAATAAAGCCCTTTTTCTTTTTGAGGTAGGCGGACACCAGCTCCCGAGCGCGGGCGTCCAGATGATTTGTTGGCTCGTCTATCAGCAGAAAATGCCCCTCGTTGCAAAACAGCGCTGCCAGCAGTACTTTGGTCTGCTCCCCGTTTGAGAGTGTGTCAAAGGGGCGATAGAGCACGTCGGCCTCTACCTCTAAGTTTGAAAGCTCCCGCATCAGCTCCCAGTCCTCGGCTCCGGGGGCGATTTGGGTGAAGATCTCGTTGGTCAACAGGGTTTTATCCTGCACTGGATAGGGAAAGTAATCAAACCGCACAGAAGCGAGCAGCTTCCCACTGTATTCATATTCACCCATCAGGAGCTTGAGCAGAGTGGTTTTGCCCCTGCCGTTTCGCCCCACGAAGCCCAGCTTCCAGTCGGTGTCTATCACAAAGCTCGTGTTTTCAAATATGTTGTCATAGCTTCCGGGATAGCAGAAGCTCAGGTTTTCAGCTTTTATCATTGACATGGTGTTAACCTCCAAAAAAGAGCAAGTGATGAACAAGTCGTCAATATGTTGTAGGCGATTCGTTCAGCGATTGCTCAAAAAATGATGAGCCGCAAGAAAGTCAGTTCTTGCAGCTCATCATGGCATACCCTGGCTATGGCAGGGCAGCGAAAAACAGATGTACAGTTTAACTTTCTTGCAATAGGCGCAGCAAGGCCAGGCCCCGCCGCTTATTCCGTTTTACCTGCAAGAAAAACTGGACATCGTTTCACCCCTTTGCTGTTTACCTGACTATACCATATGCCGGGAGAATAGTCAAGAGAGTATAAAGTCTGAAACGAGTTGGAAATTATGTAAACTCATTTTTCGCTTTTACCAGAAAAAGTCGAACTGAACAAGCCAAACGGGTAAAATCGCAAGGCCATTTTACGCATCGTCGTTGACGCGATACTCGACGGCACTCTTTGTGCTAAAACATATATGGATTTGCGCCCTGTTTCCAGGGGCGCAAATTTTTTATGACAATGTATAGTGTTTAATGTTGTCTAAAGCTGTATGATGGTGTAAAATATCAACGATAAACTGATTTTCTGCCGCAGACAGAGGCAGGAACTGAAAATTATGTAAACTAAAGGCGGAGAGATATGAATATTGACGAGAAGTTCATGGCGCGGGCGATAGAGCTTGCGCGGCAGGCAGTCGAGCATGGGAATGAGCCTTTCGGCGCGGTGCTTGTAAAGGACGGAGAGGTGTTTTTTGAGAATGAGAACCAGATATACACCGCCCATGACCCGAGCTTTCACGCTGAGATGGGGCTTATCCGCCGCTTCTGCGCCGAGACGGGCATCACCGACCTGAGCGATTACACCCTGTACACCAGCTGCGAGCCTTGCTTCATGTGCTCCGGGGCCATGGTTTGGGTCAAGCTGGGGCGCATGGTCTACGGCGCGAGCGATATGGACTTGGGTGAGATCATCGGCGGGGAGGGCTGCCGGTGCAGCGAAATGGTCTTTGAACATTCGTTTCACAGGCCACAGGTCACCGGCAGCGTGTTGAGAGAGGCGAGCATGGAGCTGCTGCGCGCCTACTTCGCGGGACATGGGAAAGGTTGATTGCCGTATATTATGTAAACCTGAGCAAGAGATCAAATAGGTTTACATAATTTTTTGATATTTGCACGAATTCCACAAAAACATAGGGGCGTTTGCAATATGGTTGACATAAAACACGTTTATGAGCGCTTAAAAGAGAATTACGCGGATTTGGAAATAAGCCTTGTTGACGGCGAGATAAGCTTTCCGGTTGCGGGGCAAAAGATCACCGCGAATGTCTCTTTGGCGGAGCTTTCTAAAAACGACGAGTCTGTTTTCAAGCTGGCGCCGTCTGACAGCGACGAGTTATATCTTCAAATAGAGCAGCTTATCAACCTCGCGCGAGCCGGGGGAGCAACGGTTTTAGTCAGCGAAAAGAATAAAAAGAGCCTTAACCCCACATATAAATCAGTGCGTAAGGGACACAAAATATTAGAAATCATTTTTTCGATTTTATTGCTGCCGGTATTTTATCCACTCATTTCCGGCAAAGACATTGATATATTGACTACACTATGGGCTTTCGCGGTAATCGTATTTCTTGTCGTCATATGGAGTTTTATTCAGAGAGTGTTTTTCAAATCCAAGTGGGTCTGTCCAAAGTGCGGCGCAGCCTTGCCGGTAAAAAAGCTGCGGCTGGGGCGAGCACTTGTCTATGTCTCGGCTTGCCCTCACTGCGGGGAAAACCTTGAAACAGGCAAGAACATTGAGGCATCGTGGGATAAGCTTGGTGTGGCAAAGACTATATATGGCAAGCTCCAGTGGAGCGAGGCGGACGAGCTGCCGATGCACGGACACATGAATGCGGTGCGCCGGGGCGCGATAATTCTCGCGCTTTTCGCGGCTCTGTGCGACATTGTGTCTATCGTCATTGTATACTTTGTGGACACTGATGCCGTTCCGAGGGAGATACTCATAATAACTGTCGTTTTATTGCCGCTGCTGGCCGCAACTGCGCTGTATGTGTACTATTTCCTGTTTGCTCCGCTGTTCATCGCCTGCTCGAAGCCGAAGGAGGCGACTGACGAGTGGAAGAAAAAGCATATCCGCTTCCCGATAGCGACGCTGCTGATAACTGTTCTTTGGGCTGGGATGCTTTGCGCTGGGGGGCTTGATAAACAGCAGATGGTAAATCCTGTATGGTTTTACGGAATGTGGGGTGCTGCCACCGTTGCGCTGTGCGCTGCCATTTACCTCCGTACTCCGAAACGCTTGAGATGGCTCGGCAACTCAACGACACTTCTATGGCTTGCGGCGTTTATGTTCAGTATGACGCTCGTATCCGATCTCAACCTCTTTCTTGTGAAAGACAGGGTTGAGTATCAGGCGGAGGTCGTGGACACGGTCGGAAAAATAAGAAACAACAATGAAATCGACTACTATGTGACGGTGCTTATGGAAGATGGTAAAACGGTAAAAATAGAGACAACCGAGGATTCATACTGGCATGCAAAGAAAGAAAAAACAGTAATGGTCTCTCAGACCGAGAGCTATCTCGGCGTGACCAGCGTCAGAATAGTGGACGGGTGAGAAAAGAATAAAAAATTATGTAAACCCATGTGCAATTAATGCACATGGGTTTACATAATTTAATTAACATAATATTAGAGGGCCGGCGGTGATAAGATGCGCATATTGGCAAAGCAGACCTTTAGCTATTTTTCGCGGCAGCAGGCGGTGATGGCTTTTGCCAATTGGAGGGGACTGTCGGCATTCAGCTCGTGCCCGGCCCTGGGGATAATAAGCAGCTGCGCGTTATTTATCCGCTCTTTCAGTTCAAAGGCTGCGGGCAGATTGCTTTTGTCCCGCTCGCCGCAGATGACAAGGGTAGGGCAGGGGATAACCGCTAAATCCGCCCCAAAGTCCAGATCCATCATAGAGCGGCACAGGCCTATCACTTCCGTTTTTCCAAGACCCATTTTTGCGAAGGCCGCCTTAGGCATCAGGAGAAAGACTATGTTCTGGAATTTCAACAGCTTTTTTGGCATTGAAAACTGCGCTCCAATCAGTATAAGTGAATGAAGCTTCTCACCATGATCAATTGCATACCGCAGGGCAAGAACAGCGCCCAAAGACAGCCCGCCAAGGACAAAAGGCTCATAGAGCTGGCGGCAGTAGTCCTCCAGACCCTGATACAGAAGGGAGAAGTTTGCTTCCCCATCAGGCAGCCAGTCATACACAGGCGGGCAGACGACCTCAAGCACGGAGCCTATGCCTTCAATTGTTTTTTCCCAGTCGGCGGGGCACTGACCCAGACCGTGGAGCAAAATACATTTCATAGCCCCTGCCTCCGCTCAGATGGACAGCCTGTTGGCGGCTCGGCTTACCTTCCTGCAATAAAACAGCAGGAGCCTCCACGCACCCCGCCCGGCAAGGAAAATAAGCACGCCGACAAACAGCGAGATAATGAACTCCAAAATCGGGTTGAACTCCACGAGCCCGGCCAAAACTATGCCGATGTTCTGGGCGTAGGGAATATGGAGGGCAAATAAATAGTCGATCATTTTAAACGCGCCCAGAAGCGGCGCGGCAACGCCGCAGATAATAAAGGTGGGCGCGATGATGCCGAGGCATGGGATCACCACCATGCCCGAAAATCCCACAACACCGTAAAAAGCGCAGACGATCAGAAAACGACGCCATGTAAAACGGCTTTCCTTCGTGAGCAGATCCCCGAGATACGCCCTGGCAAGTTCCTTGGGATTACCCAGCCTTTCGATGATATTAACGGCGGGAACGCCGCTGTCGCTCAGATCCTGCATCTCGCTGCGGATCTCACTGATGATGTCAAGGCGCTCGGAGGCGGAAATGGGACGGAGGTATTTTTCCATCTTGTCAAGATATACGTTCAATGCTTTTTCCATGCTTATTCTCCTTTTATATCCCGGACAGCGCATATCAGAGTCTCCCATTCCAGAGACATGGCGGCCAGATATTCTTCACCTTTTACTGTGAGTGAATAATACTTTCTCGGCGGCAGACCCTCCGTCCCCTCCTGCCAGTATGAGGAGATGTACCCCTCCTTCAAAAGCCGGCGGAGCAGGGGATAAATAGTGTTTTCCTTTGCCGCGATGCTCGGGTATTTACCAAGAGTGCTGATGATCTCGTACCCATAGGAGGATCTCTGCCTGATCAGCAGCAGTATACAAAACTCAAGAGTACCCCGTTTTATCTGGGATCTCCAATCTTCAATATCCATATACCTCGCCCCCCCTGATATACAGTGTACTACACAGTATATCATCTGTCAAGGGTATGTTAAAACGCCCTGAAGCCGAAATATAGCGCGTTTCGGTTTCAGGGCTCATCAAAAAACCTGTGCTGCGGTAGAGCTTTTACCGAAGCACAGGTTTTTGCATCAATGTCAGATTAACTATTGTCAGCCCTCGTAGCCCATGGGGTTTTTGGACTGCCAGTTCCACGCGTCTCGGCACATATCGTCAAGGGTGTACTGCGCCCGCCAGCCAAGAAGCTCGGCGCTTTTGTCGGGGCTTGAATACACAGTGGCCAGATCGCCGGGGCGGCGGTCAACTATCTTATATGGGATATCCCGACCGGTGACGCGGCTGAAGGCCTTCACCATGTCAAGCACGCTGTAACCCGTGCCAGTGCCAAGGTTGAATACGCTTTCGCCGCGGTGATTTTTCCGCATATACTCGATGGCCGCCACGTGGCCGCGGGCGAGGTCTACAACATGTATGTAGTCGCGCACGCCTGTGCCGTCGTGGGTGTCGTAATCGTTGCCGAACACGCTCAGTTCCTTGCGTCGACCGACGGCCACCTGAGAGATGTAGGGCATGAGATTGTTGGGTATACCCTTGGGATCCTCGCCGATAAGCCCGCTGGGGTGGGCGCCGATGGGATTGAAATACCGCAGCAGGACCACTGCCCACTCCTTGTCAGCGCTGGCCATGTCCCGCATGATCTGCTCAGACATGTACTTCGTCCAGCCGTAGGGATTGGTGCACATGCCTGTTCTGGAACCCTCACGCAGGGGCATGTCATTGTCCCCTGAATAGACCGTTGCAGAGGAAGAAAAGACGATATCCTTCACGCCGTGGTCACGCATGGCCTCGCACAGAGTAACGGTGGAGAAAAGGTTGTTGTCGTAATACTCAAGGGGCATCGCCACGGACTCGCCCACGGCCTTGAGCCCGGCAAAGTGGATGGCGCAGCCGATGTCGTGCTTTTCAAGTATCCGGTCAAGGGCGGCGCGATTGCGCACATCCTCCTGATAAAACTCCACCTTTTTGCCGGTGATCTGCTCTACGCGCTCAAGGGATTTGTAGCTGGAGTTTACAAGATTATCAATTACAACAACGCCATAGCCCCTTTCCAGAAGCTCAACGCAGGTGTGGCTGCCGATATATCCGGCACCGCCGGTTACAAGTACATTCATCGAACTAACGCTCCTTTTTAGTCAAGTTTTAGTCCAGCATGGTTTCGGGATAAAGCCCGTCACGGCGCAGGGACGCGATATATGCCTTCACATTTTCCAGATCCTCACGATAAGTAACGCCAGTCCAGACCTCGTGGCAGTCCAGCACGCGGACTTTACCCTCGCCGGACTCGATAATGGAGTTGACCACATAGGGCAGGAAATACTCAGCCTTTAGGGGAGCAGTCTTGAGATTTTTGTCAAGCCAGGCGGGGAAGAGCGATCTGAACTTATCCAGAACCGCAGCGGGGAAGCCCCAGAAATTCATGGACACGGTGCACTGCCCGGACAGGGGAAAGAAGTTCACGTCGTCCTCGGTGTACTCGGCGTCCTCGCCGCGCTTGAATATCTTGATACGCTCGGTGACTCCGGTGAGGCAGCCGTCCTCCACCTGACATATGCCGCGGGCAACGGAGCCGTTTTCGGTGACAGTGTTGATAAGCTTATAGCCTACCATGGCGCTGCAGGTGTCGTCTTCATTGTGCTTAAGAAAGTCGTACATGGCCTTATACGCGCCGCAGCCGTAGAAATCATCGGCGTTGATGACGGCAAAGGGCCCGTCTATCTCGCCCGCGGCGCTGAGCACCGCCTGAGCCGTACCCCATGGCTTGGAGCGCCCCTCGGGCACAGAGTACCCCTCAGGCAGAGCGTCAAGCCGCTGATAGGCGTAGCGCACATCGAAATGTTTCTCCATGCGGCGGCCTATAAAGGCCTTGAAGTCTTCAGAGATCTCGTCCTTGATGACGAAAATCACCTTGCGAAAGCCCGCCCGGTGAGCGTCAAACAGAGAAAAGTCAATAATGGCATGGCCATGCTCGTCAACGGGCGTGATCTGCTTGAGGCCGCCGAAGCGGCTGCTCATGCCAGCTGCCAGAATAACAAGTGAAGGTTCCTGCTTTGTCTGCATCGTAAATCCTCCCTGCGGTAAACCGCATTTTTTTGATTATCAGCCCATCGCGGCTCTGCAATAGTAATTGAACATGCGCTCACGCTCAAGGGTGGAGCTGCCCATGTGTCCGGGGTAGACCTCGTAATCCCCCGGCAGGGCGCAGATACGCCGCAGGGACTCAAGCTCCGTCTGCATATCGCCGCCGGGCAGGTCAACTCTGCCGCAGCTGCCGCAGAAAAGTGTGTCCCCAGTGAAAAGAGCATTCTCACAGCGGATAGTGACGCCGCCCGGAGTGTGCCCCGGAGTGGCCATGATCTCAAAGCACAGACCCGCTATCTCAAGCTTATCTCCTTCGCCGTAGTGCCTGCCGCCCTCAGGCAGGGCAAAGCCTGCGTATACCGACGCGCCGCTGTTCACATCGTCCAGCGCGTGCATATAGACGGGGGCGCCTGTCTCTTCCGAAACGGCGTTTACGGCGCCGGTGTGATCCATGTGGCCGTGGGTCAGCATGATGGCGCGGCATTTGAGGCGGTTTTCCTCAAGATAGTCCATAATGGTGTTGCTCTCGTCGCCCGGGTCGATGATGACGCATTCAAGGGTCTTTTCGTTGGTGACGATATAACAGTTTGTCTCAAATTGCCCCACAGGCAGAGTTTTAATCAACATTCAAAGCTCCTCCGTATCCAAAATTATCGTAACAGGCCCGTCATTGGTCGATTCCACCAGCATATCCGCGCCAAATTCACCCGTCTGCACATTGAAGCCCCGAACCCGGCACAGTGAGCACACCTGCTCATACAGCGGCACGGCCACATCGGGTCTGGCCGCGGCGGTAAAGCCGGGGCGGCGGGAACGGGCGTCAGCATAGAGCGTGAACTGGCTGACGATAAGCAGCTCTCCGCCCGCGCTTTCAAGGTTAAGGTTCATCTTTCCGCCCTCGTCCTCAAACACGCGCAGACCGCAAATCTTATCGGCGATTTTCTCCGCCTGGGCGGTCGTGTCGTCCTTATGGACTCCCAGCAGCACCAGAAACCCCTTGCCGATTTGACCGCGGACGGCGCCGCCAATGCTGACAGAGGCGGATTTGACTCTTGTAACTACTGCTCTCATGACCTTCTGCCTTTCGTTTATATTCCGTTTCTCGTGACCTGCGATACGCCGGGGATGGCGTTTAGCCTGGACATGATATATCTCAGCTCCTCGGCGCTCTTGACCTCCAACGTGAGCACAGTCAGCGCAAGGCCGCCTCCGATATCACGCGAGGAGAGGTTGCGCACCTTTGCGTTGAGCGTATTGAGCACGGTGGCGATATCCATGACAAGGCCGGAGCGATCCTTGGAGGAGATGCTGATGGTTGTGACATAGCTGTCGTTTATCTGGCTTGCCCAGGCCACATTTATCCAGCGCCCCTGACTTTCCGGGTCACTGAGGCGGTTGAGGTAGTTTGGGCAGTCCTTGCGATGGATGGACACGCCTTGACCGCGCGTGATGAAGCCGATTATGTCGTCCCCCGGCACGGGAGTGCAGCAGCGCGAGAACTTCACAAGGCAGTTTTCAAGCCCCTGTACCAGTATGCCGTGGACGGCCTTGCCCTCCTTGATGGCGTTCTGGTTGCGCCGTTCCGCCGCATCGTTGACTTTATCAAGCACGGACTTTTTCTCCGACTCATGGTTGCGCAGCTCATCCCGCAGGCGGTTTGCAACTCTTGACACAGTGCAGCCGCCATAGCCTATGGCGGCGTACATATCGTCCACCGAGGTGTAGGAAAGACGTTTGATGACCGGGGCGGAAATGGCCTCGTCCAAAGCATCGTCGGGGGAGATGCCCATATGCCTGAGCTCGTCAAAAAGCATATCCCGGCCGCGGATGATATTCTCGTCCCGGCGCTCGCGCTTGAACCATTGCTTTATCTTTGTTCGGGCGGAGCCGCTGCGGGCAATATTCAGCCAGTCCCGGCTGGGGCCGGAGGACTGGGAGGTGCGTATCTCCACAATGTCCCCGTTTTGTAGGGAATAGTCAAAGTTGACTATTCTGCCATTGACCTTGGCGCCCACCATATGATTGCCGACATCTGAGTGTATGCTGTAAGCAAAGTCGATAGGCGTGGCTCCGGCGGGGAGGTTGATAACATCACCCTTAGGGGAGAAAACGAATACCTCATCGGCAAACATGTCAATTTTCAGGTTGTGGAAAAAGTCCTGCGCGTCGGATTCCTGCTGGCTCTCCAGCAGCCTGCGCACCCACGCAAACTTATCCTCGTCGCCCTGACGCAGGCTCCCGCCGCCGTCGTTCATTTTGTATTTCCAGTGCGCGGCTATGCCGTACTCAGCGGTGCGGTGCATCTCCCAGGTGCGTATCTGTACCTCAAAGGGTATGCCCTCCGTGCCAATGACTGTGGTGTGTACGCTCTGGTACATGTTGGGCTTGGGGGTGGAGATATAGTCCTTGAAGCGGCCAGGCACTGGCTTGAACATATCGTGGATAATGCCAAGCACATTGTAGCAGTCGGGTATCGTGTCCACAATGACACGGAAGGCGCAGAGGTCAAATATGCCGTTGATATCCAGCTTCTGTGAGTACATCTTGCGGTAGATGCTGTACACATGCTTTATCCGGCAAAAGACTGTTGACTTGATGCCGGCCTCTGAAAGGCGGTTCTGTATCTTCTCCTTCATAACGTCCATGAAGGCTTCAAGCTCCGGCATACGCGCCGCCAGCGAGTCGGTGATCTCCTTATAGCCGGTGGGGTCAAGATATTGCAGCGACAGATCCTCCAGCTCCCACTTTGCCCGCTGCATACCGAGGCGGTGGGCAATAGGGGCGTAGATCTCCATGGTTTCCAGGGATTTGGAACGCTGTTTTTCCGGCGTCTGGTAGGCCATCGTGCGCATATTGTGCAGGCGGTCAGCAATTTTTATAAGGATCACGCGGATATCCTTCGCCATGGCCATGAGCATCTTGCGGAGGTTTTCCATCTGCTCGTCTTCCTTGCTGGTGTACTGCACACGTGTCAGCTTTGTGACGCCCTCCACGATGTCGGCCACGGCCTTGCCGAACTGGCGGGCAATGTCCTCATGAGTAAGGCTCGTGTCCTCAATGACATCGTGCAGGAGCGCGGCAATAATGGAATCCTCATCAAGCCCCATATCAACAGAGATATCAGCCGCGGCCACGCAATGGGTCACATAGGGGGAGCCATCCTTCCTCAGCTGGCCGGAATGAGCTGTGCGCGCCATTTGATAGGCGGCACGGATACGCCCCATGTCCATCTGATGACCTGTGGCGATGATCTTCTCCTCAAGCTGGGCAAACATTGCGTCCGGATCCAGCAGGACATGTTCTCTTTTCACATTTTCGTCCATACAAACACTTCTTTATCAGTAATGCAGAGCCGATATAAGGCTGGTTGCCTCAAGGTCGGCCTTGCCGTCTATCTCAACAGGCTGCGCGCCGAAAATGCGCCCGTCCTCGCTTCCGAGAAGCCCGGCCTCCAAAAAAGCCATCAGACACAGACAGTATTTTTCCTCCTCCATACCCGGCGGGCAACGGCTTATGATAGCTTCCTCCGTTTGGGGAAGGGGGCCGTTTATCCCACGCCAGACCCGGGCAAACTCCGCCCGGCTGGGGCGGTAGGGAGCCAGCGCCCACATAAGCTGCCGTTCACCCGCCAGAATACTTTTACAGAAGCCCTCGTCCTTATGCGAACGCAGAGCCCTGACGAGAAGCTGCACCGAGGTACTGCCGCGAAACTCATTTATCTGCGGCGTGAAGGCCACATCGACCCGGTCACCGGCGTAAATAGACAGTTCCTCCGGTGTGTGGGAGAAGAATACCCCGTCAAAGCCGGCCTGACCCAGACGCACATGTATGCGCATATGCCTGCCACCGCCGATGGCGGAGACGGATTCAAGCCGTACGCCGCTCATGCACATGATGGGCTTGGGGTTTGCGTTTCCATAAGGTTCCAACAGATCAAGCTCCCGAACATTGTCGACTGTCAGCAAAGATGGGTCGGATATCAGCAGGTCGCACTGGACTTCAGGGCTCGGAGCGGGGCGGTTTTCAGAATAGTACTTTGCAAGAGCGGTGCGGAAATCATCAAGCTTTTCCCGGCTGATGCTCAGCCCCGCTGCCAGCGCGTGCCCGCCAAAGCTGATAAGATGCTCAGAGCAGGCAGACAGCGCCTCAAAGAGATTAAAGCCGCCATAGCTGCGGCAGGAACCCTTGCCCACATCGCCAGAGAAGCAGATCATGATCGCGGGCATGGAATAGCGCTCGGCAAGCCGGGAGGCGGCGATGCCGATGACCCCGGGGTTCCAGTCGTCACCGGCGAGGACGATGGGGTGCTCCGGCTCCCTGTCGCCTATCATGGCCGAGGCCTGCTGCCATATCTCCGTCTCGATACTCTGGCGGCGATGATTAAGCTCGCAGAGGGTGGCGGAGAGGGCGGCGGCGTCCTCATCATTTTTGCACATTATAAGTTTAGCTGAGTAATAGGCCTGACCAAGCCTGCCTGCGGCGTTGAGCCGGGGCGCAAGACCAAAGCCTATGGCAGAGGCGGTGAGCTTTTTAAGATCCATGCCCGCCTCGTGCAATATGGCGGCAATACCGGGTCGGGGGCTGCGGCCAAGCTGTTTTAGACCCATGCGCACAAGACAGCGGTTTTCCCCGGTCAGGGGCATGACATCGGCGATTGTACCGATGGCCACAAGGTCGCAATAGCGCTCCGCTATGGCCTCGCCGCCCTCACAGGCGCACACCAGCTTCAGCGCCACGCCCACGCCAGCAAGATCCCTGTTGGGATAATTATCCCCTTCACGCTTGCAGTCTATTACAGCCACTGCCTCCGGCATTTCCGCCGATTTACATTCATGGTGGTCGGTTATTATCAGGTCAAGCCCAAGCTCAGAGGCAAAGCGGGCCTCTTCCACGGCGGTTATGCCGCAGTCAACGGTTATGACAAGGCTGACCCCGCGGCGGTGCAGGCTTTCAAGAGCGGCGCAGTTGAGGCCGTAGCCTTCGCTGTTGCGGTCAGGTATGTATGGGATACATTTAAGCCCGCGGCTGCGCAGATAATCCGTCAAAAGGCAGGCAGAGGTTATACCATCCACATCGTAATCCCCGTAGACGGCCACAGTCTCACCTTCATCAACGGCCCGGTCAATGCGCGCCGCCGCCTCGGCCATGCCGGTCATGAGCATCGGGTCGTAAAGGCATTCGCCCAGACCCTCTATGAGCCGGCGCGCGGCCGCAGCCGTTACAACGCCGCGCAGCGACAGCACCGTGCACAAAAGCGAGCCATAGCCCAAAGCCCGGATCTCCTCCGGAACGCTGGGGCGCTCATATGGAATTATCCACTCCTTGCACTTCATAGTCTAACCTTCAAAAATTACTTATTTACATATGATAACAAAAATTTGGCTTTGCTTCAACAAAAACTTGCAAAAACGGCAAAAAAACCGTGGCAAAAAACTAAGCAGTGCCCCGGGCGCTGAGAATAAATATTATTTGCAGTAATCAGCGATGCAACGCTGCCGGGAATCGGGTCGAACTGCCTGCTCAACGGCTTCCTCAGGCGTCTGGCAGAGGGCGAAAAGCTCCAGCACGCTCTTACCCATGAGCTTGCGCTCCGCCGCGTCCCTGAGCATGGCGACAAGCGGCTCATAGCAGCCTTTGATGTTGAGCAGAGCAAGAGATTTGCAATGCCTGCCCAGAGCCTTGTGGGCGATGACCTCAATTGTCTCATCGAAGGTGCCGATACCGCCGGGCAGGGCAATAAACGCATCGCACATGTCCTCCATGAGCTGCTTGCGTTCCCGGAGTGTGTCGGTAAAAATCATCTCGTTGCACTGGCTGAAGAGCATGCCGGGATTATCGAAATATCTGGGGGAGATGCCTGTTATTTCGCCTCCGTTATCCAGCGCGCCCTGCGCAGCGGCACCCATGATGCCGCCCTCGCCTCCGCCGAAAACCAGATTGTGCCCTGCCTTAGCGATGAGCGCACCTGCCTGATATGCCCCTTCGTAGTACTCCTGCTCCAGCAAACGGCTTGACGCGCCGAAAACGCAGATATTCATGTTCAGCCTCCAAATTATATTTTTGCTACATTATAAATATAAAAAAGCGCCATGTCAATGTTGACCGAAAAGGCGGATAGGAGTATTATAAACAATACTTTGAAAGTATCGTGTTAAGGGGACTATATGAAGCGGTTTTATGCTTTTTTACTTATAATATGCCTGTCGCTGGGTCTCTGCGCCTGTGGCCGGGGGAGTATAGACAACGGGGGAGAGGGGCTTGAGATAGTCACAACGGTTTTCCCCGCCTATGATTTCGCCTGCCATATCGCCGGGGACAAGGCGTGCGTGACCCTGCTTGTGCCCCCCGGTTCGGAGACGCACAGCTTTGAGCCTACGCCGAGGGAAGTTATCACCCTGCAGAGCTGCGACCTTCTCGTCTGCAACGGGGGAGAATCCGAGGAATGGCTGGAGACTCTGCTTGAGGGGCAGGAGGCGAAGATACCCTGCCTTCAGATGCTCCAATGCGTCAGCACCGTGACGGAGGAGATAAAAGAGGGTATGCAGGTCGGCCACAGCCACGAGCACGGGGAGCATGAAGAAGATGAACACGGGCATGGTGAACCGGACGAGCACGAGTGGACTTCTCCGGCAAATGCCATTCTCATCTGCCGGCAGATATGCGCCCGACTTTGCGAGATAGACCCGGAGAATGACGAATATTATGTAAACCGGCTTGACGAATACACAGCGGAACTTGAGGCGCTGGACGCGGAGTTTTATGACATTGCGGAGAACGCAAAATTCAAGACCCTGATTTTTGCCGACCGTTTCCCAGTGCGTTATTTCACGGAGGAGTACGGCTATGACTACTACGCTGCCTTCCCAGGCTGCGCCGATGACGCCGAGCCTTCCGCCCGGACAGTGGCTTTCCTTATAGACAGGGTGCGTGAGGAGCGGATACCGGTGGTCTTTTATGTGGAATTTTCAAACCAGAAGATGGCCGATGTGATTTGCGAGGACACCGGCTGCCAAAAGCTGCTGTTCCACTCCTGCCATAATGTGACCGCAGGGGAGCTCCAGCAGGGGATAAGCTATCTTGACATTATGTGGGATAACGCCGCGAGATTGAGGGGGGCGCTGTGCTGATGAAAATATTAACCTGTAAAGACCTTTGCATTTCCTATGACGGGAAGCGGGTGCTGGAAAACGTGAGCTTTTCACTTGACGATGGGGACTATCTCTGCGTTGTGGGTGAAAACGGCTCAGGCAAATCCACGCTGATAAAGGGTCTTTTGGGGCTTAAAGCGCCTGACAGCGGCTCTGTCAGCTTCAGAGAGGGCTTAAAGAGCAGTTCTATCGGCTATCTTCCGCAGCAGACCCGGATACAGCGGGATTTCCCCGCGAGCGTTGAGGAGGTCGTCCTCTCCGGCTGCATCAACTCCATGGGCAGACGCGCCCACTACGGGGCGAAGCAGCGGGAGCTTGCGGAGATGAACATGGAGCGCATGAGCATAGACTCCATCAAAAAAGCCTGCTACCATGAGCTTTCCGGCGGTCAGCAGCAGCGGGTGCTGCTGGCGCGGGCGCTGTGCGCCACCGGCAGGATGCTCCTGCTCGATGAGCCTGTCACCGGGCTTGACCCAATCGCCGCCGAGGAGATGTATAACCTCATTAAGCTCGTAAACCTCTGCGACAGGATAACGGTCATCATGGTGTCGCACGATATAAAGGCCGCTCTGCGCTACGCGACGCATATCCTGCATCTCGGCAGAGACAGCAGCTTTTTCGGCACGGTGCAGGACTATAAGCAGAGCGATCAAGCCCGCAGATTTTTGAGGTGAGCCATGACAGAGCTTATAAATATGTTTTCATACCATTTTATTCAGCGGGCTTTTGCCGTGGGCATACTCGTGAGCCTGTGCGCTGCGCTGCTGGGAGTGTCTCTGGTGCTAAAACGCTTTTCAATGATAGGGGACGGGCTTTCCCATGTGGGCTTCGGGGCGCTGGCTGTTGCGGCGGCGCTGGGGCTTGCGCCGCTGGCTGTGGCTGTGCCTACGGTCATCGCCGCGGCAATATTGCTCCTGCGTTTAAACCGCAGCGAAAAGCTCAGCGGAGATTCAGCCATAGCCATGATCTCAAGCGCGGCGCTGGCGATAGGCGTTATCTGCATGAGCCTTGCCGGGGGCATGAATACGGAGCTTTCGGCCTATATGTTCGGCAGCATACTCTCCCTCAGCCGGTCGGACGCGGTTTTGAGCGTTATTTTGAGCGTGCTGGTGCTGGCAATGTTTATCCTGCTCTATCCGCGCATATTCGCCGTCACCTTTGATGAGACCTTTGCCCGCGCAACAGGCACGAAAACCCAGCTTTACAACACGGTCATCGCCGTGCTGACAGCAGTGACGGTGGTGCTGGGTATGCGCATGATGGGAGCGCTGCTCATATCAAGCCTGATTATCTTCCCGGCGCTCTCGGCGATGCGCCTGTGCCGCAGCTTCAAGGCGGTGGTCGTCTGCGCGGCGTTGGTGTCGGTGCTGTGCTTCATCGCGGGGGCAACCGCCTCTTACTTCCTTGAGTTGCCCACAGGGGCCAGCATCGTGGTAGCTGAATTGGTGGTTTTCGGTATGGCGAGCATTGCAAATCGGCTGCATAAAGCTGAATAAAACAGGTAATATCCATTGAATATTCATAAAAAAGTGAATATTCAATGGGAAAATGAATAAAAACTAATAAAATCTAAAAAATATCGAATATTTTTTCAAAAATCTGTTGACAAGAGCTTTTCATTGTGCTATTATCACAATCGTCCAAGGGACAAATTGTTGATTATAACTAATTGATTGTGAGGAAAGCAAAATGAAAAATCTTACCAAACTTATGTGCCTGCTTCTTGCACTGGCTATGGTTTTTGCCCTTTGCGCCTGCGGCAGCTCTCCCGCCCCCGCCGCAAGTGAAGCTCCGGAGGCTCCCGCTGAGTCCGAAGCTCCCGCTGACGAGCCGGTCGACTATTCCAGCATGACCATTGACGAGCTCAAGCCCCTTATCCAGACAGTTACCGAGGGCAAGCTCACCATCGCCACCAGCCCCGACTTTGCCCCCTATGAGTTCTATGCCATCGACGCCGACGGCAACCCCCAGCTCGCGGGCTTTGATGTGGGCATGGCTCAGTACATAGCCGAATTCCTCGGCCTCGAGGCTGAGATCATCCCCATGGATTTTGACGGCGTCCTCAATGAGCTGGCCGCAAAGAGTGTTGACATCGGCGCTGCCGGCCTCTCTCCCGACCCCAGCCGTATGGATGCTATGGACTTCTCTGATATTTATTACTTTGGCGGGCAGTCTTTCGTCACTGTTGAAGGCAAGGAGGATCTGTTCCCCACTCTGGCTGACGCGAACAAGGCCGAGTACTCCATCGGCGCGCAGAACGGCTCTATCCAGATGGATCTGGCCAATGCCAACACCCCCGACGCTGACATCGTCTCTCTGGTAAAGGTCACCGACATTGTTGCCGAGCTTATCGGCGGCAAGCTTGACGGCGCTTTCATCGAGACTGCCGTTGCCGAGAACTACGCCAAGAGCTACCCCCAGCTGAAGATCGTCCACGATGTTCCCTATGAGGCCGCTGCCGGTTCTGCCTTCGGTATCAGCAAGGGCAATGAAGCGCTGCTGGCCGCTGTGAATCTGGCGATCGCCGCCGCCAATGAGGACGGCTTCCTTGAGAGCGCTGTTGCCGAGGCTAACGAGCTGTCCACCGGCGAGATCATCGAGGGTCTGCTCCCCGATGAGGCCGCTCAGGGCTGATTTCCGCAAGTGCTGATCAACGCGAAACCCTCCGCCGCAAAGCGGAGGGCTTCGTGTGTTCAAGAGCTGACATTTAAGGAGAAAGAACTATGCTTACTGTTGCGGGCTTTGAAAAAGCCCTTGCCTATTGGAAGCTGTTTTTGCAGGGCGTTGTCTGCACGATCTCGCTCTCCGCGCTGACAGTTATTTTCGGCTTCGTTTTGGCGCTGCTGATTGCCACCTGCCGCATGGGGCGCTCGCGTATTCTCAAAGCGGTGTCCACCGCCTATGTTGAGCTTTTCCGCGCAACGCCTATGGTGGTGCAGGTATTCATCATTTACTATGTGGTATTTGATGGGGTCAAGGTTTTGCCAAACTTCAAGCTCTTCGGCTTTATCCGCTTTGACAGATTTTTCCCCGCGGTGGTAGCTCTGGCTCTCAACTCCGGCGCATATCTGTCGGAGATCATCCGTTCCGGCATACAGTCCATTGACGGCGGCCAGACAGAGGCTGCCCGTTCGCTGGGGCTTAGCTCATGGGAGACGATGCGTTTTATTGTTCTGCCGCAGGCAATAAAGAATATCCTCCCCGCCATCGCCAACGAATTTGTCACCATCATAAAAGAGTCCGCTATCTGCTACACCATCGGTGTGCAGGATATCATGTCGGCTGTCAACGCGGTCAAGGGGGCAACATTCCGTATGGGCGAGGCGCTGATCGTGGCGACGGCGCTTTACTTCTGCCTGACCTACCCCACCAGCAAGGTTATTGCCCATTTTGAAAGGAAGATGAGCCGTGGCGATAAACGATAAACTGATAGAGGTCAAAAACCTCAAGAAATACTATAACAAGGGCGCTATCAAGGCGCTGGACGGTGTGAGCGTGGATATTAACCGGGGCGATGTCATGGTCGTTATCGGCCCCTCCGGCAGCGGCAAGTCCACCTTCCTGCGTTCTCTCAACCTGCTCGAAAAGCCCACCGAGGGGCAGATCATCTTCGAGGGCGTGGATATTACCAAGCCAAAGGACGAAAACGGCAAAAAGCTCAATATCGACCTGCACCGTCAGAAAATGGGCATGGTTTTCCAACATTTTAATCTCTTTCCTCACATGACTATTTTGCAGAATATGACCATTGCCCCCATCAAGGTCAAGGGGCTTGAGCAGGCCGAGGCCGAGACTAAGGCCATGGAGCTTTTGGGCCGTGTCGGCCTTGCTGACAGGGCGGACGCCTATCCTATCCAGCTCTCAGGCGGCCAGAAGCAGCGTGTGGCCATAGTCCGCGCCCTTGCCATGGAGCCTGACGTCATGCTCTTTGATGAGCCGACCTCCGCCCTCGACCCTGAGATGGTGGGCGAGGTGCTGGACGTTATGAAGGAGCTTGCCCGCGCCGGCATGACCATGGTCGTCGTCACTCACGAGATGGGCTTTGCCCGCGAGGTGGGCAACCGCGTCCTGTTCATGGCGGACGGAAAGCTTCTTGAAGAGGGAAGCCCGGAGGAGATTTTCGGCAATCCCCATAACCCCAGACTTCAGGATTTCCTGTCCAAGGTGTTGTGAAAAAGGTAGTTTGAATATGGATAATATGAAAAAAGCCGCCGTGGAGTCGCTCGACTCCTCGGCGGAATTCTACAAACAGATCGCCGACAGCATCTGGGAAAACCCGGAGCTGTCGCTCAAGGAGTTTAAATCCGCCGCGCTCTACTGTAAGGCTCTGCGTGAGCTGGGCTTTGAGGTGGAGGAAAAGCTCTGCGGCATTGACACCGCTTTCTGCGGCAAATTCGGCAGCGGCAGACCCATTATCGGCATCCTCGGCGAGTATGACGCGCTATCCGGCCTGTCTCAGCAGGCGGGCGCGCTGCGTGAAAGCCCCGTCAACGAGGGCGGCTGCGGCCACGGCTGCGGGCACAATCTGCTGGGCGCGGGGTCTCTGGCTGCCGCAGCGGCGGTGAAAAAGTATCTGGAGCTTTCCGGCAAGCCCGGCACGGTCATTTTCTATGGCTGCCCCGGAGAGGAGGGCGGCAGCGGCAAGGCGTTTATGGCGCGGGAGAATCTCTGGCGCTCGCTGGACGCGGCGCTCTGCTGGCATCCGAGCGATGTCAGTCAGGTGCGCACGGGGACGAATAACTCCTGTATTCAGGTGCTGTATAAATTTTCCGGCATCGCTGCCCACGCGGCGGGCGACCCATATAACGGGCGCAGCGCGCTTGACGCGGTGGAGCTTATGAACATCGGCGTGCAGTTTTTGCGAGAGCATATGACAGATGACTGCCGTATTCACTATGCCATCACCGACGCGGGCGGCGTGTCCCCCAATGTGGTGCAGGCGCACGCTTCGGTGCTGTACATGGTGCGCGCCAATAAGGTGGCGGACTCCGTGAAGCTCCAGGCGCGGGTCGATAAGATCGCCGAGGGCGCGGCCATGATGACGGACACTAAGTTTGAGCGCGTTTTCATCGACGGCACGGCGGAGCTGCTGCCGAACTACACCATTGAAAAGGCGCTGTTCGAGAATTTCTGCGAGATAGGCGCGCCGGAGTGCGACGCGGCGAGCATGGAGCTTGCCAAGGCTCTGCGGGAGACTTACCCTAAAAGCACTGTCGTCCCCGGTATCGGCGCGAAGGTGGACGAGGGCATCGCAAAGCAGGTAAAGGCTCTGACGGAGAACATGACCAAGCCGATAAACGATTTTATCATGCCCCTTTATTCCGGCACGGTGTTCACCCCAGGCAGCACCGATGTGGGCGATGTGAGCTGGCAGACTCCCACCTCCCAGATAGAGGTGGCCGCGTGGCCGGCCGATGTGCCTAATCACTCCTGGCAGGTGGTGTCCTTCGGCAAATCCGGCCTTGCCCATAGCGCTATGCTCACAGCCGGAAAGGTGCTGGCCGCCACGGCTATTGACCTTATCTCTGATCCGGAGCTGCTCTGCGCCGCGAAAGCGGAGTTTGAGGAAAAATCCGCTTCCGGTTATGTCTGCCCCATAGAAGATGGCGCAGTGCCAATAGCGCTGTAATATCAAAAAAAGCGTAAATTCCTCGTCCAAACATGGACGGGGAATTTTTTGCATAAAACGCCGGATTCGGGGCAAAATATTAGCACTCAAGCCGCGTGAGTGCTAATATTCATGGTTTGTTCATATTATCTGCTATATTTATTAACATTCGTGCGGTATTTTATATACGAAGTGAAACGAAAGAGATAAAAGCTTCGCCGAGAATTTAAAACAGTAAATAATTTATGGAGGTATGTATCATGTTTGAACTTATTCCTTTTGACCGTCATATTCGTAATGTTCCCGCCTACGATCCCTTCCGCGCTTTTGATGAGCTGGAGCGCAGCTTCTTTGGTAACAGCGAAATGGTATCCGCTTTCAAGACAGATGTGACCGACACCGGCGACGCTTTCATGCTGGAGGCCGAGCTGCCCGGCTTCAAGAAAGAGGATATAAAGCTGGATGTTGAGAACGATTGCCTGACCATCAGCGCTGAGCGCAAGATGGACAACGACGAGAAGGACAAGAAGGGCAACTTTGTCAAGCGCGAGCGCTTTTATGGCTCCTACCGCCGCAGCTTTGATGTCTCCGGCATCAATGTGGACGGCATCGAGGCCGAGTATACCGACGGCGTGCTGACGCTGAATATGCCTAAGAAGGTGGAGACCGTCCCCGCCGCCCGCAGACTTGAGATAAAGTAAAGCTTCACTGACAACCGCCCCACGGGGCGGTTGTTTTTTTGCCCTGGATGTGGTAAATTATCCACCAGACAGGAGGGCTGCCCATGTATTTTGACACCCATGCCCATTATGACGATGAGGCCTTTGATGAGGACAGGAACGAGCTGCTGCCGCGGCTGAACGTCGGGGGAGTGGAGCTTATTATCGATCCGGGCTGTGATGTAAAAAGCAGCCGCGCCGCGATAGCGCTGGCAGAGAAATACCCATTTGTGTATGCCGCCGTGGGCGTACATCCGGAGAATATAACGGACTATTCAATGGACGAGCTTGCCGAGATACGCGCCCTCGCAGAGCATCCCAAGTGTGCCGCGATAGGTGAGATCGGCCTTGATTATTACTGGGACGACAGCCATATGGCTGAGCAAAAGGCCGTTTTTCGCGCGCAGCTTGACATGGCACAAGAGTTATGTAAACCTGTTATAATTCATGACCGGGAGGCGCACGGGGACTGTATGGAGATAGTGCGGCAGTATCCGGGTCTGCGCGGCGTGTTCCACTGCTATTCCGGCAGCACGGAGATGGCGAAGGAGCTGCTGAAAATGGGCTGGTATCTGGGCTTTGACGGGCCGGTGACTTATAAAAACGCCCGCAAGAGCATAGAGGTGCTGGAGCTGTGCCCGCTTGAGAGAATTCTTATCGAGACGGACAGCCCCTATCTAAGCCCTGTTCCCATGCGCGGCAAGCGCAACGACTCCGGCAATCTCCGTTACATCGCCGAGAAAATAGCCGAGGTCAAGAGCCTAAGCCCCGAGGAGATAGCCCGCATAAGCATGGAAAACGGGAAGAGACTTTTTGGGATATAGAATAATCGGACAAAGGTTTGCCTTTGTCCGATTATTCTATTTTATGACATTCACCGTCTCACCCATGACCGTAAGGGAGGCTATGCGGCTCAGATCAAGGGTGCTTTTTGCGCTGACAGGGGATTTAAGCTGCGCCCCGTCAAAATCCAGCCGGATCACGCCGATAGGGAGTTCGACAGTGACTTCGTCAGTGTATTGCAGGCTCGCTCCATTCAGGGCGCTTTCAATCGCGGTGAGCCATGAAACCTGCAGGGCTCTGAGCTTGTCCCCGCTGAGTTTGGGCGGTGTGCCGTCGCTTGAAGTATAGATATCCGCCATGCCGTCGTGCTCCAATATCCATGTCACCCCGGTGGCATAGACATCTGCGCCGATTATGCGCCCCTTGCCGCCGGTATCGGGATTTTCAAATGTGGGAGGTTCAGCAAAGCGGAGACTGATGCAGCTCTCGTCTATCGGCTCAAGACGAAAAGTACCGCATACCTCGACGTCATATACCTCATGGGTTTCAATGTTGTGACGGGACTTGTATATGCTTATATCCAGCGGCTCATTGACATTGACATTTTCAAGCAGCAAATCAAATTTGAAAAGGCCGCTCTTTGTCTCGGGGTCATAATTTTCAAGAATGGCCTGCCGAAGCTGCTCCGGCTCCGGCTGATAAAAGGTTATGCCGGAGTATTCATCGGTCACAGGCTCAGTATAATCCAAATCTGAAGCATCATAGACGGGGAACATACAGCCGAAATGCTGCCCGTCCAGCGTCCATTGAAAACGGTCCTCTATGAACAGATCCTCTTCCTCAATCGGAGAAATGCTCACATAAACAGTCTCAGATTCGCTGTCTTTTATAGCGGAGAGCAGGACAACGCCTGAGCTTTTCGTGGTTTCTGCTGACTCTATGGGGATAGGGAACTGCGCGTAGCTGTCCACATGATTCTCGTCGATTTTCATATCCTGCCGAAGCTGCTCCTGACGCCGGGCGTGAATGGAAAGACCTACCGCGAGGGCGCTGACAGTGAGCAGAGAGACGAGTACGGCGGCTATCAGCAGCACGCGGGATACGCGCCGAGTCCTCCGGGAGCGTATACGCCGCATAGTCAGAGCCTTGACCTCTGCGGGGTCTATCTCATTGCAGGGCTCCCAGAATACAGGGTCGCTGCCGTATGAAAAAATATCGGAAATGCGTCTATCCATCAGAAACCTCCTCTCTCCAGCTCCCGGCGCAGACTCTCTCTGCCGCGCCGCAGCTTGGTGTTGACTGTGTTTTCATTTATGTTCATGATGCGGGCGATGTCGGCCACCTTTTGATAGAGATAGTATCGGCGGATAAATATGGTCTTGTCCGGCTCAGGCATATTGCCCAGCGCACGGCGCAGCGCCTCATACTCTTCGCGTTTTTCGGCCTCTTCGTCCGGTGAGGAGACGGAAATGCTTATAATGTCCTCCTCCAGCGGCAACTCCCGCCCCGCGCCCCGCACGGCGTTGAGCGCCTTTGAGCGGGCGCTGCTGCACAGGTAACCCTTGAGCTTTCCGCGCTGCACCTTCTTCGCGTTTACCCAGAGCGTGTAAAACACATCAGAGATGAGCGCTGCCGCGTCGGAACGATCCAGAGCTCCGCTCACTATGTTCCAGACAATTGCGCTGACATAAGGCGTGTACTGTTCGATGACCACTTCAAGCGCCGCCTCCTCGCCGCGCTGCATAGCGCGGACAAGGGCGGCTTCAGTCAATGTTCTGTCCGGCATGGCTGCTGTATCACTTCCTTTCACCTATAATAACACAGCAAAACGGCGTTTCCGTTCAAAAAATTGCGAATAAAATTTGCCTTGAAGAGCTGCTTTAACAAGGAAACGGCCGAGCCTCCCTCTGACGAGGGAGCCATGGGATAGGTACAATTTTTGGCCTGCATGCATTCACATTTGCGGAGCAAATATTTCATATCGCAGATATTTCACTCGTTCCGAAAGGAACGAATTTCATTGAAAAAAGCCAAGTCGAATGACTTGGCTTTTTTCATCAGCCCCAGCTTTGGTACCAGTTGGAGTAGTCGGCGGTGCCATCGGGGCCTTCATAGGTTCCGGTTATTTTGCTCATGGCCCGATCATATTCCTCGGTGCCCGGCTCGTAGGGGGTGGGGCGGTAGTCGTTGTCCGCGCCCTGATCGGAGCCTTTTGGAAGGCCGCTGACACAGCAGGGGATTATCTCATAGCTGTCGTTGGAGATGCTGCCGTCAATGTCGCGCTTGACGCTCAGACGGAAGATGGCGGTGTCTCTGTCAGTGGGGGAAGTGTTGCCGCCGAAGCTCCAGTTGCCCATGCTGTAAAGGATGATGCTGCCGTTATATTCCTCCATGGGCTGGAGACAATGGGAATGGCTGCCATAGACGAGATTCGCCCCCGCGTCAACGCAGGCGTGGGCAAGATCGATCTGAGACTGGTTGGGCCGGTATTTGAGTTCCTGCCCCCAGTGGAACATACAGATAATATATTCCGCGCCGTCGTTTTTCATATTGTTGATGGCCTCGACGCATTTGTCCTTGTTGGGGGAATAGTTGTTATAATCACAGTAGATGCCCACGGTCAGACCTGAGGGGAGCGTCATGATGTTGTATTCCCCGGCCTTGCCATAGGGTATGCCATAGTTTTCGAGAGCAGCGTAGGTGTCATCCGCGCCGGCCTGACCAAAGTCAAGAAAATGGTTGTTCGCCGTGGTGACAAAGTCCACCCCACCCTGAATGAGAATGTTGGCATACTCCGATGGAGCGCGGAAGTAGAAGGTCTGCGCGGAGCCCAGAGCCCTGTCGGAGAAGGTGCACTCAAGATTCGCAAGGGTCAGGTCATCGCTGTTAAAGTAACCGACGGTGTTTGAGAAGGGATAGGAGTAGTCTCCCTGCATACGCCCGGCGTAGGAATAGGGACTGGAGGAGCTGAGGTTCTGATGGGAGGTCAGCGTGCAGTCGCCGATGGCGGAAATGGTGAAATACTCCGGCTCCGGCGTCGGTGTGGGCGTCGGTGTCGGTGTGGGCGTCGGCGTCGGCGTTGGTTCCGTACTCTCCGTGGCGGGAGACTCAGACGGAACAGGAGCTTTGGCAATTGGCATGGGCTGAATGGTTCGCAGGTACATCAAGAATGCCATCAGCAAAAGCAGAATTATAAATATCAAAGTTTTTACTACTTTTTTCATGTTTATGAACCTCGAAAATCAGCCAAGACTTGCCCACCAGTTGCCGTAATCCACTTTGCCGTCGCCGCCCTCATAGGTGCCTGAGAGCTTGCTGAGCGTGCGGTTATACAGCTCACTGTCAGGCTCATAGGGAGTGGGGCAGAAATCATTATAATGCTCGCCGGTGTAGCCCTCATTCACAACGCGGCTGCTGACAGCACAGGGGATGACATTTATATTTGCGTTGCTTATCCAGCCGTTGGTTTCACGGCGGACGGTTATCTGCACGATAGCGGTGTCAGGGTCGGAGGGGAAGGTGTGCCCGCCGAAAGTCCAGTTGCCCATGCTGTAAAGAATGTATCCGCCGTTATACTGCTCAATAGGCTGAAGACAGTGGGGGTGACTGGCATAGATGAGGTTAGCCCCGGCATTGATGCAGGCGTGGGCAAGCTCAGTCTCAAACTCGTCGGGGGTGTATTGAAGCTCCTGCTTGTGCCAGTGGAACATACAGATGATATACTCCGCGCCGTCGGTCTTGAGCTGGTTTATGGCGTTGACGCACTTGGTCTCATCAGGCTTGAAGCTGTTATAATCGCAGTAAATGCCCACCTTAAGCCCACGCTCGGTGGTAATGATCTGTGCCTGACCCTCCTTGCCGTAGGGTATGCCGTAGGTGTCCAGAGCGGCATAGGTGTCCTCAACACCCTGAGTGCCGAAATCCTCCATGTGGTTGTTGGCGGTGGTCACAAAATCAACGCCGCCGAGGCTGAGGATCTGGGCGTACTCCGAGGGAGAAATGAAATAGAACATCTCATAGGAGTGGAGCTTATGGTCAGAGAGAGTGCATTCAAGATTGGCGATGGTCAGATCGTCACCGGTGAAGTACTCAACGGTGTTGGAAAAGGGATAGGAATAATCGCCGTTAAGATGGCTTGCATAAGAGATCGAGCTTTCATTGGAAAATGTGGGCGGAGTATTCAGCGTGCAGTCGCCAATGGCGGTAATAGTGAAAAACTCCGGCTCACCGAGAGGCTCAGACTCCTCGGGCTCGGTCACGGCCGGGGATCGAGTCGGCTCGACAGCGCTCACGGCAGCTACGCGGGCGCGCACGACGAAGCCCAACGCCACGATTAGAATGAGCAGAATTATAGGTTTTATTATCTGTATCTTTTTCATATTGGCACCCATCTATATGTAACATTTATATGCGTTTATATGCGTTATTCAGGACGTTCAGAAACAGAAATATTATATAGATTTTTTGCCAATAAAGCAAGATGCTTAAGGCTATTTAAGAAAATAAAGGCGAAAAATCTCAGCCCGCCTCTTTCACCCCGACTCCAAACGCCCGCTTTTCTCATTGGGTATTCAGGGCTGAGCGGAGACGGCATAAAAAGAACTCCGGGCAGGATACCCGGAGTTCTTTAAAGAGACTGTTTTACAGCAGACCGCCGATCTGGATGAACAGGGGGGCGAAAACGAGAGAGACAACGGTCATCAGCTTTATGAGAATGTTGATGGACGGGCCGGAGGTATCCTTAAAGGGATCGCCGACCGTATCGCCGACAACTGCGGCCTTGTGGGCATCGGAGCCTTTGCCGCCGTTGTGCCCCTCCTCAATGTACTTCTTGGCGTTATCCCAAGCGCCGCCGGAGTTGGACATATAAATCGCCAGCAGCACGCCCGTGGCGAGAGAACCGGCCAGCAGACCGCCAAGGGCGGCGGGCCCGAGCAGAATGCCCACCAGCAGGGGCGCGGCCACGGCCATCACGCCGGGGACTATCATCTCGTGCAGAGCGGCGCGGGTGGAGATGGACACGCAGGAGCTGTAATCGGGCTTGGCCTTGCCTTCCAGTATGCCGGGGATCTCCCGGAACTGGCGGCGGACTTCCTCGATCATCTTATACGCGGCCTTGGAGACGGACTCCATGGTCATGGCGGAGAAGGCGAAGGGGAGCATACCGCCAATCAGAAGACCGATAACAACATAGGGAGAGAGCAGGTCGATATTAGAGAGCTTGACCTCGGTCGCGTAGGACACGAAGAGCGCCAGCGCGGTCAGCGCCGCGGAGCCGATGGCAAAGCCCTTGCCGATGGCGGCGGTGGTGTTGCCGACAGCGTCCAGCTTGTCGGTTATCTCGCGGACATGGGGGTCAAGGCCGCTCATCTCAGCGATGCCGCCGGAGTTATCGGCAATTGGGCCGTAAGCGTCGACTGCGACGGTGATGCCGGTGGTGGAGAGCATGCCTACAGCCGCGAGCGCGATGCCGTAAAGCCCGCCGGTGACAACATAGGAGATGTAAATGCCCACGCAGATGAGCAGGATAGGCACCCAAGTGCTCATCATGCCGACGGCAACGCCGCTTATGATGGTGGTGGCGGAGCCTGTCTCAGACTGGGCGGCGATGCGCTTGACGGAGCGGTAGTCGCCGGAGGTGTACACCTCGGTCACAATGCCGATGACAAGACCCACGATGATGCCGGCGATGATAGGCGCGCAGTAGAAAAAGCGGTCGAAGAAAAGCTTGCTCAGGGGAATGGAGGCGACGGAAACAATAATGGCGGAGACATAAGTGCCCATTTTCAGAGCCTTGTGGGGGTTAGAATCCTCCTTGCCGCGCACAAAAAAGGTGGCAATGATGGAGGCAAAGATACCCACGGCGGCAATGACCAGCGGGAAAAGCGCACCCGCGCCGGTGAATAAACCGTAGACAGACACGCCCAAAGTCAGCGCAGAGACAAGCGCGCCCACATAAGACTCAAACAGGTCGGCGCCCATACCGGCCACATCACCCAC